>NZ_CP197412.1:3260186-3912223 GCF_052161625.1 Brakhagea slesvicensis
TTCCCCGATACGCTCCGCCGCTTTGTCTCGCTCCTGTTCTGCTTGGTAGCAATTGGCTCCCAGGACACCGATTTTGGTTTGGCGGTCCATCAGTTCTTTGCGCAGTTCTTCCAGGGCCCAGTTCTCTTTCTCAAAGGCCCACTTGGATTGGCTCGCATCGGAATTGGGGTCGAGCAGAGCGGCCAATCGTTCCTGTGCTTTGGCTAACTCCGATTCGGCTTTGGGAAGATCGATACTTGCAAAATCTAGTTCCAGCAGAGAATCGAGGATCTGCAATTGTTCGTCCAATTGGACGAGGTTCTGGCTGTTCTGGGTGGCTTCAAGCTTCCGTTTCTCGGCCTCTTGGCGCGCAGCCATCCATGCCTGTTTGAGGAATTCCAGCTGGTCGCGGTTGTCGAAGCCCGTCATCCAGTCCTGATCCAATCTCCTTTGGTCTTGTTTTTCGAACTTCCCTTTGCGGCCCGATTGAAGACCTTGGATGGTCATTGCATGTTCGGTGCGTTGAAGGGCTTCGGGAGAATCCACGCAATGGAGATCGCGGCTCACCAAAAGTTGTTTGGCGGTCCCCACCAGCGGATGCTCTTTGAACTGCAACTTGGCAACATACCCGTCGCGAAATCCTTGTTCGCCCCCTTCGCTTCGACCCGCTTCCTGCAGTCGAACGTGCAATCGATTGTCGCGTTGATTGATCCACCGCAGTGCTGCCTGCATTTGAGAGGCGGGAACCAAGATGCGAAGTCGTTCCGAGCCGATAGCTCGTTCGATCGCTCCACGCCAATTCGATTCGCTCACCTTGACTTCGACGAGCTCCGCCAAAAAAGGGAGCTCAGATTCTTTAAGGCTTAATTGCGCCGCCAGATCCGCTCGGAAGTCTTGAAAGGATGGTGGAATATTGGAACCCGGTCGAGCCTGAACTTTTTGAACGAGCTGCTCCAATTCGCGACACTTCTCTTCTTGCTCGCGAGCCTGGGAGAGCGCGATCAATGTTTTCTCTTGTTGTGCGCTCCGCGATTCTTGTTCGTCGATACGACGCTGTTTCAGCAACTCGCGATTCGTGAAGAACATCTTTTCCGAAAGGGTATCGGGGAGTGCGAGTCGCTGCATCATTCGCTGATACTGTCCCGCGTATCGTCGTTTGAGCTCGACGCTTTCCGTGCGAAGCGAGATGGTGCTTTCCAGCTCCGCGATGACATTTCCTCCCAGCTCGAGATAGCGTTCGCGAAGCGACTCGACCCGTTCCTTCATTTCCTCGGCGAGTAGCTCTTTGGACGCGATTTGCAGCTGCATTTCTTCAAGCTCTCGTCGCATCCGCTGGATCTCGGTTGTCCACTTCTCTCGCGATTGCATCGCAAACCAGATCGGCAGAATCCGTTTGATGATCTGCTGTCGTTCCACACGGTGGCGCGCTTTGAGAAGCCGATCGTCGTCTTCGGCAACAGGTAACAGCGAATCGACTTGCTTTTTGGCTGTTTCCAACTCGGCATGGATTGCAGCTAAATTATCGAACTCGGCGGCTACTTCAATCGCCCGATCAAATGCCGAGCGATCGTCCAGTACCAGTTCCCGAAAGATCTCATCGATACTGTTAAGCTGCTTCAACCCTGCGGCGCGATTAAGCAGCGTGAAGGCATTTTCGCCGACATCAAAGAATTTGCGGATATGCGTCAAGTACGCTCGCTTGCTATCGAAGAAACGAATGTTGGCGGTCTCACGACCCATCTTGAGCAAATCGCGGACGCCGTCGTCGTGGAGCATACGGATCCAGCTTTCCAGCGACTGATCGTCGGCGAGCGAGAAGATCCATCGCTTTTTCAAATCTTCGGCGGAGTTCCCCGTCCCTTCGGTCCATAACAACCCAGCCAGGCGAACGGTCTGCGTCCCTCCTTGGTAGGTCGCGCAAATCCCCGTGATCGTTTTGCCAGGACGGGCGACTTCCTCTCGACCGTCGGACCCATCACCTCCTAATACTCCACGAACGTAAGAGACCAACGTTCGATCGCTTTCATGCCCTCCGGTCGATGCGAGATTGTATCGAGGCTGCGCGACGAGCAGCGTCATGAGCGCATCGACCAATGTCGTCTTACCGCTCCCCGTCGGACCGATAATCGCCGTTCCGATCGGATCAAAGTCCGCGCGATGCATGCCGCAAAATGGCCCCCAATTGAACACCTCTAACTGGGTCAAGAGATAGGATGGTTCGCTCCCTTCCGAGTCGTTCATCGTGGCTCCTTTTCGTCATCGTCGGAACCAACACGTTGCTCACGGAGGACTTGCAATAAAGCCTGTAGCGATTCGGGATTCGCTAAGTGCGCAATCAACGGTCGAATCGTTACCTCCTGCTTCTTGTCCATCTCTGAAACCAATCCATACCCTTTCAGCTGATCCAGAAGCTGCACAAGCCTGCTTTCGTTCTTCGAATCGCTACCCGTATCTCCGAAATAAACCAGGAATTGCGGGAGCAAATCATCGATCGCGATCTTGGCCGGCGAGTGCCCGACTCCCGACTCTTGCTCATGCATCACGAACGATTGCCTTAAAATGGCGATGACCAACGATTGTTCTAACGTGAGTCGTTGACGGCGTATCAAAGGATGGGACCAACCCTCATCACTGTTATTCGCATCGACCATTGGGTGGCTTATCCGAAGGAACGCAACCCCGCGGTGAGTATCCAATCGGACCTCCAAATCGAGTGGTTCCAAAGCTTCTTGAATTGCGGATTCATGGATACGAATGCATTGAAACAAATCGGAGCGTCCCTCCTCTTCGATGAATCCGTTCTTCAACAGTTCCTGAACAGCCGACTTGATTTCTGCGGGCGTTTGTCCTTCTGGGGCGGCCACCGCAGAGGTCAACGCATCGTTCTCTGGCCACTCCGGTCCTAGATGTTCGTCGGACTCACGGAGCGTGTCGCTCGCCGCGCTCTCAAGGGAGTTGTCAGGCAAATTGTCAGGGATTGTGTCACCCGATGCTATGCGGTCAAAGATATTGCTCATTCCAAGCTCGATGCTCCCAGGTCTAGGATGCGATCGGAGGTCAGTTTTACTTCCGGAACATAGAATCGGGTAATCCCCTGCGATTCGTCCCCCAGATCGACCACCTCGGATTCCTCACGAACATCTAAACCGGCCTGTCGCGCCATCGCAAGCCAATAGGCCAAGGTCTCCAGATCGTGGGTCGGTGGCAGCGCTTTCGCCAACTCTCCGATCGAGAGAGGCGTACCGGTTTCCAACAAGTGATTCAGGGTGTTCTCAAACAATTGCGATCGATTCAATGCGTGATAGGCTTGCCAGAACTCATCGTCCATCTCATTTGGATTTGCCTCGCGGGGTGTGAGTTCTAGCTCATTCACTTCCGATTGTTCCGCTTGCTTGATGAGGAGTCGCTCGACGAGGGGTAGATTGGAAAGAGCGGGAGCGATGGGTGGAAGTGGGCTATCCGATTTACGCACCTTTGACGAATGCCAATCGACGTGCAACGCCGCTTGCAAGATCTCCTGCAACAACGCTCCGACGCGGATTTGCTCTTCGACTAATCCCGATTTCAAAAAAGTACGCACATCCCGCTCGCTCCGTGCGCGGGCTTGGATGACTCGTTCCGATTCCTGAACGAGCCGAGAAACCAGTTGCTGAAGATCGGCGCGTTGCTTCCTTTGCAATGCTTCGTCCGTATTGGCATTGTCGAGGATGGATCGCAAGCGCGCTTTCATGACTTCTAACTCGGCGGTTTTCACCAACTGGGCATGGAACGACTCGAAAACTTGCCCCTCCGCGGTATTGGCTAAGGCGTCATATCCATTGAGGAGTTCGTCGACGATCTCACCCCTATTTTGCTTTTCGCTGATGACTCGTTCTCGCAGTTCGCGATCGGCTCTGCGATAAGAATCCTCGACGCGTCGAAAGTCGGACTGAAGACTGACGGCGAGCTGGTAGACCTCGCGAATTCCTTCGATCGCTTTCGGGCCGTCTAAGACCTCGAACTCCCCAGCTTGGACCGCTTGAAGCTCTTTCTGCAATGCATCGATCCGAGCCTGTAGGGACTTTTCGCGTTCGACTTGACTGCGGCTCAGCTGGGCGTCGAGCAGTTCGATCGCCCTTTGCACGGTCGCTAAACGGGATGCGGTGGAAGTCATCGTTTCGTTTTCGAGCGATTCCAGGAAAGCGATGGCGCGTTGGAAAGCGTTGGTCGCCATCACCATTCCATCTCGTTCGACGATCAATCCATTCTTCAGCCACAACCGCAACTCTTTGCGAGCCATTGCGGGAGGTTCCTCGCTCAACTCGAACTCGCTGTCGTTGATGAAATCGGCGAACAAACCAGCCAGATGCTCCACCGCGTCATCCATGGCAATCCCATTCGGATTCGCCTCCATCAAAGTTTTCAGGCTGCTCAATACGATGGGGGCACGCCTTGCTGTCAGAAGCAGCCAGGAAGCGTTGCTTCGCCGGAGTTGGGCATAGTAGTGGACGGCTTCTCTCGCAGTTCTTCCATACTCCATATCGTTCAGTCGTTCTCTTTGGAAAAAGGGAGTCGTGCACGGCCTATTTATTGTAGTTCAAGGCTCCCGCCAACATAGGCAAGCAAACCGAGCTTGATTCTTTCCGGATGGCCCAAGTTCAATTACCATGGAGAGTCCCACCGCACCCCTCCCTCCCTCATACGGGGTTCCACCCGTCTAAAGGAAGAACATGGCTTTCCGAGTTCGTTTCTGTCTTGCCCCTCTTTTCGTAGTCGGAATCTCGGCATTCACCCTCGTGTCCCAAGCCGCAGAACCACCTGATTTCGTCAACGATATTCAGCCGTTGCTGCAGAAAAACTGCGTTGCCTGCCACAATCTACAGAAGGCCGAGGGGGGGCTCAATCTGGAAAACCTCGACGTTCTTCTCAAAGGAGGAGATAGCGGAGAGGCGCTGCAAACCGGGAAATCGCTCGAAAGCAGCTTGGTCCGACGCGTCAAAGGGGAAGAGGAATTGATGCCCCCGGCCGATAACAAGGTCGGCGCGAAGCAATTCACGCCCGAAGAGATCGCGCTCCTAGCTGCATGGATCGACGGCGGTGCAGCGGCTGGTTCGAAGAAGAACGCCACCAAGATGGAATGGCAGAGGATCCCTGATTCGGTCCGCCCTATTTATGCAATCGATGCGACCACAGATGGACAATTCACGGTCCTAGGCCGAGGAAACCAAGCGGTGGTCTACCATTGGGCGGCTCATGGTTCGTCGGAGCCCTTTGTCCTCCTCGACCCCGACTTGGCCACCCCAACTCCCAATGGAGCGGCAACACCCGCCCCGAACAACGCCACGCACCTAGATTTGGTTCAGTCGGTCGCGATCGATCGAACCGGGAACCGCATCGCAACCGGCGGATTCCGCGACGTGAAAATTTGGCGAAGAGCGGACCAAGCGATCTCCGATGCCATGGCAGCCAATATCCGAGGAAGCGTAACCCTGGCAGCTTCTCCGGTCGAGAAATGGCTTGCGAAAGCGACGCGCGCTCCGAGTTTGGAGATCGTCGATACCGAATCCCTACAAACGGTTGCTCGGTGGGACGCTCCTGCCCCGATCCGTTCGATCGATTGGACCTCCGATGGCAAAAAGGTGATCGCTTTACTCGAGGACTCCCATGTCGCCCTCTTACCGATCGCCGATGCTGTTGCCCAAAAGATGAAGGCCTTGGTGCCGGAACATTTGCAGAAGACCGATGTTTCGGCATCGCAAATCGTCGCGTCCAACGCGAACGGGTTCTTGCTCCGGACCACCGAAGGACAGCTTCGGTCCTGGCAGTGGAACGGTGCTAACGATGGCGAGCGAGGATGGGTGAAGTCGGAGCTTGGGAAAGAAATCGCGCAAATCGTTGCGATCGACTTCGCGGCTCCGGATCGCGTCTTGGCTGCAACACAGGATGGCACATCCCATCTGCTGTCTCTCTCGCAGTCGAAAACCGAGAGAACAATCGCTCATGGCTCCGCGGCTTCTGTTGCCATCCTTTCGGCCGATGGAAACACCTTGGTGACTATCGGGACCGATGGTGTCGCGAAGGGGTGGAACGCAGCGGATGGCAAAGCCCTTTGGGAAAATCGATTGGATTTAGAATCGCAGCGAGCCATTGAAGAATCGGAGACTCGTTTTACTCGCTTCAAAGCCAAGGTGGATCGAGCGGCTTCGCAAGTTCCCGAGTTGGAGAAGAGTCAGAAAGCGGAAGCGGAAAATGTTGCCAAGCTCCAGAAAACGAAGACGGAAATCCAAGACGCGCTGACGAAGAAGGTCGCCGAGCTCGACACGCAAACAAAACAAGTCACTGAGGGAGAAGCCGCTGTCCAAGCTGCGACGGCCGCACTGGAGGAAGCCAAAAAGAAGCTGGAGCAATCACAAAAAGACTTGGAGGCCCGCAAAGCAAATCTTGCGAAGGCCGAGGCTGCGAAAAAGGAAGAGAACGCCAAACTCGAGAACTTGGACAAGACCCTCGTCGCAGCCGATCAATCCGCAGCGAAGGCGGCCGCCACGCTCGCCAGTTTTCAAAAACAGTTGGAAACGGACAAAGCAGACCTAGCGACGCTCGAGAAGTCTGCACAGGACGTGAAGGGGAGCAAGCCACCGATTCCGATCAGCCAAGCCGCCATCACACCCGACGGAAAGACATGCGTGACCGTCCGAACCGATGGATCTCTCCATGCGTTTCGAACCGATCGCGGGACGAATCAATCGACTGTCGCGGGAAATCTTGTGTCACCAGCGGCCCTCGCGTTGACGGTGGATGGGCAAGTATTGGCAATCCACGAAGATGGTCGCTCGATCCATTGGAATTTGGCGAACCGCTGGTCGCTGGAAAAGACGATCGGCACTGCGGAGGACTCTCCCTTTAGCGATCGCGTTACCGCTTTGGATTTTAGTCACGATGGAAAACTGCTTGTGGTTGGAAGCGGACCGCCAAGTCGATTTGGAGACCTTAAACTGCTGGACGTCGAGACGAGCACCATTCGGAAAGACTGGGGGCAAGTCCATAGCGACACCATCTTCGTTGCGAAGTTCTCACCGGATGGACAACAGGTTGCGACGGGAGGAGCCGACAAACTCGTCCGGCTTCATACGGTCAACACAGAACTCGCTCCGAGGACGCTCGAGGGACATACCCACCATGTCCTCGGTTTGGCCTGGCAAGACGACGGATTCTTACTTGCAAGCTCCAGCGCGGATAACACGGTCAAGGTATGGGATGTCGAGCTTGGTCAAGCCCAGCGGACCATCGCTGGCTTCGGTAAAGAAGTCACCGCGCTCTCCTTTGTAGGGCGAAGCACGCAGATCCTTTCGTCCTCAGCGGACCAGCAAGTCCGATTGCACAACGCAGCCGATGGGAAACTGATTCGAGCGATCGGCGGCCCTGCCGATGCGCTCTATACCTTGACGGCAATCACTCCCAACGCGGCCGACATCAAAACCGCGATGGTAGCTGCTGGCGGTCAAGACGGAATGCTTTGGGTCTGGCAGGTCGAAGACGGGAAAGCCGTCCAGCAGATCAAATAAGCCGTTCGGCAAGAGTCCGAGACGGCTAGGCAAACGTATGAAAGAACTCGCGGCCTCGCCACAGGTAATAGGTGAGCGTGAGCGCATCGAGAGACGGAGCCAGGGAAGGGAGCGTGACCAGCTCCTTTCCATCGAACGCAAACGGTTGCTTGCGTCCTCCCATTTCACCCATACCTACCAACACGCGATTACCGAAGAAGTGAGCTAGGAACGCAGGCTCCACGACTTCGAACCTATCCGGTTGCAGGACTTGTCCCCACTCCAGTACGGTCGCTTCATCGGAAGTCGAGAGCCGGTTGGCTGGGGTTTCGTAAACTTCAGGATGTTCGATATCCCAGCCGGCGAAGATGGCGAATGCGTCATCCATCGAGACATTCGCGAGATCCTGCGAAAAAGCTTTGGAGGTCGGGCCCGCGAATCCGACATTGCTGAATTCGCTATCGCGCATGCCGTAGCCAAATCGGAACAGAAAACATTCCTGCGGCGACTCGAATCCTGGCCACGGGAGCGTACGCTGTTCAAGCAATTCGATCCTCGTGGGCGGTAGTCCCATGTTCTCAACTTGAGCAAGCCACTGCGCCAATTGCGACTCCGCGATAGCTAATACCGAGCGATATTGTTCATCGATCTTTTCGATGCACCCGAGTTCTTCGGCGTACGCAAGGACTCGAGTGCGAACCGCCGGATCGATCGCCATCTCCATCAGGGCATCGATGCCATGCTGCTCTCCCAGTTTACCGAGGGCAAAGGCAGCTTCGGTACGGATGCGTCGATGTTTGAGCTCGAGCGCTTGATTCAATTTACCGATGCATGAGGCGTCTCCGATCGCCGACATGGTGTGGCAAAGGGAAACGCAAAGCGAGACTGAATCGAATAAGATCCGTTGAATCGATTCCGCGGAGTCCCCGAACTTGGCCGGATTCTCTTCCAGGACACCCAAACGCTGAACCATTTCCCCAAGCAGCTTCACGAAGAATGGGTAGCGTTCTTGGGCGGGGTGAGATTCGACTTTCTTTTGGGAGAAAAGGTGGTTGGCGATGTCGAGTGCCGAGCTCAAGATCGAGGGATTGGCGGTATCGAATACGCGAGGGAACACGATCGAGCGATCCCAATCGTCGTACTGCAAAAGGGGGCTCAAAGCGAGGGAAGCCGACGTCCAAGCATCCGGAGGTTGCTGGAGCAACAGATCGATTCCCATGCGAATGGCGGTGGAATGCCCAGAAGCAAACGGGACCTGCAGAAGCGCCCCTTCGGCGCGAGTGAATCGTCCGTGTCGAATCTTCAGATAGAGCTCGGCAGCGCTCTGAACAGCCATCAGGCGGCGGAGGGCCGCTTCTTCGCTTTCCAGAGGAGCGACAACGGACTGCCGAAGCCATTGAGCCAGCTTTCGGAGCAGTTTTTCCAGGGCACCGAAATTCGCTGGTTGAAGGGGCGATGGGTCGGACGAGTCTTCTTGACTCGCTAGCTCCAGTTCGCGGTTCGCATGGGGTGCTTGAGCAGAGGGGCCATGATCGTGAGAATAGGCCAACCAGTTCTCCGCAAGCTCCCTGGCGACCGGGATGGACCAAAACGGAGAATCCGGGTCGGGGAATTCCGATCGTCCAGGCCCCTCGCCCCGGCCGGCCGTCTCGAGCTTTTGAAAGACTCTCAAACTCCAGAGATGAGCTTCGTCGGACGATTCGAAAGGGTCAATTTCCATTAGATTCGGACAAAAATGAGATTCTGAGCAAAGCGGCATATCTTAGTCACAACTCTAACGTAAAATGTTTTTTTGGACGACACCAACCGGGATTGAGAGGCATGGAATCAAAAATCGCTGAGACGTTTGAAGAGCTCGGACTATCTCCGATCATGATGAGGGCCCTTGCCAAACTCGGTTACGAACGCCCGTCACCCATCCAATCGCGCGTCATTCCTTGGGCGATGGAAGGCTACGATCTGATCGGTCAGGCGCGAACGGGAACCGGTAAAACAGCCTCTTTTGCCATCCCGATTTTGGAGCAACTCGACCCTCTTCGCGCTTGTGCCACTCCCCAAGCCTTGGTGCTGGTCCCCACGCGAGAATTGGCTGCCCAAGTTCACGGCGAATTTGTCAAGCTGGCCGATGGGTGCCCGACTTCGATCCTCGAGGTGGCTGGTGGCAAGCACTTGGACCGCCAAACTCGTATGCTACGCGAGGGAGTTCAGGTGGTGGTCGGAACGCCGGGCCGTGTGATTGACCACATCCAGCGTGGATCCCTCGATCTGCGACGCCTCTGGTGCGTCGTCCTCGACGAAGCCGATCGCATGCTCGACATCGGATTTCGCCCCGATATTGAACGGATCCTTCGCAGATGCCCCGAAAACCGTCAAACGCTTCTACTCAGCGCGACGTTGGCCGCAGAAGTGAAAGAGTTGGCGAATCGCTATCTCTTTGAGCCCGTCCACATCGACTGCTCGAATAAGGACATTTCCGTCGAGACGATCGAACAACGCTATCTGACCGTTGCGCCGGAGAAGAAGCTGGAAACGCTTCTAGCGCTTCTCGAACGAGAGCGTCCCCCTCAAACGATCATCTTCTGCCGGACCAAACTCGGGACAGCCAAGCTTCATAACCAGCTTGAACGCCAACTGCACAAGTTTCCGGATCTGAAACATCTGCGCCTGGCAACCATTCACGGGAATATGAACCAATCGCAACGCGACGCGGTGTTCAAACAGTTGCGGGAAGGTTCTGTCCAGATCTTGGTCGCAACCGACGTTGTTGGACGGGGGATCGATGTCTCGACAATCTCCCATATCATCAACTGGGATCTACCCGACGACTGCAGCGACTATGTCCATCGAGTCGGCCGGACCGGACGGATGGGACGAGAAGGAATTGCATTTTCGTTCGTGGCCAAGGGGCAAGGGCAGATGCTGACCGAGATCGAGCACAAGATCAATCGACTGCTGGTGCTCGACCCGCTGTCGGATAACCACGCGACCATGTCTCGCGAAGTGAGCACGCCGACCGTGATCCGGGACGAAGTAGAAATCGGATCCGCTCCCGAAAGCTTTGGATTGGTCGCTCAAGGGGCTACGAAAAAACCTCGGCTCAACCGAATGCGGCGCCCCCTTAGCGACCGCGAACGCCGCCGCTAATCACTTCCGACGTCGCCTCAATCCTTTTCATGTATATTGAGAACCGTCATCCTCGACGGTTCTCTCCCGCCTTCCCCTGTGCTCACCATGACCTCTCTTTCTCGCCGTTCGGTCCTTGGGGCCACACTCAGTGCCGCTGCAATCGCGACCACTACTCCTCGCACCCTGGCGGTCGCACACCCCAAGCCTCGCTACCTCAATGAGCGGATAGGTGTCGGTGCGATCGGCCTTCGATACCAAGGAAGTGTCATCGCGCATAAAGCCCAAATGTACGGTGACATCGTCGCGGTTTGCGATGTCGATCGCCATGTGCGCGATCAAGCCAAGGCGGCCTTTGGCAGCACCCCAGCCAGTTTCGAGGATTACCAGCAACTCCTCGCCCGCAAAGATGTCGACGTTGTATTGATCGGCACTCCCGATCACTGGCATACGAAAATGGTGATCGATGCTTGCAGGGCAGGTAAAGATGTTTACTGCGAGAAGCCGCTCACGCTGACTATCGACGAAGGAAAGCAACTGGTAAAAGCCGTTCGCGAGACCGGGCGAATGGTACAAGTTGGTTCATGGCAGCGAAGCGACGAACGCTTTCGCTTGGCCGTGGAGATGGTGCGGGCTGGCCGGCTCGGTAAGTTGAAACAGGTCGATGTCGTCCTTGGAAAAAACGGTGTTGGCGGCCCCTTCACGCCTCGCCCAGCCCCCTCCCACCTCAACTGGAATCTCTGGCAAGGCCAGGCGCCGGAGGTTCCCTATGTCGAGGAACGATGCCATTACACGTTCCGATGGTGGTACGAATACTCTGGTGGACAGATGACCGATTGGGGGGCTCACCATGTCGATATCGCTCAGTGGGCGATCGGCTCCAATCCAATTGAGATCGATGGGAAGGGGCGGTTCGCAAATCAGCCCGACAGTTACAACGTCCCCATCGATTTCTCCGTCGACTATCTCTTTGAAAATGGAGTTCGCATGACCGTGCGCGACGAAGGGGAAAACGGTATCCTCTTCACCGGGGACCGCGGCCGCATCTTCGTCAATCGCGGTAAGATCACCGGCGCCCCTGTGGAGCGATTGCGTGAGGAACCCCTTCCGCGAGAAGCTTGGAATGTTTATTCGGCCGACAATCACGATCGCCCCCTTCGCGCCGGAAAACTGGATGCCATCATCAACCACATGGGGAATTTCTTTGACTGTGTGGAGTCACGGAAGCAACCGATCTCCGATGTGGAGAGTCAGCATCGCAGCGTCTCCTCCTGCCACTTAGCGAATATCTCCATTCGGTTGGGACGAAAGCTCCGATGGGATCCGGCCGCGGAGCACTTCGTGGATGACAAAGAAGCAAACGGACACTTGCAGCGCGAACAACGAAAAGGCTTCGAAATCGTCTAGAATGGCTCGTTTTGCACAGGTTGGCTAGCGATGAAATACGAGCGTTCTTCCGACGAACTGCGGATCGTACCGATCTTTCACGGTTTCCTCCATCGCTTCCATCCAGAAGAAGAATAATAGGTTTGCAATGCAAAGCAAAGCTTCCACTGTGGCGGAATATCTCGACAGCCTACCGGACGATCGCCGCGCAGGAATCGAAGCGATGCGGCGAGCGGTGCGAGAACATCTGGATCCTGGGTTCGAAGAGGGAATGCAATATGGGATGGTCGGCTATTATGTCCCGCACCGACTCTATACCGCCGGTTATCACTGCGATCCTAAACAGCCCCTCCCGTTTGGGGGTATCGCATCGCAAAAGAATCATCTCGCGATCTACTTCATGCACCTCTATATGTTCCCCGACGAATTGAAATGGTTTGAAGAGGAGTATGCCAAGACGGGCAAGAAACTGGACATGGGAAAGAGTTGCATTCGCTTCAAGAAACTCGAAGACATCCCCTTAGAACTGCTAGGTCGCACGGTCCAACGGATCTCGCTCGCTCGATACATTCAGCTTTATGAACAAGTGGTGGGACCGAAGAAGAAAGAGTCGAAAGCGGCCAGCAGCAAAACTTCAGTCACCAAGAAGACTCCCACGGAGAAGAACAAGGTGACCAAGACGGTAGTCGCGAACAAGACCGCGACCAAGAAAGCAACCACCAGGAAGGCTACCAAGAAGAAATCCAAATGACGATGGATTCACCCGATGTGGCGGCGGTTCCTTGGTATCCCAACGAGACTGTCTACGAATCATTTCGCGATGCTGCCGAGGATCCGCAGGAGTTCTTTGACTCGTTTGAGGAATGGAAGGTCGCAGCCTTGGAGCATGAACGGCAAGCGGAGCGAGTGGGGGTCATTCTGCTGCGCATCCGCATGTCTCTCGACGAGTTTCAGTCTTATTGCGTGCGTTCCTATTGCCACAACGATCAATCGGGGCGTTCGCAGTTCGCCTATCACAAAGCTGAACAGATCATCAAGATGTCGAGTGGGAGGGGAACGCCTTAGCGTTTCCCATCGCGTGCACCCCACGGGTCTATTTGCTCAAGCCCTTTCGCTGCCAAGGCTTCGTAGCAGTCAGGCAGATCAAATGCTTTCAGAATACCAGCGGGAAGCAGCGCATAAGGCCAATCGTAGTCTTCGGTCTCGGCGACCGATTGAAACGAGACCAATGCATGCTTCAAGGTCACGCGATTCACAACGGGACTTAGAACTCCCGTTAATGCGGCGACGATCGCCCCCCAGCCAGTGCCCATGAGATGGATCCGCTTGGTGCCGATCGATTCCAGCCACTGGATTGTGTGCAAGCAATCGGTCACTCGTTGGCCCAAGACAGGACGATCGAGCATGAGACCATGCGCTGCACCGAAGTAGTCGCTACCATAAGGGTTGTCGAATTGGTTAGCGCCACACGTGTCAGGTTGAGAATCTCCGATCCCTCGAACATCGCATGCGAAAAAGGGCATGCCTCCTGCCGTTCGGACTTGTTCACGGAGCCACGCGTCGTCTCGAAGTTCGCTATCGCTCGAGCGGTGCGAGACATAGAGGGTGACATCCGTGAGATCCTGACTAGGACGGGACATCCAGTTTTCATTCGCAAGCATTGTCACAATTGTGTGAATGCCCGGTTCGGTATCGACGGCGTAGGTCGTGTACTGCCTGATAGGATAAAGACGATTTCCGACGCTTCGCAAGATGCGGTAATCGGGATCGCTTGACGGAGCGACAACTCGCAGCGTTGTCCGGATACGTTCCGGTAGCTCGCTAGCGGTCGGCTTGTGTCTAGCGCGTTGTTGCGACTGGGCGATATCTCGCGTGTAGGAGAAAACGGTTTTGGAATCGAGGTCCGCGACCGAACCCCGAGGAGTGCACCAGAGTGTTTCGTCCTTCTCGATAACCATCTCCGATTCCACATCGCGATCCTCCAGATTGGTTTGTGTGTTGAAGAATCGGTACATCGATTCACGGTTTTCTTGAGAGAAGCCGTGGTAGTTCGGTCCGATGACCAATTGCAGGTTGTCGGGTTTCCCCATCGCAGTGTAAAGCCGCTTGAGCCGATCATAGGCCTCCTCCGCACCGCGAACATCGAAGAAGTCTTTTTCTTGGGCGAGAATCACCATCGGCTTCGGAGCCATGGCGGCGAGGAAATCCGAATGGTCCATGCGGAGTGCGAGGGCCTTTGGTGGGCACTGCTCGGTATCAGCGGGCAGTTCGTTCTCGACATTGCGTCGAAACGTGGTGATGAAGCAAGCGGGAGCGGCCATGGTCCAACGCGACTCCAGGGCGCAGAGCCAAGTCGTTTGCGTACCTCCTCCGGAGTTTCCCGTGACGCCGACTTGGTTGGGGTCGACCTCTTCGCGGGTGAGCAAGTAATCGAGGGCGCGGATTCCATCCCATGCAAACCATGTCCCGAGGAACTCGCCGACGAGCGTCTGCTGATTCCCCATCTGGATGTGTTCGGAGACACCGGAAGACCATTTCGCTTTGCGGTCCGGTGCGGAATACTGCAGTCGCTCACCTTGGCCGATCGGATCGTAGATGAGTGAGACATAACCGAGCCTTGCTAAACCCTGCGCAAAGGACTGATAGGCTTCTGCGGCTTTGCCATTGGCCGAGTGGCCGCACGTACCGACGACTCCGGGCGCCTTCCCTCGCAGCTCCTTCGGAACATAGAGATTGGCAGTGACCCAAAATCCTGGGCGGCTTTGAAAAATCACATTCTCGATTCGATAGGTGTCCCGCTCGGTGACCTTCATGACTTTGGCATGGAGAGGTGTCTTTTCGGGCAAGGGACCGAAGCATTGCCGCGCGCGGTCCTGGCAGCTGGCCACATACTGCGCAGCCTCCTCAGGGGAGCGAACTTGGGCGCGCAATCGGTTCCCTTCGTTTTCGGCTAGACGGACCTGATCAACAAGCCACTCCTGGGTCATCCGGCTGAACCGCTGGAGAGGCTGCCAAGCCTTCTCCTGTGGCGCGAAAATGGGAGCCGCGTGAGACCTCTGCATCAGTGAAGAGTTCCCTGCGGAAGCGCTCAGCACGATGGAAGAGGAGGCGATGTGGGAAAGAAACGAACGGCGGTGGGGTAGGTTGGAGGGATTCATCCCGCCATTGTATCAAGACAAATCGCTAGGGACGGGGTTCCAACTGTCTCAATCTCGATTCCAACTCCGCGATCCGCTGCTGCGCGGTCGATAACTCGGTAGCGACTCGTTCCAACTCCAGTTGTAGGGCGGAAACGTATTCGGGGGTCAGCATCTCGGCCGTAACACCGCTCCCTTCCCATTCACCTGAGACCTCAGGTGCATTCTTTCGAACCAGTACGGCGCTCCCCCTTTGAAGGATGGCACCTCGGTAGAAGGTGAACTCCAACAGTTCCCCAGGGCTGGCCGTGAGAATATGGTCGTACACATTGTCGGCCGTTTTGACTTCCTCTCCTCGCATGGAGACGATGCAGTCGCCGGGCCTCAATCCCGCTCGCTCCGCAGGAGACCCAGATATAACATCGGTCACCGATGCACCTCGGTAGGCCCCGATGGCAAACTGTTTGCGAAACGCCTCGGACATATTTGCAACATTGACCCCAAAGTACGCATCGCCAGGTTGAGGAGCAACCGGCTCGTAAGGAATCGCACCAGGGACATTGCCATGGATGCGGTTGGCCATGTTGCGATCCATCAAGACGGCGACCAAGCTCATGTTTTTTCCGCGACGATCGACCAAAAAACGAATGGGAGTACCCGCCGGATATTCGGCAAGCTGAACCGCAAAGTCTTCCACGGTCGCCACTGCAGCCCCTTCGACGCCGATCAATCGATCTCCCGGCCGAAACCCTGCTTTGTACGCAGGCGAATCGGGGGTGACCTGCGCCACATTCAGACCAAAGCCACCTCCCGCCGAGGATTCGACGGTCATCCCCAAATAGCCCCCGCCCGGTTGCTGTGGACGGGATTGCTGCGATCGGGGTTGCTGAGAAATGGATGATAGAGGAGGGGAGGGCAGCGGATTTGCCTGCTGCGGCTTGGGCAATGGAGGTGGGACGGCGGATGCTCGCTTCGGACTGTTCGCACCGCGGGGGGGCGGGAGCAATTCATTCTCCTCTTCGGATACCTTCGAAGCGTTCTTGGAGTCATCGATAGGCCCACCTTCTTTGGGACCATCCTCTTTGGGCATGGCGACGGGCGGATTCAATTGAAGGGGGCTGGCCCCCTGTTCAGGCTTGCTCTCTTTCGCCGCGGACTCCTTGGCCTTCGCCTCCGCCTGACGTTTGAGGATTTTCTCCTCCAATTGCTTAAGAAAATCCTGCGCGACCAGCGACGGAGAAGCCATCCAACAGAGCAAGGCAACCGCAGCTACCATTCGTTTGCAATTCATAACCAGCCTCCCGCTTCTCACTACCAATTCGGACGATTTCGTTTTTCGATGATCACCATAGCCGAGCTACTACGATTCTTGCAACCGAATTTCGTAAGACAATGTTTGCTTGGATGCGGTTCAAGTCCCGATGTCACACAAGCCCTACTCGTTTTCGCAGCCACCATTCGGACGCTAGCAAAATCAAAATTGCGAAGAACCAAGGGAAACTTTGCCAAAGGGGAATGGTGACTCCGAGAACTTTTCCATTCGAGTAGGCTTTCAATCGCTCGACGAGCTCTTCGCTCTGTTGGATGTCCAGATACTGGCCACCTGACTCCACGGCCATCCGCTGGAGGAGGGATTCGTTGCGAGCCAATCGCTCCCATTCACGATCAGGAGGACGCATCACATAGACCGACGTTGCGAGGAGCTTTGTTTCCTCAGGCAACCCATCGGGAACGAGTTGAATACGATATTCCCCTTCGATGGGGACCAGCGATTCGTCGACCGGAACGACACCAGCAGTGGGGATCGTCCACTCTCCCTCAAAAAAGCCCTCTGCATTCTCGACCGCTTGAAGTTCCACGACGGCAATGGTCTGACCGTTCGCATCCACCGTGGCTAGAACCCGATCCAATCCGATCGGCGTCCCATCGTCACCCAATATTTTGGCGCGAATCTGCAAGGACTCTCCATGCCGGACCACTCGTGTTCCCGCATCGATCGCAATCCGTTCGCCGCGAACGATGAAAGGAGGTCGCATGATCCAGCCCGCCAACTGATTCCAAAACCGTTGATGGTAAAGATCCGACACGCCGTAGCGCCATCGCCATGTTTCATCGGTTGCCAAGTAAACCACACGCCCTTGTCCGAATCTCTGAGTCGCTATCAACGGGATCGACCGATTCCGATCCACCACACCTTCCAGGATCACCTCGGCTCCCCCTTTCGGTTCTCTATGGCGGTACGTGTGGGGGGGCTGCAATTGACTCCAAAGCTTTTGATTTGCGATCCCATCCGACTCGAACTGAAAGGCGGGCTGTTGCGAACCGACCGATGTCAGCTTCAAAGTCTGTATCGCGCCTCGCGTATCCCCTAAAACGTTGGCAGGTGGGCTTGAAGCCAAATCAAGATTCTGAACAGATTGCTGCGCCGAAGTGTCCGTTCGTTGCACCGGGAGCAGTTCCTGCAGCCATGCGGGGGGAGTTGTTTCGGATCCTTTGACGCTGTCGAGGACGATCAGTCCGGCTCCTGCGTATGCGACATAATCTCGCAGCCAAGTCTGTTTTTCAGCTGGAATGCTTCCTGCGCTTTCCATGGTCATGATGAGAAGATCCAGTTCAAAAAGATCTTGTTTGGTGCGTGGGAAGAACTCGGCTCGAAAAGCATTCGGCCCCAAAAACGCGTTGACTTTCCAGGCAGGATCGCGGTCGAGTGCGTTACGGAGATATCGAGACTCCCACCCCCCTAATGGGTCGAGTAGGAGTACCGAATTCTGTTTGACGACTCCCCAGGCTGATGACGCCAATCGGTTGTTTTCGCGTGTTAACTCGACCGCCTCGGTTTCGACCCAACCCATGAGATCCAGTGGTACAGCCCGTTGTTCGAATCGAGAGGGATGGAGCTGCTGCGCTCTCGCGAGAAGTGGAGCGGCAGGTACATCCAGCGTTACTTCATAGACTCCCCGATTTTGCGAGATGACTTCTTGACTCCAAACGACATCTCCTTCGTGTTCGACTCCAACGCGATAAGGTGTGCCGGCGGGCAAGGTTTCTTTCACTCGTAAACTGCCTCGCAATCGATCTTCGCTTCGCACCGAAGATGAAAAGGTCGCTTCCAAAACGGCGATATCAACCGGTTCCGTCCTGTCCCCCACGCCGAGTGAATAGATAGGGACACGCCGGCCGCTGGAGCGAACGACATCGTCGACCGCAGCCCCCGAATTGCTTTGTCCGTCGGTGAGGACGACGATCGCGTCCCAAGCAGCCGGGGGATCTGGCTGCGAAGTATCTTGGGTCTGTTCGCTGGACGAGAGCAGGGAGAGCAACACATCTCCCAGCGGGGTCGAATCTTCCACGGCATTCCAGGCCTTCGTGGGAACCGGCTCTCGATCTTGGAGAGAATCCCAAAGCTTTTCACCTTCCGTGGTAAAGAGACGCAGATGATGGCTTTCCGCTACACGAGCTAGAACGCCGGTGCCTAGCCCCCCATTGCTAGGATTGCCGTTGCCGCTGGATTGCAATGCCGCTCGCAATTGTTCGATTCTCGATTGTTCCCTATCTGGATCTTGGATCGCCATACTTCGCGATCGATCCAGAACCCAAGCGATACGTCCGAGCGTCCCGTCGATATGTTGGTATCGAATCGTTGGCCCTGCCAGCATTCCGAGCATCAAGGCAAAGGCAATCGCTCGTAACAGGGGAAGGATGAAACTCCAGGGGCGCTGCAGCCATCTCGTTTCGCGCCAATACCAGCTTGCGATCAACACACCCCCAAGCAAAGCGAGCGCCGCAATCCACCAACCGGGAACTATTCCTGTGAACTCCAATCTCATCGCGATGGCACCTCGCTCCCTCCATGAATCGCCTTCGCCTTCATTCCCCGTTTCGTCATGTACGATTGCTCGATCGCCATCTCCGCTAGAAAGCAAAGAACGGCAGCGATCCAAAACCAGCTCCATACCTCACGGCCGAGAAAGTCGGCACGCATCGCATTCAGATAATCGGAAGCAGATCGGGAAACGGGCCACTCTCTTGTTTCCAACCCGTCTTTCGCAGACTTCGAATCCCATGGCATCAAGCGAGATTCGCGTTGAGCCTCCGTTTCCCGCGCGCGAGAATCGACAACTGCCAAAGATCGATATTCGAGGGGCCCTCGCTTCCACTTCGCCTCGTAAACTCCTTGCTGACGCGTATCGAGCCACTCGGTGCTTTGCGATTCTCTCTTCACCGAAAATGGATCGACGACGGTGATGGTCTCTCGCGTGCCATCGGGTGGTTGTCCAGCCCCACCCATCTCTGTTGGGGGAGGAATGGGAATCGACCATGGTTCGCCCGGACTGAGGAGGAACGATCGAGAATCGCGTCCCGCTGCATCCGAAACAATACGTTGCACCAGTGGTACAAACGCGGCGCGGGAGGGTAGGTTGGAATCCGAGCGGTCACAGGAAAACGAAAACCATAAAACAGTTCCGTTTCCGAGTGGGGAGCGGATAATCCACGCGTCCCCATTGCTAAGCTTCGCTACCACTTGAGAGCCTTTCGGCATGGAATCGGTGATCGGCGTGTAAGCGCCGATCAGCGTGTCTCGGAGCGATTCGAGGCTGGGTCGAGAAAGCTCTCGAAGTTTGCTCCACAAGAAACTGTCCGTGTCGATGGTGACCTGCCCTTCCGACGCGACTGGCGATTCGGAATTGCTGGATCCTGGATCGGTTGGAGACGCCGACTCGGCAATCACCCGAGGCTTCACTTCCGTGCTCCGGATACCACCTTGTTCGAGACTCGGCAAACGATTCCACGCATCGCCATTGGTTCGATCTCCTGGGAAAACCAAGAGGCCTCCCCCCCGTTGTACCCAGTTGGCCAAGATCGAGGACTGGCTCTCGGTAAGAGCAGGTACGTTGCAAAGCACAACCACCTCTGCGTTCTTTAATTGCGCATCGCCCCATTCGTTTGGCCCGACGACCGTGCACTCGAAAGGATCCGATCTCCCTTTCGCCAACTGCGAGAACGGGGCGAGCGCCAATTTGAGATAGTCGCTTTCGCTCGCCATTTTCTCGGGCTTTCGATCCCCGTCGACCATCAGGACGCGAACCGGAGAAAGAACACGCAAGGGTAGATAGGACTCGTTGTCCAATCGCAATCGATCATCCGATTCCATCGCAATACGGGCCAAGAACTCGCCTGCTTCGGATGCTGTCCACCGAAAGGTGAGTTCCGTTTGGCTGTTCGCACCCAAACTCACACGTTGCTCCTCGATCTCTTTCTCGTCGATAAACAAGCGAATCGAGGTGTCGTTGCGAGGCTCAAGGCTGTCGTTGAAAACAACGGCTTTCAGCTCGAGCGGCTCGTTGGGAGTTACCCATTTGGGAGACGTTGCTCGAAGATGAATGCTCCCATTCCCCAGCAATCGCTGCTCGATTGGATCCGTCCGTGCATCCGCCGTCTGAAGCAACGAAAACTTCGGTGCGACGATTTGCTCCGAAAGGCGATCTGCGAATCTTGTCCATGTTTCTTCTCGGCCCGACCAATCCTTCTCTTCCAAATCTGTTGCTAAGAGGATGAATCGGGAGGAGGTTTGCTCGCGACCAAGCCATTCGAGGGCCAACGATTGGGAATTCTCGGTATCGAGGTTCCCTGCAATCGAAGGATTTTCGCGAGCAACTCGCAACCAATTCGCCAAGTCTGCTCTTGTTTTCGCTTCGACGATTCGCGGTGGAGACCCAGCAAGGACCACTGCGATGCGGGCGTTTTCCGGAAGTTCGTCACGAAGCTGTTCGATCTGGCTCAGCGCGTAGTTCCAACGCGTTGTACTGTCCTCTCGCAGCGCCTGCATCGAGATCGAGTCGTCTAAGAGGATCGCGAGGGAAAGGGAGCTTCCAAGGCCTCCTGAACTCCAGGATTGCACCAGAGGACGGGACATTGCCAATGCTAGAAAGACTGGTATCAGGCATCGGAGCAAGAGAAGAAGCCACTGTTTGAGTTGAAAGCGTCGGGAGTTCGAACTGCGGGCCGATTGGAGAAACCGCATCGCCCCCCACTCGACCACTCGGTAACGGCTCCGATACAGCAGATGGATCACAAGGGGAACGACAAAGGCCGTCGCTCCCAAAGCCAAGATTGCATTGAGGAATGTCATCGAGCCCCTCTTCGCCTCGCCAGGTACCGCTGAATCGCTTCGCTGTAGGACTGAGCCGTGGTCAATGAAATCAAGTCCACACCATTTCGTTCGCATCCGGTTCGAATCGTCTCTTGGTGTGCATGGAGATTTTCGAGATAGCGAGCACGTATAGTCGCAGGTTCAACGAGTTGTTCGTCCGTCGCAAGCTCCAGAGAACGAAACATCGTTCTCTGTTGAAACGGAAAATCCAGTTCGTCCTCGTCGACGACTTGGAATAGGACGACCTCCTGTTGATTGCTCCGCAGCAGCGCCAGGGATTTCACCACCGATTCCGCGTCGCTGATGGTATCGGAGAGAATGATCACCAGGCCGCGACGTTTGCTGCGACGCAAAAATTCTTCCGTTGCCCGTCCCCAATCCGCTTCTCCTCCCGGCGTGGATTGCGTTAAGAGCTCCATGATTTGGTGGAGATGACCGGGTTGATTCTTCGGAGGTAGGAATAGCCGGATTTTCGCCTCAAACGTTGCCACCCCCACGGCGTCTTGTTGGGACACCAGGAGGTAGGCCATGCAGGCAGCGAGCCGGACCGCATATTCGTGCTTGGTCAAACCGGCAGCGCGTCGCCCCGCATAGTTCATCGAACCACTTTGGTCGATCCAAATCGTGCAACGAAGATTGGTTTCGTCTTCGTATTGCCGAATGTAGAGCCGGTCGGTCTTTCCGAAGAGCTTCCAATCGATCGAGCGGATCTCGTCCCCCGTCACGTAAGGACGGTGCTCTTTAAAATCAACACTTGCCCCCGTATGGCGTGAGCGGTGAATCCCACCCCGCACTCCCTCGACGACTTGACGCGCCAACAGTTGCAGGGACCCGACTCGTGTCATGTCCGTGGGGGTAAGCCATCGCAGCAGTGGATTCTTCACAGTCATGGTCCAGATCGATCGAGATTATCTACGGACCAATTGATCAAGTAGTTTGGCGATGATGGCATCGGACGTGATCCCCTCCGCCTGAGCGCTAAAAGTGGGGACGATTCGATGGCGCAAAACAGGCGGGGCGAGCGCGACCAGATCCTCGGTCGTGACATGATACCGGCCGGACAACAGAGCCCGCGCCTTGCTCGCCATCACCAACTGCTGACTTGCTCGCGGCCCCGGTCCCCACTGCACCAATCCGGGAACCCATTTGGGAGCGTCGGAATCATTGGGTCGCAGCGATCGAACGATGTTCAGAACAAGCTGTTTCACTGTCTCGGGCAGCGGGACGAGCCGAACCAATTTTTGGAAGGCGATGATGTCCTCGCCATTGACGACCGGAGTGATCTTGGAGCTTTTTGAGCCGGTGGTCAGATCAATGATCGCGGCTTCTTGATCGCGGGTCGGATAATCGACGATGGTTTGAAAGAGAAATCGATCGCGCTGTGCTTCGGGGAGGGGGTAGGTTCCTTCCTGCTCAATGGGATTTTGGGTTGCGAGGACAAAAAAAGGTTCTTGCAGTTGATAATGCTTTCCCCCGACGGTGACCGAGTGCTCCTGCATCGCTTCGAGCAACGCGGCTTGCGTCTTCGGAGGGGTTCGGTTGATTTCGTCCGCCAGCAGGATCTGCGTAAAGACGGGCCCTTTTTCAAAAACGAGATGCCGTTGACCATCGTCGGCTTGCTGGATGATGTCGGTTCCGGTGATGTCGGCCGGCATGAGATCCGGCGTGAACTGGATCCTCTGGAACTGCAGCTCCATGGCTTGCGCGAGCGACCGGACCATGAGGGTCTTGGCCAGTCCAGGAACTCCTTCGAGCAAGCAATGTCCGCCGGCCAAGATGGCGATCAGCAATTGTTCGACGGTTTTATCTTGTCCCACGATGGCATTCGCGACTTGGCTCCGCACCTTCCCCATCGCCTCTTGCAACCGCTCGGCCTGCGCAACATCGGGTGATTCCATCGCATCGGCAGCAGGCGAGTTCATATGGTCCTAAAATCCAATCAAGAGTAAAACGTGGAAGGCGGAACGCTTCGACGGGGTGAATCCACCTTGACAAGGCTCAACCGCCGCCGGAGCCACATGCGCCGCCGGAGCCACATGGTATCGCCACATTGTACTCCAGAATTAGAACTTCAGAATCCGATCTCCAGAATCCGCAGTTCTCACAGATCCTTTCGTCGTTGCCGATCCCCCCGTTCTTGGCAATCCATGGGGGCGTGTCGAGAGCTTGCCGTTTCCTTCCTACCGCCTCAGGGCATGTCGATGTCATCCATCCCAACGATCAAGGCTTCGATTCGACTTCTGACCCATCGACCTGCTGGCCATACATTGAATCGGAGGCAAGTCCTTTCCCTGGACAGGCAATGGGCTATCTTCGATGGTCGCAATGACGACCCGCAAATCGCTTCGACCCAATCGATTTCAAGGATCCATCTGCCTACTGGGTCGATCGAAACCCTCTATGAAACGGAAACCCAATCCGAATTCGGTCCCGGTGTCGGTGCGGCGGCGTACCATCCCCGTGAGAACCAAGCGGTCTTCATTCATGGTGTGAGAAACTGCAATCCCGAAAGACCGTACGGCATCGCGCGTCGGTTCGGAGCGATTTGGAACCATGCCTCCTCGCGCATCGTTCCGCTAGAGCAGCGCGTGGTTCGGCGGCACCCCCGTTTGGGTGAACTATCCGGAGGAACCCATGCCCACAGTTGGAGTCCCGACGGCCGCCGCGTCAGCTTCACTTACAACGATGCGCTAACCCCTGATATGCCTCGAACTGTCGGCTTCAGTTCGCTACGACTTGCTCCTCCCCCTTGGGATGCTTCGTCGATCGAGGCGGAAGCGGAGAACTTTCCCGGGCAGTGCGCAAGCTTGCTAGTTTGCCGGCCCCCGACTCGGCACGGGATCTTGCAAGCCCTCGAGGAATGCTGGGTGGGGAACGATCGAATCGCCTTTCTGGGCACGGTGCTTCGCTCACCTCGATCGGAAGAACGGATACAAGAAATCTTCCTGGCACAACTCCCTTCCGACACGGAACTTGGCAAGCTGCTCAAGGAATCGAATCAGTCGGAATCTGCGAAGCAAGACTTTCATTCTCAATGGGAGTCGATGGTGCAGATCACGCGATTGACACAGCTGGACCACCGCAAGTTTCCAGGAATCCAAGGCCCTCGGCATTGGCTAGTCGCAGATCTTCCGCGGGGTCGCATCTTCAGTCTGTGGCGCGACGATCGAGGAATGCCTCAAATAATCGAAGTCGATTTGGAATCGGGGGCAAGCACTCCTCTCACCGATTTGGAATTCGGTGTATCGGAATCCTTTAGTTACGATCCCCTCACCGAGCAGGTTGCCATGGTTTCGAACGGAAGTATTCACGTTTTTCGACGAAGTGACAAATCGATGCACCGAATCGAAGAAGAGGATTACAACGACTCCAAGGGACGGGAAATTGCAGAACCCCGTTGGCACGGCGGCTATGTCGGGGCTCCCCATCCGATCGATGCGGAAAATTGGTTGATCAATCGGTACGTCCAACTTCCGGAGGGGGCGTTCCTTCAAATCTTGCATTGCACTCGAAAGGGATAGGAATCGATCACTTCGGTTCCGCCCTTATGAGAAATCGCACATTCTTTCAATGGTTTCGGCGGAACCATCTCGCACCCACCCGTCGAGTTGCCCTGGGTCTTTGAGCTGTTGCCCGCGCACGGCGGGGACTGCAATGTATTCACACTCGATCGACGGAAGGGTGCTCATATCTCCCCAAATTTTCTCGAATTGGGAGACCGGGAACACATCTTCTTGTCCTAATCCCCATCGCTTCTTAACATCCTTGATGGTGATGTAGGTGGGAAGGCGTTGACCGAGAACTCGGACCGCTTCCTCGACCCGATCGGAATTGCTCAAATCAGACCGCTTCAATTCGAACGCTTGCAGAAGCGGATCGATGCTGATCCAAGTCGTCATCGAGGAATAGAAGGAGAGTTTGAATTCGTCCCGATCCGAGGGCATCGCCATACCTTCGACCAAGCGACGCTTGCCATCGACGATGGCCAGTCCACCACCTCGGTCATCCACCCGACGTGAAATGACTTCGAAGCTGAGGCAGGCGTTCGACTCAATGTGTTTGCTGAGCACCAGAGGGTCGATATTGGCACCGAGGGTGTCGATGTTGTGCAGTAGCAGGAATCGCAAGCTTGGCTGTTCCACGAGCATTCGGTGCAACAATCCGTTCCGAAGCATGTTGGGGATCTCGTACCAATGGCCGACTGGATGCATGCACTGTTCTGGAATGTTGTCCGTGTAATCCGAACCTTCACCGACCGATTGAGCCCAGCCCATGATGGCTGCGTGCGCGCTCTCTCGAACCTTTTGCTGCTGCTCATCCAGCGTCTGGTGCGCCATTTCTTGCCACAGGAATTGGAGATCGCGAAGGGTGGGGACCATTCTCAACCCGACCGAGAGACCTCTCGACAGGTGCACGGGGCCTGGATAGTCATAGTTTTGGACGTTGCGGAGATGGCGTTCCATCGGTGCATGCGTGAGATATCCCGTGGTAAAGACGTGCGGAATATTGGCGCCAAATCGACGTGAGGTTTGCCTGCTTTTCGCAAGGTGCACTTCGATGAAGCTTCGGTGCGCGCCTGCCAATCGGCAAAAGGGATGAAGTCCTTTGACGACCCCCGCGCCTCCTGTCCAACGGGATCCGACGCCAGCCGCGAGTGTTACCACGGCGACCTGGTTCTCCAAAATGGCTTTGGCACCGATCGATCCTTCCCCGCTTCGGATCAACGCGGATGGAGCAATGGGGATGTCTCGAAGGTCGATGATGTCATCGCGCGAGACATCTTCGATAATCGATTGCGGGGGAAGTCTGTTTTCGGAAAGCCCGATGCGGCCCCCCAAGAGATCGGTTCGGATTTGCTCATGCAATTCGCGGTCAAAGCCATGGTACTGCAATCGTTCTCGGAGTTCGGCTGCCGACTCATCGCGTTGATTCTGTTGAGGCAAGATGCGATCGAGCAGCCACTTCGCTTTTTCGTTTTCCATTCGGCACAAATGGTTCAAACGTCCCAATTCCTGCTGGACTTGCGGGGTGAGGTCTCGTATCTCACGTCGAATCCACTTCGGTGCAACGATTGCATAATAACCATCGGGCATCATGGCTTCATCGCCGGATAGCAATTTGGCCCATGAGCCTTTTTCTTGGATCGAAAACTCGTAAACGATCGGATCCATCGCGAAAGGTAGTTGCGTTTCCATGGCTCGCTTGGTTTCGACGAGTGCTTGAAGCAGCCATGGTCTCGCTTCGTTTTGGACAGTCGGATCGAAGAAAAATCCCATGCCACCCCCGGACATCCCACCGAGCATGAGAAAGCCCCAGAAGCGATCTCCCCAACGCTCGCGGCATTGTTCGATCATGCGATCGGTGAACCGATTGGTGCACCACGGGATGATGGTCTGCAGGGGCCCGGTGAAGTTCTGAGTGGTGAGGCTGGCTACACGGCGTATGTCGCCTGCTTCGAGCGCCTCGACGATCTGTTCATAGATACCGATCGCCTCGTTACGGGCCCGCCATTCGTCGCTGGCTCGTACCAAATACTTTTCGGTAACCATTTCAAGGATTGGACCGACGTTTTGAGCCATTCCCCCGTAGACGAGGATCAGGCTCTTCTGGAGCGCATCGAGCGATTCTTGGGAAATCCGTTGCGCACCGAGCACGGTGTGCTGTGGCAGCAGCCTTCCGCGACTGATCCCGAACTCGGGATCCCCTTCGCTGGCGAGGACTCCCTCGATCCGTTTGATGCCAGGCCAAATCCCCCCCGAGTCTTGCCAGCCACCCCCGGAGCCGCCGAGCCATTCTCCGAGGATTGCTCGAGCGGTAATCAGTCGTTGATCCACGACTTCCAATTCGCCAGTCAACCGGCCTACTTGTTGCGTCGCACGCATCAATACAGAGATCAGGCATCCGAGAAGATTGGTGGAGACCGCGAGTCGGGATCCTTTCGGGATATTGTTCACGCGACTGACCAGCTCCAATCCCAACCCTTCTTTTCCGATCAGCGTCGCGAGGAGTTCGCTCATTTTTCGATGGCATCCCTCCATGGCAGGCGGGACGACGCCGGATGCGATGAGGGCACCTTTCAGGAGCCCTAAATAATCTTTGGCAAAATCAAAGACTTCATCGATCTCCGTAATTTCCGCCTCTGCACCAAGATCGGTGCTGACCAACCTTAGCACTGGGCGATCGATCACGCGAAGGTAGGCCTCCACGGGAGGCTGCGGATGCGAGTCCCGTCCGTACACACCGAGATGGATCGAGGCATTGAGCACCTTTGCACCTTCAGGGAAATCCATCCCCAGAAAGAAGATGTCGGACCAGCCGCTGTGCGAAAAATCCATTCGGACGCTGGTCTTTTCCGTCAAGATCGGAAAGTCCCCTTGATTGGAATGACTTCGGAGCAGCGATTGGTTCAATCGTAACGGGTGTTCGTGGGGATGGCCGATCCGAAACATCCATTGATTGCCCCGAACGGTTCGGACGCTCCGTTTGACCTGATCCGCAAGCGTTTGAATACCAAGTTGGTGGTAGGCGCGGGCCAAAGCGCTAGCAATCGCGACCGTAGGACCTTGTTGTCGCTGTACGGCGAGCAATTGATCGATCGCCTCGGGAAAGCGTCGGCCCAAGATGTGTTGGTAGGCTTCGTAGGGAAGCAAACCAGCCGAGGATTCTGGAAAAGAGTTTGGCAAGTAATAGCGGTAGATGGCCGCTAAAAAGAAATGGGATCGAACGCGATGGTAGAGATTGGTGGCGGAGCGGCGAAAGCGATCAAGCTCGGAGGCTGCCTCTAGCAATCCCAAGGCATCCAAGTTTTCGCAAAGCTCCTCTAGCGTGCGATTGCGCACCGAGTCGACGTCCGATGTGATTGTTTCGATCCAAATACTGGCGGAGTGTGTATTCATTCTACGGGGCCGAAAGAAGGGATAGGTTCGTTATCGAGTGGCCAGCAGTTCGACCATATCGCTGAGCACTTGGTCGCGATCGACTCCCGAAAGGGATAGAGCCAGTTGTGTATTCAGCAATCCATATTTGACTCCTATGTTGTACCGGTACCCCTCAACCTCGACCGCGAGATACCGTTCGCGAAGCGCCAGTTCTTGCAGCGCCTCGGAAAGGGCGATGGGACGCTGATGTTCTTCTACAAGGGTTTCCAAGATATCGAGGACGGTAGGTGTGAGAACATGCATGCCAAAGAAACAGAGATAGATTCCGCTTCGAAAGCCAGCGATCGTCAACTCCTGCTCGGCCAGCGTGGGAGTCGGCTTCTCAATCACCCGCTTCACTTCGTAAAGTCGATCGGTTTGGGGCAATCGATGGCCTCCGATAGCACCGAAGTAGGGGAGCATCTTTTCTTTGGTGGGATGCACACCGGAAACAGAACTATTTTCCTTGGTCGCGACCTCGATGATCTGCTCTGCGCAACGTTGGCCGTTTCGACTTAGATACAAATGGTCTCCGACGAGGTGAAGAAAGGGTTCGTTGCGGGCAAAGGTCTTCGCGCACAAAAGGGCTTGGCCATAGCCTCGCGGTTCTGGCTGGATGACGAAGGTCAACCGGTCGAGGTACGGGCCGGCAGCTTTTCGATAGGCTTCCTCGTTACCTGGACTGATGACGATACCGATCGACTCAATCCCTGCAGCGTCGATTTCTTCAACGATCATTTCCAGAGCCGTTTTCTCCATCCCATCTCGATCGACGAGACGCTGGAGCGGCAATGCCCCTTGCCCGGGGCCGGCTGCTGTGATTACCGCTTTTTGAATTCTCATGGATCGGACTTACCCCAAAGGGACATTGGAAAATGACAGGTTGATGGTCGGGGGACCTTTTCGGCGGAGGTGTTTTCACCGCAGAAGATCCGTTTAGCGTACTTGAGAGTCTCGCCGAATTCGATCGGTTCGGAGCCGAGTGGCCTGGGTTTTGAGGGCCGAATGGAGAGCTTGTTCGGTTTGTAGCGACGATAACGCTGGGGTTCCTGCCCAGAAAAATTCCACCGATTACAATGACTCGTCTCAATAACGGTCTCGCTGCCTGCACTCACCCTGAATGGTCGGAATGTCTTCTCGTATCGCCGAAGGAATCTTCAAATACGTTCCGGCCTTGGAGTCCCTTCGCACCTATAGTTTGAATCATTTTCGGCGGGATCTCTTCGCTGGGCTGACCGTTGCCGCGGTCGCCGTCCCGCAAGGCATGGCGTACGCGACCATTTTTCACATGCCTCCCGCGATGGGGCTCTACACAGCGATCGTGATGACGACTGTCGGTGCGTTGCTGGATTCGTCCAAGCAACTGATCAACGGCCCGACCAACGCCATCTCCATTGCCATGCTGAGCGCTTTGGCGGTGCTGCCAGAAGAGTCATGGATCGGTGCTGCGATCATGATGGCGTTGATGATTGGTGTGATCCAAACCGCCATTGCCTTGTTTCGCTTTGGCGACTTATCCCGATTCATCTCCCACGCGGTGATTGTCGGGTTTACGTTGGGGGCTTCGGTGCTCCTTTTACTTGATCAATTGAAGGTCATCCTAGGCATCAAATCGATGGGGGGACACCATGATCACTTCCTGGTTCGCTTCTATCGGACGATGACCGAAGGGGGAGCCATCCATTTACCGACTTTCGGCATTGCGACGTTCACCATTTCCATGGCGGTTGCGATCCGATTTCTCAACCGACGCTTGCGATTGGGGCTTCCCGAGCTCTTGATCGCGATCGCATCCTCCGCCGCGTTGCTTGCTTTCGTCGATCCCTTGCAATCGTCGGGGGTGCGGCTTTTGGATCCCGTGCCGCGCGAGCTCCCCGCGTTCGCCTTGCCTCCTTTGGACTGGAACCAAATGCGGACTCTTTCCAGCAGCGCGGCCGCGATCGCATTCCTCGGGCTTCTCGAGGCGATGGCGATGGCCAAGTCGATCGCGGCGAAAACGGGTCAGAAGCTCGATATGAACCAGCAATGCCTGAGCGAAGGGGTCGCGAACCTTGCCGGCAGTTTCTTTCACTGTTTTCCCGGGTCGGGCTCGCTCACCCGTTCCTACATCAATCACGCTTGCGGGGCCGCGACTCAATGGTCCGGGGTGATCAGCGCCGTGGGGGTGATGGGGACCATTCTGTTGATCGCCCCCTTGGCCCAATACGTCCCGCGGGCGGCACTTGGAGGGGTTCTGATCCTCACCGCCTTTCGCATGACGGATCCCAAAGCGATCGTTTACTATTTCAAAGCGACCCGTTTTGATGCCATCATCATGATCGCGACCGCAGTCTCTGCCGTCTTCGTTTCGATCGAGTTTTGTATTCTGATCGGGGTCTTCCTTTCGTTCGCATTTTACGTTCCGCGAGCTGCGAAGATCAAAGTCAACGAACTGACCATCACCAGCGACCGGGTCATTCGCGAGGCGACGGAGTCCGATGTTCGCTGCTCCTTTATCCGGATTCTCAATATCGAAGGGGAGATGTTCTTCGGTTGCGCGCCCGAGTTGGAGAGACAGCTGCAGGCATTTGAGGAATCCCTGCCGGATACCTCGCAGCTCATTGTGATCCGTTTGCGAAGGAGCAACAATCCAGATGCGGTCTGCATGCATGTCATGGAGAATTTCATTCAACGCATGAAACAACGACGCATTACGGTCATGCTCTCCGGGGTCCATGCGGCCATGGCGACGACCATGCGAAACGTCGGTTTGGATCAACTCGTCGGGCCGGAGAACATCTTTCGTGAAGAAACGGAAGTATGGGCTAGCACCTTCACCGCGATGAAAAAAGCCTACGCGCAGATCGGAACGGCTCGATGCCAGCATTGCCCAAATCGGCAAATCGCCCAAGAAGAACGCAATGACTGGTCCTATATGATCTGATTTCAAAAGGCTGAGTATTTCAATTTGCTTCCATCTGCAGGTGCCGACCGGGTAGAATTCTGCAAGGAATCAGTTCTACGGCAGCTCGTTCAATAGGTAAGGAGCGCTCGATGGATCAGCAAATCGACCACTATCTCCACTTCGTCGCCAATCGATTTCGTCGCATTCGATTTGCGTGGCTCCTTTGTTGTCTTTGGATTGGTCTGGTCCTCTACCTGCTCTTCGTGGTGAGCCCGACGGGTCCTTTCCACGATTCCCTGCCCCCCCGAGCCGCCTCACTCTCCTCCAGCAATGTCTGGCTGGTGGCGGTCGCGCTGGCGGTGTTTATTTGGATTCTCAATCGATGGTCTTACTCCAATCGCACTTGGACGGCCGAGCAAGTTGAGTTGGTGCACCCGGACTTGAAGCAACGGCTGCTGACCAGCGTCACTCCACCACTCCCCAACGAATCTGCGTTCCTAAGGAAGCAGTTGGTCGATGAAACCGTGCGACATGCCCGGGCCCATGATTGGGGGCAAGCCGTCCCGACTTCGCGGTTGCTGTCGGCTTGGGTCCTCCAAACCATGTGCCTTGCTCTGGCATGCTACGTGAGTTGGATTTCGATTGCTCCTGCATCGGTGCAATCTGTTGTTCAGAACGAGGGTGCCCTGGCGGAGCCGAATTCCAACGAGATTCTTGTGGAGCCAGGGGATGTTGAAATCGAGCGAGGGACCGATGTGGTTGTGACGGCCCGGTTCCCGAACAAAGAAACGCAGGATCAAGTCTGGTTGGTCCCTACGCCTCTGGATTCCCCCGAAGGAGATGGGCAGGCTCTCAACGCAGGTCCAGCCTCGGAGAGCCTTCGCAGCCGTTTGGAACGATCGCTTCAAGATCCTATCTATGGCGGCTATCTTCGCAAGGTTACTCGCGATTTGACTTACCGCGTTGAAACGAAGGGATTCCAAAGTCCGGCGTATCGCGTCAAGGTCTTCGATTTCCCAAGCCTGGTTCGAAGCGATGCGACGATCGCGCCTCCAGAGTATACCAAGCAGAGCGCGCGAACGATCGAAGACACCCGTCGCGTGACCGTCGCAGAAGGAACGGAGCTCAAGTGGACATGTTTTGTGAACAAACCGCTTCAAAATGCTGAGCTCATCGACGAAACCGGGGTGACGGTCCCTTTGGTCCCCACGGCAGATAACCCGCTCCAACTCGAAGCGTCTTTTACGATCGACGCGTCGAAGCAGTGGATGGTCAGGCTCTTGGATAGCGAGAATCGTTCGGCGAAGTTCGATGAAAAGTTGACGGCGAAAGTGATTCGAAACGAAGCTCCCGAAATCAAGCTTGCGAAAGCACAAGATCTGAGAGTTTCACCTCTTCAAGAGGTCCCTTTGAAGGCGATGGTCCGGGATGATTTCGAAGTGAAGAGGACCGGGGTGACGATTATGCTTGGCTCTCAAGAGCCCTCCGAAGCCGAGATTGAACCGACTCCGTCGAAAGCAGGGAAATTAGAGATCTCCCATATGGTGGACCTCGAGTCCTTGCAGGCCGAGCCCGATCAGCTCCTCTCCTATTTCTTTTGGGCCGAAGACGTCGATACCGCTGGCCAAGTCAGGCGGGTCGAGGGGGATATGTTTTTCGCCGAAGTCCGCCCGTTTGAAGAGATCTTTCGAGAGGGAGAGGCACCCAATGCCCAGCAACAGCAGCAACAACAACAACAGCAGCAAAGCCAAGCGGCCCAAAAGGCCGAGGAATTAGCCGAGCTGCAAAAGCAAATCATCTCGGGGACTTGGAATATCCTTCGCCGTGAGCGCCCTCAGAAGATCACTTCGGCGTTCTCGGAAGATGTCAAGGTATTAGGGGAATCGCAATCGACCGCGTTGGAGCAGACTGCGGAGTTGGAGGAGTCGGTTCAAGACGAAAAATCGGCAGGCTATTTGAAGGAGTTGAAAGAGGCGATGGAGTCAGCGATCCAACGACTTCAATCCGCGAGCCAAGAGCAATCCCTGCCCGAACTCCGCGATGCTCTCAGCTTGGAGAGAAAAGCCTACGAAGGACTGCTGAAGCTGCGGGCACGCGAGCACAACATTGTCCAGCAGCAACAGCAGCAGTCCCGAAGCAATTCCCGCAGCAGCGCGCAGCAGAATCGACAGCAGCAACTCGAGCAACTGGAATTGAACAACCAGGAAAACCCCTACCAGGAAGAGCAGCAGGCGCAAGACGCCGAACCCTCCACGCCAGAACGCGAAGCTAGGCAAGTCATGAATCGCTTAGAAGAGCTGGCTCGGAGACAAAAGGATCTCAACGAGCAACTCAAGAATCTAGAGAATGCACTTCAAGAGGCAAAAACGGAAGAAGAAAAGGAGGAGATTGAAGATCAACTGCAGCGGCTTCGCGAAGACCAAGAAGAAATGGTACGCGATGCGGACGAGCTACTGGAACGGATGAACGAAGAGGAAAACCGGCAAGCGATGGAGCAAGCACGCGAGCAAGTCGAACAAGCGCGCGAGCAGTTGCAGCAGTCGACACAAGCCCTTTCGCAGGGGGAGACGTCATCCGCGCTTTCCTCCGGGACGCGAGCGCAGAGGCAGATGGACGAGACCCGTGAGCAGTTACGGCAAGAGTCCTCCAGCCAAATGGAGTCGACCATGAAAAACATGTTGCAACAAGCGAAGGAGCTAGAGCAAAAGCAACAAGAGCTTCAAGAAAAGCTCAGTCCGACAGAACAAGGTGATGAGCCTGAGGGGCAGAGCTTGAAGGGAGAAGATGCATCTCCGCTCCGGCCTGAGGGAGGGGACCTGGAGGGGAACGCGGACGCGCAAGCTTGGCGAGAGCAACAGAAGAAATGGGAGGAATTGATGCAGAACATCCGCGACACCGTCGCGGAGGCGGAATCCAGCGAGCCCCTTCTGGCTGAGGAGCTTTACGATTCCTACCGCGAAGCATCCCAGCAAGGTGTCGAGAAGAGGCTGACTCAGATCCCCATGTTGTTGGAACGGGGATTCGACGAACCAGCCGATAAGTTGGCTCGCGAAGCAGGTCAAGCGATCGAGCAATTGCGAGAGGGAATTGAAAGCGCTGCCCAAGACATTCTCGGAAACGAGCAAGAGTCTCTCCAACGCGCCCTCCGCGAACTGGACCGTGCGCAAGACCAAATCGAACGCGAAATCCAATCCAATCAGACCACGCCTCAACCCGGCCAACAGGGTCAACCCGGTCAACAGCCTCAACCCGGTCAACAGGGTCAACCTAGTCCCTCCCCCGGCCAACAAACGGAACCCGGCCAACCCGGCTCCCAAAACCAACCCAGCCCCCAAAACCAACCCAGCCCCCAAAACCAATCTGGCTCCCAAAACCAACCCGGCTCCCAAAACCAATCTGGCCAATCGGGCCAACCCAACCAACAACCCCAACCCGGCTCGGCTGCTCCATCCGCTCCATCCTCCACGGGTGCTCAGCGCGCCAGCATTGAATCGTTCTTACCACGCGATCGCGGCGGCCCCACCGAAGGGGAGGGACGAGTCGTCGCTCCATTGACGGGTGAGAATTATCGAGAGTGGACCGATGCGCTCCGGGATGTGGAGGAGTTGGTCGACGACCCGAATGTGAAGGGAGACGTTGCCCGAGTCCGCGAGGCGGCGCGCGAGATGCGAGTGGAATACAAACGGCATTCCAAAGAACCGCAATGGGACTTGGTCAAGAAGTTGATTGCCGAACCGTTGGCCCGTGTTCGTGAGCAAGTCAACGAGGAGTTGCTCCGGAAGGCAGCGGAGAAGAACGCGCTGGTGCCTATTGACCGGGATCCCGTCCCAGCCAACTTCCAACGTCAGTTGGATCGCTACTACGAGAACTTGGGGAGCGGGACGAATCGATGATCGAGGAGACGTTATCGGCTGAGACTAACTTTTATTTTGCACAGCCCCAATGGATTCCTTGGGTGTTGATCGCCGGCGCAATCTTGCTCCTTGTCAGCATCCTCTCCTATCGGGGTAGTCGTATGCCGATGGGGTATCGGGCGTTGGCGCTCACGATGCGTGCGATCGGGATTGGGTTGTTGTTGTTTTGTTTGCTTGAGCCGATGGGAAGCACCGAACGAGCCAAACCGCAGGCGAATGCGTTTGCTCTCGTGGTCGACAATTCTCAGAGTGCCCGAGAGACGTGGAAGTCGATTGGCCAATCCCTCGGCTACGCAGACCCTGCGGCTTGGGCGCAAGAGCGATTGCGTAATGAGGCCGATTGGATGCGCAATCTTGGGGAAGAGTTTCGCATTCGCCGTTACCTTTTCGACCATTCGTTGCATGCGATCGATAGTTTCGAAGGGATCCAGCAAACAGGTAACGAGAGCGCATTGATCCGATCGCTTGGATCGTTGGTGGAACGCTATCAAGCACCTGGGGATTCCACATCGAATTCCAACCGTGGGCAGCCGTTGGCTGGAGTCTTGCTCTTTACCGACGGTCAAGCGACGGACTGGGAAAGGCTCGCGGAAGAACGGGAGTTTCCGGTTCCCATTTATCCAGTCATTCAGGGTGAAGCATCGGATGTCCGAGATCTTGCCATCGCCGACGTTTCATTCATGCAATCGGACTTCGAAACGGCACCGATCACCTTGTTGGCTTCGATCGCTCACCTCGGCTTTCGAAATCAAAGGGTCGCTGTGTTATTGCGAGATCAAGAGGGAAAGGAGATTGAAGCGAAAACCATCACTCTCCCGAACGACGAAGAGAAAACGCAGGTGGAGTTTCGATTTCGACCGACTCGTGTCGGGGCGCAGGGGTATGAGTTGGAAGTCAAACCACAGGCGGATGGGACATCGGACAGTGGGGCCGCGACGGAGTGGACCTTGTTGAACAACAAAAGGTATCAAGTGATCGATCGAGGAAGGGGCCCTTATCGAATTCTGTACGTGGCTGGACGCCCTAATTGGGAATACAAATTTCTATCGCGAGCCTTATCGGAAGACCCAGAGGTCGAGCTCACTGCATTGATTCGTATCGCGAAAAAGGAGCCTAAGTTCAGTTTTCGCGACAATCGCGTCGATTCCTCGAATCCGCTTTTTTCTGGCTTCGAAGACATCTCCGATGAAGAAAAAGAACAATATGATGAACCGGTGTATGTTCGATTGGGAGTGAAGGAGTCCGGCGAATTACAAAAAGGTTTTCCGAAAGATCTCAGCGAACTGTTTCAATTTCGCGCGATCGTCTTGGATGATATCGAACCAGAGTTCTTCACACAGGAGCAGCAGTCCATGCTCCGGCAGTTTGTCTCCATTCGCGGAGGCGGGCTGATCGCGTTGGGGGGGCAGGAGTCCATGCGAGGGAGCGAGTTTAGTCGATCGGTACTTAGCCAATTGCTTCCTATCTATCATGACCCGAGTTTGCCGTTCGCTGCTGATCTTACCAGCGATCCCAATATCGAAACCATCGCATCGGTTCGCATGCAACTGAGTCGGGATGGCTGGCTTCAGCCGTTTATGCGACTGGCCGATACCGAGGTGGAAGAAAAGAAGCGCTTGGAAACAATGCCTAGCTTCCAAGTCTGGAATCGCGTGCGCGAATTGAAGCCGGGTGCTTCGATGCTTGCGCAGGGAGTTCTCGAAGGGGATTCGGACGCCAGCGGCCCCATTCCTTTATTGGCGACCCAGCGGTTCGGTCGAGGGCGAACGGCAGCGCTGATGATCGGAGATTGGTGGCGGTGGGCGATGCGACGAGAAGGAAAAGATCCTGCACCTCTTTATCAAGCTTGGAGACAATTGTTCCGATGGCTGATTACCGACGTACCCAAATCCGTGGATATCTTGGTTGCGGAGAGCGAGGACAGCACTCGCGCACGGAGAGTGGCCGTGGACGTCAAAGGAGTTGATTTCCAAGCCCTCGACAACGCGCAGGTGCAACTGCTCGTTCAGAAGCCGGACGGAACAAAGTTTGAATTGCTTGCCGACCCCTCCGCTGAAACGCCGGGGCGATACGAGGCGGTCGTTCTGTCGGATGGCGAGGGAGTATACACGATCGAGGCGAAGAGTCTCGGGCAGGACGGAAGCGATGCGGGGGTTGCCGAGTCGGGATGGGTTTACGAACCCCTGGCGAAGGAGTTTCAGGGATTGGGGGAGAATCGGAAGGCTTTGAACGAATTGGCGGAGCGATCGGGGGGCAAGGTCCTGCGATGGGAGGAATTGGATGCGTTTGTGGAGAATGTTCCGAGCGACCAAGTACCAGTACGAGAGAAGCGGGTGTTCCCACTTTGGCATCAATCCTGGGTCATTGTGGCTGCCATCGCATGTTTGTGCTTGGAATGGGGATGGAGGCGGCGCTATGGCATGGCCTAGATCCTTTCTCCATAGGATTATCCGCTCTCTGGGAGCGTACGCTGTCGTCGGAATGTCTTGCGTCGGTGGTTTCGCGCAGTCGCTTGAGGAAACAAACAAACCGATCGAGGAACCGTCCACGAAGCTTATCGTGTTGGGAGCGCCCGGTGAGGCGGAGTACGGTGCGCTCTTTCAAACTTGGGGGAATCGCTGGAGAGAGGTCTTTGGCGAGAGCGAGTGCGTTTGGGTCGATGGTACGAATGGCGAAGAGGAACAGAACCCCTCTTCGATAGACGACAAAACACGCATTTTGGATTTCTTGTCCAAACGATCGCAATCGTTAGAGGGACAAAGTGATGCACCGAAGTGGTTGGTGTTGATCGGGCATGGAACGTATGATGCGTCTGGAACGAAGTTCAATTTGCGTGGGCCGGATATTTCGGCGGACGAAATAGCGAAGGCGTTGGAAGGGGATGCAAGTCGATGGATCATCGTGAATTGCGCCTCGTCGAGCGGCCCGTTTCATGTGAGTTTGTCCAGAGCGAATCGGGTGGTGATTACGGCGACCAAAAGTGGCGCTGAGCAAAACTTCGCCCGATTTGGCGGCTATTTGTCGTTAGCGATTTCGGATCCAGCTAGCGATTTGGATCACGATTCCAGCGTATCGATCTTAGAAGCCTTTCTCGCGGCCTCGGCGAGCGTGGCCCGGTTCTATCGGGACGAAGGGCGTTTGGCGTCCGAGCAAGCGCTCTTGGATGACAATGGAGATAAGAAAGGCACGCCAGCAAGCTTCTTTCGCGGTTTGCGACCAGCCAAAGCACCCGCGGATGGTCTTCAACTCGATGGAGAGCTGGCTCAACGTGTGATCGTCCAGAGGCTGGGATCAAGTCCTGAGTTTTCCACCGAAACGATCGCCAGCATCAACGGTATCGAAGATGCCATCGCTAAGCTTCGGTCCAACAAAGCGTCTCTCGCTTCGGATGAATACTACCGAGAGTTGGAGAAGCTGTTATTGCAATTAGCCGAACGGATGTTTGAGGCGGAATCGACGGCAGGCAAGCCCCGATAAAGCAAGCCCCGATCAGTCGTCTTCTCGGGTTCGAATGCGTTCCGGAGTGGCTGCCGCCGATGGGGAGTCCCCTTCAGGAGGGCTGATACGGAGCGCCGATTCACCGCTGGTTGGCGGTTTGTCGGATGGGGATTCCTTTTTGGGCTCCTCGGACTGAGGGGCTGGCGTTTCCTTGGTTGCTTTGGGGCTAGGAGCCGGCAGTTCCGATTCCGACTCCGGTTTGTTCGCCTGTCGTTGGCTGTTGGAATCGTTACTCAAGAGGGATTTTTCGCCCCCCGAAGCTTGCTTGACGGCATCGTTTGGGCTGGTACCCGTTGCGCTGGCGGTGACAACCGGGCTGCTCACGATCGGATTGCCGTAGATATCGATGGGGATCCGCACCATGCGTGTGCGTGGGACCATGCGAGTCTCGGTGACAGGGACGGTTCTCGCAATGCGCTGAGGGACTTGCACTTTGGTGACGACCCGTTCGGTGACCGGAGTTCGAATCACGACATCTTCCGTTACGATTTCTTCTTTATAGGTGGTCAGCTCTACGGGAACTTCTCGCACCACCACTTCGGGAACGTACTCAAGTTTCTGGCGAGCGACTTTCCGCGTGACCGGCTTTTGAACGGTCTGGGGGACAACCACTTTTTCTTGATAAGTTTCCATCCTCTGCACTTGGACGGGAACCTTCTCTTCGACGACTTCGCTTTCCATCCGAGTTCGCGTGATGGGAGTTTGTTGCTGGACGATCTCCGATTGCATGCGAGTCGTCGTCACGGGGATCTGCTGCTGAACGATCTCCGATTGCAGTTTCGTCGTCGTGATTGGGACCTGTTGCTGCATCGTTTCGTTCACCATCCGAGTGGTGGTCACCGGGACTTGCTGCTGAACGGTTTGGGGCATGTAGCTGGTTTGTGGAACCGCGAACTGCTGCACGTTTGGTTGGTAGACGTTTTGCGTGAGGACTTGACCGGCCGACTGGTACGGAACCCAACCGAGTCCACCCATGCGGTAAGCAGTGGATCCGTTCTGTGCGTTGACGTTGTATCCACCCGGTTGCCATCGCAGTCGATAGGTCGTGTCGCCCGGTTGATAGTACTGTTGGGGAACATAACCTCCCACATCCGCCACGACAGGCTGGTAGGTCGTGACTGGCTGCAGTTGCGTGTAGTTTTGAGTTTGGTAGGTAGTTTCCGTGACAGGCCGCTGCACCGTATAGTTTTGTGTCTGCAAAGTCGTTTCGGTAACGGGCCGTTGCACCGTGTACTGCTGAGTTTGGTACGTTGTTTCCGTAACAGGCCGTTGCACCAAATAGTTCTGCGTTTGGATCAATGTTTCCGTAACCGGCTTTTGAACGACAATTTGCCGGGTCTGGTACTGGGTTTCTGTCACAGGTCGTTGACGGGTGACAATTTGTTCGACCTGCGAGGTCTCCGTCACCATGGTTGTTTCGTCAACCCACTCTTCCTTCATCACCGGTTTGTAGACGGTGACTTGCTCGACTCGTTTGGAGGTTTCGGTAACGGGCTTCCGAACGGTGTATTGCCTCTTTTCAACGCGTTCCTGGTAAGTAGGGCGATAGCTGACAACCTCTTTTTCCAGCGTCCGATCCTCGTACTCGACTTTCATCACCGTGACTTGGACAGGTTCCCAGACGGTTTCGGACTGGACGCGATAGCGAGCGACTTCCTCGCAAATCTGTTGTCCGTAGAGGGGTGAAATCGAGGCAATCGGGGGAAAGGTGCAAACCCCGACGAGCAAGAAGTTGCGGAAGGCATTTTGACGTCGGTTACGCAGGCTCATGGGTTGGCTCATTCGATATCGACTCCCTGGAAGTTCGTGCATCCCGCGAACTCAAGGCGTTGGGGCTTGAGAAAATCGGCGCACAGGCGAGCTAATTCTGGTTTACAAGTTCGAACGTTTCAAATAAGAAAAACGGACGCTGGGGTGTTTTAGCATCCCAAGGTGTTACCGTCCCGATCTTTAGGAAAAGTCGACATTTTTCTCAACGACTTGGCGGTTGGTTACCATTACAAACCTCGCAATCGCTATACGCGATCCAATCCGCAAACTCAGATTTCCCAGTTTGCCTATCCTTCGCTTTTTGACGGGGGCTTCGCATCCACTCCGCGTACCTAGGTGCACTTCCGTGTTCGAACAAGTCGCTCAAGCCAATTCGATCCCTTCGACTCGAGACGAGGTTGGCGATCCGATCGTAGATCGATTGAATCGGCGAAGGGCAGGGGTTCTTGTCGTGGGACACGGGACCCGCAAGGCTGAAGGTCAGCAGCAGCTGCTTCGATTGAGCGATCAAATCGCTCAACTCCTCCCCGGCAGCCCAGTGGAGGCATGCTTCCTGGAGCTGGCCGAGCCTGATATTGCGGAGGGGCTTGGCAAACTGCAGGGACGCGGGTGTGAAGCGGTTGTGGTCGTCCCGGTTCTTCTCTTTACTGCCGCCCATGCGAAGTCGGATATTCCCGATGCGGTGGCTGTTTCGGCCGAGGGGCTTGGTCTGAGGGTCTTAGCTCAAACTGCGTCCTTGGAAGTTCATCCGGCGGTTTTAGCTCTCTCCAAGCTTCGATTCGATGAGATTTTGGGTTTGCCCGAGGGAGTCAATTGCCCGAGCGGGGGATGTGCTGCTGGGGAGCAGCCTAATGCTCGGTGCGATTCGGAATCGGAGCGTCCCGGCGATTGTCCGCTTGCGCAGTGGCTTCGCTCTCAAAGGCACGGGGGAGGCGCGGGGGTAGGGGGCTCTGTCGCGTTGGCGATGGTTGGGAGGGGGACCAGCGATCTGGAGGCATTGGAAAAGATGCGATTGTTCACCGAGCTTCGCTGCAAAGAATCCTGGGTCGCCTGGAGTGAAACCGGTTTTTTTGCGGGTGGGAAGCCCGATATCGATGGCCTTTTGGAACAGGCTGCTGGCTCGGGATGTGACACGATCGTCGTGCAACCGCACCTATTATTTGAAGGGGAGTTGATCGACCAACTGCGGGGAAGAGTTCGAGACCGGCGTGCGACTGGCTCCGGAACCACATGGTGGATTACGAGAACTTTAGGTGCCGATCCTGCGTTAGCTCGGGTCTTTTTAGAGCTTTTGAAAGATGCGACAGCGGAGTGGTAGGGATTGCGAGATAGAGGGATTTTCGGCTAAACTACGCCCATTGCGATGGAGGATAGCCGAATGGTTAGGAACCTGATTCGAAATCAGGCGCCGGGAAACCGGTTGAGGGTTCGAATCCCTTGTCCTCCGCTTTGAAAGCCAGTGGAAACACTGGCTTTTTTCGTTTTTGGCTAAGAGGGGCGCGCCAAGGCGCCACGCTCGCCACGGGAAGGATCCGGATTTTGGTTGGTGGGGCCCAGGATTAGGGGCATTGCCGGATTTCAGTTTGCTGCTCGTATTTCCTGCCCTGACCTCATCCCTCCCGCCGCGAACTTTGCGCCTTTGCGAGGAATTTCTTCTCTTCTGATCCAAAAGAGGGGCGCGCCAAGGCGCCACGCTCGCCACGGGAAGGATCCGGATTTTTGGTTGGTGGGGCACAGGATTAGGGGCATTGCCGGATTTCAGAGTGCTGCTCGTATTTCCTGTCCTGACCTCATCCCTCCCGTTGCGAACTTTGCGCCTTTGCGAGGAATTTCTTCTCTTCTGATCCAAGAGAGGGGCGCGCCAAGGCGCCACGCTCGCCACGGGAAGGATCCGGATTTTTGGTTGGTGGGGCCCAGGATTAGGGGCATTGCCGGATTTCAGTTTGCTGCTCGTATTTCCTGCCCTGACCTCACCCCTCCCGCTGCGAACTTTGCGCCTTTGCGAGGAATTTCTTCTCTTCTGATGCAAAAGAGGGGCGCGCCAAGGCGCCACGCTCGCCACGGGAAGGATCCGGATTTTGGTTGGTGGGGCCCAGGATTAGGGGCATTGCCGGATTTCAGAGTGCTGCTCGTACTTCCTGTCCTGACCTCACCCCACCCGCTGCGAACTTTGCGCCTTGGCGAGGAATTTCTATTCTGGTGATGAGGGAAAAGGACGCGCATCTCTCCAAATTTTAGTAATCGCTATTCTTTCGCTTGCTACCCTCGCTTGTGCAATCAGAACGAGTGGCGCGACATGGCGCACGAGTATCAACAATCCACACAGTTCCCGTTCGATCTTGGCCACCCCTCGAACCGAAAACGAAAGAGGACCGGTCTCACCCCTGCGACAGGATTGTTGTAGGCGTCATCGGTGTTCAAGGATCGAACGACACCTTGCCAGCTAGCTGGTCGGGGTGGTTACTGAGGGAATGAGTATGAGACGAGAGACAACTCGCGGCGGAAGGGGATGGATCTATGCGATTCTCGTTGCGATTTGCCTGTTGTTGTTATTCTACGTAGGTGGGAACGTCGCGCAGCATCGCGGCGTCTCCTATCGAGACCCGCGCACGACTGTGCTCACGGTTTCGACAATGCCAAAGTCGCCGAAGCGTATCGCTACGGACAATATTCCGTTGGAGATCGAGCCGCTCGAACAGGTGCTCGCCTCCCAGGCTTGGACCGACTACCGCCGAGAATACACCCATTCGATCGCATTGCTTGAACCACCTGCCGGTGTGCGGCTCATGGCACCCATTCGCCATCCAAGTGAAGATTTGCTCCCATCGCCGAGTTACGGTAGGGATCCCGTGCAGATCGCGACGGATGCCGCGCAAGACGTCGAAGTCAGAACTTCGCTCGTCTCCACAGCTCGCGACAACTGGTCCGCGTCCATCCACCGCACCCCACCATCCATCGAACATATCGATGCACCTTCCGGCCGAAGGACTTGGCCGCAATCACCCCAGTTGCGAAATCTGCTCCTCGAAGCCTTCACGATCGTGGAGATGGAGCGGTCGAATGAAGCTCGCGTCGCTTTGAATCAAATCTCAGAAGCACTCGAAGCTTTGGTTCAGGTTGAAATCAAAGACGAGCGTTCGCGTGGGCATCTCGAGTTCTTGCGAGACTGTGGTCTTCGATGTTCAGAAATCTCCAATCAAGATACTGTGGAGAACGGGCCATTCTCCAGCTCGCTTCTTCGCGTAGCTTATGCCATCGAGCGGCGGGCGTCGGTTTGGATGGCAGTTCATGACTGCGTCGCACGCGGCGAGCAGCTTGTATCGCTCCGTCAGCACGAAGTCAGCTCGCAAGCTGTGCGGGACAAGATTGCAACACTCGAGTCCGTACTTCAGAAAACGGGCGACGCTTCGAACTGGAAGCAGTATTTGTTGTTGGATCGTGTGCGCGGCATGGCGGCCGAGGGAATACACGGTGATGACGAGCAAGTCGCTTTGGCGCGAGAGTTTTTGGCTCGCGTGCTCAACCCCAATACATTGGACGAGCAGCGGGCGATCCTCACGTCCCCCGAAGTGCACGATCTGGCTGACCTGATGCACCCGCTCACCATTCGGCCCGTGGATTACGTTCGACTGATGCAGGACGTAGAAACCCTGGAAGCCGACCCAACACACCGCAGCAGTCTGAGCTTGGCCGAAGCCATTCAGTCGCTTCGATTTTCGGAGCATCCCGAGCAAGCTGCGATCAGCCATTGTTTGGCCGCCCATTATCGCAATGCCAATATCCGAATCGCGGTCTCCGAAGACTTTGCGAACCGCATGTTGCCGAAGCAATCGTTTACTCAAAAGCCGGTACGCCAAACCATTCTCGGAGCCGATACGCGAGGGGCGAGTCAGATTTCGACCAAATTGCGAGTGGATTTCGTCGAGGACCCTTCGGCTTGGAAAGTTGCCCTTCAGTTGGATGGCGACATATCTAGCAACACCCGATCCAGTCGAAATGGCGCGACTTTTTACAACGCTTCCCGTGCAAGCGTTCAGTCGGTTCGCGAAATCCGAATCCAATCCACCGGTTTCCAAGTGGACGGAAAGCCTGCGACCGTGCAGTCGAATGATTCGCTGAAAAAGTTTTCCACCGAGTGGGATAACTTGCCCATCTTGGGAGATGTCGTTCGCAATATCGCGCATCAGGAATTCGTAGAATCGCGCCCGATCGCCAAACGGATCATGCAGAGCACGATTGCCAAAGAGACGGATCGGGAATTCGATTCACAACTCAACAGCAAACTGCTTGAGTCCCAAGCCCAGCTCGAGACCCGGCTCTTCGGGCCGCTGCAAGTTCTAAGCTTGCAACCGATGATCATGGACATGCAGTCGACCGATAGCAGATTGATTGTTCGGTACCGAGTCGCGAGCGAGCACCAGATCGGTGCCCACACCGCCCGTCCGATCGCGCCCTCCGACAGTCTGATTTCCATGCAAGTCCATCAGTCGGCGTTCAATAACGTAGCGAGCCAGATCGCAACGGCCGATCGGGAATGGACGGCCCAGGATTTGGCCGATCAGATCGCAGAACTCCTTCAGCAACCCCGCTATGTTATCGATTCTGAGCAGGCCAAGGATGTTCGTATCCGATTCCATGCCAACAATCCCATCACGGTTGAGTTCGAGCACAACAAGCTGTGGTTGACTCTTCGCATCGATTCCTTGGAAGAACCAGGTCGAATCCATCTGAAGAACTTTGTCGTGCGAGCGTCTTACGCACCGAAGATCAGCGGATTGAACGCCGAACTTGAGCGAGATGGGGTTATCAGCACCGACGGGCACAAGCTCGCGTCTCGCGATCGATTGGCACTGCGAGTGATCTTTGACCGAATCTTGTCGAATCGCCAATCGGTTCCGATGGTGGCCGAGTCGCTGCTTCGTGACGAACGGGTTGCCGGGTTGGCTGTCTCTCAGTTCGAAATGCGAGATGGGTGGCTAGCCATCGCGATTAGCGAGGAGCAATCTCCCCACGTCGCCGTCCTGCAGCAATCGATGTTGGCGCGTTAAGCTAGCTATCCAGATTGCGCAGATTCACTTGAATCCCTCTGTGAGACCTGTTATTTGTCGAGCGAAGAGTCTTGCTCGATCGATCGAGCGAAAAAGATGCTCGCGCGAACACAGGTCTACAGAGGAACGGAATCCCTGGATTTGAACTGTTGGGGCCAAATCTTACCGACGCTCTCACCTCCAACCTCGCCCTTTGGCAGAGGGGGGAGACGCTGCGCCCTGACGTTCTGCCTTTTTGGTATCGTCGTCATGGCCTCGGTGGGGTGCCGGTCCCTTCGAGATCGTTCGGCGAACCAGAAGCTTGTTCAAGCCCGACAGCTATCACTGCGAGGTACCGACGCGATCCAACGGGAGCGATACCAGGATGCCGAGTTGCTGTTCTCGGAGGCGCTCAAGCAGTCGACGCTCGATGAACGGGCCCACTGGGGGTACGCATCCACGTTGTGGGAGCGGGGGGATAAAGCCAAAGCGATTCAGCACATGGAGGAATCCCTTCGGTTGTCGGGAAGCAATCCCGAATACGCTGTGAAGCTCGGAGAGATGTACTTGGAGGTGGGGGATCACCTCAAAGCTCGGAAGACGGCGGAATCCGTGTTGGCTGCCAATCGCAATCACGCAGCCGCTTGGGCGCTGCTCGGGGATACGCACACTGCCGAAAAGCGGTGGGCGACAGCGATGGAGTGCTACCACCATGCGTTGCTGATCCAAGCCGACTATCCCAAGGTGCAGTTGGCATTGGCCGAGGTTTATCGCAATATTGGAAAGCCGGAACGGGCGCTCGCAGTACTCGACCGAATGGTCGACCTGCACGACACGGCACGGCACGACCCCGTAGCCCTTCTTCATCGTGGTCTGGCTCTTTCGGATCTCCAGCGTCACGACGAGGCGTCTGACGCACTGGCCAAGGCATCGGAGCGATTGCCGCCGCAGGAGGTGGACAAGCATCTTCAGATAGTGCGAGCTCAGCATCGGATCGGCGAACTGGTTTCGGCTCGACTCACTCTTGGTCGGATTCGTGAGAACCATGCCGCCAATGCGGAAGTGCAGCGTTTGCAATCGATGCTCGATATGTCGTTCGCACACTTGAGCGACCCTGTTCGACCCTTGCAGGAGCCGAGTATGGAATCGGTTTCGCCCGGCATAATGCTCGCGCAGCCCGGAATGATTGCCTCGCAAACGATGGGGGCTCCGACCTACTCCTCCGAGCCACCCCTTCTCGCGCAGCCCGTTAGGACGCAAGACTCCTGGCTTCGTCGTTAGACTCTCCCAGAACGTTCGGTTAGGATAGGGTGACCGACGTTTTCTTCCTTGCTCTAAAGCGACTTCCGTGGACAAAACAGCAGAATCTCTCTCGTCCCTTCTTCAAGGTATGTTTCGGCCCGAGATCCAAGCCATGAGCCCCTACGTTCCAGGGGAGCAGCCACAGACGGGAAAAGCGATCAAGCTCAATACCAATGAGAATCCTTATCCCCCTTCGCATCGAGTCCTCGAAGCGATCCAGTCTGCGGCAGGACGGCTCGAACGCTATCCCGATCCCTTGGGAACCGCGTTCCGGCGCGCCGCGGCCGATGTTCACGGCATCGATCCGGAGATGATTCTTTGCGGCAACGGCAGCGACGATTGTTTGACGGTACTGACCCGTGCCTTCGTCGGCTCCTCCGATAAACTGCGGCTCCCTTACCCGAGCTACATCCTCTATCGCACTTTGGCGGAACTCCAGGCGGCTCAATTCGAAGAAGTCCCCTTCTCCGAGGACTTTCAGCTGACTGAAACCTTCAAGACGATTTCGCCAGACGTCAAACTGATCTACCTCCCCAACCCGAACAGCCCGACCGGAACCATGGTGGATCACGAGTCGATCTTGGACTTAGCGGATCGGGCTCCTTGCCCGGTCGTCATCGATGAGGCCTACGTCGACTTTGCTCCAAACCATGCGATCGGACTGGTGCAGCGAAATCCCAAGATCATCGTAACGCGAACGCTGAGCAAATCGTACGCTTTAGCGGGGCTGCGATTCGGTTACCTCATCGCTCACCCCGAGATTGTCGGCACGCTGAGGAAGGTAAAGGATTCATACAATACCGACATGCTCTCCCTCGCAGGTGCGACTGCGGCCATTTCCGATCAAGCTTGGTTGCGTGACAATGTCGCGAAAGTGTGTAGCACACGAGGCAGGATGGAAACCGAATTGCGAGCGCTCGGGTTCGATGTCTTGCCCTCGCATGCCAACTTCGTGTGGAGTACCCATCCGGATCGACCCGTGAAGCCGATCTACGAAGCGCTCAAGCAGCGAGGGATCTTGGTCCGATACATGAACTATCCACGCTGGTCCGATGGATTGCGAATGAGCGTTGGCACCGATGAACAAATCGATGCACTGTTCGTTGTCTTGAAGGACCTCTTAAAATCCTCTTGAGCGCCTACCACCCGACAACGATCGACCGGTAGTCTGATAGACTGGTCGCGCATACTATTGGTTTGCGTTGGTGTTCCGGTGTCAAGCGGTGGAGCTTGCCCAGCTGGAACTGGATTCCAGGATGGGCATGCAAGCGGCAAGCGATGGTTGCTTCAGACCCCACACGGCAATTGCAGTGCGGTCGGGTTGTTTGGTTTTGCGAAGCAGGTTTCGCACATGTTCCTTGGTCGTTTCGATACCAATTCGCAGGGTCAAGCTGATCTCGCGATTGCTAAGGCCCAATCCTAGCAACGCGACGATCTGTGTTTCCCGTTTGGTCAAAAAAGGTGCCTTGGGAATCGATGGCCACTCGGGGCGGGTCATAAAAGAACGGAATTGGACCAAAACCGATCGTTCGGGTGGACGGCCCTGTTCAAGCGACTGCAGTGACTCGATGAATTCGGAGCCAGGGCTATCTCGAAAGACGACATCGTAGCATTCATACGCGACGGCGCGAGCAACTACGGTCGGCGAACGGTGCTCCGTAAATAGGAGCATTCGCAAATCCGCCATCTGAGACCGAATATCGAACGCGTCAGCCATGAAGTCGACATTTTCCAATCGAGAGTCGGCGACGAGAACATCGAAATGTTCCTCTGCCAACGCGTGGCGGAGCTCTGTTCGCGAGGAGACGAATCGGTCGATGCGGCAGTGTGCGTGCTGCCTGCAAAGCGAATCGATACCACGTTGGGCGATCGCGCTACTGTCCGCACAGAGAATTCGAAAGGGCATGCAAGGTCGATATTGCGATTAGCGTCTAGAGGAGGATCCGCTCCAAGGTTCGATGCCGTCGCGGATCCACTGCACGAGCGGATCTGCTTTCCCAGGCGGCGAACCGAAGCTGGTTGGGTGCAATGATACCACAGGCGCGGATAATCATCGCGCATTTGGTTCGCACTATTCCTGTTCGACCTTGCGAATGCAAAAGAAAAAGGGCCTGCCTCGACTGTCTTCTCGACAACCGTGGCAGGCCCTTTCGATCCGTGAAAGGTGGGCCTAACCTTGTAGAAAGGTCTATCCGCTGCGTTTGATTATCTCAAACTTGGACGCCGCTAAGATCACGGTACCTCCATGTTCAGGAATCCGAACCAGGTCAACTCTCCCGATTCAGACCGTATCCCAGTTCCACCGGGACCCCTTTGAGCATCAGCTCATATCTCTCAGTAGATGCACATGCCGTGCCAAGGTCAGTGGTTGAACGGGATTCTCCTTTTCCTGTTGCTCGAGTGCTACACTGGGTTTACCTAGGACCTCTAAACCTCCCAATCGGACGTCGACGTGGACCAAGGGTTTCCAAATCGCGATCGGCGTTTGTAAAAATTGCAATGCTGGCATTGCAACAATTACAATCTCGCCGCGTATTGCTCCCTCCCGACCGACCTACCATGGCTCTCTTTGACAAAACAATGACACCAAAACGACAGCTCCGCCGGACCGCCACCTTCTTCTGGGTAATCAGTTTGTTCGTCACCCAGATCGGGCGTTGCCAAGAGCCCGCGGCTCCCGATGTCGATGAATCGAAGTTCCTCAGCAAGACGCGGCAATTGACCCTGGATGGACTCCGTTCTGGAGAGGGGTACTTCAGTCAGGATGGACGCTGGATGGTCTTTCAGAGCGAACGGGACAAAGAAAATCCTTTCTACCAGATCTACTTGATGGATCGCGAAACCGGGGATGTCGAACGGGTCTCCCCCGGTTTTGGCAAGACGACTTGCGCGTGGATCCATCCGGATGGCGAGCGCGTTTTGTTCGCATCCACCCAGTTCGATCCCGACTCCCTGAAGAAACAAAAGGACGAACTCGATTTTCGCGCTTCAGGACAGACGCGACGGTATAGCTGGGACTACGATCCCGCGTTCGAGTTGGTGGAATGGGATAGAAAGTCGGGTGCATACAAGCGACTAACCGATGCGGTAGGGTACGACGCCGAGGCCTCCTACTCACCCGATGGCTCGTTGATCGCATTTAGTTCCAATCGGCGTGCCTTCGAAGGTGCTCTGACCGATCGTGAGAAAGCGATTTTCGCCAACGATCCGTCCGCGGCACTGGATCTTTATGTCATGAAGAGCGATGGGTCTGACGTCCGTCGGATCACCGATGTGTTCGGATACGATGGCGGCCCCTTTTTCTCGCCGGACGGCAAGCGGATTTGCTGGCGCCGATTCTCCGAAGATGGTGCGACAGCCGAGATCTATTCTGCCAATGTCGATGGGACCGACATCCAACGTCTCACCACTCTCGGGGCGATGAGCTGGGCTCCCTACTTTCATCCCTCTGGCGAATACCTGATCTTTACGACGAATCTCCAAGGCTTTGCCAATTTCGAACTCTATATCGTGGATGCAGCAGGTAAGCAGGCTCCTCAGCGAATTACTTCCACGGAAGGTTTTGATGGTCTGCCTGTTTTCACTCCCGATGGAAAGCAGATCGCTTGGACATCCAATCGCTCGAGCGACAAGAGATCTCAAATCTATATTGCGGATTGGAATCACGACACCGCTCGCAAAGTCTTGGGGCTGGATAAAACGTCTGTCCTTCCAGGAAATGAACTTGCAGAGCCGACCCCTAACCAACTGGATTCGGTCCGGTCAGCAGCTCGAGACGCGGCGGGCGCGACGGAAACCGATTACCGAGCGCAAGACGTCGCGAGGCATGTGGACTTTCTCTGTCGGCCGGAACTTGGAGGTCGACTGACGGGAACCCAGGGAGAGAGGCTCGCGACGGCCTACGTGGCCAGCTATCTCGATTCCCTCGGTCTAGCACCTGGTGGGGCCAAGGGTGATTTCTTTCAAGAGTTTCCCTTCACTGCCGGGGTCGAGTTGGCGCAATCCAATGCGTTGGATTCGGGATCATCCGATTGGAAATTGAACGAAGACTGGCGACCTTTGGTCTTTTCGAAGAGCACTCAGATCGAGCCAACGGAAGTGATCTTCGCCGGATATGGGATCGTTGCACCTCGCGACGGGGATCAAGCGGAATACGATTCGTACGTCCATCTCGACGTCGAGAACAAATGGGTGATGGTCCTCAGGCAAATGCCGAGCGATATCACACCAGAACGTCGCCAGCATCTTGCTCGCTACAGCTCACTTCGTTTCAAAGCGATGGCCGCACGCGATCGAGGTGCCAAGGGGATTATCGTTGTGAGCGGACCGAACAGCGGCGTGCGCCAACAGCTCGTGCCCCTCCAAGTCGATGGCAGTTTATCGGGAACCAGCATCGCCGCGATCAGCGTAACCGATGCCGTTGCCGAGAAGTGGTTTGAGAAGAGCGAGGACAAATTGCTCGATCTGCAAAAGGAACTGGATCGAGGCGAGATGATGATGGGATTCGCTCTTCCGGATGTTTTCGTGAGTTGTACGACCGATATCCAACAGGTCAAACGAACGGGCCGAAATGCGTTGGGACTTCTTATGGCTGGTGATGTCCCCGCGAAAAGCATGGTGATCATCGGTGCGCACATCGACCACCTCGGTGTCGGTTCCAGCGGATCCAGCTTAGCCCTCGACAATGAGAAAGGGGGCATGCATCGCGGTGCCGATGACAATGCTTCCGGGGTAGCTGCCATGCTCGAAATCGCTCAGTCGATGGTTACTCAAAAGAAGGCAGGTAAACTCAACCTTGAGCACGACGTATTGTTCGCCGCATGGTCGGGGGAAGAGATGGGGCTACTAGGTTCGGCTTACTTTTCCGACCACTTCTTTGAGCTCTACCCACACATGACCGATCCAGGTGCGGGCAAACTCTATCCGGCGGTAATCGCCTGCTTCAATCTCGATATGGTCGGTCGACTTCGCGATAACTTGGTCCTGCAAGGGATCGGTTCGTCCGATTTGTGGCCCAAAGAAGTCGAGAAACGCAATGCCGTCGTCGGCCTCCCACTGACGCTGCAAAACGATAGCTACCTCCCAACAGACGCGAGTACATTCTTCCTCGACGGTGTCCCGATCCTTTCTGCGTTCACAGGGTCGCACAGCGAGTACCACACCCCCCGCGATACGCCGGAACTTCTCAACTACGAAGGAGCCGCGTCGACTGCGAAGTTGATGGGACTTATCGCCCGCTCGGTGGCAACGCAATCCGATGCGCCGAAGTATCAAGAGCAAGCCGCTCCCGAAAACCAAGGTGCACGTGCGGTGATGACGGCCTATCTGGGAACGATTCCGGACTATGCGCAGGGGGATATCAAAGGGGTCATGCTTTCAGGCGTCGCCAAAGATGGTCCCGCTTCCAAAGCAGGAGTTCAAGGTAAGGACATCATCATCGAATTGGCCGGACGCAAGGTCGAGAATATCTACGACTACACCTTTGCCATCGAGGCGATCAAGGCGGGGCAGGAAACCGAGATCGTCGTGAAGCGAGGGGAGCAAACTCTTCGATTGAAAGTGACACCGCAATCTCGCCAATAAATCCCTTGATGGAGAATTGGCCGACTGTCGTGATGTCGTACTGCTATCGCGTGTCGGTGTCCGACGATATCCGGCACGCCGATAGGAATAGTAAAAACCATCCTACCAAGAACATCATTCCTCCAAGGGGGACAATGCTCCAGTGCCCGATGGTATCCGCGAGAGAGATCGCATAGAGACCGCCGCTGAAAAAGAGGATGCCTGCTAGGAACATCCCGCATGCGGCGCGTGCCAGGGAGGAGCGACCGGGCAAGGGAGAGAGACCGATCGCCAGCATGGCCAACGCGTGGGCGATTTGGTATCGCACGCCGATCTCGCACTGCTCTAGTTTCTTTGCCACCACGTCCGGTTCGAAGCCTTGCGACTTGAGTTGCTCCGGAAGACCGTGCGCCCCGATCGCGCCGATTGCCACTCCGATAAAACCGAAGCAAGCGGCGAAGAGAACTATCCACTTAGGACCTGTCATGGTGTCTTTTTTTAATCCAATCCGAGCGACAAACCATCGTTTCGACTTTCGGTCGCGCCTTGAAGTGTTCCTTTTTCGTGATCGATCAAGATTCCTTGATAGCCACCCATCGAGGTACGGCTGAACTCCACGTTATGTCCCATCGTACGGAGTTTGTCGATCGTCTCCTTGGGAAGACCTGACTCGACATGAACGGTTCCGCCTTTGGGGTCTTCCGGGGTACCGGTTGGGGTCGCGCTCCCCTCGTGCCGGATACGCGACGCGTCCCCGGCCATTTGGATGTTCATACCGAAATCGATCCAATTCACGAGAACTTGTGTTTGTCCCTGCGGTTGCATGTCGCCACCCATGACTCCAAAGACAAAGATCGGTTTTCCATCCTTGGTGACCATAGAAGGGATGATGGTATGAAAGGGGCGTTTTCCAGGTTCCAATCGGTTGGCATGATCGGCGGAAAGGGAGAAGAGATTGCCTCGGTTTTGCAACGCGAATCCTAGTTCACCGGGCACCATTTGGCTTCCAAATCCATGGTAATTGCTTTGGATCAACGAACAGCAATTGCGATCGCTATCGACGACGCAGAGGTAAACCGTATCCCCGTCGCGTAGTTTCGGGTCACCGGCTGGAACCTGCATCGCCGCATGTTGGAGATCGATGCGGGCGGTTTGCTTTTCCGCATAAGCATCGGAATTCAATGCTTCGACAGGTACCTTTTCAAATGCCATGTCCGCGTAGAATTTGGCACGGTCCGCATACGCTAGCTTCTTTGCCTCGATGAACAAGTGGCTGTACTGAGGTGATCCCCAGCCCATTTGCTTGACATCGAATCGCTTGAGAACGTTTAGCATCTGAAGAACCGACAGGCCTTGCCCATTGGGTGGAATCTGCCAAACGTCGAAGCCACGATAGTTCGTCGAGACAGGTTGGACCCATTCGTTGGCATGTTGGGTGAAATCTTCTTTGGTAAAGTACCCGCCCTGCTTTTGGCTGTATTGGACGATCTGGTCTGCGATGGAACCGGTGTAGTAGCTCATCCACCCGTCCGATGCGAGCTGTCGATAGCTGGCCGCAAGTCGCGGGTTGTGAAAGACTTCGCCGACCTCGGGGGCTTTCCCGTCGGGACGGAGATACGTCGCTGCGGACGTGTCATGTTTCTTCAAGTTGGGAACGGCGCGGCTCCAATAGCCTCCGATAACGGGGGAGACGGCGAAGCCCCCTTCCGCCAATTGGATCGCCGGTGCGAGGACTTCTGCAATCGGGAGTTTACCGAAGCGTTGATGCAGATCGCTCCAACCCGCGACACAGCCAGGAACACTCCAGGAAAGAGGACCGTAGAGGGGGATTTCTTTGAGATTCTTCGAACGAAATACGTCGCGATCAAGATTCTTTGGGCTTCGGCCGCTCGCATTGAGACCATGCAAGGATCCGGAGCGGGAGTCCCATACAATCGAGTAAAGATCGCCGCCCATCCCGCAGCTCATCGGTTCGACGACACCGAGAACGGCATTGGCAGCGATCGCAGCATCGACAGCGCTTCCACCTCGTCGCAGGATCTCAATGGCTGCTTGGGTTGCCCGTGGATCGCTCGTGCAGGCCATCCCTTTCTTAGCGGTGATCACCGATCGGCTCTGGTGAATCGGTCCGAAGGGCCGGTCGTATGTTCCGATGGCCTGCGGTACCGATTCGGAGCGAGGGGTCTGCGCCATGAGTCCCTGGTTCGCCAAAAGCCAACCTGAAATCACAAGCGACAGCAAGCGGAACCTCATCTGCATCTCCTCCGTCATTTGAAGACATTTCGAACCATACCAGGGGCCCGGGTGCGTCTGGACAGCCCGGGCAATCCGTTTAAGAATACTCGCTTCTCAGCGTACCAATCTCCTAAGAAACGGGAATCCGATGGCAAAAAAGAGTATCTCCGCAGTAGACTGCAAAGGCAAAGTCGTTTTGATGCGAGTCGATTTCAACGTCCCGCAGGACGATTCGGGAGCCATCACGGATGATCGCCGTATCCGCATGGCGCTGCCGTCGATCGAATCGGTCGTCCATCGAGGTGGCAAGCTCGTCTTGATGAGCCACCTGGGGCGCCCCAAAGGAAAGGGCCCTGAACCTGAATACACTTTAAAGCCAGCCGCAGACCGATTGGCTGAACTTCTTGGAAAGCCGGTCGTCTTCTCCGGCGATACGGTTGGCCCGGAAGCGGAAGCCGCCATTTCGAACATGAAGGATGGGGACATCGTCTGCCTGGAAAACGTTCGGTTCAACCCTGGTGAAAAAACCGGTGATCCGGAGTTCGCTGGAAAACTGGCAGGCTGGGCCGATATCTATTGCAACGACGCGTTCGGCACTTGCCACCGCGAAGAAGCCTCCATGGTCGCCGTCCCCCTCGCAATGGGGAGCAAGCCGAAGGTGGTTGGATTCTTAGTCGAAAAAGAAATCAAGTACCTCAGCGATACGATTGCAAACCCCGCTCGACCCTTCGTCGCGATCCTCGGCGGAGCGAAAGTAAGCGATAAGATCAACGTCATCAACAATTTGCTCAGCGTTTGTGACAAAGTCATTATCGGTGGCGCAATGGCTTACACCTTTTCGCTCGCACAAGGTGGATCGACCGGAAAGAGCCTCGTGGAAAAAGAGAAGGTCGAGTTGGCCAAAGAGCTGATCGCCAAGGGTGGGGATAAGCTGGTTCTTCCCGTCGATACCCACTGCGGCGATGACTTCAATAGCCAGTGCAACAAACAAGTTGTCGAGGCGGGAAAGATTCCCGATGGCTGGGAAGGGCTCGATATCGGTCCCAAGTCTGCTGAGATGTTTGCTGCCATCGTTCGCTCGGCAAAAACCGTCGTGTGGAATGGACCCATGGGCGTATTCGAAATGCCTCCGTTCGATCAAGGAACCGTGGCGGTGGCCAAGGCGGTTGCCGACAGCGACGCAGTGAGCATCATTGGCGGTGGCGATAGCGCTGCTGCGATCGAACAACTTGGGTTCGCGGATTCCGTGACCCACGTTAGCACCGGTGGTGGCGCAAGCCTTCAAATGCTCGAAGGGGAGAAATTCAAGGCCGTCGAAATCCTCGATGAAGCCTAATCGATAACAGCGTTTCAAACGGTGTCCGCGCGATCGGCGCGGACACTGCGTTGATCGCGGTCCACGGAAATAGATCAAAAAAATGGATGGGGATCGAGGACGATTCCCTGTTCGAACCTTCTCAGCGATTGGCCGTGTAGAGTTCCGCGTAGGTGAGCGACCATTGCTCGACAAGCTCTTTAAATTTGTCCATGTCGACTTCGGCGAGCGGTTGATAGAAGCTGCGGGTGAGAAGCTCTCGATTGGCGATTGTCCCCTTTGCCTGCAAGTCCAGGACATAGAACTCGTTCAGCGGTCGCACGGCCATCTCAAATCGGCTGTAGCGGTTCTCTCGCTGACCTTTCCGCAAAACCAAATCGTCTCGCAGGCAGGCGGCGCCCCAACCCGATTCCCCGAAAACCGTTTGGAATCGGAATCCGGGAAACAGATCGATGACCTTGCGCATCACCTGCTCGATCCGTTCGGAGAGAACCAGCCGATACTTGCTGTGCAGACCTTTCAAGACCTCTTGCTCGGCCTTCTTTCGTTCCGCTTCGCTCATCGACTGGCTCGCGCGGTTGGCACCGCGCGCTGCGGCTTGTTTGAGTCTCTCCTCAAAATCACTCATGATTGCACCGATGGTTGGGTAACGGGGGCGTTCGTTGGTTAGGCAACGGGGCCGTTAGGTGCGTCACTCGATTGCGTCGACTCGTTGGAAGGTTGACTCGGAGTCGCGTTTGAGTCGGGAGCAGGTGTCGCTGGCGGCGCCGGCTCGGCTCCGTTTTGCTCCGATCCTCTTTGCTCCGGCACGATCTCGGACTCCGGCTTTGGTTTCTTCATGAACTGCATCAAATCGGAGAACGATCGGAGTGGCTCCTTGCCTTGCTGCATCGCATCGGTAAGAGGCGTGATCGGCTTCGGAGGATCGACTCGTTGGGCTCGCCTCGGTGCAGCGTTTTGTTCGTAATCGCGACCTCGGCCTCGATCGTTTCGATTGCGATCATTCCCGCCTCGTGGGGCTCCGCCAGGGCCTCGGTCGTTGCGACCGCCCCCTCGCGGGCTACCTCGATCACCTGTGGGTCGATCGCCTCGACCTCGTTCCCCAGCCTCGGAACGCGGAGCGTCGGAGCGGGCTCGGTTGTCGCCTCGATTCGATGCCCCTCGGCGTTCGCCCCGGCCCTCTTCGGATCGGGGTTGCGATCCAGCCTGCTCACGGCGAGAAGGAGTGCCTGGTGGGATGGCCGTCAAGGCCACTCGTTTTCGCTTCTCGTCGATACTCAGTACCCAAACGGTGAGCAAGTCGCCCATTTGGACATATTGATGCGGATCCTCGACGTAATTCGGGGTGATCCGACTGATGTGGATCAATCCGCTGCAATCGGGGCCAAGGTCGACAAAGACGCCGAAGTCGGTAACGCCGACCACGAGCGCTTGCACCATATCACCCGCCTTGAGAGTATCCAGCTTCGGGAATTTGCTGACGAGCGGCACGGGGAAGGAATACTCGCGATCGTCTTCGAACGGGGAGTGTAAGCAATGTGCTACCCTTCGCATTTTTTCTCGTCCGACCTGCCAACTGCGCGCCAACCGCTCGATGTCGATCGCGAGTGCTTCGCGAATGCGAGGGGATGACTCGATCGGCGGCACGGCAACCGCTGGTCCAGCCGGAGCTGTGTTGGATTCGTCGTTGGGAGCCGAATCGCCAGAGGAAGCATCGGAAGCAGCTTCCGGCGTTTGGACTTCGTCGGAGGCCGTATTCTCTACCGCAGATTCACTGCTCGCTACTTCGGAAGAAGCCGTTTTCGACTCCTCGGACTGCACTGACTGCTCCGTCAGCTCCGTGGTCTCTCGCGAATCCGTGGTCTCTCGCGAATCCGTGGTCTCTCCCGCATCCGGGGTTGTTTCCAATCCAAATGGTTCGGGCTCGGCATCGAGCGAAGCTCCGAATTCGGCCTGCTGTTTTGCAAATGCCTCGTCTGCGGCCGCAGACGCTTCAGCGATCGCTTGGAAGTTCGGTTTGACCCAGCCTTCCGGCGCCGCGGGAGGGACCGGCAAACTTGCATGTTCCATCAACCGTTCCGCAAGTCGGTAGTCGTCGGGATGGATGGTGGTGGCGTCCAATGTCTTATCGCTGCCGTAGACACGCAGGAAACCAATTGCTTGGCGAGCCTGCATATCCGTCAGTTGTTCTTTGAGAACGGCGAGGAGCGAGTCGCGGTCGGTGATTTTATCTTCACGGCAAGCTGCAGAAACCGCTTTGGCCGCGGCCAAGTTCATACCGGGTGCGCGTTGAAGAACTTCGGGCTCTGTCGTGAAAACGTCTAGACCCGATTGCGAAATAGCCGATGAGACCGCATCGCGAAGGGCAAGTTCCAATTCGGATTGCGGCAGCTCTCGTTGGTAAGAACCCAGGCGCAATCGCGACGGATCGACCTTGAGAATCTGCTGCAATGGATCTTGCAAGCGTCGAGCTAGCCACACCGCAGCCCGGTGACGGCGGGAAATGTTGGGAAGCTCGACGAGGCAGATACGCGAGTTGCAGTAGCCGTCCGCGCCGGCCCGATCCACCATGGTCCAGTACAGCGACCCCTCGCTCGATTGCCTTAACAACTCAGCAATGGGTTGTATCAAATAGCGTCGAGCGGGACCATTCGACAGGGAGATCAACGTAACGCGATGCTCGTGCACCCATTGCCCGAGCGTGACTACGTTTTGGGCGACGATGTCTGCACGGTTGCTGTTGCAAGGAATCTCGCCGGTGAAAACGATCTGTCCTTCCGCGTCGACGATGGCGGCGGCAGCCATCTTGGGACCGACTGCATCGATCATCAAGATACGATGCCCGCGAATGGGGCGTTGCAACAACGATGATTGAAGGTGCGCGACCGCGGATTCTGTTAATTCTTCATTCGCGTACTCCTCCAGGATAGCCATGACATCCTGATGCACGCGAGGTAGCAAGAACGAATGCAGCGCGGACTCAGCGACTTCTACGAGGAAGCTGTGCATGGGGTGCCGGCCGGGGCAAAGCGCCTCGCGGCACATTTGAACCAAAGGCTTTTTGTCGTAATCGATATTGAGCTGGATGATCTGGGACCGGAGTCCCCGGGCCAGCATTAAGATCTGATACGGAGTGATATTGCCGACAGGTTTCTTGAGTCTTGCATAGGACTCGAGAATGCTCCGAAGCCAGCGTCGACGTCGTTGTCGCGGCGAAAGCTGCTTTTCCGAAAGACTCTTCGTCTTGATCGGCTTGGAGGGTTTCTTGCCTTGATTGAACTCCGCGATCAACGGAGCGACCGACGAATCGAGGGAAGGCTCGAGGTCAGCGGTCTCGGTTGCTACGGTTTCCTGCACGCCAGATTTTTCTGGACCCTGGAGATCCTCCGATGTGGGACCGGCTGGAATCTCGTTACTGGATGCGACATCACCGGAAGCGCCCTCACCGGAAGAGCCCGCGACCGGAGTATCGGCGTGTGGTTCGGCGATTGGGGATTCGGATGAAGCCGAATCGGCTGCGGCGCGGGGATTCGCAGGTCCGGTACTCATGGCTTCGGCAGGCACCGAGCCATGGTCTTCGGATGCTTCCAGTCGCTTTTCTGCATCGCTTCCTTTGGGTGGCTCGGGGAGAACCTTCACCGAGGCGCTGCCTTTGCGGAGAACATACTGCTGCAGTTCTCGCATGAGCCGAAGGTCTTCGCTGAGCAAGTGCGTCATCCAGAGCTTGGTTTGCTCGATGATTTCCGCAGTTTGTTCGGCGGGGATCGATGCCGTTTGAGCAACCCATGCCTGGAAATCGGCAGGAGGTTCGGACTGCATCGTCAAAATGGCCTGCCCGATCAATTGGGCCGCGGGACATTTCTCCGCAATGCTCCGAGCATTTTTCCGAGCGCGAATGTGGCGGATGGTGGTATCGATTTCCGCAATCGAACTTGCCTGGTTCACAACTTCGGCGATGGTTTCGCTCCAAAGCGAATCCTTTTCCAAGGCCGCAATGACCTTGCTCCGGTGTGTCTCAAGCCGTTCGAATTGTTGCAACGTTCGCTTCAAGGTCGATAGCGTTCGTTCATCCATATTCCCCAACTCGTCGGGGCGATAGCTCGCCAGATAGTTGGGTTCGTAGCCTTGAAGGAGCAATTCGCTAGGGAAACGAAGTTGTTCTTCCGGACGGCGCACGCGGCGCGCGATCTCTTGGAGGTGTTTCATATGTCGTAGTCAATTGACGTTATCTCGAATTGCCGCAATGATTTGCGGCAAAAGTGCACGGTGGGAATCTATGGGAGTTCCACCGGCTTGTCAAGCTTTCTAAGGGATTGGAGGCGAATCCATGCCGGATGCGCTCCGAGCGTTAAATTCAGCCCTCACAACAATTTGCCCTCACGAGAACCCTGGATCGGGTTTATCTTAGAATCGTTCGAATTTCATCCGCCGGCCGATTCTTTCGGCCCACCCTCAACATTTCCTTCTCCTATGTCTCAAGCTTGGTCGCCGAGTTCGTGGAAGAATTTTCCGGCCGCTCAACAACCGCTTTATCCGGATTCGGATCAACTTTCTGCAGTTGTTAAGCAAATCAAAACCTTGCCACCGTTGGTGACCAGTTGGGAAATCGATCGTCTTCACCAAGACATCGCTTTGGCGCAGCGTGGGCAAGCTTGGCTTCTGCAAGGTGGAGACTGCGCGGAAACTTTCGAACAATGCCAGACCGAGCCGATTGCCAGCAAACTCAAGTTGTTGTTGCAGATGAGTTTGGCCATCGTTTTCGGGGCTCGCAAAAGAATCATCCGAGTCGGTCGGATGGCAGGGCAATATGCGAAGCCTCGTTCAAGCGACACAGAGGCCCAGCACGGCGTTACGCTTCCTTGCTATCGGGGCGATATTGTCAATGGATATCCATTCACGGCGGAGGCGCGCACACCTGACCCGCTGCGACTTCTTCGCGGTTACGAGCGTTCGGCGTTGACCCTCAATTTTGTCCGAGCGCTGAGCGAAGGAGGATTCGCGGATTTGCACCATCCCGAAAACTGGAACCTTCTGTTCGTGAACACGGCAAAGGGAGAGGCGGCGGAGCGGTACAAAGAATTGGTCCGCTCGCTGGGGGACTCGATCCGCTTCATGGAAACAATCCTCCATGAATCGACTCCAGAATTGAAGCGAGTGGATTTCTACACATCGCACGAGGCGCTCCATCTGGATTACGAGACCGCGTTGACTCGAGAAAGCGTACGTGGCATCGGTTTCTACAATATGGGAACCCACTTTCCATGGATTGGGGAGCGGACTCGGCAACTCAACGGTGCCCATCTGGAATATTTCCGGGGTATCCGAAATCCCGTCGCGGTGAAGATCGGAGGATCGATCCAGCCGGAAGAATTGATCGAACTGATCGACAAACTCAATCCGGAGAACAAGCCGGGCCGCCTTACCTTGATCCACCGCATGGGGAGGAGCAAAATCGAATCTCAACTCCCACCGCTGATCGATGCAGTTCTTCGGGAGCAAAAGGCCGTCCTTTGGGTATGCGATCCGATGCACGGTAACACCGTGAGTACCGCGGGTGGTCGAAAGACACGTCGGTTCGACGACATTGTCGATGAACTTCGCTTGTCCTTTGCCATCCACCGCGCCTGCGGCTCCACGCTCGGTGGCGCTCACTTGGAGCTGACCGGCGAAGATGTCACGGAATGCGTCGGAGGTTCACGCGGGTTAACGGAATCCGATCTTGAGTCGGCTTACCAAACCCAGCTGGATCCGCGATTGAACTACGAGCAAGCGCTCGAGATCGCCTTCGAAATCTCCAATCAACTTTCGCAGCAGCGGTTCTGATCCTCCCAGGAACCAGCGCGGAACGACAACCCAGCCTCTCTGGAACCTCGCTATGCCAACCAAATCCTCTTCCTCGACCCAGTCGAACTCTTCTAGCAAGGCAAATGGGATATCTACCTTTTTGCGATGGGGAATCGTCTCAGGGGGAGCGGTGGGACTCGGTTTGATTGCATACTTTGCTTTTCCATCGCTGTTCAATGCGGAACGAATCGATGCACCGAATGAAGGCGGGGGAAGCAAAGTGGTTCTCCAGCGAGAACAGTTGGAGGCCATTCAAGCCGCTTCGTTTTTTCCAACGATTGAAAATGCCGTCGCGGCCCCCGCATCGGATCCAACAGGGATGCGATGGATCCCAGGTGGCGAGTTCTCGATGGGGTGTGAATCGAAGAATGAATCGCTCTGTGGCACACCTGGTACCACCATGGATACGGTCCCGATCCACCGCGTGTATGTCGATGGATTTTGGATGGACGAAACGGAGGTGACCAATGCACAATTTCGCGCTTTTGTCGAAGCAACCGGTTACATCACCATCGCAGAACGAAAGCCAACGCCCGAGGAGTTGCCGGGAGTTCCGGAGGAATTGCTCGTCGCGGGGTCGGCGGTCTTTCAACCCACCGATGGGACCGTTCCCTTGGACCAATTCCTGCAATGGTGGAAGTATGTGCCAGGGGCTTGCTGGAAGCATCCTTTGGGGCCCGAGTCGACCCTCGACGGGCTCGATGCATATCCAGTGGTGCACATCGCCTATGAAGATGCTGAGGCGTACGCGATGTGGGCCGGAAAACGACTCCCTACCGAAGCAGAGTGGGAGTTTGCGGCGCGCGGCGGAAAAGCGGGGGACCTCTATCCCTGGGGAAACTCGGCGAGAGTTCAAGATCGATACTTTGCGAACTACTACCAAGGCGCCTTTCCCGTTCGAGACGGAGATGCCGCGTCGGATGGCTTCGCTGGTATCGCCCCGGTCAAGCAATACGAGCCCAATGCATATGGCCTCTATGACATGAGCGGAAACGTTTGGGAATGGATCAGCGATTGGTACCGCGAGGACTACTACAGCACTCTCAAGGCGACCGGGAAAGTTGCCGTGAACCCGATTGGCCCTGAGGACTCGTTTGACCCCCAAGAACCGGGCCAACAGAAACGCGTTCACCGAGGTGGATCGTTTCTGTGCAGCGATTCTTATTGCAATCGGTATCTACTTGGGACGCGCGGAAAAGGGGAAATCCGCTCGACCAGCAACCACGTCGGTTTCCGATGCGTGAAAGTGCCGAGCAAATGATGAGATGGTGGAGTTGGGTGAGGGAGGGACAACCTTGTCAACCTTGTCCCACCCACCACCCACCACCCACCCTCTACCCCCAACTATCGCTTCGGTTGTGGAACAGGGCGATTGGCGGCTCGTCCGTTTGGTTTGCTGGGATCGTATGCGGGATTGGGAGTCGAAAACTTTGCACCCACACCCTTCTGCCAAGCTCGCAACTCCTGCAGCATCTGGGCTGCTTTCACGGGCTCCTGCGCTGCCAGGTTTACTTGCTCACCGATGTCTTTGGAAAGATCAAAGAGTTCGGTGCGCCCGTCTTCAAACCACTCGATCAGTTTCCAATTCTCATGGCGCATCGCTGCACCCGGCGCGCCTCCTTGATTGCCATAGTGAGGATAATGCCAGTACAGCGAACGATTCGGAATTGGCTCGCCACGGAACAGGGGCATGAGACTCGTTCCATCGAGAATCTGATTCTCATCGGGTTGAAGTCCCGTTACCTCCAACAACGTCGGGAAAAAGTCTGGGCTGCTTACCGGGGTTGTGTTTACACTTCCAGGCTGGATCACTTTCGGCCAGCGAATCAAGAGCGGTTCGCGGATACCACCTTCATAAAGCCAGCCCTTCCCTCCTCGGAGCGGGGAGTTCGATGTCGGCCAACCCTCGCTGGTGGATAGTCCGCCGTTATCACTGGTAAAGATGACGAGCGTGTTCTCTCGGAGCCCTAGCTCGTCGATTTTCGCAAGAACCTTTCCCACGGCTTGGTCCATCGCTTCGACCATGGCGGCATAAACCGCGTGGTCTTGAACCAATCGAACATCTCTCTCGAATTCGCGGCCCCACTTTTCTTCAAGCCCCAGTCGTTTGCGTTTCTCTTCATACTTCGTTTGGAGATCTTCTCGGGCCATCAAGGGTGTATGAACAGAGTAGAAAGAGAAGTATGCCAAAAAGGGGTGGTCTTTGTTCGTTTCGATGAAGTTCGTCGTTTCGGTTGCCAACCGATCAGGCAAGTGCTCCCCCTCGGGGCCATCGGGCAAGCGAGGATTGCCGTATGGCGAAAAGTACTTGCTCCCTCCATAAGGGCCCCCTCGGTCGATTCCACCGCGATTGATATCGAAACCTTGGTTCTCGGGCCACCAACCCTCGGGACCTAAATGCCACTTCCCAGCGAAGAAAGTTGCATAGCCGGCACTCTTCAGCGATTTTGCCAATGTCGGTGCGGAGAGGCCGAGCCGATCCGAGTAGGGTGCAGGGAGTTGTTTCGTATTGCGTTTCCAATTCTTGGGTTGCAACGGGGCGCCAATGTAATCGGTAATCCCTGTTCGTTGTGGCCATTGTCCGGTCAAGATGCTGGCGCGCGTCGGCGAACAGACCGGGCAAGCGGCATAGGCGTCGGTGAAGAACATTCCCTCCTTGGCCAAGCGATCCAAGTTTGGCGTTTCATAAAACGTGCTTCCATAACATCCAAGGTCGCGCTGACCTAAGTCATCAACAAGAAAGAAGACGATGTTCGGCTTGTCTGCAACTGGCTCGGATGCAGGGAGCGAAGCCATCGAGCAAACCAAAACGCCGAAGGCGATGAGAAATCGATTCATGACATATTTCATGGAGAGGGGCTGCTATCAGAAATTGGACGCCGGGCCACAAGTCACACAATACCGGACCGCTCGACGGAGCCCATGCCAGATTCTACTGTACGATCCATATGTTGCGAAACTCGACAGGATTGCTGTGTTCTTGCAAGAAGATGGGGCCCAGCGGTCCCGTCAATGGACCGGTCTCAGGTGCGGATGTCGTGAAGTCTTTTTTCAATTCCAGATCGTCGTGGATGATGATCCCGTTGAGACGCACGGTGATGCGTGGCCAAGCAGTCCGCTTTCCTGACGCATCCAGCTTCGCGGCCTTGAAATCCACGTCGTATGTTTGCCAGGCCAGAGGGGGTAGGCACATGTTGCAGCGTGGTTTGGCAATGGAGTAGATGCCGCCACATTCGTTGTCTTGAGGATCAAGGCCAAACGAATCGAGAATCTGAGTCTCCCAACGGCCGCTGTGATACACGCCGCTATTTCCCCGCTTTTGACCGCGAGCAAATGGCTTGTACGGAGTCCGAAACTCGAGATGCAAACGGTAGTTTCCAAATGTCCGTCTGGTCGTCGTTCCCGTGGCTTGGAGTAACCCATTCTTCAACTGCCCACCCAACCACTCGCTTGTCGACGAGCCGTCGAACAAGACGATCGCGTTGGGAGGTGGCGCTTGGCCTAATGTCGGACTGCTTCGCTCCACCGGTGCAAGTGAATGTTTCATACCATCTGATGTCGTGAGCAACCATTGCTGGCCGTTCCACTTCAAGGTGATGCCGCTGATAGAATCCAAACGTTGCACTTCGTTCCCGTCGATTTGGATCGATAATTTGATTCGATCCTTACCTGGCTCCCATCCCGCACCTGGCAGTCCCCCTGTCAGTATGTAAACATCGAACTTTCCTGCCCCGAGCGCGACGACTTGAGCGCCCATCGCATCGCTCGCGTATTCTCCTTGAACGCGGAAGTCAGGGTCCTCTTTCAAAGCGACAACGGGATCTGTCCAGACTTTATCTTCACCCAAAACAATTGCGTTGAGCGAACCAATCCACGACACCAGGAGAGGAAAGACGATGAGGGAATTCGAGATCTGTTTCATAGAGAGGTCGCATTGCTTGGTTAAGGAGGGAACGGGAGTGCGTGAATCGCAGGGGTTAAGCCCAAAGTTGTTCGCCATACTGCCACCCCGCGCGAGCTGGTTCTTTAACGAACGCATTCAACTCAGGATGATTAGTGATTTTCCCTGATTTTGCGTCCCACTGGATGCGAGTATTGAACCGTTGGGCGAGCACTCCAAGTAGGACGATCTCCGTAAGCTTGGCACCGTAAGAGAAATTCGAACCTGGCTCGGGGCCTTCTCCTTTGATCGCTCTTAGCCATTCGCGAAACGGTCCTCCTGCGACTCGAGCAATCGTCGCTGTAGGTGGGGTCTTTAACCAAGCTTGATGAAGTGCTTCGTCTGCAAGCGTCGGCACTCCCGCATGGGTTCCACACCCTAGCAATCCCTTGGTTCCCACCATCCAGCAGGCCAGCCCCTTGTGGGTGGCGTTCTCTGCACCGAACTTGTCGATCCGACCGACTTGATTCCAATCTTGCGGACCATCGAACCAATCGAGTGTTACCGGTCCACGTCGATCATTGGCCGGGAAATGAAAACGAACATGACTACCGGACGGGATGACTCCTTCCAATGATTCTTTCCGAGCTAAGCATTCGATGGCGGTGGGCGGATCCAAATCGAGAGCCCACACGGGCGTGTCCAAGGTGTGACAGCCCCAATCACCGAGCATGCCGAGACCGAAGTCGTAAAACGATCGCCACTTCAAGGGGTGATACTCGCTGCTGAAGGGACGCTCCGCAACCGGGCCTAACCATAAATCCCAAGCGAGCCCTTTGGGGATGGGCGCAGAGGGAGGGGGCATGGTCGAAGGGTTCGCAAAGTGCTGACCACCCATCTGCGGTCCGCTGTTGCGGCAGAAGACTTGCGTGACGTCGCCGATAAGCCCAGCGCGGTAAGCCTCCACCGACTGTCGAATTCCATCCCCTGCGTGCCCTTGATTCCCCATCTGCGTCACGACTTGATAACGTTCCTTTGCTTTGACCAAGGTGCGTGCTTGCCAGATGTTATGCGTCAGGGGCTTTTGTGTGTAGACATGAATCCCCCGTTCCATCGCTGCCAGCGTTGCAGGAAAGTGAGTATGGTCGGGCGTCGATACCACCACCGCATCGATCTCCTTCCCCATCTTGTCCAGCATGACTCGAAAGTCTTCGAAGAAGGGCTGAGTGGTTCGCCAGCTTTTGAGATTCTCAGCGCAATGCTCGCTGTCCACATCGCAAAAGGCGACCAAGTTTTCTTCGCCGCAACCCTGTTTGTATGGCTGTTGTGCGATCCAACCTCCCGATCCGATGAAAGCCACATTCACTTTGCTGTTGGCCGATTTCCCTTCCTTTCCAATGGCAAAAGTTGGAAATACCGCACTCGCTGCACAGGCCGACGCCGTGCCCGATAAAAAATTTCTTCGCTTCATGACTTGTTGTCGCTGGCAGGTAGGAAAGAGGGATTCTCAGTGGAACCACAGCTTAAAGGAGCGACATGACGTTTTCTTGCACGTTCTCGAAGCGTGTTCCGTCAAAACGCGCATAATGCTCTCGTCACGCTCTTGGTGTGTTCCTCGGTCCGATAGTGAGAAGTCCAACGCGAAACGGTACTGCGCGGGGGATCCGGCTGCGCAAAAGGGGAACAGCATGCTGGGAGGATGCTAGAATGCCAGGCTCAGAAACGAGGAAAAAACGACGAGTCGTTACGGCAATTGTGGGGCAGTGATGAAGAGAACGGTCAAGCTATGGCTCGCATTGGTTATGTTCGCAGCGGTCTCTTGCAACATCGCCATAGCAACGGAATTCCTGAATCCGAACATCGTATTGATCCTGGCTGATGATCTGGGATACGGCGATGTGCAATGCCTCAATCCACGGACAGGAAAGATCCAAACACCTAACTTGGATCGCCTCGCTACACATGGAATGGTATTCACCGATGCGCACAGCGGATCATCCGTCTGCACTCCAACACGCTACGGGCTCCTGACGGGTAGGTACGCATGGCGCACGCGATTGCAGAAAGGTGTACTCGACGGAGGAAATGACGAACCTCTTATTGCAGAAGACCGATTCACCTTGGGAGCAATGTTAAGTGGCCACGGATATGTTTCCGCATGCATCGGCAAATGGCACTTAGGTTTTCAGTCCGACTCCCGAACGGTCAAAGGAGGAAAGGCGATGGGACAAAACGGACTCCCCGTCGGAGCGAAGATTCTAGGTGGTCCCATCGCACGAGGCTTCGATACCTTCTGGGGCTGCTCCAACGCGAGAACGATGTCCTCGCTGATCGAGGGGGATCGTGTTATCGAGATGATCGAGACGGTCGATATGTTGCCACGATTGGGACAGCGAGCGGTCCAATTCATCGAATCGCACATCGCGTCTTCGCGCAAGGAGTCTCCATTTTTCCTTTATCTTCCTCTCACCTCGCCCCATACACCCATCGTACCGAGCGATCGTTGGCGAGGTGAAAGTGGTTTGGGTGACTACGGGGACTTTGTCATGCAAACCGATGCCATCGTAGCTGACGTGCTCAAGGCACTGGATGAGCAAGGGATCGCGGACACTACGCTTGTGCTGTTCTCTTCGGATAACGGTTGTTCTCCCGCAGCGGATACCGAAAAGTTGGAAGCGGCAGGGCACTTCGCCAGCGCGGGTTTTCGAGGGTACAAGGCGGATATCTGGGATGGAGGGCATCGTGTTCCGCTATTCGTTCGTTGGCCAGGCAAAGTGAAGCCAGGAATACACAGCGATCAACTGATCTGCCTTACCGACGTATTCGCGACATGTGCAGAAATCGTTGGGCATAAGCTGCCTGATACCGCCGGTGAGGATAGCGTAAGTTTCTTACCGACACTGCTTGGTAAGGAAGTACCAGCGGTTCGGGAGTCGATCGTCCACCATAGCATTCAAGGGGAATTTGCAATCCGCGATAAGCGTTGGAAATTATGCTTGTGCAACGGGAGCGGGGGCTGGTCGAAAGGAACAACAACCTCTCCACAACTCTACGACATGCAAACCGATCCAGAGGAATCCAATAACTTGGCTAAGCACGAACCCGATGTGGTTGCGAGATTGTCGGAGTTGTTAAAACGCTTCATCGAGCGAGGTCGCAGTACACCAGGGACGGAGCAAGCCAACGATGTCAAGGTGAAGGCCCCCTTTGGAATGCTCGACTAGATATAAAAATTGTCGTTCGGATTTCATCTCAAGAATGATTCCTTCCCAATATCCCTCCCAACTCCATAACGTAGAGATCCAATACTATGAGACTTTTCCTCTCTTTCCTGGTGCTCTTGAGTGCATGTTGCACAACGGCTGTCGCCGGCGATGCGAAGCGTCCGAATATTCTTTTCATTCTGGTAGACGACCAGTCCCCTTGGGATCTCAAGTGCTACAACCAGGATTCGTCGTTGGATTCACCGAACATCGATCGGATCGCTCGCGAAGGGATGGTGCTCGACGGTGCGTATCATATGGGGGCGAATATGGGAGCCGTGTGCACCCCATCGCGTCACATGATCATGAGCGGGCGGACGGTTTGGCATTTGCCCACCGCTCCGCAAGCGTTGCAAAAAGGACTTTGCCCTCCCGACCTGGAACAGCAGACCATTCCCGCTGTCTTCAATCGCGCCGGATACGCAACCATGCGCACTTGCAAACAGGGGAATAGCTACGAGGCAGCAAACAAACTTTTCACCGTGCGACATGATGCCACCAAACGAGGCGGTACACCGGAGACGGGTAGCCCGTGGCATGGTGATAGAGTGATGGACTATCTCAAAGAGCGTGAATCGTCGAAGGAGACGAAACCCTTCTTGATCTACTTCGGTTTCTCGCATCCCCACGATGAACGAGATGGCTCACCAGAGTTGCTGGCCAAATATGGCGCGACCAATCACACAGATAAATCCACTCCGCCACCTGCGAATCCAAAACAACCCAAGCTCCCTGCAAACTACCTTCCCGCTCATCCATTTCCACATGGTCATCCCAAATTGCGTGACGAAGTTGCCGTGAGCGGCGTATGGGAACGACGAGACGAGCAGACCATCCGTAACGAACTGGGGCGGGAGTTCGCGTGCGGTGAAAACATCGACATCCAAATAGGACGTGTTTTGTCCAAGCTCGAAGCGATGGGGGAATTGGACAATACGTATGTCATTTACACCGCAGATCACGGGATGGCGATTGGTCGACATGGCTTGCAGGGAAAGCAAAATCTCTACCAACACACTTGGCGTGTCCCCCTCATCGTGAAGGGGCCAGGGATTAAGGCCGGTAGCCGCGCCGAAGGAAACGTCTATCTACACGATGTTCTCGCGACCCTCTGCGACTTGGCAGGCATTCCCGCTCCTGAAACCAACGAAGGAAAAAGCTTCAAGCCGGTTCTCGTCGGACAACAACAAACGATTCGCGATACGCTCTACGGTGTTTACTGCGGTGGAACCAAGCCAGGGATGCGAGCGGTCAAGAAAGGGGATTGGAAGTTAATTCAATACGACGTCATGGATGGCAAAGTTCGCGAAACCCAGCTCTTCCATTTGAAAGAAAATCCACAGGAGTTCCTCGTCGAGCATCACAATCCAATCGTGAAGGCCCTAACGGGTGCGAATCCATTGCCCCATCAATTGAATCTCGCTTCGGATCCCAAATACGCCGACAAGCTGGCTGAAATGCAAACGCTGCTCCTTGACGAGATGCGGCGATTGAACGATCCGTGGCGACTGTGGAATCAACCCACTGATGGAATAACCTCCAGATGAAAAGGGACCTTGCTGGTCTGGTCTTTTACTTGGTCATGCTTTCGCTATCGATCCTCGGAATTCGAAGTTGTACTAGCTATGAACCACCGCACTATCTCGCTAACCGTGCGATACTGGAGCGAAAGGACTGGCCTGAATTTCTCCAGGAGTTGAATAGTCAGGATCTCGATACGAAGGCGTTTGCTATGCGCCTGACAGTGTACGAGATCTATTACGATGAGTACGTGTTTCAATGCGATGACTGCGATGTCTTTTTTGAATTGATTAAGGATCGTTGGAAACTCGAGAGGATTGATAAGAACTTGCCGTACGTACGAGATTTCCAGAGAAGAATTCCCAAGGAACGTCTTTTCGATGACAATGAATACTTTGCAAATCCGAATCGTCGGGAGTTAGATAAGGGAATGCAGGTCGTGATTTGTCGCTCACCAAGCCATGGGACACTCGCAGGTCATTACTACTTCAATTTCTAAGAGTCGCTTGGTTGTATTTCCAGCACGAAAGTTAGGGGGGCTGTGAATGAGATCGGTCATGTTGAGTTGCTTGTTCGCGGTGTCATGTCTCCATTCCTTCGGCGGGCGGATTTACAGCGCTGATCGCCCCAATGTCTTATTCGTCGCAATCGATGACTTACGATGCGATCTTGGATCGATGGATGTTCCTTACGCAAAGACACCACAGCTCGATGCCTTTGCGAAAACCGCCAGGGTGTTTACTCGGCACTATGTTCAAGTGCCAACGTGCGGCGCCTCGCGATGTGCGCTTCTCCGTGGCCGGTACCCGACCGTGGCTTCCCAGGTCAATAACGGCGGAATCGCTCAGACTCACAAAGAGTGGGGGAACCAGAGTCTGCCGACTACCTTTCGTCGAGCGGGATACAAGACATTGGCACTGGGAAAGATCACGCATCATCCTGGTGGACGAACGGGAAAGGATTGGTTGGAGGGGCCTGAAGAGCTACCCGGCGCGTGGGACCGCGCTTGGATCCCCAACGGGCCGTGGGAGAGTCCGGAAGCCATCATGCATGGATATGCCGATGGTGCACGCCGTCGACCCGGCAAGTCCTTGCCTTGGGAATCCAAGGATGGTCCAGATGAATCCTACCCGGATGCTTGGGTGGCTCAGGAAGCGATCCAAACACTCCAGGAGTTGTCCAACCAAAACGAGCCTTGGTTCTTTGGAGTCGGTTTCTTTAAACCCCATTTGCCATTTGCTGCACCGAAGCGCTGGTACGACCTTCATGCAGACGGCATACCCGATTTGAATCCACTGGCTGCGACGAAGCCCACGTGGCCATCGGGCTGGCACAAAAGCGGGGAGCTGCGTGGCAATTATGGGCGCGAGCCAGGTCTCGATCCTGATACCGATGCCGAATATGCGAGGCTACTGCGACGCGCCTATGCTGCTTGCGTGAGTTACATGGATGCCCAAGTAGGAAGGGTGCTCGATGAATTGAAGCGATTAGGACTCGATCAAAACACAATCGTGGTGGTCTGGAGCGATCATGGATTTCTATTGGGTGAACATGCTATCTGGGGCAAGCATTGCCTTTACGAGGATGCATTGCGTTCCCCACTTATGATCCGTCAGCCGGGAATCAAGCAGCCCGGTACCCGTTGCGATGCCATCGTCGAAACAGTTGACTTGTTCCCCACGTTAACAGCGCTTTGTGGTCTAAAGTCACCCGCCACTCTCGACGGTCGAAGTTTGACGCCGCAGCTATCGGACCCAAGCGTCGATACCGAGAAGCCTGCGGTTGGATTCTGGGGTGGTGGACAACGCACAATACGAACGGATCGATGGCGGCTGATTGTGACAAAGCAAAAGGGAGAACAGCCCTCCCAGGTGGAGTTGTTCGACTACGTTACCGATCCAGAAGAAACGACCAACCATGCAGACTCAAACCCCGCTGTTGTTGCAGAACTTCTTCAACTTCTCAGCCAAGCTCCGTAGAGCCTATCCTTCGTGATAGCTGCCTTGGCTGCAATCGTTCAGTATTTACAGTGCAGCTAAGTGTCTTGGGCTCAGATCTTTCACCAAAGTGCAGTTGGTTCAACATGCATACATGTACGGTGGTGTGGGGAGGGTTCCGCAACGGGCATCCTTTACACAATTCTGGCTCTTCGTCGTGCTCGTGCTCAGCTTTGCGGTGCTCGTCCTCGTTATCGCCTGACTGATTGTACTCGCTCGGTGGTTCCGAGACGCCATCGCATTTCATCGTCATCCGAGTCAACATCGCGACGATCCGCACCAGTCTTGATTTGAGAATGTTCAGCGTCTTGAGAAAGCAGGAACACTAATCTCCACTGATTCACACTAATCAAAACCAAGACAATCCTGTTGCCTTTCATTAGTGTTGATTAGCGACGATTAGTGTTCTGCTCCCATGCAATCCGAGGAGTAGTTGATTGCTCCCGAAGCCCTAGGTTATCGATCACATGTCCGGCAGCACTCGATCACTTGGAAATCGATGTACATGGAAAGCAATGTGAGATGCCGAGAGAATTGCCTGGTTCCTTCGGAGCTAACCTGTAATTTTCCAGGAGGGGATCTCGGGAAAGTCGTAATCGTCTTGCTTTACCTGAGGATGTCAAAGACTTTCAAGGGCTATTTCCTTACCTAGCACTGAAGTGCTGGGCTAGTCTCTGCCGTCCCTGGCGGGACGAAAACCGAGCTTCTCATCTAACAATTTTCTCGCTTCGAGGATTCGACGTTTTTTGTCTTCCGCTTGGAGGGTTTGAACAAGCTCCCGCGACTCTTTGGAGCTGATTACCCCAGACGTTGCCGTTTTCTTTCCTGTGTAGATCTCGAACATGTCGGCAAGCGAGAACGAATCATTGCGCTGTGTATCGAAGGGGAGTCCGGCATTCTCAGTTGACTTCAGATTCTCCAATGGGTTTCGAGCCCACGCATATCGGAAGTAAACCGGCTCAGGAATTAGCTCGCTAGAAAGGACGATGTGGGAGCGTTCCCAATTCGGTTCACCTTTCCCTTCATTCTTGTCCAGCCATTGGGCTTTCGCCGGTTGAAATCGCCCGTCCTTACCTGCGATCGCGAAGCCTTGATCATTTCAGGAAAGACAGCAGCGTACAATTTGTGGCCGTTCGGTTGCAAAGCATCGTTGTAGCCTTGATGCCAGATGGCCCCTTTGACGGGTAGGCCCGCAATCGTCGAGATCGTTCCGGCATACAGATTGCCCGGCCGATTCATGTCGACCGCGGGGCCCGGAGCCAATTCGGTCGGACGTATGCGATTCGTTGGGATGGGTTTAACCTGTGCTTTGCAGTTCTGGCGAATCGATCTTTCTTAGTTCTTCGATAGGCGTCCAGGTAGCAAGCGTTGTTCCTCCTCGGGAAACGTCCATGATTCCGATGGGAACTCGGGTTGCCATGTGGATGCGCCGACCAAAAACGTAACCAATGCCAGACATGTCTCGTACCGTTTCCGGTGAGCAAACATCCCAGTAGCCTTGTCGAAAATGCTGGCTGAAAAAGTCATTCCACTGATACTGACGCGGGAAGGAAGATCTCGTCTCCGGTCCGTTCGATCTTAGCATCTTTACTTTGGACCATGATCGTTCGTGGTTCGGTACTGGCTGGCATGGGAGAGAACTCTACCTTCCAAGTTCGGTCTGCCGCAGCATTGATCACTCGCGACTCGTTGCCAAAGGTCACAGTGACCTCTTCGCCAGGTGAAGCCCAACCCCACACGGGGATCGGCCTGTCTCTCTGAACGACCCTATTGGATTGAAACAGGTTATGAACACTCAGCCCATCCGAAATGGCTGGTGTATCGATTCGATCTTCTCCTGGAATCAAGTCCTTCTGCGCGACTGCCTTCGTCGATACGAGTACCTTGGCCTTGGAGGGGATTTCATTGACTGTGTAGAAAGCGTTGCGGTGCAAGAGTTCTTCGTTGTCGCGCGAACGCAATCGGACTAAGTCGAACTCGTACACGAAACCTTGTTCAAGCTCTTCTAAGGTGATCTTGGCTGAAAGTCCATCGGCAGCCAATGCTACCTTTTTGACTTCAGGAGTCTTTTTCTCGATCTCCGGTCCACCGTAAGCGCCATGATAGGGATGGGTGAAGGACGAGATCGCGTACGATGCCGGCGAACCACCTGTCATCGGCTCAACAGATTTTGTGAAGGTGATTTGGAAACCATCTGGTTCGATGGTGATACGTTGGATTTCGAACGGCATTTTTCCGCTCCACTCCAGTCGCTCGAGCGCGAATGGCTTGATGCCTCGAACGGGCCACCCGCGATTGGTTCCACCGGCAATCAGGTTGCCCTCCGGTGTAAACTCCACGTTGAGAATGCCGGTCGAGAGCCCTTCGCGGAACGGATAGCAAGCCCCCTGCCAGACGCCATTGATTTGTTCGGTTGTCGCACGCATCAAAATGGATTGCGTGTAATCACCGAGGAACATCTGATTTTCAAATGGACCAAACTTCCCCTCGGTGCGATCAACGCTGAATGCCGTGACGGATCGCCCCATGCGTATGTACGGGAAGATCACGGCATAGGGGGTCAGTTGTTGGATTCGTTTCTTTTCAACGGCAATCCGGCTTCCCGGTTTTGGCATCTCCGGAACGGGCCCCAACTCGGGCGAGTACGGGTACCAATGGAAGCTGGCCGGATGCCCGTGGAAGCTTTGCGGGGCAACCGCCTTCAAGCTGCATGAGCAGTTCCAAGGTCCTTGGCTTTCTACATAGAAGAGCGCGTCGTGTTCATCGAACCCGATGCCACCAGGGCTGCGAAGACCGCTTGCGAATGCGGTCGTCTTGCCATCGGGCGCTACCTTCATGATGAAACCACGATTCCAAGCATGGGAATGATAGGAGGCCGAAAGACCTAGCGCAACAAACTGATTCCCCTCCCGATCCGGTTTCGAACCAAACGCATACTCGTGATAATTCGCATACCCCCAATCATCCGACAGGGTTTCGAATCGATCCGCCACGCCATCTCCATTCGTGTCGCGTACGCGTGTCAGCTCGCAGCTTTGGGTGACACGAAACGAATTGTTCTCCCAGGTTAGACCAAAGATCTCGTCCAACCCAGACGCGAATCGATGGTAGGTGGGGTTGGGCTTCGTGGCGTCGATCCCATCCAATAGATAAATCTCACCGTGACGAGTTCCTACCGCGATTCGTCCATCGGGAAGCGTCGCAAATGCGCCGGCTTCAATGACCGACTCTTTGGGCATTGGAATGTTCACGATGGGATAGTATTCGCGCTCCCGCTCTTCGGTTCCCCAGCGTTCGCCGACATCCTCAGCCAGGAGCGAGCCAGGCATGACAATCCAAGCCACGAACGCGGCCAATACGCTTATGCCACCGAACCAACGACAAGCATTGGCAATCCAGCATTTACTTTTTGATCGGTTCATACTGAATCTCCAATGTTGACTTGCCTTGTGGAATACTCAATCGCAGCAGTAATTCTTGCCACGCAGAATGGCCTGAGTCACTTCTCATCACTGTTTCGGCATCCGGTAGGGTGATTCGGATTCGTTCGTTTCGGAAAACATGATCGGACTCCCGCTCGATGGGACCTCGCCATGCCCGGAACCAAATGATTTGGGGACTCTCTGATTCCAATTGCATAACCCGACGCAACACGAGTTTGTTGTCTTTCGAGATCGCTTGAGAACGATCGTCGATGCGGATAGGTCCGCTTCGGTATTGAAACGTTGGGATAAAAGCTTCGTCGAGAAAATAGCCGCGGAATTGATAACCGACGTTTTTGGGGTAGAGGGGATCTGGATTCGTAGGAGCCTCTTTCGTCATCACCGGCAGCAACGGCCAGGTGGCTTTTTCATCCTTAAGGGCGGCAAACGAAACATCCTGTGGAAATGCAATCGGATCGCTCGCTGGATTGAAATCACCGGAGCCTTGTCCGCTCCAGTTGACGTTTACGAAGTCACCGATCCAGATGGCCGATAGCGTCCCTGTTTCTGCATTGAAGGCGTAGTTCAGTTTCTCGGGTAGGCCAACCGCAATACCGCGAAAGCCTGCGATTCGGCTTCGCCCCCGGTGAATCTGCGCGATGTCGTTCACTTTCAATTTCGTGTTCTGCGCTCGCACCCCACTCGGGTCAGCGGCGGATGTTCCCAGTGAAAGGTAGTACCAAATGGCCTCGATCTGTCGGTCGGTGTCTCCATCCAGAATATGAGTGTAGATTGCTTTACCATCGGGCCAAGCGGTTGGCATGACAGTACGAGGTCGAAAGGCCCCTGGGTTCTTTACATATCGATAAAACCACTCCGGCTGCAGCCGCTCGTAACTGGTTAATAGATCGATCCCTTGATTGACATTGGCGGCTTTTCCATTGAATCGATGGCAAGCAACACAGTTGGCCCCCTTGTCCCCAAGCAGTTCACGCCCCGCTGCCCTAACGATTTTCTCCTTTTCCCGTTCCTGTTCCTCGCGGTTCTCCGGTTTGGGTATTTTCAGTTCCGGGCCATCCAAAACATCTGCTCGGCGAAAGAGACCAGGGAGGTGCGCAAGATTACGATCTCCGTACTGTGGCATTCGAGTGCTCATGTACAGACGAACGCTTTCGCCATCCAAGAGGACCTTTTTCATCCACGCAGGTTGAAGCTTGGCTCCCACCAACGTAAGAGGTGGAGGGATGCGTCCATCGTCCCCTAGATTCAATTCACTCCCTTTGAAGAATCCATTGTGGGCATCGTGGACACCTCCGTAGCCGTCTCGAACGTGACAATCGATGCAGCGAAACGCAGTGAGATGCTTTGCGATCGCAATCTGGTCCGTATCGGCGGGCTCTTTTTCACGAAGTGAAGCGATGATCGCGGACCGTTGTTCGGGATTTAGGCTGAACACTGGACTATGTTTAGCGGTGATTCCTTCACGGTTTGTCGATAAACATCCCTTGGAAAGATCGGCCGACTCCAAGGAACCGACCAACGGTTTGGGTTCCATACTAGGCAAGGCATGGCATGCGGTGCAGTTGAGGGACTCGAAGTATTCTTTACCCGCTGTGACGAGGGATGCAGACGGAACCAACCAAGCATCCGATTCGACTGGTTCATCGGCCAGATAGCTGGCGATCGCCATCGCTTCCTCTTCTGTCAGCTTCATGTCAGGCATGCGCCCCGAGCTACGAACGAGCAAAGGTTGAAACAGAAAGGCTTGCAGCGATTTCAATCGGTACTTCTCGCCAACATGCCCGAGCGGGACTGCATTGGGTTTGATCTTTTTCTTTGCAACCAGAACGGGGTCTTCGTTTTCTTCCTCCTCCTCTTCTTCTTCAGGAAGATTGCTGCTTCGTTTCGCAGCGAGATCGGCGTCTTGGGGGCCATGGCATGCGACGCACCCCACGGAATGGAATAGCGATTTACCGGCTTCCTTGTCAGGCTTGGCTGTCGAGGCCGTAGCGGCCGCTGGTTTGGATTGCGCGACCAGGAAATGGGTGATTGCCTCCGCAATCTCTCGCCGCTCGGATTCCGGTTTCGACGCCAACAGATCGGGCATCGTCGTCCCTGGATGTGCCGATTGCGGTGATTCCAAAAAGCGACGTAGGTACTCCGGTCGGATTCGGCTCCCGACTTGCGACAAGTCAGGGGCTGTCTTCTCAGGTAATGAACTACTTGGTGCACCCGAGTGGCAAGCGGCGCATCGAAGTTCTGATATTAGAACACTTCCCGCCTGAGTTTGGGTCAAGGGGTGGTGGCCTGGTAGCGAAGGATCTCCGGCGAATGCCAGCGAGCTGACGAATGCGCCGAGGGACGCGATCAACATCCAAAGTCTCATCATGGTTGCTTCACGAGTTTGTTAGAGATCATGGGATGAAACTCTTTACTTGTAATAGGAGATGGGGCGGGGTTGTACGCCCAGCGCCTTGTAATGAAATCCGCTCTCGAGGGGCTCGTAGGAGCCCACTATGTCCACGCTGCGAGTCTCGGAAATAGCAACTTCCATCTCTAGTCCCCAGTAGATTGCGTTAGCGATCAAGCGGCGAAGTCCTTTGTTCTTTAAGTCCACGCCGCTCCCCATGGTGCAATGAAAAACGCGTGCAGACTTTCCCGTGCTGGTCGTCCAAGTTTTAACCCAAGCAATTGGGAGAGGCTCTAGTTTCTCATTGGGAGCGTCGTCCGGTTTGCGGCCCATCAAGGGCTGTCCCCAGACGAGAGGCGAGCAATCTGCGGGCAGACTCGTTCCTTCTTTGTAGGTACGGTAAACATCCGAATCCCCCCAAATATCGGAGACCCCGGTGAGGATGGGATGCTGCAAGTGGTCTTTATCGAAGAACCCTCGCGTGGAGTCGGCATGCCAACGTCCGTGGTGATTGAGAAAGGTCCCGCCGAGAATATCTTCGCCCCAGCGGACTTGCTTCCCGTCGATTTTATAGGGGAGTGGGCCGCGAAAACCGTGATTGGCCGTGCGCAAGGCGATGAACGGTTTGCCGGAATCCACATAATCGACAATGTGCTGAAGTTCGTTTTGCGGCAGGGTAAGAAGACGAGTGAAGAAGATAACCAGATCCGCGGTCGCTAGCTGTTCCAAGCCTGGGATGTGATGTTCCTGGAACTCCGACTCTTTTCCTTTCTCCGGATAGACAGGTAAAGTCGGGTCGACTTCACCGCGATCGTTGACAGCGAAGAGTACCGTGCAGTCGAACCCATGATGATTGGAAAGGATCTTCGCCAACATCGGCATGGATTGCTCACTGCGGTATTCTTGTTCCGCTGCAATGAGCACGATGCGTTTCCCCTCTCCCGGGCCATTTCCACCGGGATAGGTCAACCACGGTTCGGTATCCGCGGATGATGGTGCAGATGATTGCGCGGTTGCAAGCGTAGAAAGAAACAGGCATGCAATGAGACTGCAGGCATGAAAGATCAAATGGTTTTTCATCGGATGAAGAATATGGGTGATGGGTCACGGCGAATGGGGAGGGGAGGCCCGAACGCCCCAAAGCTTTTCGAGGAGCGCATGCATGGCGGGGTCATGCCTTTGAAGCTCCTCTCGCGTGAAGGGGTAGAAGTCGTTGCGAGAAAAGTAGGCTTCGGTCGTTTCGGCAAAGTACTCCATGGCGTTGCTCATCCCGTACGCTCGCTCGAACGTGTTGGGAGAATCATTCCCGAAGGAACGCTCGACGCGCTCGTAAATGCCGCGGCTCTTAGCATTCGAGAAGGCATTTTGGATTTCTTCGTTTTGAAATCCTCGGGGAAGGAATCGAAAATGGTAGGCGTGTGCCAATTCGTGCAACGCGAAGTTTGGCATTCGCTTCATTTCTGCTTCGAAGTTCTCGACGCCGGAAAACTCGACTCCTCGCGCCATGGCCGGGTCCCTCCCGTTCTCTCGCAGCCAACCTGCTCCGGGATGGAACTCCGCTCCGCTCCGACCGGGTTTGTAGGAAGGGGAAAGATACAATGGTACTTTTTTCAACTCGTCGACGGCGGGGGCCGGCAGGACTCGAACGACTTCATCCAGCATCTTTTTCAGGCCAGCGAGAGCTTTCGCGGTGGCATCGGCTTCGGACTCCAGCAACTTTTTGGCCACGTGAACTTGCCAGCCTGCGATGTCACGTGTTTCCCTTTCGAAAGGGGAGGAAGGGGGGGCCGGATTCGAACGAAGCTGGGACGAACATAGCAGGATCATGCTGATGAACATCAGGAAACAGGCGACACAGCGGAAGGAAAACCGGATCATGGAGCATCCCGTGGGTTGGTATTTCGACTCGCGCGGAAGGCTTGACTAGCAAACATCCGTCGCGTGAGGTTATCTTACTTGCATGCTCCCGCGAGCTCTTGGACTGCAACGCGCCTTGCTTTGTTAAAACGCGCACAATCGCAAAAGCAATTCGCCAACCGAAAACAATTTGGCAACACGGCTCCTCGCGTTGCGATACCAAGTCTTCACGATGCTCCTGCGTTGAATTTTCCGCTGCTGCGTACGGCAGTTCCTCCTGATTCGCCAGTGCTATATCCGACAGTGCAATATCCGACAGTGCAATATCCGACAGTGCAATCCAATCCGTTTTCCACACGTTGCTTTCAGCCTGGGGCCATCCCTTATCATTTCGGCAATCGCGGGTCGTTGAGGGAACTAATGCGTCGGGCGGATCGGCCGGGCGTTTGCTCTTTGATTGTCGGGCCGCATGGGACTGGAAAATCGACGTTGCTGCATCAGTTGCATCGAGAGGCTATCGAGAGTCAGCGATCGGATTCTGTTGTGCTTCATAGTTTGCGAGCGAGTCGAGCAACGTCCCTTCGTGAATCGCAGGTAATTCCTGAAACGCAAGATTGGCCAGTGGTAGGGAATGCCGAGTGGTTGTTCGTGGATGGATTCGAGCAGCTGCCTGTGTGGCGTCGCGTTCGGGTGGTTGCACAGGTTCGGCGACGAGGGGTACGTTGTATTGCGACTTCGCATCGGATGCATTTCGGTTTTCAATCGTTGTGGAGAACCGCGGTGGATCGTGAGGTGGAGCACTATGTGCTGGCGCAACTTCTCAACGAGCATCCCCAAACGATTCTTGAAGCAGCTCTTTCGTCGGAGCAATGGAGGGAGTCGCGACGTCGGCATGGCCCGAACGTGCGCGAGTCTTTGTTCGATATGTACGATTGGTGGCAGGAACATGAAGCTGGTTATTCAGAATGCACAAGTGATCCTTCGCGATCGGATTCTTGAGAACGCTGCCGTCGTTTGCGATGGGGGACGCATCATCGATGTTCTCGGTGATGGAGATTCCGTCTTGCGATCGATCGATGGCGAACGCATCGATTTGGGGGGGCGATATCTATCTCCCGGTTTTATCGATATTCATGTTCATGGGGGATTAGGTGCGGACTTCATGGACGGCACTCCGGAAGCGATAGAGCTCGCGTGCTTTGCTCACCTTCAGCACGGTGTAACCACTCTTTTTCCCACCACGACGACGGCCAGCGACGAGCAAATCCTGCGCACGATCGATGCGGTGAGCAGGGTTCGAGAAACGCCGACTGGAAAGTGGTCTCTCCCCAGGATAGAAGGCATTCATCTCTACGGTCCTTATTTCGCCACGGAGAAGTCAGGGTGCCATAACAAGGAGGCTTGTCGAGCTCCGGAGCCGGCAGAGTTTGAACGATATTTCGAAACAGGGCTGATTCGTATAGCGACGTGCGCGGCGGAGTTGGAGGGAGCCGAGGCCTTTTATCGTGCGGCGAGGGAGCGAGGATGCTTGGTGACGTGCGGGCACTCCAATTCGAGTTGGAGTGAGATGGAGCGGGCTTTCCAATCAGGGATGCGGCATGTCGATCACTTTTGGTGTGCGATGAGTTCGGTGCAGTCGGTTCGAGCACGGCTCGGAACGCCGATGCAGGGGAGTATGTTGGAGTTTGTCTTGGGGACGCCGGAGATGAGCACCGAAGTGATTGCCGACGGCTGGCATTTGAGCCCCGAGCTGTTGCGTTTCGCATGGAGAATGAAGGGGGTGGATCGGCTCTGTTTGGTGAGCGATTGCAATCGCGCGCTCGATATGCCTCCCGGGCGTTATTTGTTTGGCGATGCCGAGGATGGAGGTTGGATTTTGAGCGATGGGATGGTCGGTCGGGGGCTCGATGGCGGGTTAGCCAGCTCGGTGGTGGCCCTCGATAATATGGTTCGCCACATGCATAACGTGGTCGGTGTTCCCTTGGTGGACGCGGTTCGCATGGCGTCCCTCACCCCGGCGGAAAGAACAGGTATTGCCGAGGAGGTGGGGGAGATCGCGATTGGAAAGCGTGCTGATTTTGTTGTTTTGACGAACCAATTGCGGGTCGATCAGGTCTTGGTCGGTGGAAAGATTGCCCTGACAAATTAGCGGTGGTTTGCTAAATTCAGAGGGTTGGCATTTCCTGGTACCTTTTCGACTGGAATCGATTTCCCCATGGCCCTTCAAATCTACATCACTGGCAAGTTCTATGACAAAGCAGACGCGAAGATTAGCGTCTACGACCATGGCCTCTTGTACGGTGACGGTGTGTTCGAGGGGATGCGAAGTTATTCCGGCAAGGTATTCCGGCTCCAAGAACACTTGGATCGCTTGTACGAGTCCGCCCGCGCCATCTGTTTGGAGATCCCCATTTCGAAAGAGGAGATGGAAAAGGCGACCTACGCGACACTTCAGAAGAATAACCTCGTCGATGCCTACATTCGGTTGGTGGTAACACGCGGATCGGGATCTCTCGGATTGGACCCGAACAAAACCAGCGATCCCCAAGTCATCATTATTGCCGACTCCATCTCGCTTTATCCTGCGGAGTTTTATGAGAAGGGGTTGAAGATCATCACGGCCTCCACGATTCGCAATCACCCCGCCGCGTTAAGCCCTCGCATCAAGTCCCTCAATTATTTGAACAACATCATGGCCAAGATCGAGGGGTTGCAAGCGGGGTGCATCGAAGCCCTCATGCTCAATCACAAGGGGGAGGTCGCGGAGTGCACAGGTGATAACATTTTTATCGTGAAGCAAGGGGTGTTGCTGACCCCGCCAAAGGATGCAGGGATTCTCGAAGGGATCACCCGGAACGCGATTCTCGATCTTGCAAAGGAGCTTGGCATCATCGGCTTCGAACAGACGATGACCCGTCACGATTTGTTTGTGGCGGACGAGTGTTTCCTCACCGGCAGCGCGGCCGAGGTGATTCCGGTGGTAACCATCGACGGCCGACCTGTTGGTACTGGAGCGGTGGGCCCCGTGACGAAGCGACTCCTGGACGCATTCAAAAAATTAGTACACGGCAAATAACCGATTCTAGGGAGGCACCGATTAGGCCTTCATTCTGGCATGAGAAGGCTGATATCGATGGATGACGCGACGACGGATGGATCCCGGCAAAAGGGTGGGTCCGCAAATAGATTCTCGGGACAGCAGTGGGGAATCCTCTTAGTTCTCGCTGCTATTCAGTTTACACACATCCTGGACTTCGTGATTGTGATGCCCCTCGGGGACCAATTGCGTCGGCAATTGCACATCAACCCGCAGCAGTTTGGGATGATTGTGTCTGCGTATGGAATCGCTGCGATGGTGACTGGGATTTTGAGTTCCGCCATCGTCGATTCCTTTGATCGAAAGAAGGTCCTGGTCATTTCGTTTGGCTGTTTCGTTGCGGCGACCTTCTATTGCGGATTAGCGCCCGGCTACGAACATCTACTCGCAGCGCGAAGCTTGACAGGAATGTTCGGGGGGCTCGCTGCCTCCAGTGTGATGGCGATCATCGGGGATGTCTTTGCCGATCGTCAGAGAGGCAAAGCGATCGGTGTGGTGACTTCGTCCTTTGCAGTCGCATCGATCGTCGGGCTGCCGATCGGACTGGGGCTAGCTATTCTGTTTCGGCAATGGAATGCACCCTTTTTAGGGATCGGAGTTCTCGCGGTCATCGTTTGGGGGGTGGCGTGGGTCTTTCTTCCGGCATTAACATCCCATCGCACCGAAGTTCGACACGCGCCGATTTCACAGTTTGTGAATGTCGTCAAGGAACCGAACCATGTCTGGGCTTTCGCGATGATGCTCACAACAGTGCTGGGTACGTTCACCATTGTTCCATTCATCGCGCCCTACCTCCAGGCGAATTGCGGTCGGTCGGCCGAAGATTTACCAGTCATCTATTCCGTGGCAGGTATGTTCACGTTGGTGTCGCTCAACGTCATCGGATGGGCGACGGACCGGTTCGGCGCCAAGCCCATGTTTTTGGTTTGTGCGATAGGTGCGGTTTTCATGACGTTGATGATCACCCATCTCCCCCGTGTCTCGCTGGGGGGAGCGGTTGTGGCGACCAGTTGCTTCATGGTGCTCGCAAGCGGACGGAGTGTCCCTGCCCAAGCGATGATGCTTCAAGCGTCGAATCCGAGGCTCCGAGGTGCCTTTATGAATCTCAATTCGGCCGTAACCCATTTCGGGACGGCGATCGGGCCTGCCATCACCGGTGCGATCGTGGGTGAGGATACCGCGGGTGGACCGTTGACCCATTTTGGTCTAGCAGGGGGCATTGCCGCCATGTTCGGGTGCGCTGCGGTCGCCATTTCTTTCAAGCTCAAAAGGTTCGCAGAACCGCTAGAAATCGCCAGACAACCGTTTCCTGTTGAGAGTGCCTCCGAATCAGAAGCTCGAAATTCGATGTCTTCTTGATCACCCGATCAGAATTGAACTTGCACAATCCCGTTTCATAACACAAATTTCCTATAGCCCCATTCCTACGCTCTACCCACGCACTGCGCCCATTGGTGTCGCGCCCATTGGTATTCCGCCTACTGGTATGCGCCCACACGTATTGTTCGTTGAGTTGCAACCACGACCTGACGGCGCCGGAGGAGAAAAACGGTGAACGGATTGGAACGGATCGCTTTGGAATTCGGGCGACAAAAACAATTACCATCTCGCACGCGCGAGCAGGACGACGAGATGGATAATGGCGAACTGGCCATGGCTGCGACGGTTTACGCGACGCCGTCCGATCGTCGAATGTTCGATACCTTTGGCATTCCGAAGGATTGGCCTTGGTCTCTGGATGCCTGGGAACCTGAAACCAACGACCGCGTCGCTGAGCTTGCCAAAGCAGGTGCACTTCTTGCGGCGGAAATCGATCGCATTCTGCGAGCCCGAGGAGATGCTGAGGCGGGATGAGGCAATGGGGCCCGATGAGGCAATGGGGCTTGAGGACCGATTGAAAAATGCCTCCCTGTCCAGGCTTGCTACCGATCGTCTGTTTCTGACCGACTCAGCCTTCCGCAGTGCGCCGTCGAAGACTCCATAGGGACTCCAATCCAATCAGCCCCAGCACGCAGCAGAGGAGCCAGCGCCAGCTGCTCTGGCTCGATTCCAGTTCCACCGCTCGCAATTGCCTCTGCTGCCCCTCGCTTCGCTCTCCATCCCCCGGTTCGGAAAGTGGTGCTCCGGTTTGAGCCATACGCTGTATGTCATGTTGCGTTACTTCGGATTCTGATTCGGCGACATTCACCGCGATTTCGCTTTGCGTTTCCCCGGCACCCGTGATTCGATACAGCCCAGGCTCTTTTGCAATCCACTCGATCTCGCTGCTCGACTCTGCTACCTCGGTGCTGCCGCTTGTAACGTTCAGCAATATTGACGCGGCTGGAATTCGGATCGATTCACCCACTAGCATTTGGTTGGCATAGTTTGCGGCTGGGAGGGAAGCTTCGACTCGGTTGACCATGATCGGAACGAACTTGCTCGATAACGCTAGCTGGCTTTCGATCGGCTGCCAGCCAGCTGCAAATACGGTCCAGCTCCCAGTTCCCAATTTCCGTTCAAACATGGCAGGCATGCGATTGTCAAAGGAAGCGAAAACCTGCCACTTCTCCGGTTCTGATAGCACGACATCGCGATGTCTCCAAATACGGATCTTGGTGAAGTCATTGAATTTCGGGTCCGAAAGCGATCGAAAGAGATAACTTGAAAACTGAATCCTTTCGAGCATCGAATACTGCTTGACGGTCGCCTCGGTGATCTGGCCGATGGTCGCACCAAACGCTTGCTGATAAATGCCCCCCAAGTCGACAGCGGATTCCACTGCGGATTCCACTGCAGATTTCACTGCGGGCTGGTCCCAGACCCAAACCACATGCCCACCCGATTCCGCGAACGTCTTCAACCTCTTCAAATCTTGAACACTTGCCTGCGCCGAAGCAAATACCAACGTCGTATTCTTCCACTGTTCATCGTCGATCTCGTCGGTCGAGTCAACCCGTTTTAGGCTGACGTCGTACTTGGCATTTCCCAATGGAACTTGCTGGAGAAAGAAACTCAAGGATTCGGTTGGCTCGCTGCGTGATGCGTTACCGCGCGATGGCTCGATCGCGATGACGGATTTGGCAATCCTCTTCTTGGGTGCGAAATAGAATCGATTATCGAACGGCACGCTATCCCCTTGAAGCTCCAGGCAGACGGCGTTCTCCGGTATGGAGTTCAGTCGAACGATCTGCGATTTCCCCCGCAGTACCGTCGACTCTAATGTGGGGCTGTCTGCCAGGGCGTTCGATTTGGAATCGAGCCAAACCAGTTGAAACCGCTCGTCCTCGCTTTCACGCCCATTTGCGACCCGCGCACGAAATACCGCCGCATTGGCTCCCGGAATCAGGGCCGCTGCTTCAGACAGCTCAGGGTCCGATCGCACGTCGTCCTCAATCAATACGGCTCGCGCATTGCTGGCTTGCTTCACGCTCTGGGAAAGTATCACGGGATGAAATTGAGCGCCAGCAGGCCAAGCGATCGAGGTGAGTTGGTCGAGCTTCATCGATTGTTGAAAATCCGATATGACGACCAAATCGATCCGCTGGGGGGGGGATTCCGAGTCCTCTTCGCTGTCGACCTGCGAGGCGTCGAGCGCAGTTTGAATCGCTTGCCCGAGTTGTGCGGTGAACCAAGTCGGCTGCAGTCGATCGATCGCTTGGAGGGCCAAGGCCTGGCGCTGTCCCTCGCGAGTGTCTAGCGACTCGCTCGCAGAAACAAGCGGCTCTGTTCTCTCGTGAAAGGCGTAGACTGCGACGACATCTCCGGGAGAGGATTGGCGGATCCACTCCGAAGCTCGTGCTTTTGCTTCACTCCACATCCCATCGCGGCGCATGCTAGCGCTCGCATCGACGAGAATCACGCGTCGCATCCCGGATTGCAACGCGTTGGCTGCTTGAGGGGAATCCCAATAGGGACGCGAGAATGCCGCGGCGACAAGAAGCAATGCGGCAGCGCGCAAAAGCAGGAGGACCCAGTGGTCGATGCGCGAGCTTCGCGTCAAACGCGGCGGGGTAGGGTCCAAAAACATCAAACTGCTGAAGGTGACTTTTTCCTTCGGCCGACGTCGAACCAAGTGGAATAAAATAGGCGCGATGACCGCCAGGGCTGCCAACGCATAGAATGGGGAGAGGAAGTTCATCGGCTACCTCCCGGCGATGCCATGGCGCGCGAGGGGATCGCTCCACCGCTGCCGGTTCTCTGCTGTCGTTGGAGCAATTCCCACAGCGCCAACTCGATCGACTCTTCCGTTTCGAGCGAGAACCACCCAATTCCCAGCGTACCAGCGATCTCGCCCCATCGCTTTTGATGCTGCTCGAATCGGGCTGTGTACTGATTCTGCGCCTGCATCGCATCGACAAAGATCTCACGGCCCGATTCCAAGTCCTGCACCATCACGGGTTTGTCGAAGGACCATCGTTTTTCGGAGGGATCCAGGGTCTGCAACAACACGATCTCATGGCGCCGCGCGGCGAGAAATCCTAAGGCTTGTCGAAGAGGTTCGGGGGGGACTAAAAAATCGGAGATGATGACGATGAGGCTTCGGTGGCGAACGATTTCAGCCAGATGCTTCAGCGGTGCCTCCAAATCGGTCGCAGCGCCCGCCGATTCGCGGCTGAGCATGGTCAATATGCGTTTCATTTGCCCGGTGCGATAACGCGCAGGGAGCACATCGGCGATGGTTTGATCGAAGGTGATCAGTCCGACGGCGTCGCGCTGTTGATTCCAATAGTAGGCGAGCGTGGCTGCCAATGTTCGCGCGTAATTCAGTTTGGAATAGCCCACCGTTCCGTGCCGCATCGATTGGCTTTGATCGACCACCAGATAGCAGCGTCGATTGGTCTCGTCTTCAAATTTCTTGATGTAATAGCGATCGCTGCGAGCGAAGAGTTTCCAGTCGATGGTACGCGGATCGTCTCCTTCGCTAAAAGGGCGATACTCGCTGAACTCCACCGAAAACCCGTGTCGCGGCGAACGATGCAATCCGCTGTGAAATCCATCGACGATTCGCTTAGCTCGCCACTGCAGATTATCCATCCGCATGATGGCTGCCATGTCGATCCAGCCCACCGATGTTTCCTGATTCATTGCAACGCTCTCGTTAGGCGTGGAAGTCCTGGACGCGAACCGACCAATCTACAGGTTGCGCCAGGCAAAAGCAACGAAACGCACTTGCGATGCGACCGCAATAGAAGGATTCAACCAAAGCGGGTTCAGCCCGCGAGCACACTGCGGCCTCGTTCTTTGGCAACAACAATATGGTCGAGGACTCGAATACCGATCAGTTCCCCCGCTTGACTCAAACGATCCGTCACCGCACGATCTTCTCGGCTCGGTGTGGGATCGCCCGAGGGATGGTTATGAACCAGTAGGATGGCCGAAGCGCTATCGCGAATCGCTGCTCGAAAGACTTCGCGCGGATGGACCAAACTGGCATCGAGCGTGCCGGTAGTAATGTGATGGGTTCGGATCGGTCCGAGCTGCGTATCGAGGGTCACGATGTGAAACTCCTCTTGCTTGCCATCGATCGCCAATCGGTAAAAGGCCTTCATGCAGTATTGAATAGCATCCTCCGATCCGCGAATACGGACGGGGGTTTTGGTGTTCTGATCTCGCAACATCGCAATGCGGCGGCCTAACTCCACTCCTGCCATGATCTGGGCGTAGCTATCCTTGCGAATGGCTTTACTGATAAGACGCAATTCGGACAGACTGGCATCGGGCAATCCCGATAGCGCCTCATCCGCAAATTGGTTGGCTATACGACGTCCTGCCTGGACAGCCGAGTCACCTGGCACTCCGACCCGGATCAAAATGGCGAGGAGTTGGCCGATGGTCAGCGAACTGGGGCCATGAAGAATTAGTTGCTCGCGCGGGCGATCCTGCTCGGGGGATTGTTTTACTTGATCCCCGTACACTTGCTGATTCACCCATTGGTCGGGATCCAAAGGCTTGGATTTCGACCAGCGGTAAACCTCTTGGCGTTCTTCTTGGAATCGGTCCAAGTGCCCAGCTTGCGCGAGCTGCTTGAGGATGCGCGTGACATAGGCTGGAGCCGCGTCGCTGCATTGCAGCTTCGCGGTAGTTGGGGAGAACTCCTCCAGTTGCTGGATGACATAGAGGATGGAACGAAGGCGGCGTGTTCTGTCGTGATTCACCCGAGTGGTCCTTGCAATAGAAGGCGTGCGCAAAGGGCTCCCCGCAGCAAGGTCTATGCGTGAACCGATGGGTAGGGGCTAGAAGCGAGCGTGCGGTGGAGCCTTACCCAAAGAAACGATTGATCGAAGCCATCATAGCGAAAGTCGACAGTGGATGGTGGTTTTGGCAGCGATTAGCCTTCAAAGATCCCGTCGCCGAAGTGTTTTTTGTCCTGGTGTTTGGAACTGGAGGATGGCGGCCGATCCAACATGTGGGGCTTTGGGATGCTGTGACCCCCTATGGATCCCTCGTTTCCTTCGGGACCGCTGTCGGCGTACTCGTCGTCGTACCTGGATTTGTACCCCGGTAGTTTGGCTCGTTCCAGTTCGAGCATATACTCACCGATGACCGAGCTTTGAATAAGGTCCCTGCAAGCTTGATTGATGGGGTGAGCGATGTCTGCGTAGAGTTTGTTGGGGTTTCCGCCTTCGACGTCGCGCAGATCCTGTGGGCCGCGAAGCCGTCCGCCGCACTGGTTGCAATACTGGCTGCGCAGATGATTCTTGTTGCCGCAGCGGCCGCATCGAGCGGACATCTTCCGGCTCGGCATTGCAACAAATGGACCGTTGGTTCCTTCGATGATTTTCAAATCACGGATCACGAAACACTGATCGATCGTAATCGAACAGAAGGCGCGGAGCCGATCCTCGGAATCCTCCATCAACTTGATTCGAACCTCGGTGATTTCCATCGTTTCCCGCACTCCATTCTCGACCAACAACGACTCGCTATGGGGATCGCCCCGCTGCGATCTGCGTGAACCCCTTTGGATGTGGCTGGCGCCATGGTCGCACTGCGTAAGCACGAACGGCACACTGACTCTGCAATTCTCTAGCTACTCTCTCGGCTTGCTCCCAGCTTCGGCACAAGCAAAATCGGGCCGAACCGCTCCCGGATAAGGCTTGACCGAACTGATCATAACGATCAATCCATCTACCCGCACGCGAAATCCAGTCGGTGACCTGGTTCGCTGGGTACTCCAAGGCATTGTAAAGCTCTTTGCCGACTTCCATTTCATTATTGCATGATAGCGCTTGGATAAGCTTTGCGGGCGAACGCCTCTCTGTTCCTACTACGCGTACTTTCGAAAAGACTTCCGCAGTTCCACAGCCAACCGGGGGGTGGGCGAGCACGATCGACCAGTCTGATAGATTCCCCGGTAAAGGCTCGATCTGCTCGCCTCGCCCGCCGCATCGCGCTATCCAAAAGTCATCCTGATTGGCTCCCTCCAAAAAGAAATTGATGTCGCTGCCAAGCTCCCTTGCGCAGTGCAGCACTTGCTCCCATCCTCGAGACATCGCATCTGCCGATGGGGACAACGCCAGAAATGCGAGCCAGAGTGCTGCCGCGGCATCGGCACTTCCACCCCCCAACCCTGCCATCGAAGGAATCCGCTTGTGCAGATGAATCGATCCGCCGAGGGACTTGGGGGCTCCGTGATCGCTAGCGAACGACTCGACACTTAGGCGATCGACGAGTAACCGCATGGCGCGAATGACCAGATTGCGATCGTCGCCAGGTATCTTCCAGGCTGGATCGGTGTCGCTGAGAGGTTGGTCATCTTCCAAAGTCACATTGAGCCGAAATGCACCAGATCGGTCAGGGAGGAAAGTGAGTTCATCGCATAGGGAGACCGCGAGCATCACGGTGTCCAAGTCGTGGTAGCCGTCGGAACGCTTCCCGAGCACTTCGAGAAAGAGATTGATCTTGCACGGTACGGTGACCTTGTAGCCACCCCCGTAGGATTCGACACGCATGGGCAGAAGTTTCCGTTACTTGGTAGTTGGGTAACCGGCGTCGGTCCAACCTCGCCATCCCCCATCCACGCTGGTCACATTGGTGTAGCCCATCTTCGCCAGGTTGTCGGCGGCCAAGGCGGATCGAAAGCCTCCACCGCAGTAGAGAAGTATCGGAGCATGAATGTCGGGAATCGTCGCCTCGATATCCCTTTCAATAATCCCTTTGCCTAAATGGACTGCTCCGGGAATATGTCCAGCTGCGAACTCGCTTTCTTCTCGTACGTCGATCAAGTGAAGGGAGTCCCGGGCGTCGATCTTCTGTTTGAGATCGTCGACGGTGCATTCATGAACGCTTGGACGGATGCTCTCCACCAATGCGAGAAACCGGGGTGCATGTTGCTTGGCCATAGAAATCGACGCTGCTCCAAGTGGATTTGGTAAGGAAGCTAAACCGTAACAGTGGCCATTCGACCGAATCTTGATTTTTTTCGCAACGGGCTGAAGAACCGGACCATCCGCTGCCGATACTCCTTTTACGGGTCTCGTGTCTCACGTCGTTTCACTACGACGCGAGAGGTCGCTCGAGGTGTCCCCTTTGGAGGTCAACATGGGTCGTGCATATGCCGCTTGCTTGGGGTGCTTGGCGCTCGCAAGCTGTATTGGCTATGGACTGCTGATGTCGGCTCCCGCAGAGGACATCTTGGTTCGGGGGATTTCCATGCTTTTTGTCTTTGCGGCAATCGGATGGGTCGTTGGGAAAACGGCCGAGACGATCGTCAGGCAAAGCATCGAGTGGAACTACCGGGCTACGATCGAGCGGCTGCGTCAAAGAAATTCAGGTGCGTCGAGCGAGTAAATCGCATGGGATGGGTAATTCAGCGAAGGCAGAGAATTGGGTCACCAAATCTTTGGTTAACTGACGTAGAACTCGCCAAGGCAACTCGGTAGAGTCCCCATCCGCGAGACGCACCTCGACGAATTGACGTTCGCGACGACCTTGAACGCTTCCCGGCAGGATGCTCGGTTGCGTTCCCCAGCAAAAGGTTGGGCAATTGGTCTTACGAATCAAACGAGACAGACTCGAAAGCGTCTCGATTAACTTGCCATAGCAATCACGGAGGATCGGATGGCGACCACTGTAGCATCGAATATCGACATTGCGGACGTTTGGAATAAATTCAAAGCGGATCCAAGCAATGTGGATTTGAGAAATATTCTCATCGAACGCTACATGCCTCTCGTACGTTTCAACGGCGAACGTCTCCGAGCTAAGCTTCCCGAGGGAGTCGAGCTGGACGATCTGATCAGCGCTGGGATCTTTGGCCTCATGGATGCCATCGATGCCTTTGACATGGAACGAGGCGTGAAGTTCGAAACCTACTGCGTTCCCCGTATCCGCGGCGCGATGCTCGACGAACTCCGAACGATGGACTGGGTTCCGCGGTTGGTGCGGAGCAAGGCGAGCAAGCTAAACGAAGCCACCAAATTGCTCGAAGCCAAATATGGCCGTGCCCCAACCACCCACGAGCTCTCGGCATACATGGGAATCTCCATCGACGAGCTGGAGAAGATGAAGAGCGATGCAGCCGCTGTCGGATTGGTTTCACTTAACAAGAAGTGGTACGAAACCGATAGCTACAAGGATGTGCGCGAAATCGACGTCCTCGAAGATAAACGGAGCGAAGACCCCACCCGCCGCATCAGCAAGAGCGATTTGATGCGATTGGTGACCAAGGGGCTGAATCGCAACGAACGTCTCATCATCATCCTCTACTACTACGAGGAACTGACGATGAAGGAAATCGGTGCAACGCTCGACTTGAGCGAAAGCCGCGTCAGCCAAATGCACACGAGCATCGTTCAGCGATTGCAGGAACAACTGGGCCGGCGTCGCGTCGAAATGGGCTAAGACCCGAGGGGTGTTGCCAGGAAGACAAGATCTTCAAGAATGCATTTTCAGGCCGCAGGAGCAACACCTGCGGTTTTTTTTTCTCGGTCCCCGGTGCAACGGTTAGTTAACAAGCTGCGGTTGGCTTACCGGCAGGGGGGCATACTGGCAACGGCTGTCTACTGACCTTGGATGACCGGATTGCTAAGGATTCCGACGGATTCGATTTCGATTTCGACCACATCCCCTTCGCGTAGAAAGCGAGGTGGAGTGCGAGCCATGCCGACTCCGGGTGGTGTGCCGGTGTAGATGACGTCTCCTGGGTCCAACGTCATGACTTGGGAAATGTACGAGACCAACTGAGCGGGTTGGAAGATGAGCTCTTGGGTCGTCGAGTCTTGCATTGTTTCGCCGTTGATGCGGCATTGGATGCGAAGACGGCTGGTGTCTGGAACTTCATCTGCAGTGACAATCGCAGGTCCAAGCGGTGCGAAGGTGTCGAAGGACTTTCCAAGAAACCATTGCTTGCCAGGTTTCCCTTTTTGCCAATCGCGGGCCGATACATCGTGTCCCACCGAGTAGCCAAAAATGCCAGCCGTGGCGTCGGCCTCGCTCACTGATTTCATGGTTTGTCCGATGACCAGCACAAGTTCGGCTTCGAAGTCCACTTCGTTGCTGACAGGGGGCAATACGATCGGAGCGTCTGGGCCGATCATAGAGGTCGGCATCTTGCAGAAAACAATCGGCTCGTCTGGAATCGGAGCCTTGGTTTCGATGGCATGGTCTCGATAGTTGAGGCCGATGCACAGAATCTTGCGAGGGGTATCGATGGGGCAGAGCACCCGCAGCGGCTGTTCGCTGGTCCCCAGTTTCTTTGCCAAACTTTGAATACGCGGAAGATAAGTCTTCCACTTGGCAATCAATTCGACCGTCGAGAGAGGAAGCGTCGGGTCGGCGAGCGTGAGGTCCTGAATTCCGTACTGAACCTGCAAACCCCAGCCGATGGACTCATCGGGCCGGGAGAAACGAACAAGCCGCATAACTAACCATCCATCTCTACGACAAAACGAACACCAAACATCCTACTTGCCAAAAGACTCTACTTGGGCGCAACCATAGCAATCATCTTCTTGCCTTGTTGCAACGGGGGTTGCTCGATCTTGGAGTACTCCGCCAGTTCCTGCAGAACACTTTCCATGACGCGGCGTCCTTCATCGACGTGCGCCATTTCGCGTCCCCGGAAGATCACCGAAACTTGCACTTTGTCTTTGTGCTTCAAAAACCCGATGGCTTGGCGAATCTTGGTTTCCACGTCGTGGTCCCCTGTCTTCGGTCTCAAACGAATTTCTTTGGTCTTCGTTTGGTGGGTCTTTCCCCCCGCTTTCTTGCTCTTCTCGTATTTGTATTTACCGAAGTCCATGATTCGGCACACGGGTGGCTTCTCGTTAGGAGCCACTTCGACAAGATCCAAACCGGCGTCGCGAGCCCGATTGAGTGCTTCGTCGGTCGGGATCACACCGTACTGGGTGCCGTCGGGACCGATAACCCGCACTGGAGAAATACGGATCTGATTGTTGACTCGCGTTTGAATACGTTCTCTTTCGATTGCAAAAACCCTCGCACCAGGACATGAAAATGGGATCGCTCGATTCGTGGGTGAACCAAGCGACCAGGAAGCCGACGCAGTCTTTTTTGCCGCACCGGCGCAGATTGCCTAAAGTATCTCCAAACATCGTGGCTGCGGTCAACAGAACTTTAGAGATTTTACGAGTTGTTCAGATATTCTGGCCTTTACCTGGACGGCTGGATTATCGGAAAGGGCACGGCGGCTCCCCCTCCGCGATTGCTGGGAAGAGGTCTTGCAAGCCACGGAAAGCCGGCTAAAACTACGCATCTGCATCCGAAAATGCAGTGTGCCATTGCCCTTGTAGCTCAGTTGGTAGAGCAGATGACTCTTAATCATCGGGTCCAAGGTTCGAGTCCTTGCGGGGGCACTCCAAACAACCAATCAGGCCGGGATTTCCCGGCCTTTTTCGTTTTTAGGCGGAGTGGTGGGGGCGAGGGTGGGGCGGGACGGAATTTCTCGCTACGGCGCTACGTCGCAAAGAAGAGAACCGGATGCAAGAGAAGGCGATGATTCAACTACTCGGTATCCACTCCGCGATCCTCCGCTCCCTCCGCGGTTGATTCACCACGGAATTCAAACAGTAGCAGCACGATTGATAAGCTCTGGGAAGGGGGCTGGACGGGCGACATCACCAATCGGCGTGAGAAGAGTTAACCGCGGAGATTGCGGAGAAGCGCGGAGGGAAGAGGATTGGGGATCCGTGCAATCACAGGAAGATCCGCGATGAGACCGAATGAAGGGGAGGCAAAGATAAGGGGCTAAGTCGAATTCGATCAGGCTAGACTCTCCATCCCCGACACTCCTCGTCAGAGTCCCAACTCAATCCCTGGCGAGCTACTCTCTTCGGATCCAGGCCAGTGAAGAATTTCTCGCTACGGCGCTACGTCGCAAAGAAGAGACCCGGATGAAAGGGAAGGCGATCATTCAACTACTCGGTATCCACTCCGCGATCCTCCGCGGTTGATTCACCAAATGGATTTCTCCATCGATGATAAAGTAGCCTTGCATACCTCAAGCGACTGAAATTCGCCCGTTGGATCCTTGCCAGAATTCAACATGTAGCTTTGCTACGATTTGCACTTGGCTGTGTCGTTCACGCTGCTTGCTCATAAGTAAGTCCTATCGCCTCGACCTGAGGCTCTAGGCTTCTTGTAACACATGGACCGACCAGCCTGGCTGGGGTTTCTTGCGTTCGCTTGCGGCGGGCTAAATTGGTACTGACACCGTTTTCTGGAATTGTCTATGGTTTGTTCACTTTTGGCGATTTTAGTGAAAACGTAGCGAATAAGAATGAGATTCGAAATGAAGTGTCGCGTTTTGAATAGTTGTTTCGTGGTGATCTTCCTTAGTTTCGTTACTTTAAATGCGACAGCTCAAGCTCCTTCGTCCAGACCGCTTGGCGACAAAACAATTGAACCGAATGCAGAATCTAAGTGGAGCGATTCCGTTTCCATGGGGATCCCTATCAAATCAATGGTCGTTATGAGCGAAAGAGGTGGGAAAATCCTTCTCGAGTGCGACAAGGAACAATTCGAAATACTCCAACATTTGGACAGACTGCAGTACTTTACGAAAACTGCCAAGATGGATGGCGTTAGGGGCGATGAGATAATAAGAGTTTTTGGGAAAAGCCTTTGTGGCGATAGTTCTTCTTTGCCCTCTGTGCTTCGACTGAAGAAGATTGATTCAGCCCCCGACGCAATTGAGTTTGAAATCAAGGTTCGATCTCGGCAAATAACCCGAGAAGACGAGAGTGGGCATGAACCGATCTTTTGGTATGCAACCCGAAGTGAAAAGTGGAGGATTAAAGGCTCCGAATTCGATATGGTGGCGAAATCTGAATGGAAGTTTTCAGACGGTAGCGTTGAACTCCCTCGCCCGTGAGCGAGACTTTCGCCAAATCTGATTCGACAGAGAGAATTGTGACCCAATAGATTTGTGTCACCTCCGCTGTCTAGATTGACCCTGTTTGCTTTCTCAGGCAAAGCCAATCGAATGTCCGCGTTTCCGAGAACCTATCACCTGTTCGGTCGAGAGGGGGGGCCGTAGGCGCCGCCGCCGGGGGTGAGGATGCGGATGGAGTCTCCCGCTTCCATGTCGAGTTGGGCGTTGCTCCCAAGGCGAATCGACTCGCCGTTGTATCGAATCCACCAATTCTCTCCAGTCATCCCTGCCGACCCACCGCCAAGGCCTTGCGGGGCATACTCCCCGCGTCGGCTTGTGACCAAACAGACGGTCAGCGGTTCCAAAGCCTTTACCTCACGCTCGATTCCGTTTCCTCCAGGTTGTTGGCCAGCACCACCACTTCCGTGGCGAATTCGAAATCGAACCAGCCGTACCGGATATCTCTTTTCCAAAATCTCGACGTCGGTCAGTCGAGTGTTGGTCATGTGGGTGTGAACCGCATTTTCACCAGGAGAGGACGGGGTCGCCCCTGCTCCCCCTCCGATCGTTTCGTAATAACCAAAGGACCGATTTCCAAAGAGGAAGTTGTTCATCGTCCCTTGGCTCGACGCCGCCAAACTGAGGGCGCCGAGCAAGCAGTCGACGACCCGCTGACTGGTTTCGACATTTCCACCTGCGACCGCTGGCCAATAGTCCCCTTCCAATGGGGGCGTCGCCGTCGCACCTGTACGGCCTCGCGATACGTCTGGTTGCTCGCGGCGGGCAGGGTTGAGGATTCCGCGTGGTATGAACAAATCGATGCACCGCATGACTCCCGAGTTCAGCGGAAGATCGTCTGCGATCGCACAACGAATGACATAAATAGTCGCTGCGGTGACGATGGCGGGATTGGCGTTGAGGTTGCCGAGCGACTCAGGACCTGTTCCGGTGAAATCGATGCGCAGACGCCGGCGTTGCTCCTGATCCATCGTCTTGGTGATACACACTGCGATCGGCGTTCCGTCGTCCATCCAATCCAAAAACCGCATCGGTTGCTCGCGCAACTGTGCAATCCAATGCTCCGTTTTTTGCTGCGATGCGGCTTGGATATCCTCCATGACTTGTTCCACCAAGGAAACGCCATAGCGCTGGGTTAACTCTTGTAGGGCTTCGCAGCCGTATTGGTTCGCGGCTTGCTGTGCTGCGATATCGGCCATGTTCTCTTCGACATTTCGGCTGGGCCATTCGGCTTCTCGAAGCAGGAGTTCGACATCGCCGCTGCGATCGATTCCGCCGTCGGTGATGCGCAGGGGTGGGATGAGAACACCTTCATGAGCCAAACATGTTGCGTTGGGAGCCATTGAACCGGGAGCGATACCGCCGATCTCGGCATGGTGCGCTCGGCAAGCGACAAAAAAATCTGGTCCTGCGTTCCTTCCGTCCCGATCTGCGAATACCGGGGTGATGACCGTTACGTCGGGCAAATGGGAACCCCCTCGATAGGGATCGTTGGTGATGAAGCAGTCGCCGATTTCCATATCGCGGAACTGATCACAGACGGCTTGGACTGTCGCGCTCATGGCCCCGAGATGGACCGGGACGTGGGGCGCGTTGGCGATCAGATCTCCTGAGCGGTTAAAAACGGCGCAGCTAAAGTCCTTGCGGTCCTTGACGTTGACGCTGATCGCTGTCTGTTCCAGAACGGTCCCCATCTGCGTTGCGATCGCGCTCAAACGTTGTGCAAAGACCTCTCTCAAGATCGGGTCGACCATTCGCTCGGTTCCATCTCCACCGATCGGCGAAATCGCGGGCCGTTGCTCAGGGATGTTGGTAGGGATGTTGGCAGGTTCCTGCTTGCGGATCAGCAGCGTATGGTCCGCTAGCACGGTTCCTCTCCAGCCGGAGTCGATGCATGTGGTGCTTCCTGAGGAAACCACGATCAAGGGACCTGCATAGGATTTTCCGATTTTCAAAGCATGGCGTTCGACCCACAGATCGCTTGTTGGAATCCAATCGTTCGCTTCCGCAGCAGGAATCGGATCAGGCTCGTGCAGGGGGCTTGATGCAATCGACGCATGGACAACCGCGATTTCGACATCTCGATTGGGGCGGTCGTATCCGAATCGCTTGCGATGTTCGTCCCGAAAAAGTTGTTCCAAAAGGGCAGGAGTCCAATTCGCTGCCGTCCAGCGCAAGGTGATAGTCCCTTCGGTTCCTGCAAACCTCGCTTCCATGCGGAGTTGGATGGTCCATTGGTCGCTGGCTCGAAACTCTGAGGCGATCAACAGGTTTTGAATCTTTTGAAACCAATCGGCATCCAAATTTTTAACCAGTTGATACACCGGAGTCGATTGGGTTTGTTGTTTGGATGCCAGGCCCATGCCAGCGGCGCTCAACAATCCGGCTTGCGGAGGATCCAGGATCGTGGTCATACCGAGCTGTTCGGCAATTTGGCAAATGTGTTGCCCGGCGGCTCCGCCAAAACAGACCAATGCGTGTTCGCGGGGGTCGGCTCCTTGTGAGATCGAAATGGTTCGGACCGCGCTCGCCATGTGTTCGTTGGCGATGGTTCGAAAGCCTTCGATCAGAGCCACTTCGCTCAAGGGGGATTGGGGACGGGTGGCGTTGAGTGTTTGGAGAACGTCCTGCAATGCGCGTCGGGCTGCTTGGACATCCAGCGGGAATGGGAATGCCTCCGGTCGGATTCGCTGGGCGAGGACATTCAAATCGGTGACGGTTAACGGCCCCCCTCGACCATAGCATGCGGGGCCTGGTTGGGATCCTGCGCTCTGAGGCCCGACTCGCAACTGAACGCCATCGAACCAGCAGATGCTCCCGCCGCCGGCGGCCACGGTGTGGATTCGAAGTGTAGGAGTCATCATTCGGACGCCCGCTTTGACGGTTTCGAATTCCAGGTCGAGTTCACCGTCCACACGGCAGACATCGGTACTGGTTCCTCCCATATCCAAGCCGACCAGTTGGGGGAAGCCATGTGATTTTCCGAGGGATTGGAGGGCAACCGCACCGCCAGCGGGACCAGAGAGAACGCTGTCCTTTCCTCGGTACTCGGATGCGCGGACCAACCCCCCTGAGCTAGTCATGACGAGGAGGTCGTCGGCATCGGTTTGTTGGAACTGCTCGCCAACGCGGAGCAAATAGGATTGGATGATCGGGGTGAGGTAGGCATCGAGCACGGTCGTCTCCCCTCGCGACACTGCTTTGATCATCGGAGCCACTTCGTGGCTCAGCACGGTGTGATGAAACCCGATTTCGTCCGCCAAACCTTTGATGAAGCGTTCGTGTTTGGGATTGAGATATGCGTGGATGAAACAGACAGCGAGGGTCCGGTAGCCTGCGTCGTAGGCTCGCCGCAATTCCCCGCGCGCCTGTTCCCGATCCAACGCGACGATTATGTTTCCGGCGGCATCCAGACGCTCCTCGATTTCGATCACTTGGTCGTAGAGCACAGGTCGTTTGCGAACCGATAATTCAAACAGAGACGGGCGTTCCTGGTAGCCGATGGCCAGCAGGTCTGCAAATCCAAGTGTGGTGACAAACAACGTCTTCTCACCCGTTCGGGTCAGCAACGCATTGGTTCCACGTGTCGTCCCCAGGCGAATGGAAAGGGGAGGAAGAGGCTCCGCAGGAGCGAGTCCGAGCAAAAGTCGAGTGGCCAGTACAGGAGCTTCGAGTCCGGTGCGAATTTCGACCGAATGCGCCTCGGCCGGGGGGGAGCACTTAAATTCTCCCCCGCGGTAATCGGAACAAATCGATTCACCGCAGCGACTCCCATGGCTGTCAAAAAAACAAAGAGTTGCACCCGACCAGAATCCATCGGGATCGGCATTTCTGCCGGATACCGCAATCCGCTGGTCGGCATCGCGGCGTACGATCGTGCCTTGTACCACTCCGTGGCTGAGCACTTTGATCGATTGGAGTTGGCCATCGGGGAAACGGACGATGCAGTCGGTGAAGGTTCCGCCCACATCGCACCAGACTTGGATTTTGGCGGGTTTCATTGCAAATATTCGCTCCACAAGCTGTCGCTCAGCATCAAACCTTTTCGGGTTAGTGCGATACGGTCCTCCACTTTTTGCATCCAGCCATGTTCGATGTGTCGACGGATGTTGCTATCGATGTGGGCGACGGATTCATTCGGACCTGATTTTTTCCATGAGTCCCATGGGACCCCTTGAAGTTGCCGCATGCCGAAGACAAACCGTTCTCGAAGCCGTTGGTCCTCGTTCAAGTCTTCCGACTCGTCAACAGGGCTCTTGTCCGACTCAAGCCGCTTCAGGTATTCCAGGGTGCTGCGATGGTTGACGCTGCGGCGGTTTCCGACGTAACGGGCTGCGCTGGGACCGAAGGCCCACCAAGGTCGACCCATCCAATAGGCTTGGTTGTGCACGCACTGCTCTCCCGGTTTGCAGAAGTTCGAGACTTCGTAATGGACAAATCCGGCGGCTGTCAGTCGATCGATGGCTTCCTCGTACATGTTCAGTTCGCAGTCCTCGGAAACCGGTGCGAGCATTCCTTTCTCACGAAGACTCCAGAACTTGGCCCCTTTCTCGTAGGTGAGGCCATAGGTGGAGACGTGGCCAATCTCTGTCGCGATCAATGCGTCGAGATCGCGGCACCAATCGTCGATGGATTCATCAGGTGCCCCGAAGATGAGGTCGACGGAAACGCGTGCAAAGTGCTCCTTGGCGATTGCGATGGCATGGCGCAATTGAGTTGGCGAATGATCCCGTTCCAGCCGCTGCAGTTTGGACGGTTGGAAGGATTGGCCGCCGATGCTGATGCGATCGATCCCATGTTGAACACAGCTCTGGCAGAACGCATGGGTGATGTCCAGCGGATTGGCTTCGATGGAGAACTCCGTCGACGGGGAGTCATGGATCCGTGCGACGTCAGCGTCTTGTGATATCGGGAGCCAACCGTGGAGGAGATCCAACAATCTCGAAAGCAATGGCAAGGGGAGGATGGATGGCGTCCCTCCTCCCAGGAAGATGGTTTGAACGGATCGAGGAACCTGCAACCCCTTCAGCTCTCGTTCGAGGGCCGTAAGAAACCGCTCGTACAAATCGCTTCGGTTGGCGAGGAGAGAAAAGTTGCAATAGCCGCATCGGTGGCGGCAAAATGGAATGTGGACGTAAGCCGCCGCGGGAAGTTCATCCCCCACATTCCAACCCCAAGTCTGCAGCGAATGGTTCACTACTTCACAGAAAGCATTCTCTCGAGAGCGATCAACGACCATCGCGACACATCCTCTTTGACTTGGATTTCGTTCACGATGGTTCCTGCAACCAGATTCTCCAAGCTCCAGCAGAGGTGTGGCAAGTCGATTCGATACATCGTTGCACACATGCAGACCAGCGGTGAGAGGAAGTGGATTTCTTGCTCGGGGTGTTCTTTTTTCAAGCGATTCACGAGGTGAAGTTCCGTGCCGATCGCCCATTTGGTACCCGCGGGGGCTTTGCGAACCGTTTCGATGATTTTGCTCGTGGAGCCGGAGATATCCGCGATGTCATTGACCTCTTGCGGGCACTCCGGGTGGACGAGGATTTGGATCCCCTCGATCCGTTTGCGGAAGGAATGAACGTGCTCCGCTTGGAACATTTGGTGTACCGAACAGTGTCCCTTCCAAAGAATGACGCGAGAGTTTTCGATTGCGTCTTTGCTGTTGCCACCTAAGGAATCTTCGTGCGGATTCCAAACCGGCATTTGCTCATTGGTGATTCCCATTTTGAGGGAGGTGTTTCGTCCCAAATGCTGATCCGGGAAAAAGAAGACTCGCTTGCGCCGTTGGAACGCCCATTCCAGCACCGCTTTCGCATTGCTGCTGGTGCAGACGATCCCGCCATGTTTGCCACAGAACGCCTTCAGGCTCGCGGCACTGTTGATGTAGGTGACGGGAGTGAGATCCTCGGTATCGATGACTTCTCCGAGTTGGTCCCAAGCCGCTTCGACTTGCCGGATGGCAGCCATGTCCGCCATGGAGCAGCCGGCCGCCAAATCGGGTAAGACGACTCGCACCCGGACGCCGGCCCGTTCGGTTATTTTTTCAGGTCGATTGGCGAGAATATCCGCTGTTTCGGCCATGAAGTGAACGCCGCAAAAGACGATGAAGCGGCATTCGGCGCTGTCGGCCGCCAGTTTGCTCAACTGATACGAGTCGCCGGTCAAATCGGCGTGCTCGATGACCTCATCCTGCTGGTAATGGTGTCCCAGAATCAGCAAACTGGATCCCAATGTTTCTTTGGCGGTGCGAATTCGCTCGCTCAAGTGTTCATTGCTCAGCTCTCGATAGGGAGCAAAAGGAAGGGGCTCGGTTGCGATCGTCATTATTTATTACAAACCACAGGTTGGGGGGCTGAACCCGTTCGGATCGTATCTCAGGGCGATCTCGAACATGCGACCAGTATAAGGAACTTTAAAAATTATCGCAGATCCGTTTTAGTTTCCCAGTCAGACAATCCGATAGGACAAAATCACAGTTCTGCGTATCTAGGCCAAAACCATGTCGACGGACACTCAACAACGGCATTCGACCACCAATCCTGCCAAAGTGGACTTTTGGAAGAGTCTGCTCCGGATCGACGCGAGCGTGGCGGTGACGCTGGCCTCGAAAGACCTCCAGGTCGAACGCATTCTCAGTCTCGTCCCGGGAATGATGATCCAATTCGACAAAGGCTGTGACGCTCCCCTGCTGGTCGAAGTCGACAATCAAAAGATCGCGGAGGGGGAGGTGGTCAAGGTGGGGGATAAGTTCGGTCTTCGCATCACGGAGATTCTCACCAGCGACGAACGCTGGATTCCGTTGGTGAAGGACAAGACAACTCCGAAGACTGATGTACACTAGAAGGCCTCGCCTCGGAGTTTGCTTCTCGTCACCCTCTTCACTGATTCTGATGATCCCTTCACCCATATTCGTTGCTGGACATCGTGGCATGGTGGGTGCGGCGGTCTGCCGTCGTCTAAGCCAGGAGCCCGGTGCCCAGGTCTTGACGCGCTCCAGGTCTGAATTGGATTTGTGCGACGAAGGGGCGGTGGCTCGCTTTTTCGAAAAAGAGAAGCCCGCCACGGTCATCTTTGCTTCGGCCAAGGTGGGAGGGATCCATGCCAACAAAACATTCCCTGTCGAGTTTCTCACCGATAACCTCCGCCAGGAATTAGCGACCATCCATGCCAGTTATCGGAACGGGGTGAAGCGATTTTTGTTCCTGGGTAGCACGTGTATCTACCCCAGACTCGCGAAGCAGCCGATTCGAGAGGATGAACTTCTGAGCAGCGCGTTGGAGCCGACCAATGAGGCGTATGCGCTCGCCAAAATCGCTGGCTTGAAGCTCTGTCAGTACTTTCGCCAGCAGTACGGAGTGTTGTACCACTCCGCGATGCCGACCAATTTGTATGGTCCCGGGGATAACTATCATCCCGACCATAGCCATGTTTTGCCCGGACTCATCCGCCGCTTTCACGAAGCAAAGCTGGCGGGGCTCCCCTCGGTCACCATTTGGGGAACAGGGCGACCTCTTCGAGAATTCCTCCATGTCGACGATTTGGCGGACGCGATCCTCCATTTATGCAAACTGGAGAATCCGCCTGACTGGGTCAATGTCGGCACCAGCGTCGACGTCAGCATTTTGCAGCTGGCCAAACTGGTTGCCGAGGCCGTGGGCTATGAAGGTGAGATCAACACCGATCCATCGAAACCGGATGGTACGCCTAGAAAGCTGACCGATACATCGCTGATCCGATCGACAGGATGGGCACCAAAGATCCCGCTCCACGAAGGATTGCAACGGACCTACCAAGATTTCCTTGCCGAATCGGAGGCAGGCACAATGCGATCTGTCTGAGCGATCTGTCTAACCTAGATCGCCCTGGCTCACTGCACAATCGCTCCAATGGGTGGAGCAATCGCGCGCTATTCCCCCGATGGGGGGTTCACACTCGGAGCGGCAGGAACGGGCTCGTTGGCACGTCCATTTTCAGGCGATCTTCCCATTCTTTTGATGTGCTGGATGCAATCGTATCCCCACAACCCCGCGACGATCAACGCTGCAATCATGCCGATGAACGGGGGATTCTTTTGGGTGCCATTGATGGAGAAGATGATGGCGGCGCACGCGATCGCAAGGGATACGATAGAGACTTTGAAAAGGATGGCGGAATTGTTCCGCTTCTTGTCGCTGTGCGAAATCGCGCGGCGTGCGTTCATGTTGGCCAATTCACGCAGCGCATCCAACTCGTTTTTCTTTTCCGGTATGGAATTGCGTGGTGTGAATTCGGAAGCAGATAGCATTCGTCGCGTGGTCGTGACCGGTTGCTCCTCCTCGGCGAGCGCAGGCTCTCGGGAAGCTCCTGTGAGTATCTCCATGCGAGAGCGTTGAGATTGTTTGCTCGACAGAGAAGGCATTTCGATAGGCGAATCCGCCCCCGTTTTCACACGTTGAAGAAGCTTCTGCATGTACGCTTCGATCGATTCGTCTTCAACGGTCTCTTCCTGCTCCTGTTCCCCTAGATCCATAAGCTCCGATGGGCCCACGAGCTCCGGCAGAGGCACTAAAGAATCCGAGACCGACTCGACGGATGGTTCATCGATCCCACTGCTGCCGTACTTGGCAAGGATCGCATCAGCGTCCAATCTAGGTGCCTCGCTAGGCTCCTCAACGAAGTCCAGATCGTTGGACTCCGTCGAATTCCAAGGCAAGCGAGGTTGGGAGAAACCTTCACTCGAAACAACCGAATCGTTGTCTAACTCTTCCTCGAAGTGATTCGTTGGACGCCATTCGGATGGGGGGTACTCACCGTCGACGTTCGGTCCATCGACTTGTTCATCCCCAGTTTGTGCATCCTGGATTGGTTCGTAATGCGATAAGACCGAATGAGGGAAAAGGGGTGTCACTTCTTCTGCGACCGCCGACTCTGGCTGACTTGCTTCTGCAATCAAGCGTCGCAACCGTTCGGAAAGGTCGTCGACATCCATATCGGAGTCTATGTTGGATTCGGGCTCCTGTTGATCTTCAAGAGACTCGTATCGGTCCGCTGCTTGCTCAATCGATTGATTCTCAGGCGATACCTGGTGCTCGTTTGCGATGAATTCTTGGTAGGGATACGAGAAGGAGGCGTCGGTGTCCTGCGCCTCGTCCTCTCCGCCTATGATGTAGCCATCCCCAACGTTCGAGTCATGAGGGAAATCTTGGTCATTGGAATCGGAAGGCTGAATTCTATCGTCGTAGATATGGCCGGGAGTCGCGTCATTCGGCTCGACCGGACCTGTTATGGCTTCTTGCTGGTGATCGTATTGTTCGTGGTGATTGTAGGTTGATGGAATGTGATCGGATGGCTGGGTAGCGTCCCAAGCATTCGGGACGGGAGGTTGAAAGTTCTGGATTTGGCCAAGAACGTATTCGTAGTTCTCCTGGGAGATCGCGGCTATCGCATCCAACCGTTGCGCGTTGTCGTCTGTTGTCGACGAGAGGCGATCCACTCTCAGCGAGATCTCCTCAAGCTGCCCTTCCATCTGTTGGAGACTGGCGAGCAAACGGGGATTGCCACTCTCTGGTTCTTGCTGTTGGTTCGGTTGCTGGGCCGAGAGCCGCTCCTGGACTCCCGCTGCAATCGACTCCATTTGATGACCGAGTGTCATCATTTGGCTTTCGAGATTTGCAAGATTGGTGGTGAGCGATTGGTTCCAAGCCGAGTCCCGATGCTCCAGTTGCGACTGGAGGGACTGCTGCAACTGCGAGGTGAGTTGTTGGCTCAGGTTCTGGATTTCTGTCTGGTAACGAGCGACCCATTCGTTCGCGCTCTGGGCTGCAGTGGATTGCACCGATTCGAGCGTGTGGTGGAGATGGTCAAGCGAAGCCTCGATCGCTTGGATTCTCGATTCGTATTGTTCCTCGATGCGCCCCATCCGCTCGATGGCGTGCTGAGTCGCTGCAGCTATCGGCGAAGGATTCTCGGGAACGCGAGGTTCAGTCGAACGGGAGACAGACTTTGGAGGGATCGAGACGGGATTGCGTTCGAAAAATTCCTCCGGCCGCATGACCGAGGCCAGCGATTTGGAGCAGCGGGCTGGAACAACGACAATCCGCCAACTTCCGATATTGAGTTCGGTTGGTTCGTCGATCAACCACTCTTTTACAAACCTGCCTGCAATCTGCGTCGGATACGGGGCCTTGAGAAGGGTAAATCGCTTCCCGAAAGTAAGGGTGGCGTGGCACAGTGCAGCGGGTTCTGGGAGACAGAGGGTCGACTCAGGGTGCGATCCGATCGTGCACTTGGGAGTCCGGATCGCGACTCGCCCTTCGATGCCTGTCTCTGTATCTCTCCAAAGAATCTCCCCAAGGCTCCAGTCTGCAGCATCGACCGACGAACTTCGTGTTGCTTGAGGTGTCATCTGCATGGGAGTGAATGGGAAAGGGAAAGAACCGACGGACCCATCCGGGTGTATCGACCGCATACCCAGGACCTTCTCCAGGAAATCTGGCCTAGGAGACAGGTTTTTAAGGAATCCCCAGGGATTTCGATTGGTGGGGAGGAAGTGGGAATGTCCAGTCAAGAGTCATCCACTGGGAATTCTAGTAAAAAGCGTCCAAAACCAGCGGAAGAGGTTTTTTTCGCAAGTCCTTTCTGTGAAGGGATTTAGGTCTTTTGAAGGCCAGGATTTTGCCAAATTGGGGGCAAGATTTGTGCCCGTAGAGCGAAATTCTGAACACTTTTCAAAATGCTTCGTACTATATTTTTACGACTTCCCTCCCCCCCGGGGGCTAATCATGGCTTGAAGCGACGAGGGGGGCTGGCCAATCGATCCTTTTTTTGCGGAGGACTAAAGCAATGTCTCGAAAGGAAGCGCTCAACAAATTGCGAGACGTATTGCTCTTGCGACGCGAAGCTCTCCGAAAAGCTCTCGATGGCGACTTGAGCATGCTCCAATCTCTTTCCCAAGATGGGGGAGATGTTATGGACGCGGCCATGGATACCGCCCAGGACGAGATCAGCAGTCAGTTGGTTGAAGTCGAAAGCCGCGAGCTGACGCAAATCGAAGAAGCGTTATCCCGGATTCGAGATGGCCACTATGGCGAGTGCGAGGCCTGTGAGAAGCCGATTCCATTGGCTCGGTTGCAGGCCGTCCCCTATGCTACGTCTTGCATCGATTGTGCGCGAAAGCAGGAGAAGTTCTCCCCTCGCTTGTACGGCGAACACTTGAGCTAGGCCGCGTGGCGTGTCGCAATTTCTCTACGTGGTCGACGCATTCGCGGATCGTCCCTTTCAAGGCAATCCAGCAGCGGTATGCATTCTGACTTCTCCGGCATCCGATGAGTGGATGCTGGCGGTTGCTCGCGAGATGAATTTGGCCGAAACCGCATTTGTATCGTCGCGTGCAGATGGCTTTGACTTAAGGTGGTTTACGCCGACAACGGAAGTCGATCTTTGTGGCCATGCTACTTTGGCAAGCGCATTCGTGTTGTGGCACATCGGTGAACTGGCGTCAGAAGTGGATGCCCGTTTCCATACCCGGAGCGGAATCCTCACATGCCAGCGAGCGGGTTCGATGGTGACGATGGATTTCCCTGCTACTCCGATTGCTGCGACGTCCATGGTCGATAAGGACCTTCGAAAATCCATCGAACGGGGACTTGGGTGCAACTCCAAGTTCATTGGATTCAACGGCACGGACTACTTGATAGAGTTATCGTCTGTCGAGCAAGTCAAACGGCTTGAACCCGATCTTTTTTCATTGCAGGGAATCGACTCCCGGGGCTTTATTGTGACATCAGGTTGCACCGAATCTAGCAATCATCCTGGGGCGGACTTTGTGTCTCGCTTTTTTGCCCCTCGAGTTGGTGTTCCTGAGGATCCTGTCACCGGCTCGGCTCACTGTACTTTGGGGCCCTATTGGAGCAAGAGGCTTGGAAAGTCGGAGCTGCGAGGCTATCAAGCCAGCGCACGCAGCGGCTGGGTGACTGTGCGTTGTCATGGAGACAGAGTCGAATTGGTGGGGCAAGCTGTCTTGATGAGTCGGGTTGAGCTTTACTCGGACCCACGCTGACGAAGGTGCGATGCACGCCGACTCGAAGTTATAAAATGGCGAGGGGATTGCGAGGCTGTTCAAGGGTGCCGCGTGTAACACCGACTCGATTGGTCGCTTTCAATCGCTTCCATACCTCGGCTCCATCCAGACTCCCGGCGAGGAGTCGTCGGTACAAGTCGAGGAGCTCCGCCACATCTTTTTTTGGCGCGTCGCGGAGCATCTCGATTCGGAAATGGCGAATGCCAAGTCGAATAAGAGTTGGCACCGCTTCCGCCCCGCTTTGGGCTTGGCCATTGAACAAGGTGTTTCGGCAACCGACGTCGGCATGCAGAACATGCTCAGCTCCAATGCGATCGCGCAGCTTCACATCATGTCGATCACAGGGGCGACCGCAATTGGTTTTGTTGGTTCCAGGTGAGAGGACCGTGCAGAAGACGCAGTGCTCCATATGGAACATTGGCATGTGTTGATGGATGACGACCTCAGCCCAATCGCTTGGTACAGCGGTGATGAGTTCGTGTAGTTGCTCGCGATTCAAGTCATAGGAAGCGGTGATACGCGATGCGCCTTGTGTTCGCAGCCACTGCGCAGTGAGTGGATTGGTGACATTCAGACTAAAATCGCAGACGGCGGGAATGCGGTGGTTCCGGGCAAACTGCAATGCTGCCAGATTGCGAACGAGCCATCCATCCGCATTTCTCTTTTCTAATGCGCGAAAGAGAGGGTATTCCCCGGGCTTTTGAATGCGAAGGGTTGCCAAGTAAATCGTCGCTTCCGCGCTGCGAGCTCGCACAACGGCTTGCTCGTATTCGCGAATGTCATGGAAATCGGCGTATACGAATTTCTGCCCTTCTTCGAGTACGGCGTCGAGTTGCTGAAGCGATCGTACGAGTACCCTCAGTTCGATCGTTTCCGACTCTCTTGGGCAGTTCTGCTGTTCCTGTTCGATTCGTTCGATCATGAGTGCCGCCACCCCGGGCGATGCAATGGTGCGCGGAGGGGTCGCGATCAGATCGCGTTCAAGGCATTGGACTAACTCCTTGCGCATTTCCCCCAAGACGCTGAGTGGTAGCATCGGAGTCCCCGTCAAGCGAGCATGGAAGTCCCCGATTTCGAACGGCGTCGTTCCCAGCCGACCTAGTTGTTCCCTGATGTTTTCTGGCGTCGTGGGATGCTTTCTGGCTTCCTCGGGTGCAAACGGGTGTTCGAAAACAATTCTGTGCACCGGTGATTTTTCGAGCCAAGCTTCAATGCGTGACGCTTTGCCAACGGCTACATCAATCGACAAACCAATTTTTTGTTTGCGGCGAGGGTGTTTCGTGTCGAAGGACGCTCGCAATCGTTTTGTCAATTGCGGAGAGTCGGTTTGCCATAGAGCGATCCCTTCTGCGAGGTTGGCGTCTTGGAGCAACCCTCGTTGGAAGGACAATTCCGCTCGGCCTTCCACAGGTCCATCGGCCAATTTGCCGTCGGCAAAGATCTGAAAGATTCGACCTCCCAATTCTTTACCCGAGATTCTGTCACCGTCGAATACGATACCGTCTCCTGCCATCAGTGGGACGTCGAGGTGAACGATCACGTTCTGGCCTCGCATTCGAAGGACGCGTCCAGCTTTAACCCCTTTTTTCGCACTGCTCAGTCCGGGAACAAGTCGTTTGTGGTTGCATCCTTCGAGCCAACCTGGGCTAAAGCCTCGGGAAAAGCTGAGTTCCATCTCTCGCTGACTTTCCGGTGACCATTTCACGTCGCGTCCCGCGATCGCTTCATCGATCGCGCGCCGGTAGTGACCGACAATATTCGCAACGTATTCGGGGGTCTTCAATCGCCCTTCGATTTTGAGCGAGCATACACCTGCATCGATCAGATCCGGGATATGGGCATAGCCGGCCAAGTCCTGGGGAGAAAGAAGATAGCGGTTGTCACCCAGATCGACCGGCTTGCCATCGCACAACAGGTCGTAGTGGAGCCGGCAGGCTTGGGCGCATTGCCCTCGATTCGCACTGCGTCCCCCCAGCGATTCGCTGGTCAAACACTGCCCGCTATAAGCGACGCAGAGGGCCCCATGCACGAACGTTTCGACAGGCATCTTGGTCGCAGACGTGATCTTGCGAATCTCTCGAATGCTTAGCTCTCGAGCCAGTACGACGCGTGAGATCCCAAGATCCTCGATGGCTGCGATGCTTTCGGCCGACACCATGGTCATCTGCGTGCTCGCATGGACGGATAGTTCGGGGCAGATCTCTCGAATCAATCGGACCACGCCGATATCCTGAACCAACACGGCATCGACACCCGCCTGGGCAATCATGGCGACGTGACGCTCGAGATGAGGGAGCTCGTCGGTAAAGACGAGGGTGTTCAAGGTAACATAGCCAACGAGACCGCGGCGGTGCAGCGTTTCCATCACGAGTGGCAACTCGTCCACATGAAAGTTGGCTGCCCTGGCTCTCGCATTGAAACCGACGTCCAATCCGAAATAGACAGCGTCAGCTCCGTTTTCAATCGCAGCGTGGATACATTCCCAGTTTCCTGCGGGAGCCAGCAGCTCGGGCGCTGGCCTTCCGATGGACTGATACTCTGCCATGGTGTTATGGTTTTTTGGGTGTGGGGAGAGGCCGGAAAGTCGTTTTCATTTTCTGAGCAAGCTTATTTTCAATGACTGGCTGATCGGGGATTTCGATTCGCATGGTCATCTTTTGATTCAGTTCGCTTGAATACACATACCCGCGTTCGTTATCGAACAGCAAGGTTCCTTCGATCTTCTGTTCTGGTATGGAGATCTTCGCTTTAAACGTGTTCTCTCCTGCAAAGTTCATCGTGGTCACGATGGAAAACTGATGCAATTTGTTTCGGTCGACGTTCGTGGTGCCGACATAGACGTACTGGTTGGTCGCTTCCAAGGTTCCGACTTCGGTTTTCGTTTTGTGTGTTTGGGTCCAGATATGGCCAGGTTTGATCGGTTCGTCGGGGAAGACAGGGGATCCCTTTTCGATGGAGTCCTTCAGGACGGACTCCATCGATGCTCCCATCGGGATGTTGCGAAATCCCTGCAGGGCTGCTTCTGGGATCTGGACCTGGGAGATCCTGCCGTTGGGACTCATCTGGTTCGAGCAAGCGACATCGATCATGGGGCGAAACATCTGGCCAATTTGCTTGGCAAAACCGGTTTCCTCTTCAGCCGGCTTCGCAGTGTCCATCTCCACATCCCCAGCTCCTGGAATATTCATCGAAAGCTTGGCATGCGTCAGGGTCGTCGCGACTTGGGCCGATTTGTCCTGTTGCACCGAGAGGACTTCCCAGCGTTGTTGCAAAGTCAGTTTTTGAGTGACCGGTGCTGACGAGTTGGGAATGCCTTGTTCGAGTTCTTGAACCACTTCGGAGAGGAGCTGGATACCTGGCTCTAGTTTCCAACGGAAAAGAGTCTCTTGGGAGAACACGAGCGAGGGAAGCACCAAGATTGCCAGCATCGCGCAGAGTTGAGAAAAACAGCGCAGGAGAAAGTGGCTTGATCGCATCGAACGGGAATCCTTGTTGCGGAAACAGACAGGGCGTCCGTTTAGTTTATGTCAAAGGCTCCAAAAGACCAAATGGTCAGAGGAGAGGGGGAGGGCATTCTCTTCGCGAACGATGGGGTTGGGGGTACACTGGGATCTCGGGCGGAGGAGTCGAACTGGGATTTTCAATAGGGATCTCAGATGGGGATCCGGGCAAAATCGCTTGGAATCCGTCTATCGGTCACTCTTTCCGTCATTCTTATCGCACACATTGAGGAAACACGAGATGCTCTCCGATACCGCGCAGGACCGAGACGTTTCCTGTGAAGTTCGATTTTTGGTTCGATGCGGTCGCAGTCCGGAGTTGTATTCCCTGTTCGCCGGCGCGGCCGCATTGGAGCGAGGGCATTGGGTGGTTTGTCGAACGGTGCGCGGGATCGAGTTAGGAGAGGTTCTCACGGAGATTAGGCAGAACCTCGGCGACGAACAGGTCCCCTGGGCGGATGCGAAGTGGATTCGCGGTGCGCGCGAGGAGGACCGATTTCTGCTTCGCCAGCTGGAGGAATTGAGTCAAGCGGCTTGTGTGGAATGCCAGCGTGTTCTGGATGCGAGGCACTCCGAGGATGTTCTGATCGACGTCGAGCCCTTGCTGGATGGAAAAACGCTTTACTTCCATTTCCTCGGAACCCCTTGCGAGGAGACTGAGTCGGTGATTGAAGAGCTTGCGGAGGCTTACCAAGAAAGTGTTGCCAAAAGTCGATTCGCGAAGCTTGTCGAAACCGGATGTGGCCCCGGGTGCGGTACGCCTGAAAAGAGCGGCTGTGGAACGGGTGGGGGATGCGCGGTATGCGCCCTTGCGGGTGGTTGCACGAGTACCAAAAAACGTTGAGTCATTCGACTAACTCGGCGTCGATTCCGTTTTGCCTTGCGAGACCCATGTTCGCATGGCATCACCCTGTTCTGACCACCAAGCCTCGCTTCCTCCGCGGTTCCAATAAAGCGATTTGCAGAGAGTGCGTATTTCTTCGCTCACAGCCCGAATGTTCTTGGGGCGACTTTCTGGCAAAGGAGACGCGCATGCGAGCAGGAGATCGATCAGCGATTGCAAGTCGGGGGATTCCAAAGAGCGTAAGAGCGAAGGGTTTTGGATCATTGCGACGAAGCCTTCTTTCGATACTCCCAGGGGTGGTATCTTTGCCGTCAGCATGTACATACCGAGGACTCCAAAAGAAAACGTGTCGATTTTGGGGTCCGCGCTCCAAGGGCTCTCCAAGCGTTCGGGGGCGATGAAGCCTGGAGTCCCCATGACCGCGCGCGTGGCGGTCACGTCGCGACTGATGGTTTCGCTGATACTCTTTGCTAGGCCAAAGTCGACGACCTTTACCAAATCTGCGACCGGAGCCTGGCAGATCATCACATTCTGAGGCTTGATATCTCGGTGGACCAGTTGAAGGTTGTGCGCTTCCTGGAGCGCTAGACTTACTTGCCAGAGGAAGTGCAACGTTCGTTCGATGGGGAGATTGGGTTCGAACGACAAGAGTTGGGAAAGAGTGACGCCATCGACCAGCTCCATGGCGCAGTAGAGTAGTCCATCGCGAGAGACGCCAAAGTCATAGATGGCCACCGCATTTTGGTGGTTTAGCAGGGAGGCGAGTTTCACTTCTCGTTCAAAACGGCGAACGGTTCCGGAGCTGATCGCGCCCGGCTTGATCAGTTTGATAGCTGCCTTTCGACCGAGAATGTGATGCTCTCCCTCGTAAACAACTCCGAGTCCCCCCTCTCCAATTTTCGATTTCAAGCGATAGGCTCCCACCGTTTTATTCGTCAGATCATGCGTGCGGAAATACCGAATGAGAGAGAAAACGACGAGCGCCAATGCGGCGATGAGTGGAATGGAGTACATGACTCGAAAGGCTTGATCGATATACACAAGATTGCCGTAGGCTCTCTCACGCGGTGTCTCCATGACAATCCCGATATCGGCTTTCTCGATCCACCGCCACGCACCTACGACGTTCTGGCCTCGGTAGTCGCGATATCCATCAAAACTGTGACCATCCTTTTGATTGGCGATGCCCATGGCCGCGAGCGTTGCAGGCCACACCGAAGAGTCGGTTGTTGGGGTTTCTCCATTCATCAAGTTCACGCCTGGGTCTCTCGCATAGAGAACCGGTCCCCCTCGGACGAACCCCGGTGGCGAAACATTCTGGAATGTCGCTACCAGTTCGGAATCGAGGACACGGGTCGCGATGCCACCTTCTTTTGTTAGGAGGTAGCAATTGCTATCGGAGAAGATCACATCTTCCAGGATTTCGCGAAGTTCGTCCAACAGAGAATCGCTTCGGATCATCATCGCGCCGATCGGACGCGAATTATCGGATGGGCTGAAGATAGGAACAAAGAACATCACATAGCTGAGGTTTGTCTCAATCGGATAATCTTTGCTGACGGTCTCTGCCTTGGGCCTTGGCATTTCGACATGTGTGGTGTTTGTGTCGAGCACCTTGCTAACGGTGATCTTGCCTGTGGACGAGGCCGACTCTCCCAGCTGTACAGACTCGTTTTGATATTGCCAGTCTGCAATCAATTGAAACGAACGGTTCCAAATGGCGAACTTCATTCGAGGGTTCGACCGCAGTGGGGGAAGGTCCTCTTCCTGCTTGAGCGAAAGATTGGGAGGAGTGAGTTGATTGAAGATCATCGATAATTTTCGCTGTTCGTCTGCATTGCGAAGCGCGGTTTCCAGTTCCGCTGGATCATCGATGGACTGCGCTAGGGAGTCGAGTCGCGCGACGAGTTCTTGGATGTCGTCTCGCATCGCCCACGACAGCACTTGTTGCTCATGCCAGCGAGTCCATTGCAATACGCGACGGACCTTTTGATCGGCAACCACCATCGCGGCGCGTTCGTATTCCGAACGCACTTTTTCATAAAGGCGTTTGTGGATATACCAACCGATCGCGAACAGAATCGCGGTGGAGGCAATGGCGACAACCAATGGGACCCAGCCGCCGTAAAGAAATCGATTGACGCGAATCCAGCTTACCGTGTAACTCCCACGAGTCGCGGTGGAAGCGTTTTGGGTCGATTCGTGGCTACTAATAATGGTCCGGCTCGAATGATTTGCCAGCAAGAGCGAAACCTCATCGGCGAGGCTCTTGTCTTCCAATTCGAGCGAGTGCAACTGGCGAGCTTGTTCCTCGGGGGATCGATCGACAAGATCGAAAAAGACTTTTTTGGCCTCGGCGTACTTTTTGGAGTCCATGAATCGGTTACCCTTCAAGCCGTTTTCGAAGCCATGCCCGACACATCCGCCATTCGTTCTCAATGGTTCGTGTGGAAAGGCCAAGGACTTCGGCAACTTCGGGAACCGTCATTCCGCCAAAGAATCGCATCTCGACGATCCTGGCTTGCCGACCATCGAGCTTTTGCAATTCCTCTATCAATTCATCGATGGCCAAGACATCTTGTTCGTTGGTAACCGACAGCTTGAGATCCTCATCGAACATGACGCGCACATATTCTCCACCTCGCTTGAGTCGTTTGCGCGATCGGGCATGGTCGACCAAGATCCGCCGCATCATGGTCGCTGCGAGAGCCAAAAAGTGCCCTCGGCTTTGGTATTGATCCCCGTCTTGTTTGGAAAGCTTGAGATACGCTTCGTGGACGAGCACGGTGGGGGAGAGTGTCACCGTCGAGGACTCCAGTTGCAGATAGCTAGCTGCTAACCGCTTCATTTGCTCGTAGGTTGTTGATGTGAGATCGTCCGCCCGGCGTGACTCGGTCATTCTCGGTTCCTCAAACGGGTGATGCGACGGTACTCCAATGATACCAAAGGATCATGGCATGTGGTTGGCATCAATTGTGAATTGTCGCAACATTATCGCCCTTTAAGGGAGGGCAGTCGCTCAGTGCTCGTTTGGGACGTTCGATCGTCGCGGCTCCATTCTTGCCGCGTGGTGTTGCCGCGGGGCTTGCACGGATGGCCAGGGTGGAGCCTCGGGGGGCTATAGGATGCCGTAATTCTTAAGAGTCTTTGCCAGCGCATCCCATTGGTTCGGTTCCAATTCGGTCATGGGGAGACGCAGTTCGCCGGTGTCTCGTCCCAACAGCTTCATCGCCCCCTTCACCGGAATGGGATTGGTGGCCAGCGAGAGCATGTCGCGGCATAGGGGGAATAGCTTGTGGTGAAGCGTCTTCGCGCGATCGAAATCTCCTGCCAAGGCCGCTTGGACCAAGGCGATCATATCCTTGGGAACGATGTTCCCTGCTACCGAAATGACTCCTTCGGCGCCGATGCTCATCATGGGCAATGTCAAGGAGTCGTCGCCGCTGAGGACGGTCAAGTTGGTTGTGTTAAGGATTTGCGAACACTGGTCCAGCGATCCGGTTGCTTCCTTTACCATCGTGATGTTAGGTAGTTCTGCCAGCTTCGCGATGGTTTCCGGCTCGATATTTTTCGCGGATCGTCCGGGGATGTTGTAAACGCAATGCTGGATGCCTATATCTTCCGCGATGGCTTTGAAATGCTCGTAGAAGCCTCGCTGCGTTGGCTTGTTGTAATAAGGAGCTACTTGTAGAGACGCATCGGCCCCTTCCTTCGCGGCTCGGCGCGTGAGTCGCAATGCTTCGGACGTGCAGTTGCTACCCGTGCCCGCCATCACTTTGCAGCGGCCGGCAGAAAGCTGGATGACTTCGCCGATCACCCGTTCGTGTTCGTCGTGGCTCAACGTCGGCGATTCGCCGGTCGTTCCGACGGGGACCAGGAAATTGGTGCCCGATGCAATTTGATATTCGATCTGTTGCTTGAGGGTCTCGACGTCGAGTTTGCCGTCGCGGAATGGTGTTACGATCGCTACGCCTACCCCAGCAAATGAACTCCCCTTCCGATCCGCCATCTTCAATCACTTTCCTTTTTGGGACCTACAAGCCATCAAAACGGCCACCAGTGTAAACCGCGCGCCCTACTTTCCCAAGCCTTCGGACCGTCGAAGTCGTCTACTTTGTGTGGGATTCAGACGCGGTCTTGCCGGCGGTCTCGCGATCTTTTCTTGGTGCACTCGTCGCAGACGCCATGGATAATGAACCGATGCTCTTTGGCACGAAAACGAAATTGCTTGGCGACTTCGTCCCGGATACGAAGGGTGTCTTCGCTGGTGAATTCAATCAGCTTCCGACACTTGGTGCAGTAGAGATGGTCGTGCTGCGGGTAGCCATAGTCGTGTTCGTAAACGCTCCGTCCGTCGAGTTCAAAACACTGCAGCAACCCCGCGTCCACAAACTCCCTCAATGTCCGGTACACGGTCGGACGGGAGACGTAATTGGCGCTCCCTTTGGAAGGGAGCTGGTCGATGAGCTGGTCTGCATCGAAATGCTCGTGGCGATTGAAGACCTGCTCCAGCAGATGCTTGCGCTGCTCGGTATTCCGAAGCCCCTTGCTCTGCAAATACTCTTCAAACCGCTGCAACGGTGTCATCGAAACCGGGACCGCTTCGAGCGGCTGTCCAACTGATGTGTTATCCGAAGACATGAGAATATTGACAGGCGGTGATGATAAAAAGATCGATGGACTCCCCGGCATTGGTGCCGATCCGCATCGAACATACCTTAGCCGCTCGGTCACGGAATCGGAAGGATCCAGGGAGTGAAACCTACTTAGTTATTCTATGCCAAGGCAAAGGGAGTGTCAGAACAACTCCAGTTGGGTGAGCCCCTCGGATTCTGGTTTTTCCAAGGCAGGCCAGGGGAGATCGGGATGCTCGGGGAGGAGTTGTCGCAATCGAAGATGAAAGTCCGATGCGAGGTCGGGGGCGAATCGATCATCGGGTGCATGGGTGAAGATCCAGGGCTGCAGGCCTTGCCGAATCCAGTCCGCGACACGATGTGCCCACTCATCCCAATAGTCGGCAACTTCATCCCGTTCGTTGCGACCAATTAGGCGTACCATCGGCCGTTTGCCCGTTACCGTCGCGCGAAAGGGACTTTTCGGCTTGCGACTTTGAGATGCGTGCTCGGTCGCATCGGATGGAGCGAGCGAGTTGAGGGGGCGGGAATCGAAAAGGACTTGATCGATGTTCCTCTCCGTGAGAAGCGTCTGCAATCGTTCCTCGTATTCCCCTTCATCAAACCAGTCACGATGACGGACCTCGAGCGCCCAAGCCCATTCGAGAGGAAGCTGGTCGATAAAACGCTGGAGGCGTTCGAAATGTTGAAAGGAGAAAGACGGGCCAAGTTGAAGGAAGGTAGGTCCCAGCTTGTCGGCTTCGCGGAGCAAATTCAATCGGTCCATCCACTCTCGCAACAAGTCGTCGCACCCATGCAGCATGCGATCATGAGAAATGCTGCGAGGGAATTTCAGCGAGAACTGGAAGCCGGGAGCGGCTTGATCGCGCCATCTTCGAAAGGTTGCGGCATCGGGGACCGAGTAGAACGTGCTATTCCCCTCTACGGCGGGAAAGGAATGCGTGTACCAAGTGAGAAGATGCTCGCTAGCAATACCTTTCGGGTAGACTTTGCCCCCCCAGTCTTTGCATCCCCAAACCGGGCAACCCAAACGGTACGACCAACTGTCCCAGCCTGGAATCCGAGTGGGAATTCGATCTTTTCCTAAATTCGGTTTGCCCATTGTTGTGCTATTGCGAAAGGTATATCCGCTACAACCGGAACACGCTTCGGTGAAATCGATTCGAGTTGCGAATTTGCTATCATCTTTTGATTGACCCAAGCCGGGGGTATGGCATCAGATTAGTGCGAGTGGCCAAGTCGGTTGCTCTCATCATCCTATCATCCTAGTCCAGGACCTCTTCATGCGCATGCATTTATCCAGCTGGATCGCTATGAGCTGCCTCTCGTTTGCAACGATGGCGCAGTCTGCTCACGCAGGGCCTTGGATGGACGCGATTCTGAACCGCCATCGGCCTGCCTACCCGATCGGTCCCGTACCTGTCACCGCGAATTACGCGTCCGTGGTTGCTAATTACGGTCCCTATGCGACGCAGCCACCATCTGCCACCGGATTGGCGTCCGTCCCCTTCGGAGTTCCGCAGACCGTCGCTGGCTATTTGCCAACAGCTACATACGATACGGCTTGGAATGCAACGCCGGTAACTTACTATCGTCCGGTCACCAGCTTTGACCCAAGAACAGGAACGACCGTTACCAGCCTTCAGCCTTGCACTTCGGTGCAGTATCAAGCTCAGCGCGTTCCATTGGCCTCGCCCCGACCGTTGCTGGGGGAAGTCGGTTTGCAGTCGAACCGATGGCCTGGAATCACTGGGCCCGGTTATTACCCAGCGGGTTTGACAACCGGCGCGTCGTATGCGCCGCCGTATGCCCAACCGTATGCAGCACAGTACGGGGGCTATCAGCAGATTCCTTACTCCGGGGCACCTGTTGGGAGCGCTTCCTTGGGTACCTCTGGGGTGTCGATGGGAATGCCTGCCAGCTCGTTACCCGCGACGACCTATCAACCCTCCATGGTTCAGCCCGTTACGGCTCTGATGCCTGCGGCGGTGGTGTCCAATGTGCCGACCGTTTCTTATCCGTCGAACACAAGTTATCCGGCTGCGGGCACCTATCCGCTGGGAACGACCATTTCGAGTTCTTACCCGACCGTTTCACCATCCTCAATTGGATATGGTGCTTCGGTGCTTCCACCTGTTTCGACCGTCGTTCCGGCAGCGGCCAACGTTCCTGCTTACGCGAGCCCCGCGACCAGTTCGTATTATGCGCCTGCCGCGAATAACCAAAGTCCGTGTGCTAATGGCGTTTGCCCTGTGCCCGGCTCGGCGGCCTCGACGGTCCCCGCGCCCAGCTACAGCAGCCCATCCCTATCGGGGGCGGCGCCTAACATCCCAGGTGCAGCATCGGTGACTCCCTACGGAGCACCTACGTACAGCGCTCCGACAGGAATCGGATCCGGTGCGGTGGTCCCTTCCACTTCCGCTCCATCGTATCCATCGTATCCGACGAATCCTCCCAGCGCCTTGCCTCCCGCCAGCGGGCTTCCAGGTTCCAGTATTCTTCCTCCGTCTGGCCTACCATCGGGGGACCCGGAAGCGACGCGTCAACCCAGTTTGAACGGCTCGGCTTCCGTACAGCGACCTGCAACCGAACTTTCTCCGACCCTCAACCAGCTCTCGGGTGGGATGCTCCCTCGCAATCCATCCCAGCAGCCGGAAAGTTGGATCGATCAAGCCCTCATGAATCGAGAGCCTGTTCCGGTTCCTTCCACGTTGAGACCGACCACCAACTCGGATCCTGCTCAGGCGAGGATCGTTCCGTTGGAGTCACCCGCGGGAATCGATGCGAAGCCCCGTTGGAATCCGAATTTGCTCGATTCGGACGATCCCGTGGCTGCCAACGAAGCGTCGGGGCGAACGGAACGAGCTCGGCCGGTACAAGTCGATAGTTCTCGGCTCAAGTTCATCTCGAACGAACGTGTTTCGGATGGATTCCAACCCACTTTCCGTCCCAAGCGGAACTAGAGGGCTTGTCCGCGGACGCTTTTCGACGAGAGCTCTGGAGACCTGGGGCAAAATAAAAGGAAGGGCGCATCTGGGATTGTGACGAACCCAGCGATTCGTAGTACACTTCCCACTTGTGTACGCCAGCCGTTCCCTTGCCTTTCCCTGCCAGAGCTTTATGTCAGACCTCCGCTTCGTCACGTTGATCGGCCCCAATCGCTGGTCGCCCGCTCCGATGCTGGAGCTTCACTATCCTGCGTCGCAAGCCGCGGAAACGTTGTCGATAGGTCCTGCCCTTTCCTCGGACTTGATGGCATTTCTCGAGAGCAAAAGCTACACCACCACCCACCCGCAAAGCGTTGCCAACGCCGAATTGCGGGCCCGCTCGATCGCGACCTCTCATTTCGCCGGAGACCTACTGCTGGATTGTGCTCGCTGGTTCTCGTCCATGGCGGGCGTTCCTACCCAAGACACACGAGAACGACTGGATCTTCAATCGCAAATCGATTCCGGGGTGGATTCGGTTGTCCTCGCGATGGAGATGGAAGAGCAGGAGCTCACCCAGCGATGCTTTGAACTGGCTCTGGAGATGATCGGCAGCTACCGACGCGGCGAGAGTTTCTCCATCCCTGCTAAGTTTCGAGAGTTGTTCGATTACGCCGACGACGTGCGCTTGGGGCCAAGTTCGCGAGCGATCCTTCGCGCCGCCCGGCGACGTTCCATTCCCTACACGCGACTCAATCGAGGTTCGCTCGTGCAACTGGGAGAAGGAAAGTACCAACGACGCATATGGACCGCAGAAACCGATGCCACCAGCGCTATCGCTGAAGCCATCGCGAGCGACAAAGACTTGACCAAGAGATTGTTACGGCAAGTCGGAGTGCCCGTCCCGCATGGTCGGCAAGTCCGCGATGCCGAAGACGCTTGGACGGCCGCGCAGGAAATTGGCTTCCCCGTCGTGGTCAAGCCAGTCAATGCGAACCACCAGCGAGGAATCTCGATCGAGCTATCGACGCGCGATGAAGTCTTGAAGGCATACGATTGGGCCGTCCAAGATGGCCAGACCGATGAAGTCATGGTCGAGCAATTTGCGAGAGGATACCACCATCGACTGCTTGTTGTGGGGAATCGTATGGTCGCCGCGGCGCGCGGTCATTCGGAAATCGTCGTGGGAGACGGCACGAGTACGGTGGAAGAATTGGTCACGCTTCTCAATCAAGATCCCCGTCGCGGCGAAGCGTATACCGATCCGCTCGGCGTTGTAAAGCTTGATGCTGGTGCCATTATCGAACTGAAGAAACAATCGCTTGATGTCCATAGCGTTCCTTTGACCGGTCAAGAAGTCCTCGTGCGGCGAACCGGGGATTTAACAACTGATTGCACCGAAGAGGTGCACCCTGAATTGGCGGAACAAGCCGTGCTCGCTGCTCGTGTCGTGGGGCTGGATATCGCGGGGCTCGATATCTTGGCGACCGACATTTCGGAACCGCTTGAATCGCAGCGTGGAGCGGTCGTTGAAGTCAACGCGGGACCGTCTCTCTCGCCGCACGTCTCCCCTCTTTTTGGGAAACCGCAAAAGGTCGGGGATGCGATCGTTGATATGCTCTTTCCGAATGATAGTCCCAGCCGCATCCGTTTGATAGGCGTCGCCAAATGCCCTCATTCGGAAAGCTTGGTCGAGCAATTGTCGGAGCAGTTGAGGCTTCGCAATATCGACTTTGGGATGGTGAGCGATGGACAGGCCGGGTTCAATGGGAGGATTGTAGATACCGGCTGCGAGACAGACGCGTCGCGCGTGATTGCGTTGTTGTGCAATCCGATTCTCAGCGCGATTGTGATCCATGTCGATTTGGTCAGCTCCGCGACCGGCGGTGCATGCGCGCCTCGGCTCGACTGGCTGCTGATTCCTCAAGACGCGTTGCGAGGCGAGTTCTTCAACGAGCATCGTGCGGGATTGCGTTCGGTATTGCACGCCGTACCTGCTGGAGGCCACGTTTTCTGCGAGAGTCCCGATTCGGATGTTTGGCCTTGGCTCGATTTCTGGAAGCTTGACGGCGCCCATCTCCATGCCACCTTGGACGGCGCGTTCGAGATCGATGTTTGAGACGGTAGACTGGGTGCTTGAGGCAGAGAGCTTGATGCAGTGGACCCCTAAGGCTGTGGGCCCTTAATGCTGGGATCCTTGATGATTTGGTTACACTTTGAACAGATCGGGAGCATCCGATTGGCCATCGACAGCGGAGGGGCCCACCGGTCTGCGCATCATATCGATCGATTCGGAGTAAACCGTCACGGCATCGGCAGGTTGGAGTTCGATGCGCATCTGGGCGACGATCGATTCGCAGACGGCGGAGGAGGCGACCACTTCGATGCGCAAGTATTTGGAAATGGGAGCGGCCGGTAGCGCCAAATCTTGCATGGAAGAAAACGTGCTGCGACCTTTGCATTCTTGGGAGGCAAAGGAGACGAGTTCAAAGGGATTGCAAATGGCCTCGATGCGATCTCCCAGCTCGATGGAGGCTAGAACTGTGAGTCGCCGCATACGAAGCAAACCACCCTTGCGGGTCGACATCGCGTGAGATGCAAACGCCGAATGGCTTTCCAGCCCGGTGATTTTCAGTTCCAGTCCCTCGCTCGTGAAAATCTCCTGCATTTCATGTAGTTTTTCCATCACGCTGCTATCGACGATTTTGGTGTTGCTGAGGTCGATGGTTACGTTTTGATGTTGGACCAATCCGAGGTCTTCGATTTGGCGACGGAACGGGATCCAGTTCGAGAAAATAGCGGACTGGTGCGCGTGGATGACGCAGCGATCTTCACCCTGTTGCTCCACCTCCAAATAGGGTTTGAATATCGACTTGAGCGGAACTCCGTTCGCGACGTGCAGGGCTATCTTGACTCCGATTCCGATCAAAATGCCAACTAAGAGGTCCGTCGCTAGAACCGCAATCAGCGTGATGACGAAGATCATGAGCTGCTCGCGTCCGATCCGATACACGTTGATGAACTCGCGAGGGTGAGCCAAACGGTATCCCGTGTAGACCAGCATGGCCGCTAACGCGGAGAGGGGGATCAAATGGAGGAACATCGGGATCAGGCTGCAGCAGACCAGAAGAAAGACCCCGTGCCAAAGATTGGAGAACCGGGTTCGGGCGCCGTTGTCGACATTTGCACGACTGCGGACGATTTCGGAGATCATGGGCAATCCTCCGATCGCGGCAGCAGCCGCATTGGCAACCCCTACCGCCATGAGATCCCTGTCCAGATTCGATTTGCGTTTGAAGGGATCCAGCAGGTCGACGGCTTTCGCGCTCAAGAGCGATTCGAGGCTCCCGATGATGAAGAAAAGAAAGACCCACCACCAAGCCTTGGGCTGCCCTAATGCTTGGAAGTCGGGTGTCTGGAATTGATGAAACAGACCGAACAATTCTCCGGAGATAGGAACCAGGTATTGGTCGCCGAGTTGGTATTCGTGATTGACCAAGTAATACGAGTGTTGGTGTAGCAATTGGAGCCAGATACCCATCGGGATCGAAACGGCCAACACGATCAACGGGGAGGGGACAGGCTTGAGCCATGGCATCCTTGCTCCCAGCATGGGCCAAAGAAACATGATGCCCAAACTGGTGATTCCAATTCCTGCGATAGCGGGGTTCGCCTCCAAAATGAAATGTGGAATCTCTTGAAGCAGTTCCAGCGGTTCTCCTTTCGCGCTGACTCCCAGCGCGACCGGGAACTGCTTGAGCATGATGATGACCCCTATCGCGGCAAGCATTCCGTGAACGGCAGCGCTGGGGAAAAAGTCTCCGATAATCCCACCACGAAAGAGCCCAAACGCGAACTGGAGGCACGCTGCAGCCAACGCTACAGCAAGTGTCGCGCGGTAAGCAGCCGTATCCGCATCGCTAAAGATCGAATCGCCGTCCCCTCCGAACGATTGGATGCACCCGAGAACGATCACGATCAAGCCGGCCGCAGGGCCTTTGATGGTCAATTCGCTGTTGCTAAGTAGAGGTGTGAGCAGCGCGCCGACGATGGCGGTGAAGATACCCGCTTGGGGTGGAAAACCGCTGGCTAGTGAAATCCCCAGGCAGAGTGGGAGGGCGATGAGAAAGACTAGAAATCCGGAGAGGATGTCGTTTCGAAAGTATTTCCGGAAGCCGTGGAAATCGCCATGCGGTGTTGCAGGGTCGGTAGGAGAGGTCGAAGACATGATTGAAGTGATTCCTAACGATTCGCCGTTGTGCACCGTCTCTTCGGCGTTCGCTGAAACAGGGGGCTGGCTGCATTGGGGCGTTCGCTAGAGAGACACTATCGAATTCGATAGGCGGCGTCCATGAGGCGCTCGATCTTTTCCGCGAGCACTTGCAATCGAAATGGTTTGCGAAGAACTTCGGGGGTTCGCAACGCTAAGGCCCGCGCGACGATGTTGTCATCCAGTTCCGCTGACATCAGTATGCAAGGCATATCGGGATGTTGAGAACGAACTGTTTCCAATGTCCCGAGCCCGTCGAGCCGGGGCATATGGACATCCATCAGCGCTAGATGGATGTTGCCGTGCTGGATCACGTGGAGAGCTTCTATTCCATCAGCCGCCAAGACCGGCGCGTAGCCGCGACGGGTCAATGCGTCCGCCAGGGACAATCGAAAATCTCGATCGTCGTCTGTGATTAATACGTTGGGATGGGTAAGTTGCATGGCTGGGTGCCAAGGATTGCTCTTCCAAAATCGCCGGGCTGATTCCGGCTAGCAATTATGGTTTACGCTTATGGGCGAATCAAACCCGGTTGGGCGGAAACGTACTGTTTGTGGCGAAATTACCAAGGATTCAGGAAGCGATGGCGGGTCCGTATTCGTTATGGGGGGAGTTGGACAGTGCCTTGCAACGACGGGAAGAGGCAGGTTTGCTTCGCCGCGTTTCGACGTGGACGCCTCGTTCGGCCCGGTGGGTGGTGGAGCCCCATGGCAGGGGCTTGGTTCACTTTGGGGCGAATGATTATCTGGCTTTGAGCTGGGAGCCTCGTGTGAGAGAGGCCGTTGCTGACCCGCGCACGGGGCGATATGGCGCGGGAGCAAGTCCTTTGCTGACCGGGCACACCGAGGCACATGACGCGTTGCGACTCCGGCTTGCGGCGATGGCACGCAGCGAAGGAGCTTTGCTTTTTTCAAGTGGATATGCGGCGAATGTGGGGGTGGTGAGCGCTCTGGCGAGCAACGAGGACGTCTTGTTTAGCGATCGGCTCAACCACGCGAGCTTGATCGATGGCTGTCGCCTCAGCCGAGCGAGAGTAATCGTTTATCCCCATAAGGATCTCGAAACGTTGCGAGCCTTGGTGTGTCGGCATCGTGGGGAGGGGCGACGCGCATGGATCGTAACCGATTCGGTTTTCAGCATGGATGGCGATGTGGCTCCCGTTGAACGGCTCGAAGCGATAGCTGAGGAATACGACCTTGGTTTGATTGTCGACGAAGCGCATGCGACCGGGGTGTTTGGGGAACGCGGAGGTGGGGTGCTCGAGGAGCGAAGCTGCCTATCAGACCGATGGATCAAAGTTGGGACGCTGAGCAAAGCGATAGGGTGTTCGGGAGGTTTTGTAGCGGGGCCAGATGTTCTGATTCGGTATTTGGAGAACGCCGCGCGCTCGTTCCTTTACAGCACATCGTTGCCGCTCGGACATTGTCGAGCCGCCGCCGTCGCGGTGGATTTGCTGGGTTCGATGGCAGCGGAACGGATGGCATTGCGACTTGCCTCCCAGTCGCTTCGCGATCGATTGCGGAGAATGGGGCACCAAGTGGGAGAGGGGGACAGCCCCATCGTTCCGATTTATGCCCCATCGGTGCCCGATGTCGTGGCTTGGAGTCAACGGTTGGCGGAGGCTGGTTTTTATGTCCCTGCCATACGACCTCCAACGGTACCGGAGGGAGGAAGCTTGTTGCGCGTGAGTTTGAATATCGCCCACACTCCCCAGGACCTAGACGGCTTGGTCGAAGCATGTCGTTTTTGACAGTTTGCTGGCGGTGCCTGGTGCCTTGATAGTTGCAAGTCTATAGACGGTATAGGTTTAAGGCCATTCTTTTTCGGCTGGCACACGGATTGCTCAGTGTTGAGTCTCCCTGGCGGAGACTGCCAAAACTGGCTGATTTCGTTTTTTCAGTTGAGGCGTCATTGGCTAGGGACCCATTCCCTATGCAGGCGTCCGTACAAGTTCAAGTCGAGCGTGAACAGGCTTTCCCTCCCGATTGATGGCTAGGGTGGCCCGCCGACCGGCAGGGTTGGCGATCAGGCAAATATTCAGTTCGTTGGTAATCACCGACACATCGCAAGGAGTTCAACGTGGCAAAGCAAATGGTATTTGATGACGAAGCGCGTCAGCCGTTATTGGCTGGTGTTTCGAAGCTAGCAAGAGCGGTTCGCAGCACCTTGGGACCTCGCGGTCGCAATGCGGTGCTCGACAAGGGCTGGGGCTCGCCAAAGATCACTAAGGACGGTGTCACGGTTGCAGAAGAGATCGAGTTGGATGACCCTTACGAGAACTTGGGCGCCCAGTTGGTGAAGGAGGCGGCCAGCAAGACGAATGACGTCGCTGGTGATGGAACGACGACTGCGACGGTCTTGGCGGAAGCGATTTTCCGCGAAGGTTTGAAGATGATCGCTTCGGGTGCTGACCCGATGTCCCTGTCGCGAGGGATTGCAAAGGCGGTGGAAGTCGTGAAGGGAGAGATTGACAGGATCGCAATTCCGATCGACGCTAAGAGCAAGAAGGAGATCAAGCAGGTTGCGACGATCGCCGGAAATAACGACCCAACCATTGGCGACGTTCTCGCCGAGGCCTTCATCAAGGTTGGAAAAGATGGCGTCATCGCTGTGGAAGAGGGACGTGGCAGCGAAACGACGGTGGAAGTCGTCGAGGGGATGCAGTTCGACCGCGGTTTCCTCTCCCCTCACTTTGTCACCAATCAAGACGAAGTGACCGTGGAGCTTGAGGATTGCTATATTCTCATCCACGAAGAGAAGATCAGCAACAACAAGAAGCTCATTCCTATTTTGGAGGCGATCAGCAAGGCGAAAAAGCCGTTGTTGATTATCGCCGAAGATATCGATGGGGATGCGTTGGCGACGTTGGTTATCAATAAAATGCGAGGCATCCTTAGTGTGGCTGCCGTCAAGGCTCCTGGTTATGGCGATCGACGCAAGGCGATTTTGGGAGACATTGCTTCTTTGACCAACGGCAAGGCCATCTTTAAGGATCTTGGGATCGATTTGGAGTCGGTCAAGCTTACCGATTTAGGCAGGGCCAAGAAGATTTCGATCACCAGCGAGAACACCGTCATTATCGGTGGGGCTGGGAAGAAGGATGCGATCGAAGGACGTGTCGCTCAGATCCGTCGAGAGATTGACAACACCGACAGCGATTACGATCGCGAAAAGCTCCAAGAGCGTTTGGCCAAGCTGGCTGGTGGTGTTGCGCAGATCAACGTTGGGGCTGCGACCGAAACGGAAATGAAGGAACGCAAAGCGTTGCTTGACGATGCGAAGGCAGCGACCCAAGCCGCGTTGGATGAAGGGATCGTTCCTGGTGGTGGTGTTGCGTTGCTCCGATGCGAAGCCGCATTGAAGAAACTTACCTTGGAAGGGGACGAGAAGTTCGGGGCGATGATTATCGCGAATATTCTCGATTACCCACTCCGTTCGATTGCCAACAACGCAGGCTTGGATGGCGCCGTTGTGGTCAATCGTGTTCGCCAGCAAAAAGAGCGAACCGAAGGATACGACGCCAATGCGAACAAGTATGTCGACATGATCAAGGCAGGGATTATCGATCCGGCCAAGGTTGTGAAGACAGCTTTGAGCAATGCTGCATCGGTCGCATCGCTGTTGCTGACCACCGAGTCGCTCATCACGGAGATTCCGAAGGAAGAAGAGCCTGCAGGTGGCGGACACCACGACCATGATCACGGAATGGGTGGCATGGGCGGAATGGGTGGCATGGGAGGTATGGGCGGAATGGGTGGCATGGGCGGCATGATGTAATGCTGGCCTGAGCTGCCTCGATGAATGGATAGCATCAAGCGTCGCGTCACCGATCGATTGCGACGCATTTCAAAAAATATCAACACAATTCAATACAAGGGTAAATCAACATGGCAAAAGTTAACCTCCGTCCGCTCGATGACCGTGTCGTTGTTCAACCGATGGAAGCAGAAGAGACCACCGCAGGGGGCATTGTTCTACCGGATTCTGCGAAGGAAAAGCCACAGCGTGGAAAGGTCGTCGCAGTTGGGCCTGGCAAATTGCTGGACAACGGTGTGCGAGCCGCTTTGAGTGTTTCCGTTGGAGACGAAGTGATCTTCGGCAAGTACGGCGGAAGCGAAGTAGAAGTAGATGGTGTTGAGTACAAGATCCTTCGCGAGAGCGATGTTCTTGCCAAGCTCGCGTAAGGCGACGCTTCGTTTTTTTCAATCATCGCATCAAACCTACGACAAGGATTAACTAAGCGTGGCAAAGCAATTACTATTTGACGATCAAGCCCGTGCGAGAATGTTGCAAGGGGTTGAGAAGCTGGCAGACGCGGTCGCCGTCACGATGGGCCCTACCGGCCGCAACGTGATTATCGATAAGAGCTTCGGCGGTCCGACCGTTACCAAAGATGGTGTGACGGTAGCCAAGGAAATCGAACTTGAGGATCGCTTCGAAAACATGGGCGCGAAGCTCGTGGTCGAAGTCGCTCAAAAGACCAGCGATTTGGCAGGAGACGGGACGACGACAGCAACCGTTCTCGCTCGCGCCATTTTCAAAGAAGGTCTCCGCAACATTGCAGCAGGGAGCAATCCCTCTGCGATCCGCCGAGGAATCGACAAGGCCGTGGAAGCGGCTTCGGAAAAGCTGCAGGAGATGGCCAAGCCCGTCAGCAACCGAGACGAAGTCGCGAACGTTGGAGCTATCTCTGCGAACAACGATATGTCCATCGGTTCACTTCTCGCCGAGGCGCTGGAGCGAGTTGGCAAGGACGGTGTGATCACCGTTGAAGAAGGCAAGACTGCTCAGACAACCGTGGAATATGTCGACGGGATGCAGTTCGACAAGGGCTTTGTATCCCCTTACTTCATCAATACGCCAGCCGACATGAGCTGCACGTTCGACAATGCCCTGATTCTCCTTTATGAAAAGAAGATCAGCAACATTCGAGATTTGGTTCCAGTGTTGGAAAAAGCCAGCGCTTCGGGCCAACCGCTCTTGATCGTCGCAGAAGACGTGGATGCAGAAGCATTGACGTTGTTGGTTGTGAACAAACTGCGTGGCACGTTGAATGTTTGTGCCGTCAAGGCACCTGGGTTCGGCGATCGCCGCAAGGCGATGTTGGGAGATATTGCGGTCCTCACCGGTGGTACCTTCATCAGTGACGATTTGGGTATTCAATTGGAGAAGATCTCGTTGGAGCATCTCGGTCGCGCGAAGAAGGTCGTTGTCGATAAGAACAACACGACCATCGTCGAAGGTGGCGGGGATCGCAAGTCCATCGATCAACGCGTATCTCAGATCCGAGCTCAAATCGATCAAACCGACAGCGAGTACGACAAGGAAAAGTTCCAAGAGCGACTGGCGAAGCTGGCTGGCGGCGTTGCCGTTATCAGCGTTGGCGCCGAAACCGAAGCGGACATGAAGCAAAAGAAGGCTCGTGTTGAAGACGCTTTGCACGCGACGCGAGCTGCAGTCGAAGAAGGCATTCTCCCAGGTGGTGGAGTTGCGTTGATTCGCTGCCGCGAAGCGGTGAAGGCCGTCGTTGACAGCCTGAAGGATGACGAGCGAACGGGTGCAGGCATCATTCTCCGCGCTTTGGAAGCTCCACTCCGTCAAATCGCTGACAATGCGGGTATCGACGGGAGCGTGGTTGCCGACGAAGTCAGCCAAAAGCCTTTGACCCACGGTTACGACGCGAACAAGGGTGAGTATGTGGACATGCTCAAGTCGGGGATTATCGATCCTGTGAAGGTGGTCCGAACGGCGCTTGCCAATGCGGCGAGCATCTCCGGTCTGCTTCTAACGACCGAAGCGTTGGTAACCACCTACGACAAGGAAGACAAAAAGAAGCGTAGGGTTGAAGGCTCGATCAACTAGCACCGTTTTTCGGTTCTAGGGATCTATCCGATCGATCCAGGGGCTTGCATGCGACATGCAGGCCCTGGGGACTTTGCGTCCCGAAGCCAAGCGGTCATTCGCAATCGCAATGCGCGGTTTGCGAATGGCCCTTTTTTATGTCCGGTTCTCGATAGTCGCGAGAATTTCGCCGCGGGAAGAGTTGTACAGTGTCTGGCAAACGGGATTACTACGAGGTTCTGGGCGTTCCGAAAGGTGCGGCCCAGGATGAAATAGCGAAGGCCTATCGAAAGCTTGCGCTTCGATATCATCCTGATTCCAATCAGGGGAACGAAGACGCCATCCACAAGTTCAAGGAGGCGGCCGAAGCCTACGAGGTCTTGAGCGACGAGCAGAAGCGCGCGCGATATGACCAATACGGGCACGCGGGCGTCGATGGGAGCGGTGGAGGTTTCCGCGACGTCGGAGACATCTTCGAGGCCTTTGGAGATGTTTTCGGTGGTACGATCTTCGAAGACTTCTTTGGTGGTGGACGGTCCCGATCGCGTGTGCGGAAAGGTGCAGACCTTCGATGCGACGTGGTGTTGGAACTAGAAGAAGCCGCCCGCGGTGTGACCAAGACCGTGTCTCTGACACGTCACATCGCTTGCGAAACGTGCTCGGGCTCGGGTGCAGAGGTTGGTTCGCAACCTGAGATGTGCCGTCGCTGCCAAGGGCGAGGGCAGGTCGTTCAGTCGACAGGGATTTTGCGAGTCCAAACCACTTGCCCGATTTGCCGCGGCAGCGGGAAGACCATCAGCAAACCGTGCAAGACGTGCGATGGACAAGGCTTAAAGCCAACGGAGGTCAAGCTGGAGGTCAAGATTCCAGCGGGAGTGGACGATGGCATGCGAGTGAGGTTGCCTGGTGAAGGGCAACCCAGTCCAGATGGTGGACCGCGGGGAGATGCGTATTGCTTTATTCACTTGAAGCAGCACTCGATCTTTCATCGAGACGAACATAATTTGATCATTCAGCTTCCCATTTCTTATTGCCAAGCGGCGTTGGGAACGAGCTTAGATGTTCCAACACTCGATGGCAAACGATCGCTGGAAATCCAAGCGGGGACCAAGAGCGGGACAGTGTATCGACTGCGCGGACTCGGAATGCCCGATCCCCATTCGGGTGCGAAGGGGGATTTGCTCGTCGAGACGATCATCGAAGTCCCAAAGAAGCTTTCGAAAAGGCAGCAGGAGCTACTGCGAGAGCTGGCCGAACTAGAGGAAAAGGAAATTACCCCGGAGCGGAAAGGTTTCATGGATCGAATCATGGAATACTTCACTGCACCGAACTCTGAAACGACTAAGACCAAATAACTCACGACACGACCATGACAGCGAACAATCAATCAGATAATCCAATGCGAGATGAAGCCCTCGACTCGGTGGTCGAGCAAATGGACGGAGATGGGGCGGAAACTCCAGAACAGATCGTGGACCTATTGGAACAACAAGTTGCACAGTACCGAGATCGTGAACTGAAGGCGCAGGCCGAACTCGAGAACTTTCGCAAGCGATTGCTGCGTGATACGGAGCAACAGCTTAAATACGCGGCTGGGGATCTGGTGCGGGACATGCTCGATGTCGTCGATAATCTTCACCGCGCGTCCGAGGCCTCGGTGAAGTCGGGAGAAACCGGCGGTTTGGTCGAGGGAGTACGTTTGGTTTTGCAGCAGTTGACAGGAGTTCTCGAGAAGCATCACTGCAGGCCCATCCAAGCCTTGGGGAAACCTTTCGATCCAAACGTCCACCAAGCCATCGCACAGCAACCCAGTACGCAATACGCTGCCGGGTTGGTGATGATGGAGACCTCCGTCGGTTACATGCTTCACGATCGGGTCATCCGACCGAGCATGGTTATCGTTTCCACGGGTGCTGCCAGTTAAGGAGATTCGAACATGCCAACTTACGATTACGAATGCGACGCGTGCCAACACAAATTCGAACTCTACCAATCGATTTCCGCTGAACCTGAGAAGACGTGCCCCGAGTGCAAGAAGAAGAAACTTCGCCGGCTCATCGGAACCGGAGGGGCGGTGATGTTCAAAGGATCCGGTTTCTACCAGACCGATTACCGAAGCGATTCCTACAAGAAATCCGCTGCCTCGGATTCCAAGAGCTCGAGTTCCGATTCCTCGAGTGGATCAAGTGGTTCGAAATCGGAGGGTTCCAAAGCCGATTCCGGTACAAAATCCTCGAGCGCGAAATCATCCGACTCCTAACGCGAGTCGGTTGTACTTTATTCTCGCAGTTGTCCTTCCGTTCTAATCGATCGAGCACGAGCACCGCTTCACTGAGCAGGAGCACGAGCACGAAAAAAGCCAGAACAAAACCATGCGCCGAAGTTTTCGGTCGGCGGCGCTTTACATGGTGGCTTATTTGGCGGCCGCTCCGTGATGGTTGTCGTTCTCAGATTGGGAACCGAGTGCACGTTAAGGCGCAAATCGCTGGATTTCAAACGTTGCGTCGTTGCGCCTTCGCGAGAGATTCGGATGTACGAAGAAGGGGGCTCGCCAAGGCGCAGAGCTCGCAAAGGGAAGTCAGGAACGTTCTCGTACTCGGAGGGACGTAGAGGCTCGAGTACGGGTACCGAGTACGGGTACCGTGATGCTGAGTACGATCAGGGCTGTCCGATCGCCTGAGGATGGAAGCGGCCGAGCCTGCCCGCTAGGCGGCGGAAGTTGTTGACGATGGTTGGCGCGACAAAGAGGAGCCCGTTAGCAAGGTGGAAATGCCTTTGACCAAGGCTTCTGGTCCGAGATCCCGCAGGCATTTGTGATGCTGGAGAGGACAGACGTCTTTACCGCATGGTCGGCAGGTTTGCTGAGTTTCCATCGCGATTTCAGGGATGTTGTACGTTCGGGTGAGGTCCATATCGGTCGGACCAAACAACGTCATCACCTGTTTATTGAGGGCAACGCCGATGTGGCGAGGTCCGCTATCGGTGGTCACGAGCAAGTCCGCTGTCGAGATGAGCCCGCGTGAAAGTCCGAGCGGGAGATGCTCGGCGACGCCCATGCTTTGTACCGAGGCATGCTTCGCGGCCGTCGCGTAGGCGAGCGAGTCCTTCCTATCCGCAGGACCTGCATGAAAGAGGACTTGATGCCCCGCCTCCGCCAGACGTTTTGCCAGCTCTACTGCGTATTCTTTGGGCCAAAGTCGAGCTGGTGAACTCCCGGAGGCGTTGTTGATCAAGATCAATTTGCGAGTGCGATCGAATCCAACTTGATCCAGTAACCTTTCCGCTTCGATGCGATCGGTTTCTCGAACCGCTAATTCCATTTGGCGATTCGAGGGATCTGCCCCTAACTGCTCGGCCAAGTGGAGGTAGTAGTCGATCGCAGGCTGCCGAGACCAGTTGACGCTAGAGCGAATCGGGATGGCGTCGGTCAACAGGATCCCGCGGCCGTTTTTGGCATATCCGATTCGTCTTGGGATACCGGACAACCATGCAATCAATCCGGTGGACAAGGAATTGGGAAGCAACACCATCGCATCGAGATGCCGCCGTCGCAGCTCTGCAGCCACCCCGCGACGTGACATCAACTCGGGGGATCGAGACCGAGGTCTATAGGCGATTTGATTTTCCGCATAAGGAAGGCCCTCTAGAACCGAGAGAGGTCCTGGCTTTCCCACTAAAACCAATTCCTCCAACGATGGCAACTTCGCTAGCGCTCGCAACGTCGGCGTCGCCATGCAGGTGTCCCCAACCCAATTCGGTAACAATACAGCAACTCTCATGATCCTGGCAATCTATAGAGAATCGGTAAATTGGGAGTCAAGTCGGAATCAGGCGATCCAATAAATGGCGAGCCCCAGCAGGAAGAAACCGAGGGCAAATTGGTCGGACCGCATAAAAAAAGTTTTGTGAGTCCCCGGTCGCAGGTAGTTGATGACACTACCCGTCACGCAAGCATGTTTGCAATATCCCATCGGAATGGCAAGAGAGAGGAGTATCCCGAGGATCGCAACAAGGAGGCTTGGAATCGCTACGACTCGCCACAGAAACGCATCAAAGGGTTCAATGTCCGCTAAATTTCCCGGGACCGATAGAATGCCTACGCAGAAGACCCAACCAAACAGCAACGGACGAATCGCTCGCAACAGACCGCTGAGCCACCAAGCGTGCGGCGTCTTGATGCGCCATCGCCGCGGCAGCATTTGTTGGACTGCTCCATAGGGACAAACATGGGAACAATAGACATTGTGTTTCGTCGCCATAGGTACGAATACTGCCGCGATGGTAAGGATTACCAAACCAAGGCTATTTGCCCACGGAACCCCATGCTTTGCCCAGCCCACCCACATCGCGATGGACAAAAGATCCCCCTGGAATAGCCCGAGATATCCCACGACTGCGACCTGTAGGAGCGGACGCAACCACGGATGGTTTCTCCAAGAGCTCAATGCGAACCACGTTCCGAACAGCACGATCGCAACGGTTCCTCCATGTTGTTGAATCGCAGCATTCCATCGGAATCGATTCACTCGCTCCGATTCTTTCACATCATGCAATGCCTTGGCCGTCGCGATGAGCCCTTCTGCGATGCACATGCTGGTCATCGTCGCTCCCGACACACCCTCGATTCCTTCCTGCCTCAGATCGATTTCGCTGATCCCCGGCCAGGAGTACTTGGTCCATATATCTGCAAACCAAGCATCTTGTCGCACATAACCGACGTAGGGTTCGTTATCGAAACTCTCTCCGATGTGAATCCCGATCACCTTGCCATCCGGGGCAAATGCGATCTGTGTGTCCGTTGGCCCTTGGTAACCAATCAAATTGTCAGCGGTAGGACTTGTTCGCAGAATCCATCCCAATACGCGGCCTCGGCTATCCCTGGCGATCCAAAGACTGTGAAAGGACTCGTCTCGATCGACTCGATCGCAGTCCGGGATCAGGGCTTGGGCGCTTTCAAGAGAAAGGGTGGGGGAGAATTTGGACAAGACGGTTTTCGATCCGAGTCGCTTCTGCATTCCTTGAAGGATCGCGGTGCTGGTCAAGGTGGCACCCGCGACAGGAAGAACTTGCGAGGCTTGGATCAATTCGGAGCGATCTTTTCCGATCCATTTTTTGAGAAAGGTCTCGCTCTGTCGAATCAACGCAACGTGGTCGCGTGTGTCATCGCTGCTTGCGATTCGAATATCGAGAACGACGTCGAATGCGTCAAAAGCGATGAGCAGATTAGTAGAACCTGAGAATCCAATGGCGGAATTGCTTTCGGGCGCCGTTTGGATGATTTGACCAAGCGGTTCACCTTCTGCATCGCGAACGAGCCACTTTCCTTGGTCGGTAAGGGTGTCCCGTACTGCACCCTGGGGGTAAAGCTGGAGCATTCCCATCGCCAATTGATCCACATCGGAATCGAAACGGGAAGCCTTCCTCGCAGTCCCGGCAATGGCGTGAAAAAGTGCCAGGATCGCAATGAACAAGGCGACTCGGAAACCCTGCACTCCATACTGCTTCTTCCAAGGAGTAGATCGTTTAGTCAATCTCGGATTCACCGCTGTACGACTCGATCAAGGAGTTGGAAGAATCTGAATCGCATCGGCATGGACAAACCCACCCGATTGGTCTGTCGACAAGGTTACCGTGAGCGTTTCACCCGCTCGCAATCGGACTTGCCCCACCTGTTCCCAGCCGTCCTCGCGAGGAGGCTTTCGCATATCCACTCGCGCCGTTTCGGTCTTGGAAGGCGTTTCGATGAGAACTGGTACGCGAGGTCCGCGGTTCTCGTGCGGTTGGTAGGCGATCCGAACAAGAAACTCGCCATCGCGATCCGCGGTCCACTCATAACGAATGGATGCACCGGAGTCGGAGCCCGCATAGACGTAGTCGTGGGCGATATATCCTTTAAGGCCTTCGCCACTGGTCCATTTGCCACTGGTCTTTGCCTCGCGATTGTCGATGACGATTCCTGGAAGAGAAGCTGGATCGATTCCAGTCATGGGACCATACTCGCTGGCTAAGGGCAGGGAATCGGCGGGGATCGTGAACGATGCATTCACGTTTTCGCGGAAGGCTTTGCCGGGAAGCTGTAGAAGCTCGTCCATTTGTTTCCAGTAACGCTCGTAGACTGCGTAGGGGAGACAGTCGTTCTGAACGCAGATCGAAGCCGCTTTACCGACCACCTCACCCATCATTCCGCACGTTTTCATTACCCGCACGGTCCCCAACGCTTCGTGGGTCACGCTGATGCAACGCCCTGCCATGAACATGTTTTCGATGTTGCGTGAGTAGAAGCATCGATAGGGTATGGGGTAGCCGAAATTGCGGTCGATGCGCCGATCATGCTCAGCGATCGAGATGAACGGATTGTCGGGGAATTTTTGGGCGAATTGTTTTTTGGGATAGTGGAGGTCGATGCTCCAAGTGCTGGGAACGCAGCCATCGGGAAACTCCTTTTTCGAAACAATATCGTCCTGGGTGAGAATCACGTCGCCATAAAGTTGGCGAGATTCTCGCGGTCCGCCGATGTAAGCGACCCAAGTCAAAAATGCCGTCGGATGCTTGGCAGCTCCATCCCCATTTTTCATGGCGTTGAAGGCCCCGAAAACGGCTCGCAGATTCCAGTCGCGAATCGCTTCTGCATCCCCCAAGGGATCTTTGTCGAAACCGCTTTCCCAAAACCATTGCCCATGATGATCGACCGGATAGGGAAAATCTTTCATTTCGAGCGGCAACGCCCAAGGAGTCTTGGGGAACTGCATGGGCGCGGTCGCTTCATCCCAAGCCCACATGTTGCTCATTCCCATCCGCCCTTTTTCTTCCAGATTCCAATCGGCCTCCGCTAACGCTCCCAGCGTTCCGTGCCCGGTGGCGTCGACGAATAATTTCCCCCGAAATTCTCGTTCGCGACTCGTTCGAACTTCAAAGGCGGTGACGGATTCGATTCGTTTTCCTTCCATCTTGACTTGGTGGGCATGGTGTTCGAGGAACAGATCGATGTTCTTCTCGGCTCGCACCAAAGCCTCTTTCTTGGAATCTTCGAATTCCTCGAACGTCCCCGGGGACTTCTTTGCTTTGTCGGAAAACTCTTCTACGATTTCGCCAATGCGAGGATATTTTCCCCGGCGAATCAGCCCCATCGCCCAAACGCGAATCTCGCTCGAGCCGTTGCCGCCGAGCACTGGGCGGTCTTGAATGAGCGCCACTTTGCATCCCATCCTCGCTGCCGAGATCGCGGCTCCCATCCCCGCGTAACCACCTCCGACGACGACCAAGTCGTAGCCTCCCCGAGGTTCTGTTTGTGCGGGCAGCCCCAGCATTTCCTTGCGCCAAGCTGGGAGGATGTCATTGCTGTTGGACGGCGGAGTATCGCTCTGGCTGAAATAAATCGCATCGCATCTGCCATCGAATCCCATGAGATCTTTCAATCGGAGTTCGACGCGTGTCGTTGCAATCTCCACGGATCCGGCTTTCTGCCAATGCCACTCGGCTCCCTCGGTACCAAGGTCGTTGGGGAGCGGTTTGCCATTCACGTGGATTTGAAAGCGACCTGGGCTTCCCGGTGCCTTCCATCGAGCCACCCAATCTTTCGTGCGCGCAAAGACGTGATACGTACCGGTTGCCGGCAATTCCACCGTAGTGACTGCATCCTCGACAGGCTTCCCTAAGCCGTGGGCAATGAGATAGGGTGAGCCCATGTTGCGGATAAACTGCGTGTCGAGTCCCCATCCTCCGTAGGTATGAAAACTTTCTGCTTCGACCAACAACGATGCATCACGACGGGGTCCTGCAAGCGATTCGTTCGCGATGAGATCCTTTGCCAGAATAATGCCAGCATCGAACAGGAGGGCTGATAGGAACAGCAGGACTGAGAGGAGCAGGACGCGCTGACGAACCATGAGGAAGGAACCTGTTCACAAGAGGATTAGGGGCATGCGCCGCGTAGGACACGCCATAGTTTAGCAGCCAAGAGAACGCCCAGGCAGAGAAGCCAAACAGATTGAAGCCATCGCCAAACGTTCGGCGCAGTATTTTGTGGGGACATTCGCTCGGACTGAATTGCAAACTCGCCTTGAGATTGGAAAGTGGACTGTCGGAGAGCGGCTTGTGAAAACCGCCATCCGTCCTGTGTGGCGATGCACGCTATCAAGTTGCGTTCATCAGCCAACCGAATCGCTTGCTCTGGCTCTAACAACATCAGGGCGGTCGCCCATCCGTCTGCCTCCAACGCGTCCTCCGACACCACACTCACACTCCAGTTCCGGTTCTGAACGGTTTCCCCTGTTTCCGGGTCGATGAAGTGAGAGTGGCGAACGCCGCCATATTCTTTTCCAATGCGATAGCTCCCTGAGGTGCTAATGGATTGCTGGCGGAGTGAAACCGCAAATTTCCAATCGTTGGATGCATAGCTGTACGAAGAACTCCCCGCATCTTCCAATGAAACGGTCCAATCGCCACGCATGGGGAGGGTACCTCGAGCAAGGAATTCGCCTCCCAGGTGCAACAGGTAGTTCGAAACGCCGCGTTGGTCAAAGATCTTCGCTAGGTTGTGGAGCGCCAGGCCTTCGACCAGTGCATTCAGATCGAGTTCCACCCCCGGGTGCTTCTTGCGAAGTTGCGGTGGCGAGGCGCGCCATTCTAATCGAGAGATTCCTACAAGCTCCTTGGCGGAATCTATCTCTGCTTGGGTAGGAGGACGCCAATCTCGAGCAAGTGAGCCGACTTGCCACACTCGCATCAAGGGGGCGACCGTCGGATCGAACTTGCCGGACGTTTTACGGTGCAGCAGCAATGCGAAATCCAGAAGCTCGGGGACTTCGAGAGGAACTGTCACCCAATCGGTCGAGGAGTTGGCGTTCCAACGGGATAGAGCCGAATCGGGACGGTAAAGCGAAAAGATGGATTCCAGCCGTTCAAGCTCCGCAGCGGATTCTCGGTGGAGAGCTTCGAGAAGGGATGGATCGATCGAATCTGCAATTTGGCACTGATACGCCATACCCATCGCCGTACCGCGAAAACGAAGCACCTTGTCAGACGCTTCTTCTTGTGCAAGGGTTCGGGACGTGCAGGCTAGCAGAGCGAAGCCGATGCAGACGTACCAACAACCTATTCGATTCGGATACGGCATGATGCTGCTGGCGTGCGAATTCAACGCACGAATCGAACTGGAATCTCCAACGCTATTTTGCTGGGACCGTCGTTTGAGCGATGATCGAATCGGCGTTGGAAGCGAACTCCTGTTTGCAACCTTCGCTACAAAGGTGAGCCGTGTAACCGGCATGTTTCACCGCCAGCTTTTCCTTACCGTCCATCCCCAGATTGCAGACATAACAGCGGTGGACCACCTTGTCGACTTGGCCGTCCAATGCGTCTGCTTTGGCCAACAAGCTGGCAACGGTCTCACCCGTGTTGGGGGGCTGTTGTGCGCCACAGCCTGCAATTCCCAAGCAGCCCAACAAGCACATCCAACGAATCGTTTTCATGTTTTTTCCTTCAAGGTAGTCTGGAATGAACTCCCACAGCATCCGCTGTTGAAGATTTATTGTATCAAGAAGCTGGACGAATCAACCGTCGATTCCGACGGCCACCTCGCGTGCGGATCGAGTACCGGGTTACGATTCACCGGGAGCCGTGTTCGATTTGCGACCTCGCGACTAAACGATCAGTCGAACGCGTTGCGGCGAAATGCGGATGCGAATAGGGAGAGGTCCTGCCCAATCTCCGTCGAGCTGAGCCCCGGCTTCCCCACGCGTTCCAGGTGCAAGACGAATATCGATCTCGCAGGCGGAAAGATGACGCCAATCGGGGCGTCGCATATGTCGTCCACGTAGGACATCCCAAAACTGCATCAACCCACGAATCGGCCCGCTCGTCTCAAAAAGCCCTACATCGAGCTTGCCATCCGAAGGATCGGAGCGCTCGATGATCGAGAGCCCCGCAGCGTAACGCGGAACGTTGAAAACGAAACACCATTGCGATGGATAGGTCGTGGAGTTCGTCTCGAATCCATCGCCAATGGATTGTGAAATCGAAACGTTCAGCGTGGGCCAACGGTAGGTCCACCAGGTGTACCAAGCTTGGTAACGGTAGGCCCAACGCGTGATATGGGACCTTCGATGTTGATGGACTCGCCGAACAACTTCGGCATCAAATCCTACCGAAGCCATCAGGAGCGAGATTGTACCTTGCGTGTCCATCGCATCCAGAATGCGAAGATCCCGCTTCGCGATCGCTTTGGCGCAGTGCGAGGGGTTGCGAGGGATACCGTAGTATTGCGCCAGCAAGTTTTCGGAACCGAGTGGAAGGATCGCGATGGGCGTTTCGGTCGGCGTTCGGGTCGCTACGGCGCTGACCGTTCCATCCCCTCCCGCCGCAACGACAGATTCGAGATCTCCGTCGGCGTGCAAGCATTGAATTCTACCCTGTAGTTTTTCAAGCTCGCTTACAATCTCGGCACGATACCCGTCGACCGTGAGGTGATGCGCCAACGCCTCGACCAATTCCAGTCGGTCGGTGTTGCCTGATTTGGGATTGGCGGCGATGAGTACTGTCTTCAATCCGATCCCTTCCTAGCGAGATTGCTCGAGGAACGCGAGCAAGTCGGCGAGTTCTTGAGGGGAAAGTAGTTTATCGATCCCAGCTGGCATCAGTGATACCGCGCTGGCGGATCGCTTTTCAATGGCAGACTTATCGATCGATACACGCTTGTCGGCCGACACGATGAGTTCGATCCGTCGATCGTCTTCGTAGGCAACGAGCCCGGAGATGACTTCTTCGTCCGACGTCAAAATGTTCGCAGACGCGAATCCTTGTGCGATCCTATGGCTAGGGAAGAGAATGGACTCCATCAAGTCTCGCTGCGTGCGCGACCGACCGATTCGCGTTAACTCCGGTCCGATATTTCCACCGACATAGCCAATCCGATGGCACGCGCTGCAAGCTGCTTTGCTGCTGCGGTAGACGTCCTGTCCTCGATGCGCTTCCCCTTTGGGGAGGGAGGTGAGGGCGGCATCGATGGTGGACTGGATTTCCAGCGGCGGGGCGAAAAGCCTATCGAGCGAGTCCCGCAGTTTCTCTCGGGTGGAGGCAGGGTGCCCTGCAAACCACTTTTCAACCGATTCGCGAGCAAGTGTCTTGGTCGTGGGTATGGTTTCCATCGACCGGAGCAACTCCATTCCCACTTCGGGTGAATGGGAGGCGCGACTGGTCGCAAGCTTCTCTAGGCCTTTCGAAAACGCAGCTGGGGGAAGGGAGGGAAGCGAGCGAGCCAGGACCTTCCACGAAGCTTCGTTCAACTCCAACTTGGAAATCGCATTCCAGACGAGTTGCTGGTCTCCATTTTCGGGTTGGATCGCACCGTTCACGATGGCTTGCTGGAGCGCGTCGGGGACGTCAGCAGCACCTTCAGGCATCGCGCCGATCGCCAGGGCAGAGCCGGGCAAATCCGTTTCGCTCAATCGAGTGTGGAGGGCTTGGACGAGCTTCTCGCTGGCTGCGGGGACTTTCACCGCTTGCAGCAGCGTCAGGAGTCGGGTGGACATTTCCGAATCGGTCTGAACCCACTTGGCCAACCCATCAGCCCATTCCGCAGGCAAAGACTGATTGCGATATTGGGCAAGCAGTTTCTCGAACAAGCCGATGCGCCAGGGGGTGAGCTGATCGGCATGAAGCACCCGTTGCTGGACCCAGGAGAGAACCAATGGTTGGGTGTAGGCCTTGGAAAGGACACGAAGGATAGCAGGGCTAGATTCCTGCAACTGCGATTCGGACATGGAGTTCAATCGCTTGATGAATACCGCCATCAGTTCGCTATTCGATGCAAGGATTTCTTGCGCGGTTTGTGCCAAGCGTTCATGGGGGGAATCGATGGAGGCAATCAATCGTTCGGCGAGGGCTGGATCGATCGCGTCTCCCGGTTCGAGCCCACGTTCTCGAAGAACGTGCAACGCTGCGAATTGGAGCGAGGGGCTCGACATAGGATCGGACCATACCGATCGGAGTACTTCGACACCATTGGTTCTTTGCTCGTCCCCTTGGGCAATTTCCAGTATCGCGAACAGGATCGCATGTTCGAGCATGCGATCCTGTCCTGAATCCGATGGGGAACCTGCGCCGGTATCCGTCTGGACGCTATCTGCGACCGACCAAGAATCGAACAGGGATGGGAGGCTTTCGGCGTCGCCGATCCGCCCTAGGGCTTCCGCTGCCAATCGACGAACCATCGGGCTACCGAGGCTGCGAGCTAGTTCTCGCAATCGAGGAGCGATCTCGGGCCATCGATAAGTGGAAGCAAGGTGGAGGGCTGATTCGCAAAGCGGATCCGCTTCCTTCGCGAGCGCTCGAATGACGAAACCCGGGGCCTGTTCGGTTTTTTGAAAGCGTTCGATCCATTTCGCAAGAGCCCAAAAGGCCGAGGCACGGTGAGCGATCGGTTCTCTGGGATCGTTCATGAGATCGTGGAGCCATTGCAGCTCGGCATGCTCCGATGAATCGACCGCCGCATCGAACCCAGCATTCAGCCAATGCTCGGTACCCAGTTCGCGGACCCGTCGCTGTGGATCTCGAAGCAGTTCACGCCATCGACCTTCTTGAACACGTTGCTGCACCTGAGACCATCGGTCATGGTAGTTCCGAGAGGTTCGGACATGGCGAAGTCGGTAGATACCTCCCGTCGCCACTCTTTCTTCTGTTCCGGAGCTGGGGCAGCAGAGGTCGTACCAGCCTCCAGTGTCGATCACGATCAAACTCCCGTCGACGTCTTGAAGAACATCGACTGGATGGAAATCGAGTTGGTCGCAAACAAGAAGATCGGCATCTTTGGATCGATACGACGCACCGTCTCGAATCAATCGGTGCATGGATATTCGCTGGAGATTGAATTGAGCGGCGATCAAGGTTGTAGGGGGGAGATTAGCGAGGGAGGCATCGCGTGAAGCGGTTGCCGTTGTGTTGCGAGCCTTCGCGTAGGGTGGCAACTCGTCGCTCCAGTCGTCGGTCACCGCGAGGAGGCCAGCGGGGGCTGCGGGGCCCAGTTCTACCAAGGGTTTCATGAGGGGCCCGGTTCTCGGATGTCCGCGCAGGACCGCATGGTCCTTTCCGAATACAGCACCATAAACCGCGTGGCCGATCCCATCGCGAAGCCCGTTGCCGGGATGGTGCAAAAAGGTTGAAACGAAAAACTTGTCGCCAAGATCATCGAAGGCGATATCGACCAAGTTGTCCATGCCACCGGTCATGATGCGATCTGACTTCGGTGCATCGATTTGTCGCCTGTACAAGTGCGAGGCGGTACTTTTGGCGGGGAAGGGGCCCGCGATGGGGAAGGATTGTTCGGCAAACGCGGCTTTGCACCAGTAAATCCAGCCCTCCGGGCCGACGAAGGGTCCGTGCAGGTCGTTGGCGCATCCGGTGAGCGTCTTGCCATCGTGCCAAACTTCGCGTCGTTCGCAGACCCCGTCTCCATCGGAGTCGATCAGGCGCCAGATTTGAGGGGGGGCAGAAACGAGAATGTCGTTTCCCAAACAGAGGACCCCTTCGGGAAAAGCAAGCTGTTCGGCGACGATTTGTCGTTTGTCGTAGGTGCCGTCACGATTCTCGTCGATCAATCGAACCAAACGATGAGGGAGGGACTGCAATTGCTCCTGGACCGATTGTTTCACCCCTGCGGATTCTGCAATGACGAGATTTCCGGATGGGTCCCAAGTGGCGGCGATGGGCCATTTCACCAATTCCGGGATTGCGATCTTCTCCAATTCCCAGCCGTCGGCGATTTGAAACGAAAACCCGTCGATCGATTTCGCCGTCGAAGCGATTTGCCCAAGCCCAGGAGAAGCGGCGAGCAACGCAATCGCCAGTGCGGTCAAGGAACGAGTTGGCAACCGGAAAGGGGGGCGGAGACGGGATGGGGTAGAGGGATGAGGCTGTCGGGTTGTCATCGGATTTCTCGGTGGGTGAACCATGCAGGAGGGAGGGGCGTAATGGCCAGCGGCTGTTTCTATCTTAAAGGACAGCGATACTTAGGACTGCACCGAAGAGCGGATCCTCGATAAATTTAAGGGTTCAACCCAGCGTCTCCCGCGACATCTCCTCCGATTTCCTTTTTCTTGATAAAACAACATGACCGAGACCTACCTCCACGCTGAAACCGAAGAGATCGTCGATGCGAAGAATTTCTCGGGGCTTTCGTTGGTCGCGTTGGTTCTAGCGGTCGTGGGATCTTTCTCCGTTCTCTACATCCATTTCTTGCCAATTGCGATCATTGCCGCAATTGTCGGGTGCGTCGTGTTGCAGATTGCCCCCAAATACCAATTGAGCGGACTCTCGAAATTGCTGGCGTTCATCGCGATCGCCATCGCGACGACGACCGGTTCCTGGGGGGTGTTTCGGCGGTCGATGGAGACGAATTACGATTTGCAGTACGCGCGAAGTTTGGCTGAAGATTACCTGACCTATTTGTCTACCAACGAGCCTTACAAAGCGTTGATGTTGCAGGGAGTTCCCGCGGATGTCGTCGCACTTCCACCGACGACACTCAAGGAATCACAGCCATCGCCGGTCGATTTGGCGAAGCAGAAATTCGAGCAAGAGCCTGTGTTTCGGGAGATCCGCAATCGCAAGACGCCGGCCAAGTGGACATATCTGGGGATGAACGCGGAGTACGCGGTGGACAATTCCCACATATACAAACTTCATTTCCGAGACGACGGCCAAACCAACCCTCCGACCTATTTTGTTTACGTTCGAAAGGACTGCCCTAAGGCGGGACCAGCTGCAGCCTCTTATAATAAGGGGAAGGTGCTCCAACCCAGTGAAATGGTGGTGCACTGGTATCTGGACACCATCGAATCCGCCTTGAAAATGCAGTGATATGCCTCGAACACTCATCAGTTTGGGAGCGAACCTAGGAAATGTAGCTGAGACCATTTCTTACGCGCAGCAGTTGCTTCGGGAAGCCTTTCCGGGCGGCGATCTTCATTTCTCAAGTCTCTTTCGCACACCGCCGGTTGGGGGGCCAGCCGGCCAAGGCGATTTCATCAATTGCGTTCTGGCCCTGCGATCCGATCATGATGTTTGGACGGTGTGGGACGCGATCAAGGTGATCGAAACGCAGTTGGGCCGGCATCGATTGCAACGCTGGGAGGCGAGGCGAATCGATATCGATATCTTGTTGCATGACGATATGCGGATCTGGACGCCCCATTTCAAAGTCCCCCATCCTCGCATGTGTATGCGTTCGTTTATTCTCACCCCTGCTGCGCAAATCGCAGGGGATTGGGTCGACCCGGTTACCGGCTGGACGCTGGCGACTTTATCGGACCATTTAGGATTCCAAGGCCCGATCGTCATTGCGACTCCGACGTTGGAGTTGGAAAGGGAGCTCAAGGAAGAGTTGCGGCGCGCGGACAATCTTCACGATTTGGAATGGGTCTGCTGTCCAAAACCCCGGGATTTACTTCGTCTGGATCCAATGCCGCAGGCAAAGCTTTGGATCGCCGCCGTCTCAACTCCGGATCCCGAAACCATCCTCTGGGAGGATTTCTCGAGGCCGTGGGCGCTGCAGCTTGGACTGGCAACCGATGACTTTTTGGGAATCAACCAGTCCGCGTTGAGCGGCCCCCGCTATTTATTGCCTGCGAACCTTCGCGGTTGGGCAGCACATGAAATCCTGGCAGCCAGAGAAGCGATGTGCTGTCCGGTCGAGCCAATTTGTGGCCAAGATTAACCTTGCGGGCGCGGTAAAGGGTATTGCATCCACTTCCGATGCCAGTCGATAATGGTTCTGGTGCGTCATCCTGTCCGAGGGACGTGCTCCCCACCCACCTTCCCGCCACATCCTTCCCACTCCACGAATCGATCATGCTTGACTTTCTAGGTCGTCCGACGTCGTTATGCAGTGGTCTCTCTCGCCGCAGCTTTCTTTCCATTGGCAGTTTGGGATTTGGCATGGGAGGCTTTTCGCTCGCCAACCTACTCCGAGCCGATGAGCAAGCCGGGCGAAAGAGTTCCCATAAGGGCTTGATCAATATCTTTTTGGGGGGCGGCCCTCCTCATCAAGATATGTGGGAGATCAAAACCGAAGCGCCTGCTGAAATCCGCGGAGAGTTCAGTCCGATTGCGACCAACGTTCCAGGCATTCAGATTTGCGAAGTCTTTCCGAAAATCGCCGCGCGGATGGACAAATCGGTCGTGATCCGATCGGTTGTCGGGTGCAAAGATCGTCATGAATCCCATCAGTGTATGAGCGGATGGTTCCCTGATGATCTCAGAGCGCTCGGCGGTCGCCCCTCCATCGGCTCCGCCGTTTCCAAACTGCATGGGCCGGTCGATGCAGCGGTTCCTCCATTCGTTGGATTGGCCCAAAAGACCCAGCACATGCCTTGGTCCAATTCCGGTGAAGCCGGGTTCCTAGGTGCTGCATTTAGCGCTTTCAAACCGGATGGGCCCGGTATGGAGAACATGAAACTGAACAGCATCTCCATGGATCGTTTGCAAGATCGCCGCCGATTGCTGACGAGCTTGGACACCATGCGACGCGATATCGACACCAGTGGCATCATGGCTGGCATGGACGCGTTCGAACAGCGGGCTCTCGATGTGCTCACCAGCAGCAAACTGCTCGACGCATTGGATTTGACGAAAGAAGACGCCAAAACGTTAGAACGATACGGCGACGGAAAGCCTTACAAGTACCAGTACGATGGTGCACCGACTTGCAACGATCATTTGTTGCTCGCTCGGCGCCTTATCGAAGCGGGGGTGAGAGTCGTCAGTCTGAGTTACGGTCGCTGGGACTCGCACGGCAAGAATTTTGATTTGGTTCGCGACCACGGCAGTAAACTCGATCAGTGTTTGAGCGCCCTCATCGACGATCTCCATGACCGTGGAATGCTAGACGATGTGACCGTCGTGGTTTGGGGGGAATTCGGACGCACTCCCAAGATCAACAATGAAGGTGGACGCGATCACTGGGCACAAGTCAGCAGCGCATTCTTGGCTGGCGGAGGCATGCGAACCGGGCAAGCGATCGGGGCCACCAATCGGCTCGGGGAATACGCGGCCCTCCGTCCCGTCCACATGCAGGAGATCATCGCGACTCTCTACCACAATCTGGGGATCAATACCGCAGCGACCACCATTGCAGATCCGACAGGACGTCCCCAATTCTTGGTGGATCACGACCCGATCAAAGAATTGATTTAGCCCTCGAGTTTCCTACCCGAACGCATGGTCCCGTCGAGGCTCGACTGCTTCGATGGCCCTGCTCTGATCCCCACCTAACTCCCCCTCACCATCGTGATCCTATGAAACCTCGAGCCCTCCGAGTTGCCTTGGCCTGGTCTCGCCTCGCAGGCCTATTCGCCTTGGCACTCCTCGGCTTTTCCGCGTCCTCGCGAGCTAACGAAACGCTTCGCATTCAACAGGATCGGATCGAGCTCCGGAGCCGCGATTCGCGATTTCAGCTTTTGGTCGACAGAAGCTTGGCAACCGGGGAAAAAGTCGATGCGACGCGCGACGTCCAATGGGAAGTCACCCCTGCCGAGCTTGGGAGAATCGATGCAACCGGCTTGTTCGTGCCTCAACAATCGGGCAACGGAACGATCGGGGCGCGATCGGCCGATGGAATCTCCCATTCCATTCCAATCACCGTCGCTTTTCCCGATGAAGAGCCGTTGATCAATTTTGCGAATCAAGTCGTTCCCATTTTCACCAAGTACGGGTGCAACGGCGGTGGGTGTCATGGAAAGCTAGCGGGGCAAAATGGTTTCCGGCTTTCTTTGCTCGGATTTGAGCCTCGCGAAGACTTCGAGCATTTGGTTCGCGAGTCGCGAGGCCGTCGGTTGTTCCCCGCTTCCCCCGATTCGAGTCTGTTGTTGCAAAAATCGGTAGGGACGGTTCCTCACGGTGGTGGGCAGAGGATGGAAATCGATTCGCATGAGTACCGCATTTTGAGGCGATGGATCTCGCAAGCGATGCCTTATGGCGACGAAAACGAGAAGAAGGTGGCTTCGATCGAAGTCATTCCTGCTGCCAGTCGATTGCAGCGAGGTGCGAGCCAGCAACTTTCCGTGATCGCGACCTATGTGGACGGTCAAAAAGAAGACATCTCGCGAACCGTCCAGTATGAGTCGAACAACCTCGATATGGCAGAGGTGTCCGCTACCGGGCTTGTACAGCTCCGCGACATGGCAGGTGAGGTATCCATCATGGCTCGGTACCAAGGAAAGGTGGCCGTGTTTCGGGCTAGTATTCCTTTGGGGACTCCCATCGATCGCTGGCCCGAAGAAAGAAACTCGCTCGACACCGCCGTGTTTGCCAAACTGCGAGCGCTCGGGATTCCCCCTTCCGATCCGTGCGATGACGCAACGTTTTTGCGACGGGTAACGCTTGATATTGCTGGTCGCTTGCCAACCGTGGAAGAGATTCGAACAAGCCAAGGAGTGCCGCGTGCGCAGATTATCGATAGGCTGCTCGAGAGCGACGACTACGCGTATCATTTCGCGGGCAAATGGTCTGCGATCCTGCGCAATCGACATACGGGCGAAGATACTCGCTATGGCGCCTTCGCTTTTCACGATTGGCTCGTGGATAGTTTCCGATCCAACAAACCCTATAGTCAGTTCGTTCGCGAGCTCCTCACGGCATCGGGCTCACCGCAAGTCGACCCGGCCGTGATCTGGTATCGACAAGTCAACAATACTGAATCGCGCATCGAAGATGCCGCTCAGCTCTTTCTGGGGCAGCGCATGCAATGTGCCCGCTGCCACCACCACCCTTATGAAAAATGGGGTCAGCAAGATTACTTCCAGATGGCTGCCTTTTTCTCGAAGGTGGAGCGACGGGAGGGGCTAGGCCCGCAGGAGCCTCGTTTCGTATCACGATTGGGAGATGTGTCGGCCAAGCATCCGAAATCGGGGCAGGCTTTGCCTGCCTCGGGGCTCGATGCACCTCCCCTTCAACTGCAGCCCGATGCGGACCCGCGGGAGGCGTTCGCCGATTGGATGACGGAAAAGGACAATCCGTTCTTCGCGAAATCGGTCGCGAATCGATACTGGAAACATTTCTTCGGACGCGCACTGGTGGAACCCGAAGACGATTTGCGCGTCACCAATCCACCCTCCAACCCCGAATTGATGGATGCGCTCGCGAACGAATTGATCCAATCGAAATTCGATTTGAAACAACTGATTCGGACCATCTGCAATTCGAGCACCTACCAGTTAAGCGAAAATGCGAATGCTGAGAATCTTCGGGATTCGAACTGCTACTCTCGCTATTACCCCAAACGGCTGCCTGCTGAATTGCTCCTCGATGCGATCGACGATGTGACGGCAAGCCGTTCCGCCTTCGAAGGAATGCCCGCGGGTACGAGGGCGATCCAGCTCCCGGATACTTCCTTTCAATCGTATTTCTTGACCGTATTCGGCCGGCCCGAATCGGCCACTTCCTGCGAATGCGAACGAACGACCGCATCGAATTTGGCTCAAAGTCTCCATTTGATGAACTCCAAAGAGATGCATGCCAAATTGTCGACGGCAGGAAATCGATTGTCGATTTGGTCTGAGATCCCTCCCCCCAACGAAGCGAAATCACCGGCTGAGGCAATTCGCGAGAAGGGGCTGGCGAATATCTCCGAACTCTATTTGCTCGCGTTGTCTCGTGAACCGACTCCTTCTGAACAAACTGCTGCACTGGAGTATTTGCTCGGCCGGCAAGACCGATTGCGGGAGGCGTATGAAGATTTGACTTGGAGCGTGTTGAACAGCAAAGAGTTTTTGTTCAATCACTAGTCGATGCCACCCACCATGCGATTCCACACCGTGAGAATTCTATCGTCGATCATTTGCGCCCTTGTTGTGCTGGGAGCGTTCGGTACTCGGCCGTCCGAGGCCCAGCCCCCTCGCATTGCGTTGGATGCGATCTCGCCCCATGCGGCTGTCGCAGGAGGGGCCATCGAGTTTCGTGTGATCGGTCGCAACACGCAGGACGTGGATCGGTTGGTATTCAATCATCCGGGAATCCGGGCCGAGCTGAAAAAGGGCGGACCGCTCCCGGGAGATGATGAGCCGCAAAGCGAGTTTGGCGTTTTTCAGGTGTCGATCGGTGCGGACGTTCCTCCCGGAATCGTTGAAGTCCATGCCGTTGGGAAATATGGAGTATCGAACCCTCGTCTCTTCGCCGTTGTCCCCGCTTCATCCCCAGTGATCCAGATCCCGTCTGCGGGCGTAGTCGAGCCTCTTCCACCAGGTGGTTGGATGGCAGGTCGAGCGCGACGGCAAGAGCGAATCCAGATTCCAATCGAAACAGGACGTGAACCAACCTATCTGGTTTGCATCACCACGGGGCTGGATTCGATGATGCTCCCTCGATTGGTGGTTCGCAATGAGAGGGGTGTTGCCGTGCAGTCGATGAGGTGGCAGGACCGATTGCCTATTGTGAAAGCGATTCCAAGCGGGTTTCGAGGGACGGTGGAAATAAGTGATGATCTTTATCGAGGTGGGGAGTCTTTCCCCTTTCTGATCGGTCTTAGCCCAACGCCAGGAACTCCCTTCCACGCCAGCCCCTTTCTGGCACCTGCCAGCTCGGTTGGAATCCAAAGCCTGCCGACTTGGCCGATCCTCGATCGGCGCTCTCTCGATGCAGTCGCTCACGACGTCCCATACACCCTGACTCCTCCCTGCGAAGTACTGCTGGACCGATCGCGAGACACGTCTTTTCAATGGGAGCAAACCGCTGGAACGACCTTGGAAGCAGAGGTCCTGTCGCACTCGCTAGGGCAATCGACCGATGTCCGGCTAACGGTTTCACTCTCTGAGTTAGAACAAAAAGAAGCACCGAAGTTTTCGCAGGTGGGAGAAGATTCGCCTGCGGTGGGATCGAAGGGAATTTCTCTTCTTTCGTACGACCCGCGAGTTGCTATTTCCATTCCCGGAGAATCCGCTCCAAAGCGGGTAACACTCAGCCTGTCGGATCAGCAGTCGAGATCGATGATTTCAAGCCCTGGTACCCACCCGCTTCGATTGCGAGTCGGACCACCTGCTCCCCGTTTTTACGGCGTTGCCCACTGGAGCCCGTGGACCAACAATCCGGCGATCGCCGGACTGACCGGAAGCTTGCTTCCACGGGGCGGTCAAGTTGCGTTGCATATCGCGATCGTTCGATCGGGGGGATTTGCGGGAGAAGTGGAAGTCGCTCCGCGGGTGCTACCCGACGGCATTGCGTGCTTGCCCGCTCGTATTGCGCCGGGACAAAACGAAGGATTTCTACTGTTGAGCGGATCGGAGCAACTCGGGGATTCCGTCGCCCCCTTGGAGTTGATCGCTAAAGGGAAGATTGGCGATACCGTGGTAGAATCACCCGTACCGATCGCGACGATCTTTCAAAGCGCGACGGCCGAGCGGGGGCAACCTCTTTCGCGTATTGCCTCGGGGCTCTGGCTTCGCACCAGCTCGGAACTCGCGCCGATCACCATCCAAAGCAAAACCACCGATGAACTCACGGTGGCTGCAGGCGACAAAATTGCAATTCCTCTAGTCGCCGCGCGACGTGCCGGTGGAGAAGCGAAATGCATTCTCCGAGGGCAGTATGTTCCCCCAAAATGCACGCTGCCCGACATCGAATTGGCTGCCAACGGACAAGAAGTTGCGCCGGAGTTGACCACGGCGAAGGACACGCCTCCTGGAGAGTATGTTCTCTGCTTCCAAGGTGAAATGACTTGGAAGATGAGTGTCCACCCTGAGTCCCATGCTCGGTATGTCGCGTATCGCGACCGCTTGGTGAGCAAGAAAGAGAAAGCGACCACCGATGCGGAGAAGGGGGCGGTCGATCAAGCCATTGCGGCGGCCAATATGAGAATTGAGCAACTGGCGAAAGAAATCGCACCGCGCGACTTCCCGACCTTCTTCTACACCGCGCCGGTAAGGATTCGTATCTTGCCACCAAAAGAGTAGCGAGTAGCGAGTAGCGAGTAGCGAGTAGCGAGTAGCGAGTAGCGAGTGGCGAGTGGCGAGTGGCGAGTGGCGAGGGGCGAGAAGCGAGGGGGCAAGAACGATGAGAAGCTGGAAGGCATATGGGGCGGTTGTGGGAATGGCATGGGCTGTTTTGGGTGGGGGCGCGATACCGCACCGAGGGATGGGGCAGGAGCTGGGTAAGAGCGAGGCGACGGTTTCGGTAGCGGCCGAGGTGAAGATCGCCTATGTCGATGCGCTCTTCGAGAACGCTTCCCCGCTGTGGTACGAGCAGGATGAGAGGGGGGCACTGCAAATCCATTTGCTCTACGATCATGAGCGCGATTCGCCCAATCGAGCAGCAGGTCATATTCACTTTCGAGTTCACGGCAACGCGGGGACAACCGTTCGGACCGAGTTCAATAACCTGGAGAATGTTTGGAATGGACTGCCCGGTTCGGTGGCTCGCGAGTTGCTGAGCGTGGTCATTTCCGAAGATGGAAAAGAATGGGAATCCCTGCCGCTCAAGCCGACCGAGGATGGTCGCGTCTTCGGTATGATTCCTCTCCGCAATGGATCGATTTACGTAGCACGTGTTGAGCCGTATCGTCTTTCCGATTGCGATGCGCTTTTAGAAAAACTCCGGAAAACCGCAGGCGTGTCGATCGAGACGATTGGAAAGACGGTCGAGGGACGGCCTTTGGAGGTGGTTCAGATCGGATCCCTCTCCGCACCGCATCGCGTGTTTCTCCGAGCCCGAGCACATCCGTGGGAGGCGGGTGGAAATTGGGTTATCGAGGGACTTGTCGAGCGATTGCTTCAAAGGGATGAAGAGACGAGGCGGATTTTGGAGAAGGTCTCCTTTGCCATCTTGCCGATGGCGAACAAGGATGGGGTAGCCCGTGGGCGTACTCGCTTTAATTCACGCGGAAAGGATTTGAATCGAGATTGGGGCAATCCTGCTGATCCCGTTTTATCACCCGAGAATCAAGCGTTGGAGAGCTGGCTGCAGCGGGAGATTGATCGCGGGGATCGTCCTGATCTCGCGATCGAATTGCATAACGACGGGAACGGCAAACTTCATATCAGCCGTCCACCTGAAGGGGATCAAACCCGTTATCTAGCTCGCATGGAACTCCTTGAATCTCTGCTTCGGCGTTACACCTGGTTCACGGAAGGCTCGACCCAGCCTTCGTTCCGCAATCCAGGAACGTTGGGGGAAGGATGGCATACGAGGTTTGGCATCGATGCCGTGGTTCACGAATTCAACTGCAACATCATCGCAGGTTTGCAGGAACGGCCGCTGGGGAAACACTGGCGGGCTTATGGCTACCAGTTGCCACTTGTCTTTGAGAATTATTTCGACAATCGTCCTTGATTCGACGACTACGTTGACGTCTCGATTCGCATGGCCCAGCGATGGGTATGCGGTGTACCGGGATCGCTGCTCGGTTTCATCTCGAGAATCGTATGCGCTCCCTCGATCCGCACTGACGCTGCACCGTGCATAACAAAAAGATGAGCCTGAGTTTCCGATCCTGAAGACCGGGTGCTAAAGATCACCTCCTTGGGGCTAATGCTGGGGACGGCCCAAAGGGGTCCAACCTTCCAAGTCGACCCGAGATGTGAGGCGGGTTTGCTCGTTTTGCAGGCCACATCGAACGCGAGGCCTTGGTAGGTGGTCGGATGGGATTGGCTTGGTTCGGTATTGGTGGGGTGAACTGCGATGGACCAGTGTCCGTTTCCGGAAAGTCCGACGCCGAGCAACACATCTTCGCCTCGGTGCCCCATGCTTTCACGGACGATTTGTTGCCAGGGCGGGCTGGGTGGCCAAGGTTCCGTGCTGGTTCCCTCGACCGATTCCATGAGATCGAGCCATCCATCGGGGGTTCGAATGGCCAAACGATGGCGGAATCGATCGACGTCCCACTCGTAGATGACCTTCGTGTCAGCAAATGCCAATTCCGCCATGTTAGGACTCAGTCGCGTTTACCATGCGGTATTTGAGGAATGCTTCTAAGAAGCCTTGGATGTCGCCACCGAGGACGGCATGGAAGCTTCCCATTTGAAATCCGGTTCGAGAATCCTTTACTCGCTGATCGGGGTGCAGGAAGTAGTTGCGGATCTGCGAACCGAAGCCGGTGACCGTTTTGTTTTGGTACTTGGCCGCCATTTCGGCTTCCCGTTTCTCTTCTTCGATCCGGGCCAACCGTGCTCGAAGCATCTTCCAAGCTTGAGAGCGGTTTTTGTGTTGACTCCGGTCGTTCTGGCATTGGACCACAATACCGGTTGGCATGTGGGTCAGACGAATCGCGGAACTGGTTTTATTGACGTGCTGGCCGCCAGCCCCTGAAGCGCGGAACACGTCTTCGCGCACATCTTTGTCGTCGATTTCGATTTCGACACTGTCCTCGATTTCGGGGGAGACATCGACCGCTGCGAAACTGGTCTGCCGTTTACCTTCCGCGTTATAAGGGCTGATTCGGACGAGCCGATGGATCCCTTCTTCTCCTTTGAGGTATCCGTAGGCAAAAGGGCCGCGGATAATGATGGTGGCTTGGGTGATCCCTGCCCCTTCGTTGTCGGAGCGATCCACGATCTCGGCGCTGTAACCGTTTTGCTGAGCCCATGCGGCATACATGCCGAGGAGCATTTCGGCCCAGTCGTTCGCGTCGAGACCACCTTCTCGGGCGTGGACCGAGAGGATGGCGCCGCAGCTATCGTTCGGACCATTGAGCAAGGCCTGCAGTTCCAACTGGTCCACCGAGCTCTCGAGCTGCTCCAGTTCCGTCGTCACCTCTTCCTCGGCACCCGGGTCCTCCTCCAGCATTTCCACCAGTTCCGCAAGATCATTGCAAGCCGCGATCGCGTGTTTGAGGGGTTCGACCACCCCTTTGAGCGATTTCAGCTTTTGAACAACTAGCTGTGCCTTATCGGATTGGTCCCAGAAATCAGGGCGGACCATCGTCTCCTCAAGCGAGGCAATCTCCAACGTTTTTCCCGCGTAGTCAAAGACCGTCTCGCAACGGGGCGAGCCTCACGCGGATGTCTTCGATCCGTTTCGAAAGATTGCTGTCACTCATTCAAGAAGCTTCGGTTGCAGGAATTTGCAAAATGACGTGGAAAATGGCTCAAGAAAAAAAGAGCAGATGCTGGAATTGTGTTCACGCTTCGACCCTGCATCTGCCGATTCAAACGATTGTAACAAAAAGGACGAAATTCGATACACGGTGTTGCCATGCAAATCCAATCGTCACGTTTCGGAAAGATTGAAATCAATCACTCGGACATGTTGCTGATGCCGCATGGTTTGGTCGGTTTCGAGACTTGTCGGCACTGGATCCTCCTGTCCACCGACGATGACAGCCAAGTCGCTTGGCTACAATCGGTGGCACTGGCAAATGTCGCTCTTCCGGTTGTTAGCCCGCGACGCTATCTACCCGACTACAAGGCACATGTGCACAAGCGGGACCTGGCCACTCTTAATCTCCATTCGGATGATCTGCTCTACTTCCTGTGCGTGGTGAGCAAGAATGGCAATAACCTGACCGCCAACCTCAAAAGCCCGATTCTGCTGAATGCCACTCGGCACTTGGCCATCCAAGCGACGGTAACGGACAATCAGCCGCTTGCCTTCCCGCTCGGGCTTATCGAGATCCAGTCCACCCAGCGCGCTGCTTAAGGGGCTGGAATCGCCCCCTGTGCGCTGTTATCCTCACGGGACCCTGCGGGCGTTCGCCCCGCATTGGCTGTCCCCTTTTTCGTGAGGAACTCCGCCCCATGCAACCGCGCACACAAGCTCCCTGGCTGGTCACGCTCCTTTCTCTCCTCTGCTTGGCTGCCTTCGCCTCGGTCCTCCCCATCACTCTCGCGCAAGAAAAATCGAATCGCATGTTGCGCCACGTCGTCCTATTCAAGTTCAAAGAGACAAGCAGCAAAGAGGATGTGCAGGAGGTCGTCGACGCTTTCCGTTCGCTCAAAAAATCGATCCCTGAAGTGGCTGCGTTCGAACATGGAACCGACAACAGCCCCGAAGGCCTCGCGAATGGATTCACCCACTGCTTTCTCGTGACCTTCAAAAGCGAGAAGGACCGCGACGCCTATCTTCCACACCCCAAGCACAAAGAGTTCGTAGAAGTCCTCAAGCCTCACTTGGACAAAGTACAAGTCATCGACTACTGGGCCCAAGACTAGCTTCGCGAGTTCGATCCATGACAAGCCTTCCCCTTCGTGCAGCATGCTGCATCGTCGGTCTTTTCTGCAGTGCGACGGTATGTCCAGCACAGACCGATTCGTTTCCCGAAGTCTACAACAGCGAACGGGATCGCGACGCGCTTCCCATGGGTGCGGACGCAGCGGCCGAGGGGATGAAGCTTCCCCCCGGTTTTCGCGCATCGGTCTTCGCTTCGGAACCTGACGTACAAAATCCCATCGCGATGACTTGGGATACCAAGGGGCGATTATGGGTGGCGGAAAACTACACCTATTCCGAGCGTGGAGTCCGATTCGACCTGTCCCTCCGCGATCGTGTCTTGATTTTTCAAGACTTGGACGGAGATGGACGAGCCGAAAGCCGACGCGTCTTTGTCGACAACGTTCAGATGCTGACAAGCGTGGAAGTGGGACGGGGTGGCGTATGGTTGATGTGTCCACCGCAACTCCTGTTCGTGCCCGATACCGATGAAAATGGCGTTGCCGACGGGCCTGCTCAAGTCGTCTTAGATGGCTTTGAGGTCGCTCAAGACAATTACCATAACTTTGCCAACGGACTCAAATGGGGACCGGACGGATGGCTCTATGGTCGGTGCGGCCACTCTTGCCCGGGCAAGGTCGGTAGACCTGGGACACCGTTGACACAACGAATTCCAATCGATGGTGGGATCTGGCGGTACTCCCCAGAAACCAAGGTGTTCGAAGGCCTCTGCCATGGCACCACGAATCCATGGGGACACGATTGGGACGCGAAGGGTGAGCTCTTCTTTATCAACACGGTGATCGGTCACTTGTGGCATTTGATGCCAGGCTCCCATTTGAAGGAGTCGTTTGGCGAGAGCATGAATCCTCGCGTCTACGAACGATTGGACATGATCGCTGATCACTACCACTTTGACACGGGGACCTCTTGGTCGGACAGTCGAGATGGCAAGGCGAATGATCTGGGAGGAGGGCATGCTCACATTGGTGCAGCGATATGTTTGGATTCGCGATGGCCTGACGAGTACCGTCACAAACTCTTTACGCTCAACATGCACGGACGCCGTGCGAACGTCGAGCGATTGGAGCGAACGGGGGCTGGATTTGTCGGGCGGCATGAACCCGATTTTCTGGTCGCCGCCGATCCTTTCTTTCGCGGTCTGGATTTGCAGTTCGGTCCGGATGGGGCGCTGTATGTCATCGATTGGAGCGATACTGGGGAGTGCCATGATTCCACGGGCGTCCATCGCACCAGCGGACGGATTTTCCGTATCGCCATGGAATCGGAGCGTGCTAACGCCTCGGTTCGAAAAACTGCCTCCTCTTCGGTTTCCTTTGCCAAACCCGCATGCGCTGCGGGCGATGGCTTCCTGCAAAAGCTGTGGCGGTCCTATCGCGGAGGAGAGCTATCGCAATCAGAACTATTGGCCTGCTTGGAGCACCCCGATGAGAGCGTCCGCGTTTGGGGTATTCGTCTTCTGACCGATCGATGGCCGCTCGACACGATCCTCGGACCCAAACCCGATGCGGTTTATCCTGAGGAAGTGAATACGGTTCTTCCGAAGTTGCTGGGGCTGTCGAAAGATTCCTCCGGGCTCGTGCTGTCGACCCTGGCTTCGACTCTACAACGCTTGCCAGTCGACCGCCGGATCGAATTGGCTTCGCGAATCGCTGCTCGTGATGAGTTTGCGAACGATCGGGATCTGCCTGGGTTGGTTTGGTTCGGCCTGGTCCCAGTCGCGGAACAGTCCCCCGATGCACTCCTTACGCTCGCTTTTGAAACCCGTTGGCGCAAGCTGCAACGATGGGTGATCCGCAGTATCGCAGAAGGAGTCGAGGACCATCCTCAGAATGTCGAACAACTATGCGCCATGGCCCTTCACCGCGAACCGGGGGACAAGGATGTGCTGCTCCAGGGATGGAGGGATGCGTTCCGTGGCTTGAGGAAGGTGGCTGCCCCTCCGAGTTGGGATCGGTTGGTAGCGAGCGACCGCGATGGAACGTTTGTCAACGAGTTCCGTGAGCTGAGTGTCATCTTCGGTAGCGGAAAAGCTCTCGACGAACTTCGAAGCGTGGTCTTGGACGGAAAAGCGGAGATGAAGATGCGGCAGCAAGCCCTCGCATCGATCATCGATGCGAACGGATCCTCCGATAACTCCGCCGATCGATCCGCAGTGCTGGAGCTCTGTGAAAAAGTACTTGACACCCGCATTCTGAACGGCACCGCACTAGCAGGTTTTGCCAAGTTCGACGACGAAGACATCGGCGTTCGATTGGCTCGGAAGCTGAAACGATTCCAGCCCGAAGACCGAAGCAAGGTGATCGAAGTCCTAGTATCGCGCAAGAGCTATGCAAAGGCCTTGCTGCAAGTGATGGAAGACAAGAGTGGCCCCGTGTCGTCCTCGGATCTGCAACCCTTTCAAGCTAGGCAGATTCTCGCGCTCGAGGATGAATCGCTCGCGAAGCAATTGGAAAAGGTCTGGGGTGGGCTGCGCGAGACCAACCAAGAGAGAACGAAGTGGATCGAGGATTTTCGCACGCGATGGACGGAAACAGAACGCGAGAAAACCGATCTGTCGCGAGGTCGAGCCTTGTTCGAGCAGCAATGCTCACAGTGTCACAAACTGTACGGCATCGGTGCAGCCGTTGGTCCTGATTTAACAGGTGCCCAACGCATGAGTTTGGACTATCTGCTCGAGAATATTGTGGAGCCGAGCGCGGTCGTAGGGAAGGATTACCGGATGACATTGATCCGAACAGAGGATGGCCGAACCGTTAGCGGGCTTGTGGTTCGTCGCAACGCGCAATCGGTGATGATACAAACACCAACCTCGCTCGAGACGATCGCTTTGTCCGACATCGAAGAAGAAAAACTGACATCGCTCTCCCCCATGCCGGACGGCATCTTGCAAAACCTCAGCTGGGAGCAGCAGCGCGATCTGCTCGCCTACCTCATGCACCCGACGCAAGTTCCCGGGCCCGGGACGGAGCGATGAGATAGACGCGGCTAAGTCGCAACGGTGATAACCGGACGCGCACGCGTGCGAGCTCATGTCCGGTTTTCCCTGCGCGATTCGCCGCAGTGCGGCAGCCCCGGTTTCTTTCCGGTTTATTTCTTCGCCGCGATCTTGGCCCAAGTATCCTTGAGGGTCACGATGCGATTGAAGACGGGCTGTCCCGGTTGAGAATCTTTGGTGTCGACACAATAGTAGCCGTTTCGTTCGAACTGAACGCGCGTGCCGGGGGCTTGAGCTGCCAGTTCGGGTTCCACGAAGGCTTGCACAGATCGCACGCTCTCGGGGTTGATATTGTCCAAGAAGGTCTTTCCAGCGGGAACATCCTCAGGGTTTTCATTGAGGAATAGCCGGTCGTAGAGACGAACCGTGACCGAGGCCGCATGGCTGGCGGAGACCCAGTGGATCGTTCCCTTCACCTTGCGTTCGCTAGCGGTCGGCGATCCGCTTTTGGTTTCGGGATCGTAGGTGCACCGAAGCTCGACGATGTTCCCCGCCTCGTCTTTGATGACCTCGTCGCAGCGGATGATATAGGCGTATCGCAATCGCACCTCTCCGCCCGGTTTGAGTCGAAAGAACTTCGAGGGTGGGTTTTCCATAAAGTCTTCGCGCTCGATGTAAAGCTCCTTCGAGAAGGGTAATTGTCGCGAGCCGGCGGACTCGTCTTCGGGATTGTTTACCGCATCCAAGAACTCGATGGAGTCGGGGTAATTGGTAATCACAACTTTGATCGGGTCCAAAATCGCCATGTAGCGGCTGGCGATGGAGTTCAAATGATCTCGAACGCTGCTCTCGAGCACGATCACGTCGATGGTGCTATTGAATCGGGCCACGCCGATACGCTCGCAGAAGAGGTGTAGGCTTTCTGGTGTATAGCCACGTCGACGCAAACCGCTGATGGTCGGCATGCGAGGATCATCCCATCCCTCGACATGTTTTTCAGTCACCAACTGCAACAGCTTGCGTTTGCTCATGACGGTGTAGGACAAATTCATCCGAGCGAATTCCATTTGGCGAGGATGATAGATGCCGAGCGACTGGCAGAACCAGTCGTAGAGAGGGCGATGGTTTTCGAATTCCAACGTGCAAATGGAGTGGGTGATCCCTTCGATCGAATCGCTTTGGCCGTGTGCCCAATCGTACATGGGGTAAATGCACCACTTGTCACCCGTTCGATGGTGGTGGGCGTGCATGATGCGATACATGACGGGGTCGCGCAAGTTCAGATTGTGCGCCGCCATATCGATCTTGGCCCGCAAGGTACGGGCGCCATCGGGAAACTCACCCGCTTTCATTCGTTGGAACAGATCGAGATTTTCCTCGACCGTACGATCGCGGAAGGGGCTATTCTTTCCCGGTTCGGTCAATGTCCCGCGGTACTCCCGCATCTGCTCGCTTTGAAGGTCGCAGACGAACGCTTTACCGTCGCGGATCAATTGCACCGCCCATTGGTAGAGCTGTTCAAAGTAATCCGAGGCGTAGTACAAGGCATCCCACTGGAATCCAAGCCATCGGACATCTTCCATGATGGATTGAACGTATTCGTCGTTTTCTTTCGTCGGATTCGTATCGTCGAAGCGGAGGTTGCAAGTCCCTCCGTAGGTGCGGGCAAGTCCAAAGTTGAGGCAGATACTTTTTGCGTGACCGATGTGCAAATAGCCGTTCGGCTCGGGGGGGAAACGCGTGGCTACCTGTTTACCTGCCAAGGCAGGTTTCGTGGCGAAGTCCTTTTCAATCTCAATCTCGATGAAGTTCTTACTGGTTTCGTTCGGAGTCTGATCGTTCACAGCGGTGTTTCTTTCGGTTGGCAAGAAATCGAGAGGCTCCCGTTCCTGCCGTCATTATGCAGCATCCCCGATAACTCCCCAATGGCATTTCCAAAGTTGGTGGCGTTTGGAAAACGGCTGCTACTTGGGGGTTACTCGATTTCGTCGAGGGGGGCGGGGCGGTGGCTCGCGTAGAACTTGGTGATATCGATTCCGTGCCGCTGCTCCTCTTCCATCAGCTTGATCCGTTGTTCCAGTCGCTCGATCCGTCGATGCATTTGCGGGATCATTTCCAAAGCGTCTTCTCGGATCTCCCGTTTGGGGACGGGGGGGTAGGCGAGGTGCCGTTGCATGGCGGCGAACAAGAACAATGGGTCCTTGCGACGATTGGCGAATGCGATCTTTCCTTCCCGTTCTCCGAAAAGAATCGGGTACTCCGCCTCGGCGTCTTCTCCTAGATGCCGCTTTCGATATTTCACAAACTCCTGGCTCCTGCCGTAGACCAAGTCGGCGATATCGACGAACCCCAGCTGCTTGCGAACGATCAAGATCCATTCCTTCCACTCGGGGGTATAGAGTGGGTCTTCGCTCATCGCCTTGAGGCCCAAGTCATAGTTCAAGCGATTGCGGCAGAGGGTTTCGAATTGGTAAAGAAAGAAGCCTTGTCGGTTATCGGAACGGCTTCGGTAGTCCGCTTCGTGTTTCAGGATCAGGAGCGCGGTTTTGAAATCCAATCGACCTCGGTCGGTTTCGGACTGCTCGACGATATAGCGTTGGAACGGTGTGAAGTAGTGGCTGATCTTCCTCATGGCCGGCGCGATGGTGCCGGAGTGTTTCAGTTCATTCGAGAGGAATTCGATGGCCATGGGCAGCTTGGTCGTGGCCAAGACTTCAAACCGGCCTTGCTCGAGCAACTCTTGCAGTGTGTTGTCTTGCCCAAGCCGTTCGTACAGGACTCCGAAGAAATAAGCTTGCTCGACGAACTCTTCGCGATCCAACATTTCTTATCTCCGCAGTAGGTGAGCCGCCGCTTGGGTAAACAATAAAAGCCAGAGCATTTTACCGCTCTGGCTTTTGAATTTAACTTGGTTTTTACAGATCTCGATGGAATTAAGGCCTAGTGGGCTTCGGCTTCTTTCATGCCAAGCACCTTGTATCCACCGATCGACTTGAAGTAGAGAAGCAGGACCAAATAGATCACGGCCATTACGGCGGGGATAATTGAATCCGCCTTGAGAGTAGCTCGATCACCGACTTGATCGGCCGCTACAACGGCCTTTTGCTCATCGGTCTTTTCGGTAGCTTCTTTTGCCTCTGCCAACATCTTTCCATTAAGGCCGTAAACCTCAGTGGCTTTGATATTCAAGAAAGTACTCGGCTTATCGGACTTGTATTTCTCGGCCAATTCGGGATTCACTCGGCGAAGTTCTTCCGATGCAAAACGGTCTTTGCTGTAACCGAGGCCAGGTCCACCGATCAGCCCTGCCGAGAGCATACCGATACCACCCATGATCGACATTGCCACAGCACCCGTTTGCGGGAATCGGTCCCCGACAACTGCGAGCATAGTCGGCCAGAAAAACGTCTTCCCAACCGCATAGATTCCGAGTGCAACCAGCGCCATGGTGAATGTCTGCATACCGCTCGCTAGGGTCAAGCCAATGCAAGCGATAATAGAGCATACCAGCAGTAAGCCGATTGGTGAAAGCTTGAGTGTGTTCTCAATCCAATGGGCACAGAATCGAAGTCCGAACATGATCGCCGATGTCCACAGGAACAGATATTTTCCTTGCTCGGAAGTAAACAAGTTACCGGTGATGTTTTGAATCCAGCTGTCCGTTCCAAGCTCGACCGAGCCGACCAGCGCGTGGGTGACAAATAGAACAAACAAGAGGAAGGATCCAAATGAAAACTTCGTCATCACTGCAACTGCGATGAGCAATACCCCACCGATGCCGTAACCCACGTAGGCAGCGTTGTCGCCGATAAATCCCTTCAGAATATCGCCGAAAAACAACGCGAGGAGATAGCATGCGACGAGCGACCCAAGAATCCCAACGGAACGATACATTTCGACAAAGCTGCTGCCGCTGGCTGCTGCCTCCGACTTAGGAAACTTCTGACCTAGGAACATCAGCGCATAGAGCACCGTGGGGACCAGATAGAGTGCAAGTTGAAGTTTCCAATTCCATTGCAACTGGTCATCGAGCACCCAGCCAGCAGCGGTACCGAGAATCATCCCTGCGGGCCAACTCGCGTGCAGGATATTCAAGTAGTGGGTTCTATTGTTTGGGAATACCGTAGCGACCAACGGGTTGGCGACGGCCTCCAATGTTCCGTTTGCATACGCGAAAATAAACATCCCCCAGAACAGGAAGTTGTATGCATTTTCGGGTGTGGATGCTGCGAAGGTGACGAAGGCGGAAAGAATGTGTCCGAGCAGAGCGATCGCGACAAGCTTTCCGTAGCCGATTTTGTCAACGATCACACCACCGACGATGATGCCAAAGCAAAAACCGGAGAAGCCTGCGCCGCCGATCGCACCTAATTCCGTGGCATTGAATCCGAATTCCTTTCCCCAGTTATCGAGAATCCCTCCTCGAATTGCGAACCCCACACCTGCGGCGAGGATAGCCATAAAACCGGCCCATAGCAGTCGATGGGCATTGGGAGCGACGGCGGCCCCCGGATCTTGTGAGTGAGATTGGCTCATGTGTGTCAAACTCTGACTTGGAGAGGTTACGATGGAGATGGAATCCGGCGTGGTAGCTCCGAAGCGACGTTCGCTTGCAAAGGACGCCGTGCGATGTCGAAGTGTAATCGGCCAAGCAGCGTTCCGCTACCATAGGCGGGCTTTGAGGTTGCGCAAATTCCCCCAAGCGATCGGCGGCAGATCGATAAACCTCTTCTGGCTCGGGCAACCTGGGTAGTTTGGGGCAGTCGTTTGGGTCAAAGGGGCACGTCGGAGTCGCCGCGATCAAACCCAATCGGTTCGTTGCGGACGGGCGATCAATCGATTGGCTTCTGTATCGTCGACGAATCGCTCGGTGATTGGATCGATGCGAAGCGGCCGCTTGAGTAGCCAAGCGATGGCAGCGGCGTGGCAGGCGATGTGCGACCGCTTCATTACGGTCGAATTGGCGGCTGGTGCCATTCGGCTTCTCATGCAGTCGAAAAAGTTCCTGGCATGCAGGTCGACATCCAGTCCATTCTTTCTCGTCGCGCCCTGGCTGATGTCGACAGTTTTGCCGTCCCGGTGAACATGGATCTCGCCGCTATCCCCTGTCTCGACCCAGCCGGCTTCTCCTTCAATACGAATCGGGCAAGTTCCATTGGACTGAACCCAACCGGGGCGTTTGCCAAAGGGTGTTTCGAGGAAGTCGATTTCCAAAATCACCCCGTTGTCATAGCGGCAAGTGATTCCTTTTTCGTGTGGCCGATACTCGATGGGCATGGTTCCGTCGGCTTGATTGGCCCATTGGCAGAGATCGACGGTATGGGCTCCCCAATCCAGCAACCTGGCGCCGGAATCGAAATCCCACTGTCCTCGCCATTTGCCCGCGACGTATTGCTCGTTGTAGGGCCGCCAAGGAGCTGGGCCTAGCCACATATTCCAATCGCATACCTCGCGGTCAGGCGTCGGTTGACCGGGGAGCCAAGCGGTATCGATCGTGGGGATATAAACCGAGGCAACCATTTTCTGGATCTTGCCCAGTTCTCCACGGTGAGCCATCGCAATGACTTGTTGAAAGTTGGGGACGCTCCGTCGCTGGGTCCCGGCTTGGAATACCCTTTTGGTGTTTTGGATGGTTTGATCGATGCGTTGGCAGTAATCGATCGTGAGTCCACAAGGCTTCTCGCAGTAAATGTCTTTACCTGCTTCGGCCGCGAGCAAACTGGCGGTAGCGTGCCAGCGATCTCCGGTCGCGATGAGTACGGCATCGATATTCTTTTGCCCGAGAACTTCCCGAAAATCGCGCACGGTTTTGCAATCGGAATTCCCGTAGGCTTGGTCCACCAATGTCTTCCCCTCTGTTCTCCGAGAGGCTTGGACATCGGCGATGACGGTGCAGCGCACATCCGCGAACTTCAAGATGGGTGCTAGAACATAGCGACATCGGGGGCCGATCCCGATCACACCCAGTTCGATTCGATCGTTTGCAGAGACACCACCATCGCGACCTAGAACCGAGGCGGGGATGATCGTCGGCACCGCAAACACGAGAGAAGCTTGAACGCACCCCTTCAGCAGTTGCCGTCGATGCGTGCCTGTTCCGCCCGACGTGTCATTCCGATTGTTGTTCAGTGCATCTTTTTGTTTTGCATCGATCCCCGAAGTGAGGGGAGTGGAAGATGGTTTGACGCCAGGTCGAGTCGAGATGATGGGTTGCGTGTCGCGTGGCATAGTGGTCCTTGGGGAGGCTGGAGAGGGAGGGAAGACCGGGGCCGTGCATGGAAGCGGTGTATTATACTCGGCGCTTCGGCCACCGCGCGGCTTCTCTGCGAGCGCGCAAAAAACAAGCCGGCTGAGCAACCTCAGCCGGCTTGGTGTTCCCTGGTGCGGGGGCAAGCGGATGCTTGCCCCCGCACGCAGTCGAAAGCTCTATCGTGAAGCACCATCAAAAACAATCGACCCAGTAATTGTTAGCGATGGCTCTATGCTGCTCCAACCCAGGAGGAAGGCCAGTCGAGTATTCCCGCAAATCCTCGACCGACGACAGAGCTTGATTGGTTTTTCCTGACAGAAAGAGGAAATACGACAACCCTTGCCCGGGCGTCAATTGCAGTTTTTCCCTTTCGACGATTTTTTCCGAACGGGTCTAAAACACCGTTGCTACGCGATGCGACGCTTCCTGGGCTGCGAGAGTTTTCCGGATAGGTGAATTATCCTTCAAGGGATGCGGTGAGTCCTGCCGATTGTGTTGGATACGGTGACCTTTCCGTTTCCATTTCGCAGCTGAACTTTCATGACCATGCAAAACCGCAGAACGAACCCTTGGCACCTTCTCGCCTTGGGAGCACTCTCAGTTTCGATTGCGAACGGATGCAAAACATCTCCCGGTGTGAAGTCGTCGATTTGGCCGACCCAAAAGGTAGGCTCCGACGTCACCACTTCCCCAGGAGTAGGTGGGACACTCGCCTCGACGACCAAAGCAGTGAAGGGGCAATTCTCTTCGATGGGGACAGCTGTCACCTCCGCGTATGGCAAGGCCAAGACGGCGATCACCGCACCTTTTAGCGCGCCGACGACGGAAGCTACACTCCCGGACAGCGCGACGGCACCTTTGGCCAAAACCGGTTCGATCGGTCCGGAAGTCTACGTGATGACCGGCCAATTGCACGAATCGAAAGGGGATTACGCCAAGGCATTGGACAGCTACAGCAAAGCGTTGGAAGCCGAGCCCAAAAACATCTCGGCACTCTTGAGCATGGCTCGCCTATACGACCGACAAAACGAGAAAGATAAATCGATCAGCTTCTTCAACAAAGCCATCGAAGTCGCTCCGAACAACGCGGCGACCTTCTCTGAACTTGGGGCGATCTATGTCAAATCCGGGAATTTGAACGCGGCCAAGGAACAGTTTCAGAAGGCGGTGAATCTGGATCCCAAGAATGCGAACCATCGCTCGGCGCTCGCAGGGGTCCTCCTCGATATGGGGAACGCGGATGGTGCGATGGTCGAGCTCGCTCAGGTGCACCAACCTGCAATGGCGAACTATCAAATGGCCTATCTGCATTTCACTCGCAAAAACGTCCCTGCTACCCAGCAGTACTTGGGAGCCGCTCTTCAGATCGACCCGAATCTGAAGCCTGCACGCGATTTGCTGGCCAGCATGGGTGGCGGTCAGTCCCTTCAGAACTTGGCCCAACAGGGGAATCAATGGATGGGGCAGGCGCAAGGCGTCATGCAGCAAGCTTCCGCCATCTCTAGCAATGTCCAAACCTTGATGCAAACACCGACAGGAACCGTCGCTCCTCCATCGGCCGCTCCCCAAATGGCGGCGACTCCATCCGTCGCGCTCCCTCCGCCTCCTCCGAGCGCCCAGCCGTCCGATGCGAACATGTTTCGTTAGACCTGTCCATTTGCGACCGGATAGGGTGGAAGAACGAACTTGCTGGAGGTTCGAGCGGGTTGGTTAAGGCGCGCCTTCCGGAGAAAGTGGATCTCCGATCGAAAGGTAGCCACCCCAAATCCCGGGATGGGTTCCCGGAATGGGACGGGGCGAATGAGACGGCTCATTCCCTTGCGACTGGGCGATCGGTTCTTTCGTCGGATTGAATTCTTCGAGCCATACCGTCGCCACCGAACGCTGCCAAGCCTCGGTGAACGGGGCACCCTCCAAATTGTCTTGCAATTGCGTCAGCAGCGATAACGTCGACTCTCCTCCCACCGGCCATCGGGAGATCCAAATATGCCGCGTTCCCTGGGATAGCAGCCCGAGCGTCCAACGAAGCCACTCGTCCCCAGGTTCGATCGAACTTGGTATTTCGTTGTCCGATTTGGCATGCCCAAGAAGCCAGATCGACTCCGGTGCACCCCATGGTAATGGATTCCAGCCGGCGATTTGATTGGCGACGGCATCGGACCCAGGAACGACAGGGAATCGATTGGGATCGTCCCAACGCTGGGAGGTCAGCGATGTGTAGTGTCCACTCGCGATCTTGAGGTAAGCCGATGGAACTGCCGATGGAGACACTGCTCCGTTGTTGGGAATATCCAGGGTTCGGGATGGACCGCAAAGCGTTGCCGAGCGCTCCAGCAGTCCTTTCGCATTCCCGCCGCTCGGATCCCAAAAGTCAGCCGATTGCAGCGAAATCCGTTCTCGCCTAGCCAACGGTCGAGGCCGAATCAAACGTTCGAGGGTTGCCAATGTCGGGGTGTAGCAGACGCGGTAGCGGGAAAGGGCTGGCTCGTATTCGCCGGCGGTCGAGAGTGGAAACAGCTCGAAGGGAAATCCCCAGACCAAGCCATCCGGTGCGATGATCCAGCGATCCGCACCCTTCATCGCTCCCCAGACCTCATCGGGAATCCATCGCTGCCTCAGTGCATCGGTTTGTTTCAAAAAGTCGGCAGGTAAGACGGATGTTCCTTTGGTACATACCGCCACGAGATTGCGAATGTCGGGGCCGATATTTTGAGATTCGTTGATCTTCCAGCTTCGAATCTCCTTCTTGGTGATGTAGTACCCGTGCAATTCTCCTTGCAGCGAGTAGTAGGCTAAGACGCCATCTCGATCGGAGAGAGTAGAAAAAAGGGTGTTGCGATTCCAGCGCGGAGTCAGCGTTTCGGGAAGGGCGACCGGGGATAGGGACGCCGACCAGAGGAGTGACTCTTGGACGCTGCTCAGTTTGGTCAAGCTCTCCCAGCGTTTTGTTTCTTCCTCGCTCCATTTTCGAAGGTCTGGTTTGGGCGTTGCCGCAAAGGGGCGGCTCCATTCCTCCAGTGTCTTTGCGTTTTTTGCTAACACAGGGAGGGCGACGCGAATCGACTCCCACTTTTTACTTTCCTCGGCGCTGACGGATTCATACGGGGCATGAATTGCTCGTCGCAGCTCGGCCAATCTGCCTTGTAAAACGCTTCCGTTTAAAAAGCGCGCTGCTTTCCAGCGTTCCCATGCGTCCAGTTGCAGTTCCAGATCGCTCGAGTCGAGGGCCAGTCGAACAGCGAGGCGGCGAGCATCCAATTTATCCGCCATTTGGAAGACCAATTCCTCGAGGACTTTGGTTTTCCAAGCGCCGATCCGGTCGGCGTCTAGCAACCCGCTCAGAATGGCAAGACCGACCTCGGAGGGGATGGCATTTTCAGCGATCAGATACTGCGTCAATTGCAGTTGGTAGAGACGCGTGGAGGCCGAGCTCAGCGGGGAATTCCCTCGGAGGATGGCCAAGGCCTCCTCGAGCTTTTGAATTCCCGTGGCCAAGTTGTTCTCGGCAAACGCCAGTTTGGCCTGCGCGTAGGCGATGGCGGCGTCCATGCGAGGCAAAACGATTTGTTTCGGCAGGATCGCAGCGGTGACTGCAGGAGATTGTTTGCGCACGGCATCCCAGTCCCCTCGCAGGGCGGCTTGTCTCACCCCTTCGAGTTGCGCCCGAAGCAGGACAAGCCGGCTTTGCGCGGCCCCCCATTTCGACACTGCGACCAACGTTTTTCCGGCCGCTTGGTAGTCGAGTTGGTTCTGAAATGCGCATTGGGACCAGAGTTCGATCGCTTCCTCGACATGTTCGGGTTGGCCGGCCCGCGCGCCACTGAGGCTGGACTCCAAGGCGAATTCGCTAGCCGCAGAAAAGCTGTTGGACTCGACGGCGAGATCGGCCAAGACAAGAAGCGCGATGGCGGTGAGCGGGTGGTCCTTGCCCGATGCGAGGCTCAATCGCTGCTTCAGTTGCGTGGCAACTTCATTGGTAGTGGAAGGCTCCAGCATGGAGATAGCCGAACAAATCGATGCACCCACTCGAATCCATTCCGATGGTTGTGCCGTGGGTGGAATGGCGAACGCGCTGGGGAGAGTTGGGGTAAGCGGGTTGTACTTCCCGAGGGGGCCCAAGAGGTTGGCTCGCCGTCGCAGCGCGATGGCTTGGCAACGGAGGACTTCTAAAGCATCGAGCCAGACCGGTTCACCGGGAGGAGGGCTGTTAGGGGTCGAGTTGTTGTTGGTGGACGCTGGGATTCGCTCCGGCAATCGATTCGCGTTTCCCAAGCGAATTTGCCATGCGTGGGGAGCGGGGCCCATGGCGGCGTTTCGGCTGTTGGAGGGGGACCAGAGTGGATCTTTGTTTCGCGATTCGGCTCGTTCGACAGGGGCGGAGGGGCCTAGCAGCGAGAGCCATGGGGAGCATTGGACGGAGACGTTGAGGGCCGCATCGAAATATTGCAGCGCCCCCCCGATGTCTCCTTGGACGTAGAGGCATTCCCCCATCATGACCAGGGGAGGGACGCTATCGATGCCACGATCGTTTCCGACTTGGCGGGATTGCGCGTAGGCCTCTTCGAAGGCCTGGTAGGCCGCGATGGTTTGGCCATCGGCCAGCAAGTCGAGGCCGGTGTAATGTGCGGGTTGGATCAGGTTCTTCATCGCTCGGTTGGCCCGTGAACCGTTGTTAGCCCGTGAGCCGTTGTTGGGGACTTGGGCCCAACCGGAGGAGTTGGCAACGGTTGCCAGAAGAAGGAGCGTGACGAGGAGAGAGGGTCGGGTAAGCATGGGAGCGATCGGGCTGGGAGAAGGAAGGCTTTGGTGATAGCTAGCATCTATTATGACCCATTCGGAGTGGAATAGGGGGGTGAAATGCTTCGTATAACCGGCAGACTTTACCTCAAGAGGAATGCGGGAATGACCGATACCATTTCTACAACCCGAATCGCGCGAGCGGTTCGGTCGCGGAATCATTCGTCCCTGTGCGGAGATCAGAATCAAAATGGCAAGGAAGTTAAACGACCTCAAGGTTTGGATGGCGGTCGCCGCATGCGTGGGGCTTGGATCGGTCAGCACGGGTTGTCAGGTGCACGTGGCGGGTCAGACATTGCCGAGCCCGTACTACTTGGACGACGACGTTCAGTACTTCCCAGCGGGGCCGGAGAACAAGCTGGCTAATGAGACTGCGGCGCTCAAGGCGGCTCGGGAAGAGGCCAAGGCGCGTCGTTAGGGCGGGCCGTTTTTCTCTGGTACGAATCAAGGCTTCTCGCTCATTGGGCAATCGCAGGCTAGCTTTTGGCAGCCTGGGCATCCCGACCCATATTTCTTTGTCAGGGCTTGAGCGAGATCGACCCCTGCGACGTTGGCGATGGTGGTGAGCCACGCCACGACGTCGGCAAATTCTTCTTCGAGGTTCTCTCGATCGTTGTTGGCGCGAAGGGCGGAGGCAAGTTCCCCGATTTCTTCCATTAGCCACATGAAAGTCCCTGAGACGCCACGTTCGGCATCCTTGTCGAAATACATGGTCCGGATCAGGGTTTGGAAGTCTCGGAGCGAGACGTCGGAATCTTGATTGTTGGTCATCGATGGGATCTCGCGGTTAGGTCGAGGGAGGCGGCGGTGTGGTTCAAGTCTTGAAGGGAATGGACATGATACCCAACAGGCTCTGATCCGTATTCCCCTTGCCCAAGTCCCTATAGTTGACCGGCCCTCGCGAGATGATTCCGAGAGAGGGGCGTGTCGAATCGCTGCTGCGAGGCATCGGTTTCCCTTGAGCGAGTGAACAGACCCATTAGCAAGTGAACAGGTAGCGAACTTCAACTATGATAAGCAAGCCAACCCATCCGGTATTGGAGCAGGGCGAGGAGAGCGTTGCGATTCCTCTCCGGTCGAGCAAGTCCCACAACGAAACGAAGTCACCCGTGGATCACAAACGAATCGAACGAGCGGTTCGCGAGATATTGATAGCCGTAGGAGAGGATCCGGACCGCGAGGGGTTGCTCGAGACCCCGGCTCGGGTAGCCCGCATGTATGCCGAGGTGTTCGCAGGGCTGCACAAAGATCCGCGGATTCACTTGAGCCGTGTATTTACCGAGGGTTACGATGAAATTGTGTTGTTGAAAGACATTGATTTTCACAGCATGTGCGAACATCACTTGCTACCGTTTCACGGGCGAGCCCATGTAGGGTATTTGCCGAATGGGAAGGTTGTAGGGTTGAGCAAGATGGCTCGGGTGGTGGACGAGGTCGCCCGCAAGCCGCAGGTTCAAGAGCGGATGACCGAGACCATCGCCGACATGATGGAGCAGGAATTGGGGGCTCGCGGGGTGGTCGTCATGATCGAAGCAAGCCATTCCTGCATGACGATGCGGGGCATCAAGAAGTCGGGTGGCATGTGCGTGACCAGTGCGATGCGGGGAGTCTTCCGGGAGAATCTATCTTCGCGGGCAGAGATTCTCGGGTTGATCATGAACCAGCGGCACGGGTAGCGGTCTTTTCAGAATCAAATTCGTCTTGCAGCCGAATATCTCCTTTGTACACTAGTGCGACTCTGAACTAGCCGGTAGGCGGTTTGGGGATAGTTCCCAGGACGTAGTTGCCGGCGTAGCTCAGTTGGTAGAGCAGCTGATTTGTAATCAGCTGGTCGGGGGTTCGAGTCCCTTCGCCGGCTCTTGCTGGGGTACGAGTTCTGGTGGTTGCTCCCAAAGCGATGGTTTGGAGGGCGAACGCTGGAAAGCGAGTGATGCTGGAAAAGCGAAAATAGTGCAGGCCTGTCTGGAGACAGCGGGTTTTGCGTGGGTGGGGAGGTTGCCCGAGCGGTTAAAGGGGACGGACTGTAAATCCGTTGGCTATGCCTACGTAGGTTCGAATCCTACACCTCCCATTGCAGATCCGGAGGTTTGGATTTTTCCAAGCTGGACGGATTTGGGGTGCGTGGATCGGTCTGGAGCGTGAGAGTCTTTGGCTTTTGCGGGAGGATCGCTAGAAACGCGAGAAATTAGGGTTGGCGTCTGTGTCGCGAGGCTGTACGAATAGCAGCTTGATCGCGGCAGGATGACTTCCTGCGGTATTGCGGGTGTAGCTCAATGGTAGAGCAGCAGCCTTCCAAGCTGAATACGAGGGTTCGATTCCCTTCACCCGCTTTCCAAGATTGATGTGCTGGCATGATTGGTTGGAATGGATTCGGAAATGCTGCTGTAGCTCAGTGGTAGAGCACTTCCTTGGTAAGGAAGAGGTCATGGGTTCAAGTCCCATCAGCAGCTCTGTCGACACTGGCCCGGCTTGAGGGGCTCGGGGATTCCCGGGGGGCTTCAAGGGGTTTGGTGGTGGTTGCGACAGTTGGATGACGGTCGCGACAGGGAGTGGTCGCCAGCAGATCTTTCGATGGAGTGGAAGTCAACTAAATGGTTGCGTTGTGTTTGCGTCACAGATTGAGCTTCTGGGCTTGCAATTGCAGGTTTGGAGTCATTCGGCAAAGATCACACGTCAAAGATCACACGACGCAGTGTTCGAGTTTTTTATCTGTATAGGTGTTGTGAGTTAATAATGGCCAAAGAGCAATTTGAACGTACCAAGCCCCACTGCAACGTAGGAACGATCGGTCACATCGACCACGGCAAGACAACCACCACCGGTGCGTTGCTCGCGGTTCAAGCTGCGAAGGGTTTGGCCCAAGCCAAGTCGTACGCGGATATCGCCAAGGGTGGTACGGTTCGGGACGCGACCAAGACGGTTACGATCGCTGCGTCGCACGTTGAGTACGAGTCGGAAAACCGACACTATGCTCACATCGACTGCCCTGGTCACGCGGACTTTATCAAGAACATGATCACCGGTGCCGCACAGATGGACGGCGCGATCTTGGTCGTGAGTGCAGCGGATGGTCCGATGCCTCAAACGAAGGAGCACGTTCTCCTCGCACGTCAGGTCGACGTTCCAGCGATCGTCGTGTTCTTGAACAAGTGCGATTTGGTGGACGACGAAGAGTTGTTGGAGCTTGTTGAATTGGAAATTCGAGAGCTTCTCAGCAAGAACGGTTTCCCAGGGGAAGAGACCCCAATCGTTCGCGGCAATGCAAAGGCTGCGTACGACAGCCCAGCGGATCCAGTCGCTAGCAAGTGCATCAGCGACTTGATCGCAGCGATCGATTCGTTCATTCCGCAACCGACCCGTGAAGAAGACAAGCCATTCTTGATGGCGATCGAAGACGTTTTCTCGATCGAAGGTCGGGGAACGGTAGCGACCGGTCGTATCGAGCGCGGCGTGATCAAGGTGGGTGAAGAAGTCGAAATCGTCGGCTTGATGGAAGAAAAGAAGAAGACCACGGTTACCGGCGTGGAGCAGTTCCGTAAGGAAATGAAGGAAGGGAAGGCTGGCGACAACGTTGGTTGCCTTCTCCGCGGTGTAAAGCGCGAAGACATCGAGCGAGGTCAAGTTCTGGCGAAGGTAAACTCGGTTACCCCGCACAAGAAGTTCGAGGCCGAAGTTTATTGCTTGAGCAAAGACGAAGGTGGACGTCACACCCCGTTCTTCTCGGGATACCGACCACAGTTCTTCTTCCGCACCACGGACGTGACCGGAACCGCGAATTTGATCGGCGCCGAAATGTGCATGCCTGGCGACAACGTTCGAATCGAAGTCGAATTGCAAAAGACGGTTGCGATCGATGACGGTGTTCGCTTCGCTATTCGCGAAGGTGGCAAGACGGTTGGATCGGGTGTTGTTACCAAGATCATTGAGTAATTGTTAGGATCGCATGGTTCGGGATTTGGGATTGCCTAGAGTCCCGAGGCGATTGAGAATTGATGGCTGCCGCGAAGATTTTCTTCTGCGGCAGCTTTCGGTTAGGGGTGTAGCTCAATTGGCAGAGCACCGGTTTCCAAAACCGGGGGTTGCGGGTTCGATTCCTGCCGCCCCTGTTCGTGGTCTAGCAGTGATCGCGGCAGGAGCCATTCAGTCTGGCGACGTGGGAGAGGTGTTCCTGATCGTCGGCTGAGGGGTACGGTTTGTCCCGAAGGGTCGATTAACGAACCGCATAATTTATGGCAACAGTAGCAGAAGACTCCTCATCCACTCGGTCGTTGTTTGCCGAGTTGTTTGCGGGGTCCGTGTACAAAGGGCGTCAGGGACGGATTGTCCGGCAGTTGACTTGCTTGGCGATTTGGCTCACGTTCTGGCTTGGGGCGTGGCAGCTCTTTGAGGCTCTTCGAGCTGGTTTTTTCGAGGGCTTGCGAGATGCTTCCTACGGCAATTGGGTCATTTACGGGGTCCCGTTGTTGTTTGCTCTCGGAGGGACTTGGTTGGGTTACCGGTTGGTGAATTGGCCCAAGTTCGCGGATTTCTTGATCAGCGTTGAGTCGGAGATGAGCAAGGTATCATGGCCGACCAAATCTGAGCTTTACAAGGCTTCGATGGTCGTTATATTCACCATGGCTTTCCTAGCCGTACTGCTCTTTGGGTACGATTTGCTTTGGCAGGCAATTTTTGACTATTTGCGAGTCAGCTGATCGGTTGCTGGTTTTCAGCCGCGGTCGTTCAAATGCCCAGGTAGGTTAATGAGACAATAAGAAGATGGCGATAACGATCGCTATCGAAGAAAGATTTTGCTTGGCCGCTCGTTTGGGGTGGTCGAGCGGAGTGGTGTGACCCGGCAGTGGTTACGCCGTTTTTTTGGCACATGGCTGGTTCAGCAATGGATCGGTCACATAGCCAGGAGATTGGTTGGTACCGGACGGTACAGGCGTTGCTTGTGCTTGGAGGGTAGTTGATCATTCGTCAGTACTGGCGCAAGGTTTTCGAGTGAACAGTTCCGCATCAACCACTACTGAATCTCCCGACGCATCCGAGATGCGTTGGTACATATTGAAGGTTCAGTTCAATCGCGAAGACACGATTCGCGAGGCATTGGAGAAGCGAATTCGCTTGTCCAATATGCAAACTTCGTTCGGGGAGATTCTTGTCCCCACCGAGGATGTTGTGGAGTTTACGCGAGCCGGTAAGCGCCGCGTGGTAAAGAGAAAGCTTTACCCTGGATACTTGGTGATCCGCATGATCATCAACGACGACACATGGTTCCTGGTCCGCGAGACCACCGGTGTTGGAGACTTCACAGGGTCTGCAGGCAAACCGACGCCCATGAGCGATGCGGATGTCGAGCGGATCTTGAAGCTTGCGTATCCAGATGCTGACGAAGAGCAAGCTCCCAAGACGGCCATCCCGTTCAAGCCTGGCGATCGCGTTCGAGTGAAGGAAGGGAACTTCCAGAGTCTCGAGGGTGATGTCGATCGTATCGATGAAGCAAACGGCCGTGTTACGGTGATCATTAATATTTTTGGTCGCAGTACCCCAGTCGTTTTGGATCACTGGCAAATCGAGTCGCTCTAGAAATGATACTCCCGGTGCTTGGAGCGATACCAGGCTAAGGAGATTCCTTTTAGATGCAGTCGCTGTCGGTGGTGCGGCATCTCCTGCAGCAGTCCCTCGCAAATGGTTTTTCCAGTGCAGGGAGGGATCGGTTTGCTGAGTGGGTAGTCGAAAGCGAATCGGCAGCAATTTTCACATGGATCATCACGTTTCAGTTTAGACAAACGACACAAGGTTCACGGACACATGGCCAAGCAAGTCGTCGGAAAAGCGGCATTTCAGGTGCCTGGGGGCAAAGCGACCCCGGCTCCACCTGTGGGTACCTCTCTCGGTAAGTTCGGTATTAACTTGGGGCAGTTCGTCTCCCAGTTCAACGATCGAACGCGAGAGTTCAATGGGACTCCCATTCCTGTTGTGGTGACGGTTTATTCCGACCGCAGCTTTGAGTTTATTACCAAAAGTCCTCCAGCCTCCGCGTTGTTAAAGATGGCAGCGGGAATCGCCAGCGGTTCCGGTGAGCCTCACAAAGTGAAGGTTGGAAAAGTATCTCGCGAACAAGTCGACGATATCTGCAAAAAGAAAATGGCAGACTTGAACGCGCGGGACCTGGAGCATGCTCGACGCATGATCGAGGGGACGGCCCGAAGCATGGGTATTGAGATCGTAGGGTAAGCAGAGGAGCAAGCAAGAGAATGGTGAAAGCAACCAAAGCAATGAAGGCAATGCTTGCCAAGACACCGGGTAAACAGCCGGTACCTTTGCAGCAAGCGGTAGAACTGCTCAAGCAGTTCGGCGGTCGGAAGTTCGATCAAACGGTCGAAATCCACATGAATTTGGGCATTGACCCAGCTCAAGCCGATCAGATCGTTCGGGGTTCGGTGGTTCTCCCTCACGGCATTGGAAAAATCCAACGCGTGGTGGTCTTCGCCAAGGGTGACTTGGCCAAGGTCGCGGAGGAAGCTGGTGCCGATGCGGTGGGTGCAGAAGAGTTGTCGAAGCGAATCAAAGATGGTTGGCTCGACTTTGATGTCTGCATCGCGACACCGGACATGATGGGTATGGTCGGTCCTCTCGGAAAGGTACTCGGTCCTCGCGGATTGATGCCTTCGCCTCGAGCCGGAACGGTCACCACCGATGTGGCTCGGGTCGTCAAAGAATACAAGGCGGGTAAGGTTGAGTTCCGAAACGATAAGGGTGCCAATGTGCACGCCGTCGTCGGCAAGATGAGTTTCGATGCTGCGAAGTTGGCAGAGAACCTTTCGGCATTCATCTCGTTCGTGCAGTCGCTCAAGCCGAACGCCTGCAAAGGAACGTACATCAAGTCGATCGCGATCTGTGCGACGATGTCTCCCAGCATCCGCGTATCTGCCTAGGAAAGGTTGTCATGAGTAAAGTTGTTAAAAAGCTTGTCTCACGCGATATCGCAGCGCGGCTCAAAGGAGTCAACGATGCGATGGTCGTCAACATCGTCGGGATGACCGGCGAAGAGAACTTTAATATTCGCAAGACATTGCGAGAGCAAGGTATCGGTATCATGGTGGTCAAGCGAACGCTTGCTGCTCGTGCTACCGAAGGTACCACGCTCCGTCCTGCTTTCGATGATCTGGCTGGAAGCGTCGCGGTGATTTGGGGATGCGAGGATTTTGTTGCGTTGACCCGCAGCATTACCAAGCTCATCAACTCCGGACAGTTCCCTAAGTTGGAGATCAAAGGCGGGGTAATGGATGGTGAGGCCCTCACCGCTGACCAAGTGAAGAAGGTTAGCAAATGGCCGAGCCGACAAGAACAGATTTCTATTCTGGTTGGACAGATCTTGTCACCGGGAGCGACGCTCTCCGGTCAATTGGTCGGTCCGGCTCGAATGATCGCTGGTCAGGTCAAGAAGATGATCGAGAACCAGGAGGGAGCCAGCGAATAATCGCTTGCTCGAACCATCGTACGTGGGTGAACAGCCGGTTCCAATTTCTCGCCGGTGAGTTTCGTTAGTTAGTTCTTTCCAATTTGAGGATTAGTGAATTATGTCCGAGTCGGCAACCGCTTTCGCGGAAGAGATCAAGACCCTGGGCGAGAAGATCGTCGGCCTGACGCTCAAGCAAGCCAAGGAATTGAGTGACTATTTGAAGGAAGTTCACGGCATCGAAGCTGCTGCTGGCGGCGCCGTTGTCATGGCTGCACCTGCAGAAGGCGGAGCACCTGCCGCCGCTGTTGAACAAACCGAATTCGACGTCGTTATGACTTCGTTCGGCGACAAGAAGCTGGACGTCGTGAAGGTTGTTAAGAACCTCACCGGCCTCTCGCTCATGGACGCCAAGAAGTTGGTCGAAGGCGTTCCTGCCAAGATCAAAGAGCAAGTTTCGAAGGAAGATGCCGAGAAGGTCAAGGCAGAACTTACCGAAGCTGGCGCCACCGTCGAACTCAAGTAAGGTCTGGCTCCAAACTGGAGCCTGCTTACCCCAAAAATGCAAGAAAGCCTGTAGAGTCTCTACAGGCTTTTTTCTTTTAACCCCCCATCGTCGAACGCTTTCCTCTTTTTGTCCTGAAAGGACTCGAGCCATTAGCCGGGGGTTGAGCGTATGCGATACCCCCGGTGGATTCCCCAAGGATTGAGCGTCCCGACGGGATGCAAGCCGCCCGCCGCATCCCCTTCGCGTTCTTCATCGAGATACTTTCTATCGCAAGCAGGAACGCCAATCTTGTTCGAGGCATGGCATTTCTTTAATCCCTTCGGGATAAGAGAGGCCGTGCTGGGTTACCGGGGGTATCGCTTGCGCTCAACCCCCGGCTACAAGCTTTGATCCTTTCAGGATCGATTGCCCAAGCGAGCGACCGCTCCTTAAGCGATGCTCTCACGAGGAGCTCCTCCGCCACCCAATACACCGGAACCCCTGGTCAAGTTCAGACTTGAAGCAAAGAAGACCCTGTCGAACAGTCGTCCTCGACTGTTTCTGCGCCGAGTACCACCGTTCGATCGACTACTTCACCAATTCCGGGAGGTATTTCACGGGCAAGGTGCCGTGGGAGAGGACTTCCTCGTGGTACTTCCCTAAGTCGAAGGCATCGCCGCGTGCGCGCTGGACTTGCTGTCGCAATCTGTAGAAGGCAGTGCGACCCACGAAGTAGGTGGACAGCTGGCACGAACTTTGTTTGGCTCGCTGAACTTTCCCAACCGCCTCCCCCGTCGTCTGAAAACCCCGATCTACAAGGAGCGCGAGTGCCTCCTCGTCGGTCATCTCCGTGCAGTGCATCCGATAGTCGAGGATCGCATTGAGGACTGCCCGAATGTAAAACTTGAGCTGATGAAGCCGGAGCGATAAGTCTCCCTCCCCGTACCCTTGATCCAACATCATTTGCTCGGTGTACACGGCCCAACCTTCGGCAAAGACTCCCGAGTAAAGGACCTTGCGAACCAGCGATTGCGACCGGTTGCTATAGTCCAATTGCACATAGTGCCCCGGGTAAGCTTCGTGAATGGTCAAGATCTGAAGCATGGCCGAGTTGTATTCCTGCAAGAATGCTTCTTTTCGTTCGTCAGGCCATTCCGAGGGAGGTGGCGAAATGGCGTACAAACTCTTCGAGCTTGGATCCAAGGGTGGGGCTGGATTCAAGTAGGCTACGGAAAAGCCTCGTTGGAATTCAGGCATCAGAATGATGTCGCATTGATCGGGATTCGGAAGGGTAAGTATCTTCTTGTCTTCGATAAAGTCCTGGATGCGCTGCACAGTCGCTCTTGCATCGTCGACCAATGTCCCTTCGGTGCCATGGGACTTACCTAGCTCCTTCAGGACAAGCCGAATGGTATCTCTTTTGCCTGCTTCATCCTCCGGTGGGAGCGTTTTGTTTGGGAAGAGGGAGCTCCAAAGCTGTTTGGCGACGTAGTACATTTCTTGCTCCACGCGGGTCGCCTCCGATTCCGCCGTCTCGATGACGTCTTGGGAGGTGAGGCCTGCATCCAATTCCATCGCCAGTTTCTCGGCAAATTTTTCCTTGCCGATCCTCCATTCGCCAGTCGATCGGGAGAGGACATCCTTCTCCAAATAGATTTTGAATTCCTTCAACGCAGCGGCGGCCGCCCGAGCCGGCGACGCGAGCGAGCTCACTTGCGGAGATTCGTCCGCTAATTCAAAGATTTCTCGTTCGTAAAAGGCGATCGCACCCTCCGTTCGTTTGATCGCGATCTCGGTGAGCACCTTTGGTGGATTCTGGATCGATTGTTTGGCAGCCGCGATGACTTGGGGTACGAACCCCATACGCGAGGCGGCGTTGGCAATATTGCGGTGCTTGGGCAAGGATGATTGGGTAAAGAGTCCGAAAACGCTGTCGGAGCAGTAGGTCAAGTAGACGCGAGGATCGTTGGCGAAATCATCCATTTGGGTCGATTGCCAGATCCGGTATTTGAGATAGTTCTGCCATATCTCCAGGTCGATCTGCTCGTTGCGAGTTAGCTGTTTCCCTTGAAACTTCGTTTTCAATTCGGCGAGTACCGATTGATCGCGCTCTCGATCCGCTTCCCGAGCGGACGGAGAGAGATCATCCATCAACCCGTCGTAATCCCGCTTCCCTAATTGCGACGCAAAGACCGGGTGGCGTTTGCATTCCTCGTCAAGCCATTCCCGAAAGGCACTATCGACCGATTGCAGGCCCGTCGCAGATTGTCCCAAGACCCACGAAGTGGTCGTCGTAAGAAATAAAAAGACCGAAGCAAAAAGGGTTAGGTGCAGCAAGTTGTTCTTTTTTGTCATGGTGATTGGTCAAGGGTCGATTCAAGTTTACTTCGAGTTAAGAGGATTGGTTGGTTTCGCAGCGGGCGAGTTGGGTGTGTCGGTGTGCGCGTTCTCGCCTGGAACGGTGGAAGTGGGATCGGAGAGTAGTCGCGGGTCGTTAAAGACCTGTTTCGTGTCTCCTTGCTCTTGCATCCATTGCTGCAGTTTTCCTTTCAAGTCAGCGAGGGTTTCTGCGTGGGTGGGATTGGGGGCGAGGTTGATCGTTTCCCATGGATCCGAGGGAAGGTGGTAGAGTTCCCATTCCGGGCGTTCGTGGTAGCGGCGTACAGTCGCGGCTGCTTGCTCGTCCATTTTGGCTTTCTCGAACCAAGAGATCCAGTATCGCCCGCCATCGCGAGCCAGTGCTTTGTCGATGTGCGTGGTGTGTGCGAATTCCGGATGCAGGTTCCAGATGAGTTTCCACTCGTCGGTTCGGATACTTCGAATGGGATAGACGTTCATCTTTCCGTCCCCGCTATGGGTGGTGAAGATTTCTTTGCGATGCGGGCGATCTGGTTGCCGCAGTACGGTTGCAAAGGATTTGCCGTCCCACTCGGATTGGGGAGCGCCCCCAGCCAAGTCGATGAGGGTTGGAAGAAGATCGATCCATTGGACCATGGCTTGGGTGCGTGCCTTCTCCGGCACCACACTTGGCCACGAGACGATCAACGGCACGCGGATTCCCTCGTCATACAAATTCCATTTGCCAAATGGCCATTGGGCTCCATGGTCGCTGGTGTATAGGAAGGCGGTGGAATCTTTGGGAAGTAGCTCGTCGACCGCGTCCATGACTTCTCCTAATCGTCGATCCGCTTCGGTCACATCGGAATAGTATCGGCTGCGAAAATTCCTGGTTTCTGGTGTGTCGATGTGCGTCGGGGGAAGGTTTAGAGAGCGAGGTTGGTATCCTCGGTTTTCGGGCCAGGGAACGTGGGGTTCGTGTGTTCCGACGAAAAGGCAAAGAGGTTTGTTTGCATCGCGGGCTCTCAAAAAAGAGCGAACGGTTTCGATGTCATGCTTTTCTTCGAAGAGATCGAAGCCGTGGCGCGCGACATCCGTTTTACCGTGGGCGACCTTTCCGAAGGCCGCGGTCTCGTAACCGAGTGCTTTCAGGACCTTCGGCAGAGAGAGGACATCGTCTCGTTTGTAACTGTGGTTCGCTTCGGCGCCGTTCCTGGCGGGCATGCGGCCGGTAAGCATTGCGGTCCGGCTCGGGGCGCACGCGGGGCTGGCGATGAAGGCTTGTTCAAATAGCAGTCCCCGTTGTGCGAGTCGCATCAGATGGGGCGTGCGAACATCGGTAGCACCGTAGGGCTCGGAATCCCGTTGCGAATGGTCATCAGATAGGAAAACGACGAAGTTGGGTTTGGCCGCGCGCGCGAAGGGAGCGGTGACTCCCCCTAAACAGAGAGCGAAGCTCATGGCAATCCAAACCAAACCGCGCCGCAATTTTACTTGGGTATGGAACAAGTGATAGGTAGATCGCATCGATCGTTCCTTCATTAGGTTTATGCGTTGTTGACCTTTCCGCCGCAATCGGCCAGATGAGAATTCTAGCACTCGATTCGGTTGGGGAGGCCGGGATTGCTGACAGGAGGAACCGTTTGGGCTCGTTGTCGTGCCCGCGGTCGGCATTTGGCTTGGTTATACTAAAACTCTAGAGTCTAAAACCCTGTGTCGAAGCCGTCGTCTAACTCCTTTTTTGCTCTCGATGATGAAATCGTTTACCACCACTCTCTCCGTTTTGGTACGTCTGCTGAAGTGCATCGCCATGTTGGGAGCGGCATGGAGCGTGGGAGGATTCCACGAAGCACATGCTCAGCCATTGAAGATTTTTATCTTAGCGGGGCAATCCAACATGCAGGGGCACGCGCATGTTCGGACCTTGGAGCATTTGAAGATTTCCCCCGATGCGAAGCCACTGCGCGACTTGATCGAGTCCGCAGATGGAGCCCCCAAGGTTTGCGAGCGCGTTTGGATTTCCTCGCTGGGAAGCGCCGAGAGCGAGAAGACAGGATTGCTATCGGTCGGTTATGGCGCGAACCAAAACGGTCCGAAATTGGGACCGGAATACACGTTCGGATTGAGGATGGAGCAGGAGCTCGAGGGTCCCGTCTTGATCATCAAAACCGCTTGGGGGGGGAAGAGTTTGCACACGGACTTTCGGCCCCCTAGCGCAGGAGCTTATTCGTTTCCTCCAGAGCAGTTGGCCAATTTTCAAAAGCAGGGGAAAGACATCCCTGCCATTCGAGCTGAGAAAGAAAATGGGACAGGGGTTTATTATCGAATGATGATCGAGCACGTGAAGCATGTGCTTTCGGATATTCCGCGTGTCGTCCCGGGTTATCGACCTGAGCAAGGATATGAGCTTGCGGGCTTCGTGTGGTTTCAAGGATGGAACGACATGGTCGACACAGGAGCGTATCCGAACCGGGATAAGCCAGGTGGCTACGATGCTTACAGCGAGACCTTAGCCCATTTCATTCGAGATGTGAGGACCGATCTCCACTCACCGAAGCTGCCGTTTGTGATCGGCGTTTTGGGGGTTGGGGGCCCGACGGAACTTTATGGACCGGATGAACAGAGATACAAAGCGACGCACAATCATTTTCGGGATGCGATGGCCGCACCTGCGAAGTTGCCCGAGTTTCAAAACAATGTCGTGGCCCTCCGAACAGAAGCGTTTTGGGATAAAGAACTTTCGGATGCCAAAGCCAAGGAGAATCGAACTCGCCAGCGAGCGAAGGAGCTGGCCAAAGAGCGGAAGCTCGCCGCCCAGGAGGAGCGGAAACTTGCGGACGAGATGGTGCTGCAGGAACTTACGGAACGGGATCGAGAGATCGTTGTCAAAGGGATCTCGAATTTGGAGTTCCACTACCTAGGTTCCGCCAAGATCTTAGGTGGGATCGGAGTCGGTTTTGCGGATGCGATGCTCGGGATGCTCCAATCGAAAAAGCCTCTTGTGAGTGTTTCGCAGAAGTATCCGGTGACTACTGAGAACTGGACGATTGAGACAATCGCAGGAACTGGTGAGCAAGGCCATAGCGGGGACGGAGGGCCTGCCCTGTTGGCCAAATTGGATAATCCGTTCGGCGTCATTCGAGGGCCGGATCATGCGATTTGGTTTTGCGAATACACAGGGCAACGCATCAGGCGGATCCTTCCTGATGGAACCATACAAACCATTGCAGGATCAGGCAAGAAGGGATACACGGGAGATGGAGGTCCTGCGACCGAAGCCACTTTTAACCTCCCGCACGAGATCCGATTCGATTCGAAAGGGGATCTTTATATCGTCGACATGGCCAACCATGTCGTGCGTAAAATCGAGATGCGGTCTGGCATCATTTCCACCATCGCGGGCACAGGGGCTCCAGGCTATTCGGGGGATGGCGGATTGGCGACCCAGGCGCAGTTGAAGCAACCGCACAGCATTCAGTTCGGCCCTGATGGCGATCTCTTTATTTGCGATATCGGCAATCATGTGATACGGCGAGTCCATCGCGAATCCGGTGAGATCACGACCTTTGCTGGGACAGGAAAAGCGGGGCCTACGCCTGACGGTGCTCCTATCGTGGGTACTCCGCTGAAGGGGCCCCGTTCCATTGACTTTGATCGTCATGGAGACATGTGGTTGGCGACGCGCGAAGGGAATCAGGTTTTCCGGTTCCATAGGAAAACCGGTACGATTCAACACATGGCAGGGACGGGTGAGAGCGGTTTCGACGGGAACGGCGGACCTGCGAAGCAAGCGAAGTTAAAGGGGCCGAAAGGGATTGCCATTGATGCGGATGGCAATGTTTGGCTGGCGGACACAGAAAGCCATTCGGTGCGCCGCATTCGATCGGATGATGGAGTACTGGAGTTGGTCGCGGGGACTGGGGAAAAAGGGGATGGTCCCGACGGCGATCCGATGCAGTGCCGGCTGGCGAGGCTGCACGGAATCTTTGTCGATTACGATGGTTCCGTATGGATCGGTGACAGCGAGACCCACCGGATCCGCGTTTTGAGGAGACAGGTGCAGCCGAGTGTTCCGAGTAAGAATCAGGTGATCGAGCTGGTGGCGGGGGGGAAACGAGACGAAGTGGACATTCCCGCGAAGGAAGCGAAGCTGCGCGAGCCCTTTGGTTTGGATTGGGGAGCCGACGGGACAGCGTGGGTCATTGAGATGGCTGGCGGTAATCGCTTATTGAGCATCGATCCGGATGGAGTTCTCAGGCATCGAGCGGGCAAGTTGGAACCTGGGTTTTCCGGGGATGGTGGCGATGGTTTGAAGGCTCAGTTTCAGGGCCCGCATAACTTGAGCATGGCTCCCTCGGGGCGGCTTTATATCGCGGATACTTGGAATGGTCGGATTCGAACCTTTGACCCCAGAGTGGGGATCGTGGATAGTCTAGTCGGGTACACGGTGCCGCTGGAGCAATCGAAGAGAAATGGCCCCTACTGCGCGACCATCGACTTCACCGGTCGCTACTTGTTCGTCGCAGACTTGATGCAGGTTTTGCGAATTGATTGTCGAGATGGGGGAGTGGAGGTCGTGGCTGGCAATGGAAGGAAAGGGATTCCGAACGATGGGGCGCTCGCGACCGAATCGCCGCTTGTGGATCCACGGGCAGCTGCGCCGGATCGTTTCGGGAATGTTTATGTGCTGGAAAGGAATGGAAATGCGTTACGCGTCGTCGACCCATTTGGGCGCATTCGAACTTTGATCAATCCTTCGGGTGAAAAGGGAGTGACGCTCGAGGCGACGTCGGGTGCTGATGCTCGGTTATCAGGGCCCAAGCATTTGTGTATCGATCACGAGAATCGTGTGGTGATCGCCGATGCGGAAAACCATGTGGTTTTGCGATACGATCCTCGAATCGACCGTTTGGAACGGATTGCTGGAACAGGTAGTCGTGGAGATGGGGGAGTGGGCGGTGCGCCGCTGAGTTGTCAGCTTGCTCGTCCGCATGGTGTATCGATTCATCCGAAGACGGGAGAGCTTTGGATCACGGATAGTTACAACGACCGTATTCTTCGAATAACCAACGAGTGAGTCTTTGGCGATGAACAGTTCGGGGTGGGTTGTCAACGGACGGAAGCTGGCCGAGTTCCGGAAGCTTGCAGGAATGACGCAACTAGAACTTGCGACCCGGTCCGGCTATTCGGAGCGGGCTATTCGAAAAGCAGAGGCAGGGGGATTCCTGCGCATTAGCACCTTGCACGACTTAGCCGAGGCATTGTCGACGGCGGAACGCCGAGTTCATGTGCATGATTTTGTTCAGAATCAATTGACGATGGCGATGGAATTTGTCGAAGCGTACGATGGGTACGGAGTTGCCATGATGCAACATTGTGGAGAGATATTCTCGGAGGCAGTGGAGTTGCATTGTCCCGGGGATAGCGAGCAAGTTCCTTTCGCGGGAGTTTGGCGAGGGCGAGCAGGGTTGCAATTGTTCTTCGACCGGTTTTTTGGGATCTTCTCGCGGACACCGTGTAGTTTAAAGCCAATATATTTGGAGTCGGACGATCGCATTGTGGCGAGGTATGAAGATCAAGTCTTCTTCGAGTCCCATCCGATGCCCGCGTTTTGGGTCAATCTCCATTTTCAATTTCAGGATGGACGGGTCGTACGCGTGGATGACGAGTATGATACGCGGTACGCATCGCAATGTTTTACGGAACTGCTGCAACGGCTTGGTCGCATCTGATCGACTGCGGTTCCGAACAACCCAATAAGTCCATGCTTTTCTATGGTTCGCAATCGAACGATCAAATTGCTTTTGCGTCTGCTGAGACGCAGTCACCTGTATCTGGGACTCGCATTGATTCCTTGGGTGTTTCTCTACGGGATCACGGCCTATTTATTCAATCATCCAGCTCATTTTTCGCCGGTGGATGTGGAATCTATTTCTCGTAGCTTTCTGCCGAATGACTGGGCGACTCGGGATTGGATACCGGAAGAGCGTGCCAAAGCGATCGTGAAGCGACTCAATGATCGATTTGCCGATAAAGCTGGGGCCATTCGATTGGACCCGATCAAAGCTCCGCGGTTCGATGGCGGCGGATTGATCGCATCGTTTGACCGAGGTGAGCTGACCTATAGCTATTCCTTGCCCATTTCTGGTAACCAAAGTGGGATTCTCCGCATTGCTCCCAAAGGGAGTCCTGCTCAATCGTCGGTGAAGGCCTTCTTTGAAGTTCCCGCAAAAAGGGCGCTCGCGAGTGAGGGCCCGGTGGTAAGTGTGGAGTTGTCCCCCCAGCAAGAGCCTCTTCGATTGGACGAGGGGTTGCTGGAGATGCTTCAAGCGCAGGTCGCACAAATTGCCAATCAGCGAGATCCAGGGCTGGACGTGCAGGCGTCATCCATCCGGGTTTCGTTTTTACCCGCATTGATCTTTCAAGTGGATGCAGACGGTAGGAGTTGGGAGTGTAAGCACGATGCATTGGCGGGTTCGGTTTCGACGAAGCTTGTTGAGAACGCCGTCGCACGTCCGGTTTCGTGGCGTCAGTTCTGGCTCCGATTGCATACCGCACACGGTTATCATCCGGACGGCGGAACGCGTTGGCTGTGGGCGATCGTGGTAGATGTCATGGCGGCGGTCATGGTGTTTTGGGGAATCAGCGGTATTGCGATGTGGTGGCAAATGAAAGCGACGCGTCGATGGGGAGGGGTTGCCTTAGCAAGTGGATTGCTTGTTGCGATCTGGCTGGGGTATGGCATGTTCCGATTGATGGCTTGAGCGATTGCGAAGCGATCATCCTCCGATTCGTATCGAATAAGGGAAGAAAGTTTGTAACTTTGTCATCCCTCGTCGGATCTAATGGAGTATTCGAGCTGTTCGAACTTGCGAAGCCCATCATGCGGTACGGTTGTGAACGGCGACAGAGACTCATCTCCAAGGAAAGACAAAGTTATGAAACGAGCAACACTTGCAGTCGCGATGGCCGGGATGATTGCGACCGGATCGTTGGCCCAACCACCTCGAGAGGGAGGGGGAGGGAAAAAGGGGCAAGGTGGCAAGGGAGGGGAGGCTGTTCAGGGGCAGTTGGGGAACACATCCAATCCAGGTTCCGGCGCTGGTGGCCCGCGGGGGCAAGGTGGTGCGGGTCCACGTGGCCAAGGCGCGGGTGGTCAGGGAATCGGCGGGGGCTTTGCTGCCGGCGGGCAAGGGCAGGGGAGGGGCATGGGGTTCATGATGCGGCCCGGCATCATTCTTCCCGATCCCTTGATCGACCAGCTTCAGGCCACGCCTGAACAAAGAGCGGCAATTGCCAAGCTACAAGCGACCGTGGATGCGGAGCTTGCCAAAATCCTGTCACCCATGCAGCTTCAAGCGTTGCAGCAGATGGGACGCGGTCCTCAAGGGTTTGGGCCCGGTGCGGGCGGTCAACAGGGATTTGGCCCGCAGGGATTCGGTCAACCAGGGGGCGGCCAGCAAGGGCAAGGATTTGGCGGACAAGGCGAGGGTGGGCCAGGAGCGGGCAAGCGAGGTCCGGGAGCAGGTGGAGAAGGGCAGGGAGGGCAGGGCAAAGGAGACGCTGGAAAACGGGGCAAGACGTCTTAGTTGCGAGAGCTTGAGAAGCGTTCCATCGAACAGTCGTCCTCTTTTTGTCCTGAAAGGACTTGAGCCATTAGCTGGGGGGTATCGCTTGCGCTCAACCCCCGGCTACAAGCTTTGATCCTTTCAGGATCCTTTGCTCAAACGAACGACCGCTCGATTTGCATTGCTCTCGCGGGTATCGCCTCCCTCAAACGCCGTCTGAAGGCAGGAACGTGGGAAAGGTTTCTTAGCTGGCGCGATGTATGCGGCAGCGCAGATCTGTTGAGGACAACAGATCGACATGGGGGACAACAGATCGACTTCAGCACATTACACATGCGAAGTATTCTCCGTGTTTTTTGAAAAATCGTGTGCCAGATGGTGGCATCTCCGCTGGGGGATATTGTATGGTGTAAAGAGTTGACATGTGAGTTGTACGCCCGATCTCCATGAGGAACTGGAAATGTCCACGCCCTTTTCTGTTGCGGTTTCTGCCGCGCACGATGTGAACGTGCATGTTGTGAACGCTCTCGTTGCACGACTTGGATGCTCCCCGAAGGTTAGCACCTAACTAGGTTCGCTTTTCGCCTTCGTCCGTGATCGGTGTGCTTCTTTCATCGTCGTTTCGATTCCTGTTGGCCCTGTCGTACGGACCGGTTCAACCAGATATGTCACATATATGTCACATGGAGTATTGCGATGAAACGAGTCTATGCAGTTAGTCTTGGTATGTTTGCCGTGGTGGTCTGGTTCTTTTTCAGTTCGCAGGTAGGAACTGCGGGTATTGTTACTTTTGATGTAAGTTCACAACCGGGCAATCAAGCGTCTACATTGCCCGCAGTTGCACCGAATGTTTTCGCAACTTCTCTGGTGCGCGGACCTGGTATCAATGCGTCATCAGGAATCGGATCGATCAACGCAAGCGGCTTTACCACCATGCCTTCGATCGACTTGAGCGACTACTTTCAGTTCACCGTCACGGCGGCTCCCGGTTTCGCATTGAATGCCCAAGAGCTTGTTTTTGGTGAACGCCGCTCCTTGAGCGGGATAAGAGAGTTTCAAGTCAGGACGAGCCTGGATCAGTTCTCTACCTTTACTTCACAATATTCATTCGTGATGCCCGATAGCGACGCTCTGCGAAACCATTCCATCGCTCTCACGGGACTCTCGGGTGTGACCGACGCCGTGGATATACGGATCTATGGGTTTGCCTCCGAATCCTCGGCCGGTACTTGGAGGTTGGTCAACCACGCAGACTATGGCGGAATTGTGCTGAACGGTACGGTAGCGGCGGTGCCAGAGCCAAGTTCCGCTTTCTTGCTTGGTACTGCAATGCTTGGAGGCGTTTGGTTCCGAAGACGAATTGGAGCAAGTAGTCGCGAGGCTTCAAAAACCATTGAGCCATGTCTCGACTAGTTCTGCATCATCGAACAACGGCGTGCATCCGTTCACTACGGTGCAGCGACAGGTTTCGTGGGTGTCTGTCGATGGGGTGCACGCTGTTTTTGAGGATTGTGTTAGCGAGGAGAATCCTTCTTGGGAACCTCGCCGGTGATCTCACGAAGAATGCGAAAGAAACTCTGTTTTCTTGAGCTGGAAATACTCCAGTTCACAGGTACTGATTGGTATCCGTCGTCGAAGGACTCCTCCTTCATTCGAAAGTCGAAATATCCCCATGAAGCGCCGTTGCGGAGGGATTCGACAAAGTTGTTAGAGGGTTTGTCGAACTCAAAGTGGTCATCTTCATTGAAGAGGATGGGTTGACCGCGATACCCGGCTACTTGCTTGGTCTGGCGAACCATTTCTCCAATGCGGCGAGGGTCGGAGACCCCATTCCCATGGAGTAGAACGAAGTCGGAGATCGCGACGACATTCGGTTTGGGAATGGTGCCACCACCATAGCTGGTGCTGACGAGGAGCCGATTTTCCTTCGATTCCGAACGTTCTTGCATTCGAGCGATCAGCTCGTGGACGCGGTCTGGCTGCAAGACGGGGTGGTCGTACCGCACATTGCATTCATTGTTGATCTCGATCAGAACATGGTTGTAGCGGCGTTCGAGTAGCCAGTCGCACGTTGCATCGACGGCACGCATGACCGCCTGTTCGTCTTGAATCCGTTCGTCTTGTCCAAAGTAAAACAATCCGAGGATGACCACCATTCCCACTCGGTCAGCTTCGTCGAGCACGGCTTCGGTTCGGGCCATAAAGGGTGGGTCGAGCGAACCGTCGGCCCGGATGGCCGAGTTGTGCCATGGCTGAGTTTTGGAGTATCCCTCTGGGCTGCCACCTTGCAGGTTGATCGTGATGGCGAGCAGACCGTGGTCGCGCCAAGTTTGCATTTGCGAGATGAATTCGCGCGTATTGCGATCCGCATCCCAGACCTTGGTATCCGGGTAGGCCCATCGTTCAACGGTTTCTGGATTGCGGTCATCAAAGGTAGCTTGGACCATGCGGCTATTGAGAAGCAGTCCTTCGATGGGAATCCCGCCCCACGTTCGGTTTTCGTACGTGGGACGACCGTTGATCAGGAATTTGCTTCCCTCCACCGAGACTTTGGTCTTTCGTTCGAACGGGGATTGCGATTGACCCTCGAGTGGGAAGCCGAAGGCGAGCAATGGGAAAAGCAGTGCGCTCGACACGTGGCGAAGCCATGCTACGAGATGGATCCCCGTCCAAGTTGCCGTATCGGGACGAGAGCGCGCGAGTGTCGTGTTTACAGCCATGTTTGCAGACATGTTTACCTGGGAGGGGGAGGAGATCCAAGGAGACGCGTGAATTCGAGATCGCCCCGCCCGGTCGGTCCGTCATGGAGCGGCTTGCGCTGTGGTCGTTGCAGGGCGGACAATTTCGAGCAATTCGATCGCTGGATCGTGGTTGCAATAAAGCATAGCTGTTCTGCCGTAGGTGATGGTGCCGACGGGGACGCCGAAGAGGTACGCCAGTCGGGGACCGCAGGTGACGCGCAGGAGATCGAATAGTTCGATTTTTCGAAGCACATCGTGTTCGATGAGGACCCGTCCCAGCGGTTTGGCTTGGGCGAGGATTTCATTTCGGGGCGCGTCAGGCAGATAGCTTGTGTTCAAGCGAACGATACCGTACTGAACGACCAAGCGACTCTTTTGGGCAAGGAGGAGGATCTCACGGCAATAGTGATGGCCCGAGGAGTGCGATTGGAGGACTTGCACATCCACCGAATCGCCATGATGTTCTTCGACCGTGACCGTCATGTGATTTGTATGCGCGAGCAATTCACGGTACGGTGCAGGGACTTGTTCCGCGGCGACGCTGGTGCATTGTGCGAGATCGTTGAGATCTCCATAGTAAATAGAGATCATCGACGGTGCGTCGACGCACGTCTCGCGATGGTTGTTGTTTTCCGAATCGTTCATCGAGCGGGTGCAATCCCGATTTGGTAGGTTTGGATTTCGGCGGGAGGTTGGGGGGAGTGTATGGCGGGAGAGGATTGAAGACCAGATTGATCGAGAACTGTGTCGATGAGGTAGAGCATCAATCGGCGGAGGGATTCGAGTTCGATACTTTGGGCAGCGTCGAGTGCTCGTTCGCGGTGTTTTTCGATGAGCTTTTCAGCTTGCTCGAAGACCCGTCCTTTTTCGAGCAATTCGCGAGCGGTTGCGATGCGATAGGAGTCGGACATGGTGTCGTCTCCACTCATAGCATCCAGCAGTTTTTGTTGATCGGTAGGTGCGAGCGATTGCAGCGCGAGGGCGAGCAAGACCGTTGGGCGTCCTCCGAGGATATCCCCCGCAGCGGCCAGTTTGTTGTGATCGTCGCCGTGCCAATCTTGGAGGTCGTTGATGATTTGGAATGCGACGCCGATATTGCGTGCAAAAAGTTTGACAGCTTCAGCGTAGGGGGTCGCGTCGGTTGCCAATCGGATACCGGTGTAGAGTGCTGCTTCGAAGGCTGGAGCCGTTTTCAACGCGTAGATTTTCAGCGCATCGAGGGGAGCCAAGCGTTTGTCGGTGCCATCTCGCCATAGGAGCTCGGCGCCTTGCCCCTCCGCCAATCGCATGTGGGCCGATGAGAGGCAGTTCAGAATGTCAGCGGCTGCTTCAGCGCCGATCGACTGGGTCTCTCGCCCGATCAAGCGATAGCCGAGCCCGATCATGTAATCCCCGACGTTGATCGCGGTCGAGAGTCCAAACTGTTGGTGCATGGCGGGCATGCCGTACCGATAGGAGTCGTTATCCTCGATATCGTCGTGGACCAACGATGCTTTGTGAAAGCACTCGATACTCATCGCGGCGCATTGGACACCTTTGCTGAACTGTTCGACGATTCGAGGTCCCGCAGACGTGGTCGCTTGTCCGCCGGTCATTGCATCGTAGGCAGCCAATGTAATAAAGGGGCGGGAGTACTTACCACCTCTCGCGAGGAAATCGGTTGAAAGCGCTTCGGTGGCGGCGATGGGATCCATGCCTGCGAGAGGGGCGTCGCAGTTGGGATCGAGTTGCACTTGGCTCCGTTGCCGGCCTACCAGCTCGTTGAGTTTGGGTTGCGAGAAGAGATCGCTTGCCGCGCGCATCAAGTGAACGTAGGACCGCGTCTGCGATTCCATCGCGGGTCCTTGGGTGAGGATCATTTCCTGAACCCAATCTTCGTCGACGCTGGTGTTTCGGCAGTCGCTGGAAAGAAGAGGTACAGCCATGCAGGGGATACCCGCGAGAAGGATCTTATCGATAGCCTTTTCGAGAACATTCAGACAAGCAACGCCCACGATGGAATCCACATAGCCGCTTACGATGATCTTCATGACCACCGGGGATCCTTCGGCGACAAGGACTTTATAGCCCATCTCTTCCGCTTTGGTTCGGAAGTCGGCGATGCTGCAAGCTCCACACTTTTTGCAGTCCATGCCGAATTCGTCGTAGTCGGCCGGGCAGCCTTCGGCGTGCTTCAAGCAATGGGGGAGCAAAAACAGTCGGCGGCTAGGTGGAATGGAGGCGACGGCGTTGCGAAAGAACTCGCTCGAGAGGATGACCATCGCCCAGCCAAGATATCCTTCTGGTTGGCCCGCTTCGTCCAGCATTCGACGCGCAATCAGCTCAAGTTCGTCTTTGGTCGGAGGAAGATCCTTGTTCAGTCTGGCCGCAACCTCGCGGCATTTGTCCCGAAGGAACGCTCGAAGTTCCTTGGTTTCAGGTACGAGCTTTAAATGGCTCGTTTTGCGTCGTGTTTTCTTGTCTGCTTTGGGGCTCTCGCTGACAGTTGCGTTGACCGTCCCTGACAAGTCAGGTGGGGCGGCGCTCGAATCGGCAATCGGTGTTATCGTTGACAAAACTCAAGTCCTTTTCTCAGTGCGGCTAGCGAGAACGCGAGAGGATAGTGTTTTTCGTGGTACCACAGTTTCGCGAAATAGAAACCGATCGGTTGGCTCGTGTGATGATGCTGGCGCTCCAAAGCGTCACATAACCATACGAGGCCTCTCATTATAGAGTCAGCGGCAGCCCTTTTTCCACCGCTGGCCATGATTCCCTCCAATACGACCGCAGTTTCTTCGATCGTACCAGTGAAATCATTGGGTTCAGCGATTGAGGACGGGTAGCGAATCGAGGGCCCGCCCCCCCAAGAGCCATCTGCATTCTGCTGCTGTTTCAGAAAGGAGATCGCTCGTTGGGCGCTCGGGTGTGACGTATCACCACACTCGCCATACGCTAAGAGGACTCGAGCGGTTCCGTAAAACGGATTGTCTTCCTCCGCGCGATCTTGATTGCCAAACCACAACGGAAGCCAACACCCATCGCGATGTTGGTTTTTCTCTAGATAACGCCACCCTTTTGCCACTGCTCGATCGGATTGGGCTCGCATCGAGCCCATCAATCGTGGCCTCCAAGCGTGGAGGGCCCGCAACGCATGGGCGGTCAAATCGGTTCCACTCCGATCAAAGGGGAGGGTCCCCCAGCCTCGACAGAATGTCGGCCAACCCCCATCGCTGTTTTGCAGTCGAAGGAGCCAGGTACAGCCCAACTGGCCGGCTTGGAGCACCCGAGCGAGGCGATCGCTCTCCGAGGCTTGCTGCATCGCGGTTCTGCGTTGAAGGGCGCGCGTGTACTGCGCGAGTGCCAGCAAAGCCGCTGGGGTATCGTCGCTATCAGGAACCGAGCCGCTCAAATCGGTCCATCCCCAACCTCCAGGCTCGGCGCCGGTAAAGGGATGGCGTTTGGTGTGTTGGCAGCTCAAAAGCCAATCGATGGTTGCGTCCCATTGGGCTTGCTTTCCTTCCTCCTGACCATTCGGTCCCATCGCAGGGCGAGGAGAATAGTAGGAACGCATGGTCAACGAGGTAACCCAAGTTGCCAAGTTCGTGTCGATGGGCCATGCTCCGTCTGCCATGGCAGAATCGACAAGGAAGCGAACTGCGTTTTGCGAAACAGAATGTTGCACCAAACCAATAGAAGCCAAGCTCATCAGGACAAAGCTGGTCAAGGGAGTGGCTTCCAAATAGCCGCCGCTTTCAGGCTGCATCGTTGCGAGCACTCGCAGCGTTCGGCCTCGCAACGCGCCGCGCATGCTCCGCATGAGAGGATTGGCTGGTGGATTGTGATGCCATTGTGCTTGGCCGATGGCGACCAAGGCAGGGACGGCGTAACTAACCACCGGCATCTTTGCGAATCGGTACCAAGACTGCGGGAGAGCAGCTGCTTCAAAGGGAAGAGTCGGGATCTCCTTCCACGAAATGAGACCAGCCAAAGCGCAGTTCATCATGATCGGGACGACAAAGGTTTTGTCTTTACCGTAACGACGGCGGAGTCCATCCCAACGACCCTGTTTGTCGACAAACGACCAAGCCCTCTGGATAGCATCCGCATGTCGCTCGCGGTGGCCGGCGATCTCCCAAGCTCCAATGACCAGGAGCGTGGTGGCGATGTTCGAAAGCGAACGATCGGTATCACCGAAGCCCCCATCGGCGTTCTGGGCTCGAGCCAGCCAATTCGATCCCTTCTCGATGAGCGTCGGCAGTGCTTCGTGATGCGGGGTGGTGCCATCTCGCAGAACCATCGACAGCGCACTGATCGCAGTCGCCGTCGACAGAGCCGAATCGGAAAGCTTGCCGGTCCAGTGATTGCTGTTTCCCTTGCTCTCAGCGGCCTCCGATTGGAGTTGCTGCCAAGCCGCGATGACTCGGTCACCGAGCGATTCCAATCCAAAAGGGAGTCCAATGGGGAGTGGGGTATTCGGGGCGCTCATGTTAATGGAATCCGCAATCCGTCGTAGGACAGATGAACGTGTTCCGGAAGCTGGGCGCTGACCCGTTCGTATTCGACTTCGTGCGAGAGATGGGTCAAGTACGTGTTTTTGGGACGGAGCAATTCAATGACATGCAGGGCTTCTTCGATCGAGAAGTGGGTGGGGTGCGGAGTGAAGCGGAGCGCATCCAAGACGAGGGTATCGAGGTCTCGAAGGAGTTCCATGCTCGATGGCTCAATTCGGTTGGTGTCGGTGCAATAGGCGACGTTTCCGATTCGAAATCCATAAACGTTGCAATAGGGGCCGTGGATCAAGGGGATGGGCTGGATCCTGGCTCCGAGGACATCAAATGGCTCATCGTCGATCGTGACCAAATCCAGTTGAGGTGCTGCGCCGGCGTGTGTTGGCTCTCGTTTGTGGAAAGCGTAGTCAAACACACGAACGATTCGGTCCTGAACCTGCTTGGAAGCGTAGACCGGGACCGGGCCCCCGATCATGAAGGGAAAGAGGCGAATGTCATCCATGCCGTGAAGGTGGTCCGCGTGCTCGTGGGTGTAGAGAACGCTGTGAACGATGCCGATACCCTCCCGAAGCAATTGCTGCCGAAGATCGGGTGCGGTGTCGATCAAAAGGTTGCCACCTGGCAGGCCCACAATTGCACTGCTCCGGGTGCGGTTATTGCGAGGGTCTTTGCTGAGGCACACAGAACAGCCGCAGCCGATGGCAGGTACCCCTACACTCGTTCCCGTTCCTAACAGAATCATTTCTCCCGGAAACTCGATGCTTTGGCGGGTGAATGTCACGGCAATCGGAGGTGGTTCGAGGGGAAGTGTCGTGGCCAGCAGGGCCGCGACAATGCGTCGCGAGCAGTTCTGCGAAGGTTATCCCCCATCTCGAGGGAGTTCGCAACACCTGTGTTTTCGCATTTCAAAGGGCTTTTCTGAACCCGCCAGCCGGTGCGAACGGATCCTGTGCGGCCGGTCCCCTCGGAACTGCCCGTCAACTCCGCATGGCGTTCGACCCCAGCTCCACTATAATACCTGGGAATCGTCGACCGTCGGACAAAGTTCGGATCATCCCAGTTCCCTCCTTCCGTCTAGCGCCGTTCGGCTTCCCTCCCTCCCCCAGTGCGCAAACGCTTGCAATTCCATCCTTTGCGGCTTCCTTTAACGCTGAGTTGCTATCAACTTGAAACCTTGTCCCCTCCACCTGTTTAGCCAGGTTTGCTTCGCGGCTGGGTTCTGCTTCCTTATCGGATGCACACCACCAAGCGAACCGAGAGTCTATCAAGCCCCCAAAAATGACACGGAGTTCGTGGTTCAGCCACCCCGAATGCCGGGCGGAGGAGGTGGTTTAGCCTCCTCGGGTGGCATGCCTCCCATGATGGGGGGGAGCTCGATACCCATGGAGGAGAAGCGAATTCTAGGGGCGATCTTTCCACTGAACGGAGCGGGCTACTTCCTCAAGATCACCGATACGATCGCTCGAATTGACGGCATACGTCAGGCTTTCCCCAAGATCGTTGCCGAGTTCAAGACCGACCCAGAATCGGGCACGCCCGTTTTGGATTTGCCGGCTGGGTGGAAGATGATGCCCGGCGACGCGTTCGCCGAAGCGAAAGTGGCAATCCCCGTCGCAGGCGAAGAAAAACCTGCGATCATGACCATCTCCAAACTCGCTGCCCCCGCCGAAGAGTCTGCTTGGCCAGATTACTTGTTGATGCAGCTGAACCGATGGAACGGACAAGTCGCTCAAGAGAACCAAAGTTTGGAAGAATTGATGGCTTCGATTCAGCCCATTCCTCGCGAGGGTTCGAAAATCCCGGCTTATATCTTTGACAAGAACGGGTCGATGGCCAAAGGGGATACATCGAAACCTGCGTCCGCTCCTGACGCCTCCAACGCTACCACTGCAGGAAATCCCCAGACCGAAACCACCTTGCCCGCCGGCGGTTTGCCTGCTAGCAGTTTGCCCGCGGACCATGGATCGACGACGGAAACGAAAGCGTTCGATCCGAGCACCCTGCGATACGAGCTACCTGAGGGTTGGGAGAAACAGCCCGATCGCGCATTCCGAATCGCGACCTTTCGCGTCCCGGGTGGCGAGTTAGGGGAGGATGGTGAACTCGTGATCAGCCAAGCGGTTGATAACCCGATTGAGAATTCCAAGATGTGGTCGGAGCAAATTCTCAAAACGGACGATCCATCGGTGCTAGGTCCGAAAGCAGAGCAAATTGTTTCCCAGGCAGAGACCATTCCGGCTGGCAATCGGAAGGCAAAGCTCTATGCGATCCGGGCAAACGATGAAAAGTCCGGACTCTGTTTGACCATCGCGGTCATCCCCATGGAGGGGTTTCCCACCTCCATGTTCGTAAAGCTCCGATCCACAACCCAACTGGCTGAACAACAAAAATCCAACCTGCTGCGTTTCATCGATTCGATGCGCTGGGAGTAGTCTGAATATGGCAACGATTACGAATGAAAAGTTTGCACAGAGCCGTACCGCCACTGGGGCCGTGGACATCCATAGCCTCTTTTGGAAAGGGATGAAGGCTCTCGGTTCGTTGAAGATTGCCGTGGCCATGTTCGGGCTCGGCACGTTGATGCTGTTGATCGGGACTTTAGCGCAAGACCAAGAGACGATCGTCGACGTCAAGCGAAACTACTTCAACAGTTGGATCGCGTATGTCAGCTTCGATGTCTTTGTTCCGCAAACGGTTTTTCCGCATGAAAAGCCGGTGCCCGGAATGTTTGCCATGCCAGGTGGAGCCACGATCGGTTTGGTATTACTCATCAATTTGTTCGCGGCAAAGCTGACTCGATTCTCGATGCACGCCAAGGGAAAACGGTTCATCGCCGGCTTGATCGTGACGCTGCTCGGCTTCGCCATGGTGGGCGTTGTCATCGTGGGCGCTCACTTGGGGGACGGTCTGCAGGGGGAACCGCCGTTCAGTTATGACTCGATCTGGTTAGGGACCAAAGTCTCTGCCCACTTACTGACGTTGCTATCGTTGGCTTGGCTGATCCTATGGACGCCAAAGACAAAAGTGATGTTTGGCACGGCGATCACAGCAGTCACCGTTTGCTCCCTGGTCAGTTTGTTTCTCGTCTTCACTTTTGACGCGTTCCGCATCCCGGATCCAGGTTTGCGAATTGTGTGGCAATTGGCCAAGAGTCTTGGTGTGGGAGTGGTGCTCCTCGTTGGTCTCATTCTCTTGTTCGGGCACCGAGGTGGCAACGTCCTCGTTCACTTGGGAGTCGGCTTGTTGATGGTCGGTCAATTCGTCTTCGGCGATGCTCAGACCGAAGAACGCGTTTCCTTGGCAGAAGGTCAAAGGACATCAGCTGCTGTCGAAGTCGACGTCGTGGAGTTGGTCGTGATCGACCGAAGCCCTGATGACACCGACCGAGTGGTCGCGTTTGACCACCGCATGCTCTCCAGTGCCGCCGCGACGGGCAAGCCCCTCACTGCGGATGGATTGCCGTTTGAGATTCGTGTGGATCGTTGGATGGAGAATTCGATGATTCGTCGTCGGTCCGGTAAGCCGGCTGAGGATTCTGTCGAGGCCAAGATGAAGGGCTTGGTCGAATCATGGGACTTGATTGAAGAGCCCAAGGTAGGGGGCACCTCCGACCGTTCTAACGTCGCGTCCGCCTATGTCACGCTGCTGGCGAAGGAGAATGGGACGGAGATCGGACGCTACGCAGTGAGCCAGTGGTTTAGCGATGATCAAATCGCGATGCGACCATCCTATGATTCAGTGGAGGTTGCATCGAAGAAATATGACATCGGCATGATCTTCCGCCGCAACTACAAGGATTACAGTATTACCTTGAAGGACATTGTTCTCGAGGAGTACACCAACTCGGCCATTCCCAAAGACTACTCGTCTTACATCACGATTCGGGACAAAGATGGAAACGTTTTGCAAGATGGTCGTGTGTGGATGAACAGTCCGATGCGTTTCCGTGGGGAGACGTTTTATCAGTCGAGCTATATTTCTCAGAACGATAGCCCGTACGGTGTGGAGCAAACGGTGCTTCAAGTCGTTACGAATGCGGGCTGGCTTATCCCTTACGTTTCGTGCGTGCTTGTCGGGCTTGGGATGTTCGTTCACTTTGGTGGAACCTTTGCTCGCTTTGCGATGCGTTACGAACGGGGGGCGGTGACCCCTGAATCGGTGGTTCCTAAACGTCCGAAGGGATCGATGCGGCAAGGGATTTTAGCCGGCTCGGTTGCGTTGTTGATGGCAATTTTCTTTGTCTCGCTCGCCATGCGCAAGCCCATTGACCGTCAGGAGATCGATTACCAATCGATCGGAGCCCTCCCTGTCCATTACGGGGGACGGATCAAGCCGCTAGCGTCGGCTGGTGCAGAGGTGTTGGAGATTCTTTCCAACAAACCGTATGCCCTCGTTCGTTTGGAAAACGGCGACGAGAAGTCCAAGGGGGATACCTATGATCCAAAAGAAAAGCGAGTCCCTGCGGAGCAATGGCTATTTGCCGTCATGATGAATGAGGATTGGGTACGGACGAATCCTCTGATTCGCATCGATGCCACGTCGGTGACCACCGATTTGAACCTCACTCGCGTAAAATCTAATCGCTATTCCTACAATGAAATCGTCGATGGATTGCAAGCCATTTGGCCGAGGATTCAGAAGATCATTCAAAGCCGGCAGGAGGGAACGAAGCTTCCGTTTGAAGACGAGAAGTTGCTGGAAGTGCTCAACAAGATTTCGTTTGTCGACTCGTTGATCGATTCCTATCGATGGATCGCACCTCCCAGCTTGACGACCGGAGATGGAGCGAAGATTCAGGACGAACTGAATCGAATGGCTCCCGGCGTGGAGCGTTTGCGAGCCAATAACAATCCTGCCATTTTACCAAGTCTCAAGACGGAGGTTGTTGAAGAAGGGCAACCGGCCCCACCCAAACGATGGGATACGTTTGGAGTCGCGTTTTTCGATGCGGTCCCGGGGATGTTAGCGAAGGATGACAACCCGGGTATCGCCGCGGTGTTGAAATTCTTTGAGATCATCGGTGCGTATACGGAAAACAAAAAGGATGCGTCGAAGATCAATCGCTTGGTCGGTGAGTTTCGGGAGGCCGCTATCAAGGCATATGGGGCCGATACGCTTCGCATCAACAAGGTGGAGTATGAGTATCAATATGAGAGTATGAATGCGTTTGGAAACGCGCAGGTCGTCTATCTGATGGTGGGGATTCTGGCGTTGGTAAGTTACGCGGTTATGCCGGCTTCTCTGCGGACGATTGCGTTGTGGATGTGTATCGCAACCTTGGTGTTGCATACCTATGGGATCGCAGCTCGGATTTATATTTCCGAGCGGCCACCGGTGGTCAGCCTTTATTCGGCGGCGGTATTTATCGGTTGGGGGATGGTCCTGTTTTGCATTGCAGCGGAAATCCTATACCCGATCGGCGTTTCCTTGATCGTCGCGTCCATCTCCGGTTATTTGAGTCTGTTGGTCGCATATGGACTCGATGTCGGCGACTCGATGCCCGTACTGCGCGCGGTGCTCGATACCCAGTTCTGGTTATCGACGCACGTGATCAGTGTATCGCTCGGCTATAGCGCCACGTTCTTTGCGGGGATTTTTGGGATCGTCATCGTGATTGCGAAATGTCTTGCGATGGTGGCGGGGGACAAGACGCAAGCGAATTGGGCGGTGAAGGTGCGGGATTCGATTCCGATCCTTTACCGGATTTGTTACGCCGTGGTTTGTTTTGGATTGTTCTTTAGCTTCGTCGGAACGGTTCTTGGTGGGCTTTGGGGCGATGATAGTTGGGGCCGATTCTGGGGCTGGGATCCGAAGGAAAACGGCGCGTTGATGATTGTCCTTTGGAATGCCCTTTTGCTGCACGCGCGCTGGGACAAGTTGGTCGGGGCGCTCGGATTCGCGAACCTTGCTATCTTCGGAAACGTCGTGACCGCTTGGTCGATGTTCGGCACCAACCAGTTGGGGATCGGGCTCCATGCCTATGGGGCCTTCGAAGGGGACTTGATGAGGAACCTAGTGATTTGGTGTGCCGTGCAAGTTCTCTTTATCGGATTGGGAGTCGTCCTTTACGCTTTGGCACCGCGCAGAGAGCCGGCTTGACGCGGAGGGTAAAGAGGGATCGAGGCTTGCTGAGAATCCTCAACACCTCGATCGCTGGGGGATGAGGAAGGAGAATCCTCGCGCCGAAGTTCGTTCAGGATTCGTTCTTTGTACTCGGCTCCCGCCTCGATGTTGTAATCGTCTTCGATGCGGACGATGAGTTGGTTTTCGAAGTGAAAGTTTAGGCAGACGCGGACTGGGGGGCAGAGGACCCCCGCAATTTTCACCAACTCATTCCATCGGGCAGACACAATGCCATCTCCCTGGAGATAGACAGGGGAGATTCCCTGCACCCGCTCGAAGATCCCGAAAAAGGCATCGAGCCAGCCTTGGTGTCCCTCGAGGCCATGCCAAGTCCCGTTGAAGGGAAACGTTTCTTTGCTCCCCTCGCAAACGAAGACCACATCCTTGGAAAGAAAGGGGCCCAGGTGCTGCATCATATTCACACCGTGCTCGTCAAATGTTTGCATCCAACGTTTGGCAACCGCGAGATTGGAAAAGCAAAGCTGTTCTAGCGTCACGGGGCGAGATGGTGACGAGAGGGCTTCGGCGATATCGCAAGCCAATTGGTAGCGGATTCGGCCGCCCATTTCGGCTTTTCGAATGACGCGTTCGGAGTAGCCGGCTAAATTCGCAAGCTCCCGTTGGGTCAGGCCTCGCTCGAGCCTCGCGGCTCGAAACAACTCTGGGTTCAGTTGGATGGTGGGTTGTTGGCTCATTGGAGAGAATCCGACGGGCTGCGGGTAACAGGGCGGGAGCTAGCAAAACAGCACGTGGAGTGTTCCTGTTTGGTGCCGGTCTGCAAGGTTGTGCGACTTGCTACGACTCCATACGATCGAACGATCAACGCGTTCTATTCTGCTATCTATTACATGCGAAATTGAGCTACGAAACCGCTCATTCCCTTGATAGAAATTGGGAAAAAATTGGATTGTGTGGAGCGGTGAATACGCAACGATGAAATGAAAAACGCTCCCGATTTCGCGGGAGCGTTTTCAGTGTATGGAAACGTTATTACAACGTTCTATTAAGCACGAGCAGCGAGCTGCTTCTTGCGTTCGGAGATGATGTCGTCTTGCAAGCTGCGTGGAACCGCAGCGTACTTGGCCAATTCCATGGAGAAGGTTCCTTGACCCTTGGTCATGCTTCGAAGGTCGGTCGCATAACCGAAGGTATTTGCCAAAGGAACTTCAGCGGTAATGTAGGAGACCCGGTCTCGTGTATCGGTTTGGGTAACCAATCCACGTCGCGAGATGATGTCACCCACCACGGAACCTTGATCCAGTTCTGGGCATTCGACGTCGCATCGCATGATGGGTTCGAGAAGGACGGGCTGGGAAGCTCGCATGGTTTCTCGGAAGCAATCGCAAGCGGCGATGTAAAACGCGCGTTCGCTCGAGTCCACGTCGTGGTAGCTACCGTCGTTGAGGTCGATCTTGACGCCCACAACGGGGAAGTCGGCGAGCGGCCCTTTGTACATCGAATCGCGGAATCCCTTTTCGACGGGGGGAATGAACTGCTTCGGAATCCGACCACCGGTAACGTGATCTTCAAATACGAACGTCGTTTCCCCTTCTGGATCGATCGGAGTCAGCGAGCCCACAATGTGAGCGAACTGACCGGAACCACCCGTCTGCTTCTTGTGCTTGTAGTTGAAGTCCTGTTTGATGCCGGGAGATTCGCGATAGCTAACCTTCGGTGCACCTACTTGTACTTCGACTTTGTACTCGCGACGCATGCGTTCGACGTAAATGTCAAGGTGCAATTCACCCATCCCGCAGATGATCGTTTCGCTGGTTTCTTCGTCGTTGTAGACTTGGAACGTCGGATCTTCTTTGCGGAACCGGTTCAGGGCCTTGCTCATCTTGTCCGCATCGGCGCGACTAGCGGGAGTCACGGCGACTTTGATCACAGGCTCGGGAACGTACATACTTTCCAAAGTGCAGTAATCGCGGTCGTTCGAGTAGGTTTCCCCGCTCGCGCAATCGATACCCATGATGGCGACGATATCGCCGGCTTCCGCCGAGTCGACTTCTTCTCGTTTGTCAGCGTGCATCCGAACGATACGGCTAAATCGCTCTTTCTTGCTTGTACGTTGGTTGACGTACATTTCACCCTTTGAAATTTTTCCTTGGTAGATACGCATAAACGTGAGCTGACCGAATGGATCTTCCACGATCTTGAACGCCATACCGACGAACGGGAGGGCGGGATCGGGCTTCAAGTCCAACTTGATCGTCTCGTCGCCAACCTTGCGAGCCTTGATGTCGCGCTCGGTCGGGTTGGGCAAGTAACGAAGAACGGCGTCGAGGAGCAGTTGAACCCCTTTGTTCTTGTAGGCACTGCCGCAGAAGACGGGGGTGATGCGTTGTTGTTGGGTTGCTTCTTTGCAGACCTTGTAAACGAGCTCGCTGGGGACTTCTTCTTCGCTGAGGAGAAGCTCCATCATTTCGTCGCTGTACATCGAAAGGGATTCCAGCATCTTTTGACGCATTTCCGCAGCCTTGTCCTGGAACGCGGCGGGAATCTCTTCTTCCCGGACCGTTTCACCGTCTTTGCCGTCGAAGTAATAAGCCTTCATGCCGACCAAGTCGATAACGCCGTCGAAGGTCTCACCGGCACCCATCGGGATTTGCATCATGATGGCGTCCGCGTTCAGTTTGTCGCGAACCATTTGGGCAACGCGATACGCATCGGCCCCGGTTCGGTCCATCTTATTGATGAATGCCAAACGGGGGACGCCGTAACGTCGCATCTGGCGATCCACGGTGAGGGACTGGCTTTGCACACCACCCACCGAGCAGAGAACCAAGACCGCACCATCGAGCACGCGAAGGGAACGCTCGACTTCGATGGTGAAGTCCACGTGGCCCGGGGTGTCGATCAAATTGATAACGTGCTCTTTCCACTGAAGCTGGGTCGCGGCGCTGGTGATCGTAATCCCACGCTCTTTTTCCAGTTCCATGAAGTCCATCGTCGCGCCGTCACCATCACCCTTGACCTCTTCGATCTTGTGAATCCGACCGGCGTAGAAAAGAATTCGCTCGCTGAGGGTGGTCTTACCGGAGTCGATGTGGGCACTGATACCAATGTTACGTAGTTTTGCTAGATCCATACTTCACTCAGCGTTGTGCGCTCTCCGCTTCCAAGAGCACAGCAAAGGAACAAAAAACAGCCCGCCTCGGCTGTTCTGCCTCCAAAGGGGAGGGGTGAGGCGGCACTTTTCACCAAAATCTTAGGAAAAGTGTACAAAAATGCGGGCTTCGCGGAAGGGCAAAACGAGGATGGATCCTCCCCGCAGCATGCAAGACAATCCGTATTGCCCAATGGTTCTCGCGGGAATTCCAAGGACGGGATGAACGCCCTGACGCGAAGGAAGGGGGCAATGTGAGGTGCTGTGCCGTTCTTAAGGTGAGATAATCGAACGCTGTGGTTAAGTCAAGATATCACGCACGACGCGTCCGTAGACGTCGGTCAATCGGAAGTCGCGGCCGGCATGTCGGAAAGTAAGACGTTCATGATCGATCCCGAGAACGTGGAGCAGGGTGGCATGAAGGTCGTGCATGTGGACTTTGTTCTGGATCGCCAACTGTCCGAACTCATCGGTTTCGCCATACGCAAATCCGGGCTTGGTCCCCGCCCCCGCCAACCACATGGTGAATCCACCCGGGTTGTGATCGCGGCCTGTTCCATTTTTTTGAGCGTAGGGGGCTCGACCGAATTCGCTTCCCCACCAAACCAACGTGTCTTCGAGCAGCCCGCGCCGTTCCAGATCCTCGAGCAAGCCAGCGATCGGACGATCGACGGCTCGAGCGTGGTCCAAGTGTTTGGGCATGTTGCTGTGTTGATCCCAAGCTGGATTGGCGGTGTTGTCCCCGTAGTTGACTTGGATAAATCGGACCCCGGATTCGCATAGACGGCGAGCGAGCAAGCATTTCTTGCCAAAGGGCGCTGTCGCCGGATCGTCCATTCCGTAGAGTCGATGGGTCTCCTCGGTTTCCTTTTCCAGGTCCAAAATCTCGGGGGCGATCGACTGCATTTGCCAAGCGAGTTCGTAGGAGTGGATCAGGGCGTCAAGCTCGCTTTCAGATGGATTGTGTCTCTGACGCTGGAGTTGATTGAGCTGTTGCAACCGATCCAGGTCGGCGCGTTGAAGCTGCGTGCTCGAGCGGGCAGGGCTCTTCAAGTGTTCGATTTCTAATTCGTCCCGTCCCGCTTTCCCAATCGCGGTGCCTTGATGGCGAGCCGGCAAAAAAGCGCTTCCGTAGTTTCGCGGACCACCATTTCCAATCGACGGGGAAATGGAAACGAAGCCGGGAAGATTTTCGTTTTCACTGCCGATGGCGTAGTCGATCCAGGAACCCATGGAGGGGCGAATGAAATTCAACGCGCCGCAGTGAAGGAAGAGGGTCGCAGGTCCATGGGCCACCCCCTCGGTATTCATGCTGTGGATAAATGTCATCTTGTCGACGTGTTCCGACATGCCCGGGAAAAGATCGGAGGTCCAGCGTCCCGACTCCCCTCGCTGACGAAACGGCCAAAGGGACTTCATGATCCTTTGCTTCGAACCGAGCGTCCCCGAATTCGCGAACTCGCGTGGATCGTCGAAGCCGATCAGTTCCCCGTCCCGCTTGTCAAGCAATGGCTTGTAATCGAACGAATCGACTTGGCTAACTCCTCCCTGCATGAATAGGAAGATCACCCGTTTCGCTTTGGCGGGATGATGCAATCCCGATCCACCCGTCCCAAAAAGGGGCTGCGAACCGGCTTGAGCCCGATTCCACTCTGCCAGCAAAGAAGCCATCGCGCAGGCGCCGAATCCACACGCGGACTGCTGCAGTAACGTTCGGCGGGACAACATGAGCATGCCAGGGGGAGAGCAGGGGAGGGGAGGGGGGCCAAGTGCACGGGAATCCTAGTATACTCGATCGAATCCCCCAGCATCCAGTTGGTACAGAATCCCGTTGGTTCTGCACGAGAGCGAAGCGGGCGAAGAAGACGATCCGCCCGTCAAATTGCCCAGCGGCCCATCACGCCGAGGAGCGGCGGGATTGGTACCAATAGAGGGGCAATCCGAGGAGGATCAAGACGCATCCGATCACTGCCTCTTGTGGATTTCCCATAAAAATGCTGCCGATGAACCAGGAATAGGCGACGAGATAGACGATGGGAACCCACGGATATCCAGGGGTCCGAAAGGGGCGTGGATGGTCGGGTTGGGTGCGTCTCAGGACCAACACGGCAGCGACGGCTAAGGCGTAGAAGATACTCGCAGCGAACACGATGCAATTCGTTAGCAAATCGAAGATGCTGTAGTCGCGAAAGGTCTCGCTAAAGCGAATCGAGAGGGCTGAAATCACGATCAAAACGGCAGCCATGATGGCTTGCGCAACAATGGCTAGCACCGGAGTGCGAAACCTTGCGTGCAGCCGTCCGAATCGATCGCTCAACATGCCATCGCGTCCCATGGCGTAGGTGACTCTAGGAGATGTGAGCAAATTGCTGTTGATGGTGCCGAGGGTGCTGATCACGATTCCCAGCGACATCAATTGGCCTCCCAAGGGGCCGAAAAGTTTGGCGACAACGATCTCCGCGACATGCTCCCGATTTTCCGGCTGAGCCATGACTTCGATTGGAACCACCGCATGGTAAGCGGCAACCGCCGATATGTAGAGGAGCCCGAGCAATCCGATTCCGCCGATGAGTGCTCGCGGGATATTTCTCCCTGGATCTCGGACTTCTTCCGCCACCGGCACCACTCCCTCCCATCCATTGAAGGCCCACATGACGGCGAGCAAGACCGCGGCGGCTTGGGCTGCAAACCCTTCGCGCTGCGGGGTTACTTTTTGCGAATAGTTCGAGAGTTGCGCAACATCGAAACCAAAGATTTCGAACAACCAAGGGGAGAGGGCGATGGCGAGCACCATTCCACATTTGACGATGGTTGTGATGGCCTGTGTCCATCCTCCCCAGAGGACTCCGACGATATTGACGACGGTCAACGAGCCAACGATCGCGATCGCAGCGACGACAGACGTGAAAATATCCACATTCCAGCCGCCGCAATGCGCGATGGATGCCACGCAGACAACGGCCAGAGCGCCAGTGGATGCAGGGCGAGCGAAGAGAAACTCCTGCCACCCAAACAAAAATGCGACCCACCGCCCGTAGGCCTGTTTGAGATAGACATAAATGCCGCCTGCTTGGGGATGCATGGACGAGAGTTCGGCCAAGCAGAATCCGCCGAGAATACAGAGGGCTGCGCCGATGAGCCAGATGGAGATGATGAGCGGAAAGGAGCCAGCGTCGGCTGCGATCCTACCCGGTTTGACAAAGATCCCTGAACCGATTGTGTTACCGATCACCACCGCGATCGCCATCCAGAGCCCGAGATCCCTTCGAAGTGTGGCTCCGGCCAGCGGGGCAGGGGAGGGGAGGGGAGGGTGAGGCGATCGCGACGGTTCATGTTCCATGGTGCAGCATTTTGTTCGTACGAAGGTTAGAGAACCGAGAGGCCTTCGTTGCGACGTTGTATCCACTGTTTCACTTCGGGCATCTTGCCATACGCATAAGCCATCAGTGCAATCGGGTGGATGGTCGGTTTATCGGTCCCTTGTTCCATTTGCAGTTTGCAGGCTGCGCACTCGGTGCTCCCGAGCTGCGCGTTGGATGCCTGGGTCGTGCTGATCAAGTTCCATCCGACGCGAAGAGAGGTTCGATAGGTCTGACGCCGCATACCGTAGGTGCCTGCCATGCCGCTGCAACCAGCATTGGCATTGGTCACCGTGACCCCGGGAATGAGGTCGAGTAAACGGAGGCCGGAGTGTTCCGGATCGATCGCTTTCAGGTGGCAGGGGGTATGATACAGGATCGACGCTGTGAGCGGTTTGAAATCGAGTTCCAATTCGTTGCGTTGATGAAGTTGCCAGAGGTACTGGCCCGCTTCCCATGCGTGGCTGGCGACGAGTCTCGCATCGTCGTTGTCGAGAATGCTGACGTATTCGTTCTTGAGGCAGAGAATCGCGGTGGGTTCCGTGCTCACGATCTCGTAGCCTTGCCGAACGGCTTCGGCCAATTGGCGGATTTGAGGACCGATCCACTTTCGGACTTGCTCGATATCCCCCATGGCGATGCGGGTCATCCAGGTCACGGTTTGCCAAGGAGGAACGTAGACCTCGACATTTTGATGCTGCATGACTGCGACCAAAGACGTTCCGAGGAGCGGGTTGTTCCAATTGGCATACTGGTCGACGAGGTAGAGAATCTTTCGGCCACCTGCTCGATTGGGTCGGGTCAGTCGATTCTTGGAGGCCCATCGCAAGAACGGCTGCTTGGCAAAAACGGGAAGGCGTCTCCCTTGTGCGATACCGGTGGCCTTTTCGAGAAGCCAACGCGCTGTCCCATTTTCGAGGGCCCAGTTCGACAGGACGGGTAGTTTCGACGCGAGGGAGCTCAATAAATCGATTCGAGATAGAAGCCGATCGCTCCAACGAAGGCCGCTAATCGCGGTGTATTGCGATTTGAGCTCCAGCACTAACTTGGGAATGTCGACCGATGCGGGGCATTCGATCCTGCATTGATGGCAGTGGAAGCAAAGATCGGCGATTCCGCGCAGCTCGTCCCCTTCGAGGGCCGTGGATTGGATATTGCCGGTCAATAAGCCACGGACCAAGTTCGCTTTGGATCGCGGGGATGCCTCTTCGCTCCGCGTCGCGCGAAACATGGGGCACATTCTCTCGCTGGGTGCGGTAGTCCGGCACCGACCACAACCGTTGCACGAGTCGGCTACTTCCTGAATCGATTCGCTCTCCGTTCCCCATCGCAATATCGGGAGAAAGGGAGGGCGTTTGGCGACCGACTCCGAAGTGGAATCGGAATCTGCATTGGGATTCGGTGCACTGTTGTGTTCGGAAGGTCCCGGTTCCAAGGAGGGGACGCTCTGCGCGGCCGAGCCTCGTAAGTTATCGGTGATTTTCTGTGCTGAATCGGTGATGAGTTTGCCTGGATTGAGGATTCCGTTGGGATCAAACAGTTCCTTGACCTGCCGGCAAACCGGGTAGAGTTCCCCTAGCTGTTGACGAAGGTAATAGCTTCGGCTGAGTCCCACGGCATGTTCCCCGGAAATCACGCCGCGATACTCGAGGACTTTCTCGACCAATCGGTCCGCGATCCGTTGCATCCGAAGGACATCGTCGGGGGAATTGGGATCGAGGAACGGACGGAGGTGCAAGTGTCCGTGGGCGGCGTGCGCGAAGAGGGCCCCGGTCACCCGCTCCGCCTTGAGAGTGTTCTGAACGTCGACGACAAACTCAGGCAGTCGATCGGGTGGGACGGCAAGGTCTTCGACGAATGGAAGGGGACGCGCCAAGCTCTTCAGACGATAGAGCCTGGGGATGACCCGGCGGCTCAGCTTCCATATAAAATCCCGTTCGTTGTCATCGAGGATGATGCGTGAGGTAATCGTATTCGGGGCGCGCCGACTAATCCGTTGCGCAAGGCTCGTTAGTTTGTTCCGTACTTCGTGGGCATCGTCGCCCTGATGTTCGATTAGCAGCAGTGCCTCGGCGCCCCTGGGGAGCATCGATGCATAACGGGGGTCCAAGTCTCGGGCGATTTCGATCAAGCGACGGTCCATCAAATCGCACGCAGCGACTTTATCCCGTCTCGCTTCGGAGGCGGCTTTGACGGCCAACTCCAATCGGTCAAAGAAAAGGAGTACGACGCCACGGGCCTCTGGCATCGGTTGCACTTGCAACAGGAGCTCGGTGAGAACGGCCAAGGTCCCTTCTGCCCCCGATTGCAAGCGAGCGAGGTTGACGGTTTCGTGGTCGCTCACATCGAGCCGATACCCACAACCGCGCGCGACGCCTCGCCAGGGTGGGTTTTTGATGGCCGACCGGTTTGCCCACAGAACGGATCCGACTTCGGATGCCAATTGATCCAATCGCGGATTACCGGAATCGGGTCGTGACCACCGGTGTGTTCCCAACCGGACCTTGGATCCGTCGGCGAGGACCGAGGCCGCTTCGAGAAGTGATTCACCTGCCGTACCGTATCGTAGAAAGTGGCTTCCCAGAGAGTCGATCGCGACCACGCTGCCGATGGTGGTCACCGATCGCGTGGCGGGATCCGGGCCGAACACGAGTTTCTGTTTGGCCAGCGCGCGATTGAGTTCGGCGAGCGGGAGTCCTGGTTGGACGCGGACCGTATGCGCGTCGCGGTCCAGTTTGATCATCCGGCGCATGAACCGAGAAAAATCGATAACAATCCCCGGCCCGATGGCTTGGCCGGCGTGCCCGGTTCCTCCGCCGCGAGGGAGGATTGGCAAGGAATTTTCGTGGGCGTATCGAACACATTGCGCGACATCTTCTTCGTGCCGTGGCCGAACGACCGCGATCGGAGTGATCTGGTAGAGGCTCGCATCGGTCGCATACATATGCGTGTGGAGCGGATTGCAGAAGACTTCTCCGTCCAATGCCCCGCGCAAATCGGCTTCGATTCTCGTCTGTTCAGCATCCATTCAGCTATCCGTGACTCTTTTGCCAATCATCCGTGGCTCGTTTGATAATGGGTGCAGTTGCATGTCCACCATTGGGCCGCCTGCTTTTGATTCCATTCATTGGCTTCGGGTAACACCTCCAGCGCGCTGAGAAGTTCCTGGGCGGACTGAAACCGATCCTTCGGCTGTTTGGCCAAGCAACGGAGAACCAAATTGTCGAGCTCAAGCGAGATGGGAGCCGATCCCGATTTGCGCTGGGACGAGGGTGCAGCCGGTTGTTCGTGAATATGCGCCAACAATACCTTCAGCGTCGGTCCAGCAAGAAACGGCGGCTTGCCGGTCAAGATATAAAAGGCAACGCCACCTAGTGAATAGATGTCGGATCGGTGATCGGGCTGAGCCTCCCCGAGAGCTTGTTCGGGCGACATGTAGAGCGGGGAGCCGGTCAAAGAGCCGACAACCGTGAGCTCTGGCTCCGACGGGGCGTTGACGGCGGTCGTTATCGGTTTGGCCAAACCGAAGTCGAGCAACTTCACGACATCGTAGGCACCTCCCAGTTCGGTGACCATGATGTTGGCGGGCTTGATGTCGCGGTGGATCAACCCGATTCCGTGCGCTTCGATCAATGCGTTGCAAATTTGTTTGAGCAGGTATACCGCGCGGCCGGGCGACAAAGGGCCGCGGCGTTTGACGAGCTCCTGCAAACTGAGACCGGTCAGATACTCCATGACATAATAGAACTTTCCGTCTGCGGTGCGGCCGTAGTCGAAAATCGAAACGCTGTTCCAGTGTGTCAATCGCGAGGTGGTGCGGACTTCTCGCTCGAATCTCGCGATGGCTTTCGGATCGCCTGCTTTCTCGGGGCGAATGACTTTGATCGCGCAAGGCCTCTTCATGAGCCTATGTTCGGCAAGATAGACATCCCCCATTCCGCCGGAGCCAATCTTCTCTTTGAGTTTGTAACGCCCCAATTCCTTCGCCTCATGAGCCTTCTCGCGGAGATAGGAGATCATGCGGACGCTGGAGACGCTGGCGAAGATGGTGGCTACTAGGACCAGCACCATCTCGACCATGCTGGAGGGATCGAATCCGATCGCGGCGCGTACATCGGGGTGCAAGACGATGGCGACGATCGTGGCGAGAATCGGAAAGAGCGACATCGTAACGCTGGCCCAAAGGACGACCCACCAAGACCTGGGGACGAAGATCGAGTAGGTGAAAATGAGGATCAGCCAACCTCCCATCGGCATTTGGGGGATCAAGCTGAAATCCTGCACAATGAAGACGATCTCCAGATAGTGGAGGACGGCAAAGAGGCAGGATGTCAGACCGAAAATCGCTAGCTCGCACCAGCGAAGACAACGACAGGTTGCTGACGGGACGCGATAAAGCCAGATTCCCATCCCGATCAAGGCGATTGCTGATGCGATCTCCAAGCCGATGAAAAGCCACCCCAAATGCTGGTCGATCGAAGTCGCTTCGCGAAGTAGAGTCCACAGGGAAAAGATGCATGCCCCGAATCCCAATGCCAAAGCAGCCCCAGCCAAGCGGGTTTGGAGCAGCTCATTGGTCCCTTGGGTCTCTCCGGTATCCCCCTCCTGCAACTCGATGCCGATCGGGGTATTCGAATCCACCTCGGGTCGCATCGGAATTGCAAACGGACTGTTTGCATCCAATGTGATGTCGTCGTGGTCGGTCGGGGCAATCCAGGTGCTCAAGCATCACCTATCGGTATTGGAAAACACAGAATCATAGCGTTGGCAACCCGGTTCTTTGCCCCGAGGGGAGATCCAACTTCGCCGGCTCAAAACTGCACACCCTGTCGAACAGGTTTGGTGTAACCGAGTTGCAACTCTGGCAAGATCTGGCTCATCCCGTCCGGCATATTGTCGGGCAATTTGATCATTAATTCAACGAGCATATCCCCTGCAATTCCATCCGATCCCTTGAATCCTTGTCCCTTGAGCCGCAACTTTTTCCCGCTGCTGCTCATCGGAGGGATGGTCAGGGAGATCGTACCCGATGGAGTTTGTACGTCGATCCTTCCCCCCTGGATCGCTTCTGCAAGCGAAATCGGCAAACGCAATTCAAGGTTTCTGCCGGAGAGCTTGTAGTGAGGATTGGTTTCCGCATGAACGGTCAGCAGGAGATCGCCCGGCTTTCCTCCGTGGACCGACTGCCCTCGGCCTCGCAATCGAATCTTTTTTCCAGGTTCGATCCCCGCCGGAATTTTGACCGTGATCGACTCGGCCGTGCCGTTGGTGTTGAGCTGGATTTGTGTTTCGCCACCTTGCACGAGCGTCCGAATGGGGACGAAGATTTCCGCGCTGACGTCGGCACCTCGGGGTTGCCTTCGCGAGCGGCCACCGCCAAATTGACCGAAAATACTGCTGAAGTCGACCGGGGAGCCGCCCCCCCCAAAAATGTCGCCAAAATCGAAGCCTTGGGTTCCATCGCCTCCAAAGGGCTGCCCACCCAACTGTTCATATCCTGCACCGAATTGATCGTATTTTGCACGCTTATCGGAATCGTTGAGGCAGTCGTAAGCCGTTTGGATTTCTTGGAATCGCTTCTTCGCGCCTGCGTCGTCGGGATTGAGATCGGGATGATGCTTTCTCGCTAATTTGCGATAGGCTTTCGTAATCTCCTCGGCGGATGCGGTTTTTTCGACTCCTAGTACTTTGTAATAATCCTCGGCCATCTCAATTTCCAAGCTGTCAAATCGGCTGTGTTTGAATCGGGTTTCGACATCTGGAGCAAATTATCGGCCAAATCGATTTTGCGAGTCGAAAATCTGGGGCAGGGCAGGGGGGCTATTCGATGGGCTCGTCCTGCCAAGTCACGATGTGCCCCAGCGCCGAGAGCTTCTCTGCCAAGGCCGATTTGGCCGGCTCTTCGCCATGGACCAGCCGGATCTCGCGGGGCTTGGTCGGAATGTTTTCTACAAACCGTATCAAATCGTTTTGGTCGGCGTGCGCGGAGTAGCCAGTGAGCGTGTGCGTTCTTGCTTTGACCTGCAAGTCCATGTTGTCGAGATGGATGTTGCATTTCCCCTCAGAGCATTCCTGAATCGACCGTCCGGGCGTACCCAAGGCTTGATAGCCGACAAAGACGACATCGGTGTTCTCTCGCCCTAAAAACGCCTTCAAGTAGTCGACGACTCGACCTCCCGTGCACATCCCGCTCCCCGCAATGACAATCGCAGGCTTTTTAGACTTCAACAGATGGGTGACTGCCTCGCGATGGTCCGCACCGGAATCGATTTGCACCAAGTTGTTGAAGACCAGCGGTTGGCTGTCCACCGAAAGGACTTCCCAAGCCTCTTCATCCCAATACTCCTGCATCGCATCGTAGATGTCCGTCAGTTTGATCGCTAAGGGCGAGTCGACGATGATGTCGATATGTTTGAGCATCGAGCACTGCATCTTGTGCCCGATCTCTTCGAGGATCTTGTTGAGTTCATAAAGGAGTTCTTGCGTTCGACCCAAACTGAACGCTGGGATGATTGTGACTCCACTGTTGGAGATGGTCTCGCACAAGATCGATTCGAGTCGATGGATCCGCGTCTCTCGTCCTTCGTGAATGCGATCTCCATAGGTGCTTTCGAGGACCAAGTAGTCCGCACGCTCGGGGCTCACGGGGTCTTTCAAGATCGGAGTGCAACGAGACCCAAGATCTCCGCTGAAGACAACGCGCTCATCATCGCGATCCACCTCGATATACGCGGAACCGAGGATATGCCCCGCCTGTTGGAATCGAATCTTGGTTCCCTGGCCAATGTCGATCCATTCGCTATACAAACAGGGGTGAATATGCCGCTTGAGATCCTCCAAAAAGGATTTGATTACCTGCCGATTTCGGGTGATGCCCAGACGCATTGCATCCTCGAGCATGATGGGTATTAGCTTGGCCGTCGGGACGGTGCAGTAGATGGGTTTATTGAACCCGGCTTCCATCAAATAAGGGATCCTGCCGATGTGGTCGATGTGCACATGGGTAAGGAGGAGGGCATCGATTCCCTCCAGCGGAAAGTCGATTTCCATCGACGGACGTTTACGTGCATCGGCTCCCTGGAACATGCCACAATCGACCAGAAGCGATCGACCATTCTTGAAAAACAATTGGTGGCATGACCCGGTTACGCCGGTGTGTCCGCCGTGATGGACGATTCGCATGGGAGTTTCGATTTGGTGAGGGTGGGAAGAGGAGGGACGCATGACCTCAGTGTAGTTCGATCGGTTTAATTTCGGTGCAGGGCCAATCTTTTCCGTTTTGAATTCGCCGTAGATTGCCTGGATTGCCTGTTTTGTCTTTGGTGACACTTACGGCCCGGCTATTCTCCCCTGGCGAGCATGGACACTTTGTCTGCGCCCCCACCGGTCCTACCTTTTTTCGTCTCGTCCCGCCTTCCATCCGTCCCCCCCAATCAGGTTGTCGATGATACGGTTTGTTTTCGAAACTGGTCCGAATCGCTATCTGCTCTTTTGGGCAATGATCTCAGGCCTATTTCTGGTGCTGGTCGGTTGTGGGACAACGAAGTCGTTTACGGCGACGGAACAATTGCTGATGTCCGATGCGGTCGATTCCACGATTTCGAAAATGGATTTTCGTCCCTTGTCGGGGCACAAAGTCTTCTTGGACGTTACCTATGTTTCTGCTGCGGGCAAGGTGATTCCAGGGGTTCCACTGCCGGCGAATCTTGTCACCTCGGACTACATCATCAGCGGACTGCGGCAACAAATGACGGCGGCGGGGTGTATGCTCGTCGATTCTCGCGATGCGGCGGAGATCATCTGCGAAGCGCGATGCGGTGCGCTGGGAACCGATGGCCATAGCGTCATCTACGGGATGCCGGCCAACAATATCTTCGCGAACGCGTCCAACGTGATCCCCGGCTCCCCTCAGTTGCCGACCATTCCCGAGATCTCGGTGGCGAAACGGGAGATGAAGAGCGCGGCCGCGAAAGTCTCGGTCTTCGCATACGACCGCGAGACCCGTGAGCCCATATGGCAGTCTGGCATTGCACAAGCCGGCAGCAGCGCCCGAGACACGTGGATCCTCGGAGTGGGGCCCCTCCAATACGGCACCATCTACGGAGGTACCCGGTTCGCCGGGAAGCGAATCAAGCCACAACCCAATGGAGCGATCAAGTCTGAAGAAATCGTCCATGCCAATGGGGTGGATCACCGAGGCGGCTTTCTCTTCGCAAACCGAATTTTTGGCCAAAAGTCCAGCGAGCAACCCAATCCGGAGACCGCAACCTCTTCGGCCCCGACCATGACCGCCACGACCGATACCAACCCAACGACGCGATGATATCGGCCTAGCTCGGCATTTCGTTTCATATTTTACTTGACATGGAGGGATGCTCTTCGTTAGCCTCTCGCAATGTTGTACTAAACGCCTTTACCGGTCGCTCCCTCCCTGTCGCTGTCGAATATCGCCCGTCCCACCTAACTGGTCGAGGTAAAGTATGGACGTGCCCTTTTTTTCATCCAATCAAAGCTCTCAACCTAGCTCTCAACCCAGCTCTCTTTTGAGCCATCCTGAGTCACTTCTCCCGGGCTTTTTCCATTGCCCCAGTCAAGACCTTGTTCTCTACACGCACGACAAGGAACGGAGAGTCACCTACATCAGCGAATCAGCGTCCCGAGTTTTCGAAGTCGACATCGATCAATGGAAGCGGAAGAACTACGCGCTTCTGCTGACCAATCACGCTTGGAATGACGAGTATGTCATCGCGGCAAACCGTTCGATTCCGACCGATGATGTGCAAATACTCCGATGCGAGATCTTGAGCGACCGCGGACGCCGTATCCCGCTCGAGGTTCGTCGCAAAGGTGTCGTGCTCCATGGCGAATGCATCGGCACGATCGGAATCACCAGACGCATTCCGGCGGAAGAGACGAGCTGCCAAGTTCTCAATCGTCTTTTCAAAAAGTCGGAAGACCTCCAAGTGATGATCGCGCGTTGGGAGACGCTGACCTCGTCCGAGAGGGACGTGGTTCAACTCGTGGTCGATGGTGCCATGAACAAAATGATCGCACGCAAACTGAACATTGCAGAACGAACTGTCGAAGCGAGGCGGTCGAAGATCATGCGAAAACTAGAACTGAACTCCGTACCGGACCTGGTTCGATTTCACTTGATCATCCAGCATGGCATTACGGCTTTCGAGCCATCCGCCCCTGTGGCGTCTCCAACGCAAGAGAATTAGCAAGGGCGACGGCGGCCCTTCTCTGGAATGCCGGCCTATTCATCCTGCCTGCGCGCAATCTTCATCGACATGACATAATCGAATCCTATTCTGGTTGCTGATAGCTAGCGAACAGAAAGGAAATCAAGATGATTGCAGTCGAATCGTTTGCAAGTGGCCAGCCCCGTTTTCGTGCCTCGAGCGAAGACATCTACCAGTTCATCGACGGTGGTTTGCGCCATCCCGACCGAAGGATCCGGAAGCGTTTTCACCGGTCGGCAGCGGCGGCAGCCCAAGGGATCTCCGAGAATGCATGTCTCACTTCGGTGGTGGCTACTTTGTTCTGTGGGTGCAGCGAGATGTTCGTACTTGGGTGCTATTTCGACCGCGACGCCTCTGCGGACTCGTTGTTGGAAACCCATGCATACGACTGGTTGGCGCTCCAATTCGGTGCCGATGTCGCGGAACTGGTTCGCCTGCAGTTCTCCGCTCGCCGGTTCCTATCGACCGTGATCCCTCAGTATTTTCCCAGGCTTGCTCTGGCGCATCAACGGGAAGTATTCGGAGGCGGCGGATTCATGAACCAATTCGAGAAGCAGGTCTTTACACAGAGTCCTTATTACTCGCGCGTACTAGCGATGGCTCGTTGGCTAGAGCAGGCCAACGAATGCTGGGTGGATATTCCGGATATCGAGTTCTTTATGGTCTTTCTCGAATTGGGGATGGAGAGGACGGAACGAAAAGGGCTCCCCGGTTAGTCGGGTTCAAGCCGCTCGATACGGACTGATCGTCCACCCGTTGGCATGGGCTCGGTGCGAGGAGACCATGGATGGACTTCCTCCTCGCGACTCTTCATCTTGTTCGTTCAGCCAAAGAGGAAGAAGACGAATCGCTTCGACTACCGATTCCGGCGTATCTTTCAGGAATACGTCGATCACCACGAACTGCGTTTCACGGCACTCTTTCACGCTCCCCCAATACGATTCGTTCTTCGCTAACTCCATGAACGTTAAGAAGCACCGAAGCTTTTTGTGCCGGTAGGCATGGTGAACAGAGGAATAGTGAACGAGGTCGATGTCCTCCACGTTTCGACGCGACCCCCTTGGGTAGTGCAGAGAACTTTGGGCCAGGGTTGCCGCAATCTCCTCCGCGTGGGGAATGCCTCCCGATAGGAAGCGATGGAATTGATCCCATCCCTGCATCGTCTTCGTCGCGTAGCTCTCGGCTCTGATTTCCATACGTGACATCCCTGATGGTGCGCGTCATGCCTAGATTTCATCCATGAAGTCTTTCGCCCCTCGAAGGGCTGGCAATGTGCTGCCATCTGATTGCAAATGGAATGCCACGAGGATCGGGCCGTTCCATTTGGGAGACTGGGTGGACTGCGAAATGGCGAGGAGGGATTGGGCAAGATCCCACAATCGTCGTTCACGAAATGACTACGACAATATTGCGCTCGTGGGCGACGAATTGTCGTGCCTGGTAGCAGCTAGTTGTCGTCCGTCTCTTTGAGGACGAGGAATTGCCACGGGGCCAAACGGACGAGCATGCCGGGATTGAACAATTCGCCTCGATGGGTTTCACAAGTCCCTCCGCTGAGCGGGTCTGCGAAGTGGACATGGCTGACGCAGTTGCGATCGATCGAAAGTCGAATTCGTCCTTGCGCTGCTCGAGGCGAGTAGTTGACGACTACGAGCAAGTGGCGGAATTCGGGATCCTTCCAACGGAACGCGATAATGCTTTCGAACGAGGTATCGCCATCCCAGGCCGGCTTTGCCTCCAACGGCAGCCATCTTCCTCGGTTGAGCGTATCATCTTGAAGGAGTTTCAGGAGGCGGAGGTAGAAGTCATGGACTTGTTCATCCACCGGCTCGGGGTGGCGGCGAACGACATGGGGCGAAATCTTGAGACGCCGACCATCCAATTGTCCTTCGTGGAAGAACTTCATGCCCTGGGAAAGGTAGCACAACACCGCGGCCGCGAAGTGCTGGGGATTGGAAAGAATGCTTCGGATGCGAGGCTCATCGTGGTTCTCGAGAAATCGTACCAGTTTGGATTGATAGCTATCATCGGCAAGCCAATGGAGGCGAATCGATTCGGGAGAGTCGCGGAGGAGACGATCATAGAGAATTTTGTCATAGCAGTAGTCAAATCCAAGCCGCTGTAGATCCCACTCGCGATTCCAATAGACCTCTGCCATGAAGCAGAACTCGGGATACTCTTGCTTGACCGCCGGAATTGCTTCCGACCAAAAGGGGAGGGCAGGGCGGTGCCACGTCTTCTCGAATACGTCGGGAATGATCAGCATTGCCATGTCGCATCGAACACCATCGCAAAGGGTCGCGATATGTTGCAACTCTTTCTGCATCCGTTCAACAAGCTTCGGGCTGCTGAAGTCCAGCTGGGCGGTATCGATCCAGCCCGGGAAATAAGGATCGCGTCCGTGAGCAAATACGGTCCCGTTGGGATGTCGGAAGTAGTTTTGCGGTTCTCGATTCAGCAATTCGTCCGAACCGAGGATGAAGAGATCGGGATCTGTCTCAAGCCAAGGGTGGTCGAGACCAACATGGTTGGGAACAAAGTCGAGCATCAAGCGAAGCCCCCGCTGTTGAAGCCGTTCGCGGAGACGCGTCAACGCTTCGTTACCTCCTAAGGCTTCATGCACCCGATAAGTAGTGATGGCAAATCCAGAACCTTGGATGTCCTCGTCACTCAAGTCCGGGAGGGCGGCCTGAAATTCCTGTCTCCAAGTCGCTTGCCGTCGCGAGATCCGCTTGGAGGCGTCGCCGGTTTGCCAGACACTAAGTAGCCAAATCCACTGGAAACCCAGCGACTGCCATTGATTCAAAAGCTCATCTGGCAAGTCATCCAACGTGGCGGGATGGCAATTCGCTTGGGAGAGGTCTCGTAGCAGTGCTCGAATGTTGACTTGATAAAGTGCGGTCATGGTTAGGCAAGGCAAGCTCTGGCGAGGTTACCTTGTCAACAGATTTTGTGCATGGGTACGGAAGTGATGAAACCAATCGAGCGCCGTTTGGGGAGTGTGAGGGACGTAACCAAACCGCGACATCAGGCCTTCATCATAGTAAGCCAGAACGCAAAGTATCATCAAAAATGCGTAGCTGAAGAGATTGGCGAGCCGGCTTTGCCCCCAGAATTTGAGCGCGGTACCAAAGCTGTGTTTGAACGTATAGCGTCCTCGCCGAAATTCGACGGACCATATCTCGTCGAGCAGGATATGCGACATGAAACCGATGAAGATCGCGAGTGTCTTGAACAATCGAAGGCTCATGTTGTCGCACGAACTGACGAGGAAGGCGAATAGTGCGGCGGAGAGTGCAGCCGGCATGCTGTGCCACATTCCACGGTGCACCGTATAGCGGCGAAAGAGCTCCGCGATACCGAATCGCAAAAAGAAATAGACGCAGATCGTCGTAACCAACATCATCTCGTGACTCATGCCGATCCGACGCAAACGCTCCACCAAAAGCATAGGAATGACGGCCGAGGCGAACCCGATTGCTTCTCGTAGCGGAATCCCCGAATCGCTATCCAGATCAGGCAACATCCCACTGACGCTGCAGAGCGCCCCGCCGATCACGCAGCTTTCAATCGATAGGCCCGATTGATATCCCCCCAACCCATAAAGAATGCCCGCGACCGTGCTCACCGTCATATGGGTTCGAAAGTCTGCCATGATCTTCTACGCTTTGCTAGCGAAATGGAACCGGCTTCGATCCGGCGTGTGAATGGCTGCATTCAGGGATACCTGCTCCCTCAGCCGGCCGACGGGGCAGGGGAGGGCAGGGGAGATGCATAACAAAAGAGGAGGGGGGAGCGTAAGGTCGTTCGGGAAATGCAGAATGGGTATTTACGGAGCTTGGGCAATCGCGATATAGTCCGCGCTTCCAGTCCACCTGCCGAGCAAAGGAATGCGAGCACTATGCAAACGTACGACATCATCATGCTGATCGTGCTAGCTGCGACAACGATCTTCGGGGCAATCAAAGGTTTTGCCTGGCAAGTCGCGTCGCTGGCTTCGATTGTGGCCAGCTATTTTGTCGCGTACCACTTTCGCAATGATGTGGCCAAGATGATCAACGCCGATCCGCCTTGGAATCTGTTTTTGGCAATGCTATTGCTTTACTTCGGATCGAGCTTCGTGATCTGGATGGCTTTTCGATTGGTAAGTACCTCGATCGACAAAGTGAAGTTACGAGAATTCGATCGACACTTGGGTGCAGGCTTTGGTTTGGTTAAGGGAATTCTGTTTTGCCTTTTGATCACCATGTTTGCTATGTCATTGCTCGGGCCGGCACAGCAACAGCGGATCGCCAACTCGAAGAGTGGGCTTTATATCAGTCGTATTCTGGCGAGCGCGGGTGGATTGTTGCCGGTCGAGATTAAGCAAGTCGTTGGACCTTATATTCAGAATGTCGAACAGAAGCTGCAGCAGAATCAGTGGCCTGATGGGCAAGTCCCTGCGGGGTATCCCGTGTCCGAGGCAGGGCAGGGGGGGTGGGGAGGAACGGCGAACTCCGCTCAAGTCGGGAATGGAACGAGCGGTTCTTGGTTTCAACCAAGCACCCCGGCACCCGAGCCCAGCGGCAATCTATGGCCTCCTTTGGGAGGGAGTCAGCCGGCGGGGCAGGGGGGTGGGGTCTATCCTTCCAACCCGGGGTATCCGCCGAGTAATCCTGGAACGCAGACCGGCTGGCCGAGCGACATTTTGCCTCGCTAAGTCGGTGCAGCGGCCTGTTCGCAGTGGCTTGTTCTTCGTGTTTTGGCTTGTTGCTGATTACCGGCCTAATGGCTTACTGGCTTGCAGCGAGTGCGAAGAGGGCGAACGTCCCTAGCCAATGTTCTCCTTCGTAGTGACCGCTGAAGACGTATTGAAATCCGACGCGCGCGTGATCTTGCGCGGACTGAAGAAGTCGAGTTCGCAAAGGGTTGTTGTCCGGTAATGAACGGGCGATTCCCAGCATGCACCAGGCTCGCGAGAAGTCGAGGCCTGCAAGATGGACTAATTTTCCGTCGGTCACATCGCTCACCTCCACGGGTTGAAGCAGTTTGGAACTCGATACCGGATTGCCCGCGGAGTCGTGTTGGAACAATTCCGGCAAGAACGCCGGGAGCCATGCCGCGAACTCATCGGGCGAGAGAACGCGACGCATCAAATCGGCTTCATTGAGCGTGGGAGAAAAGAAGTCTTCGCCGGAGGGTTCGAACGCTGCGTTGGCGGACTGGTCGCGAAGGTAGTAGTCGCGCGCGCGTAGAAGGACTTGCGAGAGAAGCGATTCGTTGCCGACAGCTTTGGCGTAATCGATGGTGAGTCCCAATGCGAAGGCCGTATCGGGGTGGACGCCAGTCCGAATGGGAAACGAAAGCCGCGGCAAGTAGTCGACGGTCAGTTCGACAATTTTCTCCTCCAAAGGTCGAAGAGCGTTGCGCCATTGTTGAGCGTCTGGGTCGTCGAACGGATGGAGTTCGGTGACGAGTTGAAGAAGCCAGGCCCATCCATACATCCGTTCGAAGGAGCGATTTTCCTTCGAATCGAAATACCGTGTCTCGGTCAGTAGGTTTGCCGTCGAGAGACTTGCAGAAAGCTTCTGTCGCGAAGGAGCGGAGAGAGGGTGGGCGGGGTAGTGGCGGAGAGGCAAAACTGCCGTCGGTCAGGAGTCATGGTGCGAGGGTTCTCGGTAAAGGGCGGGAAAGCTCCGGGGAGCTCCGGAAAGACTTCGTAATCGTGAGAGATTCGCAGCGTGACAAAGTTCACGCCATCGTTATAGCTTACCCGCCCAGCAATCTCCTGCCCCCGGGTGCCGGGAGGGCAAAGGGGGAAATTCCCCGCTCCGGAACGTCCGATAATGTTTCTTATGTTCGGTTTGAATGGCAGAAAACCCTGGTTTTTGGCGGGTTTGGGCGATGACGGGGATTCTCGGCTGATTGGCAGGCGGGGGTGGGATAGGGGCGGAGGATGCGCGGAGGATCGGGCTTTCCGCTCACCCCCGGGTTCACCCCCCCTGCTCTTGCCTGCCCGGCCGAACGGCCCTACAAAGGGATCAGCGAACCAACTTCGCTATTCGAAATTCTCTCCCTAAACCGGAAAGCTTCGCAACCGTATGCGGGCCTTCATCCTGAGAATCCTCTTGCCGCTGGCCGCGCTCGGTGTACTCGGCGCCCTCCTGCGATATGCCAGCTGGAATCTCCCGGAACTACCCATCGATCAGTTGCCAGGAATGACGCTCTTCGCACCTGTATCGCTTATCGCGATTTGGCTGGGCTGGAGGCCGATTTGGCGAATCAACGAGTTGCTGACTCTCCTGGTGACGTTGGTGCTCTCGTTCCTTCAGTGGAATTTGGTCATGCTTTGGGGGCTGCCCATACGAGCCGTTCCTTTCGCACTGGGCGTCAATGCTTCCCATTGGGGGCTGTTCCTCCTTTCCGGCGCGACCATGGCCGGCATCCTGCGATCCCTATCGGGCCTCGCATTGCACGCGCGCTACCCAACGCAAGGCCGCGACCAAACAACCACGCCCAATCCGGCGCTCCAGTTCTCCTTGCGTCAGATCACCTTTCTCACAACTCTCGCTTGCTTTGCCGCCCTCTTCTACAAAACGAGCGTTCTCGATCGCCCGGACTTTCTGTTTCGCTCCGCTTGGTATCAGCTCTTTCCAAACGAGCTTCGCACGATCGTGTCCGGTGCTATAGGTGGTCTTCTCGCTCCTCTTTGTTGGGTCGCTGTTTGGTGCGCGCTGCAATGGAAAAGCTGGCGACTCGCAGCCTTGATCGTACTCATCCCGCTCTTGGCCATTCTTCGTGCAGGGGCAGGGGGGCTCTACTGGGATTCCCCCGTCGAGATCATGGGAACCGATGCGCTCCAATCGAATCTAAACCCGCTTGCCACCCAAGTCGCTTGGTTGAAAGTCTCCGCGCCGGCACCGATGATCCGAGCGACTTGGACTGCCTGGGTCTGCGAAGCGGCAATGCAACTCCTTTTGATTCTTCTATCCCAACTCTGGATTCGAAGAGCCGGCTACGAGATTTCCATCTCTCCCCCCTCCCCTTCGGCTTAGCCCCCCTACCCTGCCCTGCGAACTGGGCGGTACCATAGATTTCCTTGCCATCACACAACCTTTGCTCTTAAGGAACCGCACGAATGCCTCTCCCCAATCGACGCACGATTACCAAACAGCTCCTGCTCGCCGGCATTGCAAGTCGATGCACCTTCGGTGACGTCAGCCATGCCACACGACTCTTTGCCTCCAATCAATCCCCTGCCCCGCACTACCCAGCCGTCCGCGAAGCGATGAAGGGCTTCGTCGAGGAGAAAGAAATTTCCGGGGCGGTGACCTTGGTGGCTTCTTCCGAGAAGGTCTTGCATCTCGATGCGACAGGTTTCGCGGATCTGGAGAGTCAACAGGCCTTGAAATCCGACAGTATCTTTTGGATCGCTTCGATGACCAAGCCGATGACGGGCGTGTGCGTCATGATGTTGGTGGAAGAGGGGAAGCTGAATCTCGATGCCCCCATCAGCGATTACCTGCCCGAGATGAAGAATCTTGCTCTGAGCGATGGAACGCCAGCCAGAATCACACTACGACATTTATTAACGCACACGTCCGGTATGGCGGAGCTTCCTGGCGGCGAAGCTTACTCGTCGAAGAACCTCAAAGAAGCAGCGACTCGGTACGCCAAAGTAAAGGTTCTCTTTCCGCCTGGTTCGAAGTGGCAATATAGTCAGACGTCTATCAATACGGCTGCATGTATTGTGGAAGCGGTTTCAGGAAAGCCGTTTGATGTATTTCTCCAAGAGAGAATTTGCACACCGTTAGGCATGAAGGATACGACTTTCTATCTCTCCGATGCTCAGGTGCAGCGGCTTGCTAAGTCCTATCGAAGAACGGAGCAGGGGGAGTTGGTCGAGGCGCCGATCGGTCTGCTCGGTGGGAAGAAGCCGACGGATCGCGATCGCATGCCAGCGGCGAACGGAGGTCTCTTTTCAACCGCCGAAGACTATTCGCGATTCGCTCGCATGTTGCTTCGCAAAGGAGAGTTGGATGGAGTCCGCATCCTTGCGCCGAAGAGTGTTGCCGAATTCTCCACTCCCTCGGCGGGGGAAGTGATTACGGGGTTCACGCCTGGAAATACGTGGGGGATCGGCTGCTGCATCGTGCTTGATCCGCAAGGCGTGACGAAGGATCTTTCGTCAGGAAGCTATGGCCACGGGGGCGCGTATGGCACGCAGGCTTGGATCGATCCGACCAAAGACCGCTGCTATATTTTGATGACCCAGCGTGCGAACTTCCCGAATGCCGACGCATCAGATGTTCGCAAAGAGTTTCAAGAGAAGGCCGCTGCACCCCAGTAGTAACCGATCGGAGACCGGCTGGTACTTGGGAGTTAGGCTGTGATGGTGTTCCCGTGCGTTTGGACGGAACCGTCTTCCATTTGTTCGAGGAAGGTCCCCATGCGACGGAACTTCTCGTAGCGATCGGTGGCCAATTGAGCGGCCGGCACTTTCAGCAGGCCGTCCAAGGTTTTCGACAAGTAGCCTTTGAGACGCGAGGCCATTTCGTGGTGGTCCCGATGGGCTCCGCCGAGGGGCTCTTCGATCACGTCGTCGACCACTCCTAGCTTGGAGAGATGGGACGAGGTGAATCGCAATGCGTCGGCAGCTTTTGGAGCGAATTGGTGGCTCTTCCAAAGGATACCAGCACATCCCTCCGGACTGATGACGGAGTAGTAGGCATACTGCAGCATGGCGATCTTGTTTCCAACTCCGATGCCCAACGCCCCGCCGGACCCCCCTTCCCCGATGACCACGCAGATGATGGGGACTTCTAGTTGGCTCATGAGGAACATGCTTTCCGCAATGACTTGCGCCTGCCCTCGTTCTTCGGCTCCGACTCCGGGATAGGCACCCGGAGTGTCGATGAAGCAGATGATGGGTAGCCCGTACTTCTCTGCCATCTTCATCTTGGACATGGCTTTGCGGTAGCCTTCGGGATGCGCACAACCGAAGTGGCAAGCGGCTCGCTCTTTGTACGTGCGTCCTTTTTGGTGGCCGACCACCATGACTTTGTGACGACCTAGTTTGGCGAAACCGGTGAGCATGGCCCGATCGTCGCCAAAGAACTTGTCCCCGTGCAATTCGACGAACTCGTCGAAAGCGAGATTCAAGTAGTCTTTGGTGTACGGACGGTCCTTGTGCCGTGAGACTTGGACGATCTGCCAAGGGCTCAGTTCGCCATAGATCTTCCTGGTTGTTTCCGTCCACTTACGGCGAAGCGCACTGATCTGCTGTTCTTCATCCGGCGAGTGAGTCGGGGATTGCTCAAGCTGCTTGAGTTGAATTTCGATGTCGAGCATCGGTTGTTCGAATTCAAATCCAGGAGGAGTTGTTTCCATGGTGCAACTATTCGTTCGGAAAGGTGTCCGTTGAAGATGGGTTGGTTTGAAACGAGGCGTGCAAGTTGGGAGGGCGATGAATGCGACGAGGCAGTTAAGATGGGTTTTCGACACGGCCGCCGGACGGCATATCGTCGAATACGGACACATCGGGCTTGCGCGGTGGCTTTTTGAAAATAGGGGTGGCGCGGATGATCTTGAGGACATCCCACATCGACTGGGGGCGGTCCTCCGGTTTTTTCGCCATCATTTTGCGGATGACGTTATTGAATTCGGGCGTGACGTTATCGTTGACCACCAGCACCGAAGGGGCGGCCGTGGTAAGGTGTTTACTGAGTAGATCGTTGGGAGTATTCCCTGTGAAGGGTGGTTTACCGACGAGCATTTCATAGAACATGCAGCCGAGGGAATAAATATCGCTGCGAGGGTCAAGGCCTTGCCCGCGAATTTGCTCAGGGGACATGTAGGAACGGGTCCCTTCGACTTTGCTCCTGCCACCAAAGAGTTTGCTAAGCCCTGTTTTGGCTTTCTTGGCGATCGTGAAGTCGATGAGTTTTACCAATCCATCGCGATTCACAAGAATGTTATCGGGCTTGATATCGCAATGCACATAGCCCTTGCTGTGGAAATAGTAGAGGGCTTCGCTGATTTGTTCGATGATGGAGGCAAGCATGTAGGCGATCGGTTCGGGACCTTTTCGCAGCGCTTGCTTCAAGTTCATTTCGCTGAAGAGCTCGAGGACGATAAATGGGGTATCGGCGTCGGTGACGTACTCGACCAGTTTGATGATGTTCTTGTGATGGAGATTGCTGGCGATCTCAAACTCATGTTTGAGGAAACCGATTTCCTCTTTGTTTCCGCGCTGTTCTGGACGGAGCACCTTGAGGGCATAGCGATTGCCGTCGTCTTTGATTCCTTCCCAGACCTGACAAGTACTTCCGAGGCGGATCAAGCGGGCCAGTCGGTACGGCCCCAGGAAGTCTCGAACTTTAACCATGAAAACCCTGTGTTTTGCCCGGGGATGGCTCCCCCCTCCCCTGCCCTACCCTGGTCTGGGAAAAGAAAAACCCTTGCATTGGAACGTTCCGAGGGCCCTCCCCTGCCCCGCGTTTCGCGGTTCGGCAGAGGTCCCTAGCGGGCCTTACTATAAGCAAAAACCCCCTAGGCGCAAAGGTTTAACCCATCCGGAGAAGTCTCCGATGCAAGGCAATTAGCGGGAAGCCAGATGGGGTTTGAGCGGTTCGGCGGGAAGACCGGGTGCTTTTTGGAACGTCGGAATCAGTTCGCCGGCGTCGAAGGAGAGGAGTCTCTTTTCACCCACGAAATAGTTGTGGTTGTCGGCCACGACGAGATTGTAAGTGACTTCGTCTTTGGCGGAAGAAACCTCTTTGATCACCACATTGCCACTGGTGGTTCGAATCGCCATACCCGGTTGGAGGTCCTTGGTCTTGGTCCAACCTTTTCCAGTCACCCACCAGGGGTGGCCGAGTGTACTAACGATCGATTCGCCGGATTCAAGCGTCATACTGCGAGTCGGGGCAGGTGCTCGACGGGTCGTTCGAATCACGGGTTTGAGAGAGAGTTCCCCCGTCAAAATATTCTGCGAGACCACTTGGTCCCCGATGCGAATCGATTCGATCGATGCCAATCCAGTTTCGGTTTGAACCGCCGTTCCCGCAACAAGGCACTCGCATGTGTTCTCTGGCAGCGTGAACGAAACTTGCACGGGGCGCGGAGTGTAGACAGGCGAGGAATAATCTTGACCGTATTGGTAGTTGATTTCTTTGGGGCCCAAGACTTCGATTTCTTGTTGTTTCTGCCACCAGTTCCACCACGTCTGCGCGGTGTCATCTAGCTTCTGACCCGAGGTGGCTCGTAATACAACCGCGATCTTACTTTGCTTGTCCCGAAGTTCTGTGTTGGAATTTGCAGCGGCTGCGGTATTCGCTTTCGCAAATCGCTCCGCCTCATCCATCGCGATGCTAGCTGCCACCGCGTTGGTGGGAGATTGGATCGTGGCGACGTTGCGTCCGGAGCGAAGACCCAATCGGCGATTGTTCATTGCCATTCTCGGCGCGATGTTAGGACCGCTACCCGTCGTCAAGATCTTATCGATTTGAATGACTTCGTTCGTGTCTTGCATTTCCTGCCGGCCAATGGTTTGCAATACCAGCGCGCCATTAGGTCGCGTAACGATCTGATTCTGCACTTCGATGTCGGATGCCATCAAGTCGAGAAGCTCGGGTACATACCATTCGCTTTCGACTTCTTTTAGGCCCTTGATCGCGGAGGCGGAGATTGGGGAGCTTGGCTCGCCGATCGCCAAATTAGCGAGGGCGGAACATGCGTCTTTCGTCTGGAATCGGCGGATGGCATTGACAAGGTGAACCGCCGTATCTCCCGAGTTTTGCGTTGCAGCAGCATGGAGAGCGGGGACGATTCCTGGGTCCTCTACCTTCTGAAGCCATTCAATCGCTTTGACGGACTCTTTACCACCGCGATCGAGTTGCGAAGCAACTTCATTCACACGCGGATACCATTTCTTAAGAGATGCCAGAGTTTCCGAATTCTGCTCCAGGATGGATTGCCATTCCTCGGCGCTAACCCAGCGATTCCCGATGCGGCGAAAGCCGAGCGCTTTTCGCGCTTCGGCATGGTTAGGCTCGAACGAGAGGACGCCATACCAATGCGCTTTGGCTTGAGGCACCCAATTTTGGGAGCTGCAGTAAACAGCCATCGAACGATGACCTTCCAGATCTAGAGGCTGATCACCTCGTTGCTTCCTGTATTTCCGAAGACTTGATTTGAGGTCTTCTTCAGTAATCTCTTCTACCGCTTTCCAGTCTTTATCCAATTGAATGAGACCCGACTGCCATGATAAAGAGGATACGGTCCGCTTTGATACCTCTTCGTTATGGCTCTGAATGGAAGAGAGCAAGGTAGAACGGTTCAGAGGGAGACCTTTCGATTCATCCCGCAAAACATCTTGTAAAGAGATATATCGGGACGTGCTACTCGATTCGTGATCGCGCTCGTCGCCATAGAGAACAGGAATCATACCGCCATGGATCACCATACCGAGAGCCAACAAACGGCTCATGTGACGACCAACCGAATGCGTTCGCATCGCCAACTCCTTCGTGCCTTCGGGCAACTGAAACCAAGAAGAGTTCAAGCAGTAGACAGCAGCAAGATCTGGCGTGAACTGCTTGAATAATGAAGCACTGACTCTGTCAAGTGTATAGAATCTGGAATTGTCGCGCCAACAGCTGGCGGAATAAAATCTGTTTTTTCTGCAGTCGACCAATTTCGTGGGAGCTCGACGCACGCCATGAGCAAGCCAATTATTTCCTTTGCTGGCCTTTTCTCATTCCCCGATTTCCATACGTCTGGCCCGTCTCGGCGGTACGGCCTGACGCGGCGGTGCGGCCTGACGCGGCGGTATGGTGCTCTCACTCTGCTGGGTTCCTCGACTCTTTTGTCTAGTCTATTGCTTGGAGTCGAAACCATCGCCTGTGCCCAAGATATGCCAGCCCTCCCCCAATTGGCACTTGAAAATACTCCCGACGATGAAGCGGCTGGTCTCGGCCTCGATGCCTCGCCCATACGAGCTTTGGAGCAAACGACAGCGGATGTTCGCGAGCATTTGCGGAAACAGGGATTGATGCAGACACGGCTTCTACAGCTACAGACTTCCCTACAGCAAACGGAGGTGAGTTGGGTGCGTATCAAACGGGAGCAATCCCGTCAGATGTCCATGCAACTCGCTGCATTGGAAGCTTCCGCTTTCTTGGGAAGTCTCGCAACGGACATGAACGACGAAATCAGGGCCGCGAGGAACGATCGGACCAATGTAAATTTCAACGCCGCGCAGGCAGGTCAGCAATTGAGAGAAGTCGCGCTTGCCAAAGCCCAAGCGGACTTAAACGTTCTCAGCCGAAGCGAGGAGATACGGCAGCTGGACACGGTCTCCTTCGCAGTTGTCCAGCGCAGGATGAATACCATTCAAGAGATGATCGACCTTCATCAAAAATGGCTTCAATGGCAGGTCGATTATGCTGGCTTTCTTCTCCGATATTGGCCTCATACAGACCCCGAACGCCGGTTCTCGGAAGAGGAGGTCCGGGAACGCCTTCAAGTATTATTGCAGGCGCCCGAGACGGACTACGCTGCCATGATCGCTTGCTCGCTTCTTCACGAGCGCCTCGGCGATCTCGATGAAGCTTGGACTTGGTTGGAACGAGCAGCGCAAGGACCTGTGTTTTTTGAATCCACCGTACTTCACCTGCGACTCTTGTTGCTTTCCTCCATGAAAAAACATCGGGAAGCCAAGATATTGATGGCGAGGATCGCCAAACTGGAATCCCTCTCGCCGTGCGACCGTTGGATCAAGGCGAGGTGGTTGGCGGGTGAGAATAGCTGGGGCAATGCGGAGTCGGAGTGGAAGAAGCTTACCGCGGAGAAAGACTTTCGCATCCCCGCCCATCGCTCGCTCTCTCTATTGCATTTAAGAAGAGGAGACGCGAATTCGTCGGCTCGAGAGAAGGCCTTCAAAGAGGCGACCACTGCATTGGATCTCACCCCGGAACCCGATTGGTTTTCGTACTTCGTGATGGCGAACGCATGCGCGGCAATGCAGCGAACCGATGATGCAATCGCCTACTTGAAGAAAGCGGATGAACTAGCCAGCGGTGAAAACAAAGAGCTTTGTCAAAAGCTATCCGAGGCTATCGACCAGCAAAAGTTTCTCGTATGGGACATGACGCGGCGCTGCGTCCCAGTTCCCTGACTCGGTATCCGAGTCAGGGACAAACCTCGCTTTTGAGGGGGAATCGTCGGAGTTAGAAATCCCCGTTGCCCCCGTATTGATAGGCGCTCATTCGATATGCAAGCTATTTCTCGTCCCGTATCGCGAAGGCGTCGAGTTGCACGAATTTGCCCTCTTCCATGCTGGCTCCACCGATCGATACGAGGACATTCGAGTCGATAGGCAGGAATCGATGGAAGAAACGTGGAGAGACCGAACGACCGATCAAGTTCCATTTTTTGCTCTCATCGTCCCAGCGGAGCATATCCCCTTCGTGTGTGCTAACGATGAGGCATCCGTTCAAGCTCCATCCTGCGGCCCCAAAGCCCGCCATGGCTTGATCACCTAACAACGGTGTCGACTCCGTCCAGGACTTTGTTATTGGGTCGTAGATCGCAACCGCTTTGGTCGGACCTTTCTGGTCCATCCCACCGATCACAAAGAGTTTTCCGTTGTGCGCGACCGTTGCGATGGCGCGTCGTACGAACGGAGGGTTCGGGATCGCTTTCCATTCGAGTTGTGGCTCGGATAGATTCATCGCCCAAGCGGTTTCGTGCCATTTCGTCTCCTGTTTGCCTGCCATCGCCCAGCCTCCCACGACGTAGACGGTGTTTCCAATCATCGCGGCATCGTGGCTGGATCGAGGCTCGGGCAGACTGGGAAGTTTTGACCAAGTCTTCGATGTGCGATCAAAAGCGTGCACCGAAGCTTGTGAATGCAAATCCTGGGGCTCGCCCGCTTTGTTCTTTGCCGAAAAACCTCCGATCAAGATCAACTTTGAATCGTGGGCGACCATGCCCAGTCCTTGAAGTCGCTCCCCGGTCGCTATTTCCTTCCATTGCGGGGTGGCGTTTTGAAGATCGAGCTCCAGCAATTTGTTGGATTGGCCTTCTTCGGAGTACGAGTGTGCGTCTCCCGTATTCCCGCCATAGACGTATAGGGATTGTTCGGTGTGAACCGCGCCGAAGCTTGTCGTTGGAAACGGCAAGGGAGGGAGTCGTTTGGTCACTTCTTGTGTGGGTAGTTCCGGTGCCAGAAACGTGGCGGTGAAGTAGGTCGACTCGGTTTCGTAGCGGGTGTCGTTGAGTTGACCTGGGGAGGGATCGCTTGTTCCGAACATGATTCCCATGACACCTTGGCGAAGCAGAGTATCCTCGAAAGATATTTTGCCGTCGTCGTTTGTCTCCCCGCTGGCTAGCTCGTCTCCCGCGGAATTGTAAAGGGTCACTTTGGTCTTCGCGAAAGGCTTTCCAGCTTTCCACGCATGCACATCGATGCCACCATCCGTGTCGATGATCTCGGCAAACAGTTTCGGTAACTTGGATGGGTCTGCAATCGGCTGGCGTGCTACATACGGCGTATGGCTTTGGTGCATCGAAATGTATTGAAGCCGCGTTCCTTTGTAGATGCCATAAGTCGCTTCGGCGATGAAGAGGCCGTCGCGGGAAACCGACTTTTCCGTGGTGCAACCGACTAAGTCAGAGGTTTCGATCTTGTTCAAGGCAAGTGGGGTGGCTTTGCCGTCCAGGCTAAGTTCGGTGAATTTGCCTCCGGCGAGCGAGTTGGGCATTTTGTAGGTTTGGTCCGCGATCCCCTCGCCGAAGTAATAGATCAATTTTCCATGATCTCCGCGCACCAGCCATGGAAAGTGGGCTTGCGCGAGTCCCGGTAGCCAACTGAGGAGCAATGCGAGCGAAGCCGGCCAAAAGAAAGTTCGTTTCATCAGTTTGTCGTTTCGTGTTCGATGATGGGTTGGAATACGACGCGTCGGCGCGTCTGCTTTATTTCGAGGTGAGCTCAAGAGTAATATCTTGTTCTTTTCCTGGGGTGAGTGTCACTTTGACCGTCCCGTTTTTCTGAAACTTCTTAGGAATTCCAGCTTTTCGGGATGATCCATCGCGGGACGTCATCGTGGCTGGGGGTGTCGATTCTCCGTGTGCCGGATCGGGATTGATTCGGACCCACAGTTCCCCGGCAGTCGGACCCGCGTCTTGCGGGATTTCGAACGAGCCGTTTTCCAGGACACCGATGGCCGGGAAGCCTTGTGTCACCGGTGTCAGAACGATGGAGGCCTTATCGATCGGCTTGCCATCGATCATGATGGTCCCTCGAACGGCGACGCGTTGGGGCGATGAATCGAAACATCCAGATGTTATGGGTAATAGCAACAGGCTGCACCGAAGTGTCTTGGTACAGATCGACCTGAATTGGCCGGAATGCAAGGTAGCGTCTTGGTTCCTCATTCCAGACCTCCAAGCGGGAGGATTTCGCCGCCGGCTCGCGTCGCGGCAGCGTTGTAAAGAACGATGTCGATGTTTTGGCTCCAGAACCTTACGCTTCCATCGCCAAAGAGGAAGTTACCACCGCCCGTATGTTGGCTTGCATACCCCCCCATTGCTGCGGCACGATGGATGTTGAATGGAAAGAGGGTCGAGCCAAGAGCGATCTTTGGATACCCCACCGACCAGCGGGCGGTGCCGAAGCGTACGGTACCCGCATAGGGAGCCGGCGCCGTGGCAGGCCAAAGGGAGTCGCGATAATTGTAGACCGTTTCTCCCGCAAAGAGGGTGTTGGAGGTTCCGTCGACGATATCTCCGAACGTGCGTTGCGGGTTTTGGTAGCCAAAGCTGGGCCAATGGAGGCCGAACATGCCATCGGAAGGGGCCATATAGTCATCGCTTCCCTCGCTAAGGAGATAGCTTGATGGGCCGCCTACTTCATTGGCTGGTACCATCGGAACGGACCGGGGCAATGTCATGGAGGGGCACAAATAGGTTGGAATCGTCTGCGCGGCGACTTGACGATTGTTGGGATGCGAGTAACTCAGACTGAAGTCCCAGAGCTGGAAGTTATTGGTTTGTTCTAGATGTGGGAGCGAAGCGACTAGCGGACTGATGAAGTTGCTTTGCCATGAGCCGACGGGAAAGCGTTTGTGGGCCGACTCATAGTTGTGCAGTGCCAATCCGATCTGCTTCAGATTGTTTGAACATTGCATGCGACGAGCTGCTTCCCGGGCGGCTTGAACCGCGGGCAAGAGCAATCCGACCAAGATCCCGATGATGGCGATAACCACCAGCAATTCCACCAAAGTAAACGCAGCGCGCGGCGCTCCTCGAAAACGATACGACATCGCTTCTGTACCTCCAAAAGAAATCCAAACAGGGAAATCGCGGTCGAGGAACCGAATAAGAAGCGGGAAAGCTACTTCGGTGCCACAAACGCGACACGGAAAGCTTCCCTAGCTGGCTGCAGACAAAAGAAATTGCCAATGGCTTGCGGGGTACTGCTGAGTTCCCCTATTAAAACCTTGCCCGGGGGAAAGTCAATCCCTTTACCCCCCTGCCCTGCCCCGACGGTGGCTTACTGGCTCAAGGGTAGCCCCCCTGCCCTCTCACAATCCGTTTTGAATGGAGTATGATCACGAGGCTAATAAACGGCGCGGACAGATGCCTCAAAGTCTGTTGCTTCGAGCAGATCAAGCATCCCGCCCTACTCCGCACTCCCCTCCTCTCCTCGGATGTTGGATAGCAAAGCATGAAATGGATATTGGCACTGGATCAAGGTACGACGAGCTCTCGCGCGATTCTGTTCAATGCGTTGGGAGAAATAGGAGGAATTGCGCAGAAGGAGTTTGCGCAACATTACCCGCACTCTGGGTGGGTCGAACACAATCCACATGAAATCTGGAGTTCTCAGCTCGAAGTCGCCCGGCAAGTTCTGCGCGAGAATGGAGTTTCAGCCAAGGATGTCGCTGCGATCGGGATCACGAATCAACGGGAAACGGCGGTCGTTTGGGATCGCAAGACCGGAGAGCCCATCTATCCGGCAATCGTATGGCAAGATCGTCGTACCGCCCAACTTTGTGATCAATTGCGAGCCGATGGGCATGCCGATCTGATCCAGAAGAAATCGGGGTTGGTGATCGACGCATATTTCACAGGGACCAAGTTCCAGTGGATACTCGATCATGTCGACGGTGCACGGGCTCGCGCTGAGGCGGGGGAGTTGGCCTGCGGTACGGTCGATACATGGTTGGTTTGGAATCTCACCAAAGGAAAAAGCCATTGCACCGATCCGAGCAATGCATCGCGAACCATGCTCTTTGATTTGCAAACCAAGACTTGGGACGATGCGCTTCTCCAGCTGCTTCGTGTGCCGAAATCGATGTTGCCCACCATTGTTCCCAGCAGCGGAGTCATCGCAGAAACGGCCGAAGGGATCTTTGAATCCGCCATCCCAGTAGCGGGCATTGCGGGGGATCAGCAAGCGGCATTGTTTGGTCAGAATTGTCACAAGCATGGGATGGTGAAGAACACCTACGGCACAGGTTGTTTCATGTTGATGCAGGTCGGAGGCGAGGTGAAGACGTCCAACCATCGGCTTCTTTCGACAGTCGCTTGGCAAGCCGGGCACGATAAGCCGATGCAGTATGCATTGGAAGGGAGCGTTTTTATTGCGGGGGCCGCGGTGCAGTGGTTGCGCGATGGGTTGGGATTGATCGAGTCCTCTTCCCAGGTCGAGGAGTTGGCAGCGAGCGTGCCCGATACGGGGGGCGTTTACTTTGTGCCGGCTTTGGCGGGGTTGGGAGCTCCCCATTGGGATTCGTATGCACGAGGAACGATTTGCGGATTGACGCGAGGGACGACCAAAGCCCATTTGGCTCGAGCAGCGCTCGAAGGTATCGCCTTTCAAGTTGCCGACGTGCTCGATGCCATGCGTCAAGACTCCGGGCTACCGATTGAGGAATTGCGATGCGATGGTGGAGCCTCCGTCAATGGATTGCTCATGCAGTTTCAAGCGGACATGTTGCAGTGCCCGGTTGTGCGTCCCAAGATCGTCGAAACGACCGCCCTCGGCGCAGCCTTTCTTGCCGGCCTTGGAGTCGGATATTGGAAAGATATCGGCGAACTCGAAGCGACTTGGAAATCCGAACAAGTCTTTGAGCCGAAGATGGCGATTTCGGATGTGAAGCGGTTGCGAACCCAGTGGGCCGAGGCCGTTCAGCGATCGATGGGATGGGTGAAGCCATGATGGTGGGGGAGACGATTGCACCGAGCCGAGAATCGCAATGGGCTCGGGTCGCCGATCGAGGGACGGTTTGGGATGTGATCATCATCGGCGGAGGTGCGACCGGAGCAGGAGTCGCGATGGACGCCGCGATGCGTGGCTTCTCCGTTCTCTTGCTCGAAGCACATGATTTCGGCAAGGGAACGTCGAGTCGGTCCACGAAATTGGTTCACGGAGGGGTGCGATATTTGGAGCAGTTTCAGTTCCAAATGGTTCGCGAATCGCTGCGTGAACGAGGACGGCTCCTTGCCAATGCACCCGACACCGTACACGAGCTCGAGTTTATTATTCCATGCCGCAGGGTTTGGGAGCGATGCTTCTATGGTATCGGATTGAAGCTTTATGATTTCTTGGCGATTGGATCGCAGGCCAAGCGATCGAGGCAGGTCAGCCGCAGCGATCTTTATCGGCGATTGCCGGGACTGGCAAAGGGGAAGTTTGTTGGAGGTGTTTCGTATAGCGATGGTCAATTCGACGATACCCGATTGTTAATGGACACGATTCTGGCTGCGGTCGATTCGCATGCCTGTTGTTTGAACTATGCCAACGTTGTTTCCTTGCTCCGAGGGAGCGACGGCAAAGTTACGGGTGTTGTTGTACGCGACGAGGAGACGGGTTCGTCTTATGACGTGCGGGGGCGTGCGGTCATCAATGCAACAGGGCCATTCTGTGATGCCGTCCGACGGATGGACCGACCGGAAGTCGATCCGCTTGTGGCTGCGAGCCAAGGAGTGCATCTCGTATTGCCGAGGACATTCTTCGGTTCCTCGAGCGCGATGATCGTGCCGAAAACGACGGATGGTCGCGTTCTTTTTATGATCCCTTGGTTGGGGCATTTGCTGGTCGGGACGACCGACACGGCGATTCCACACGCGACCGAAGAACCGGTCCCCTTTGCTGAAGAAGTCAAATTCTTGCTCGATACGATCGAGGCATACTGCGGAAGACGCCCCCAGCCCGAAGAGTGTTTGAGCGTGTTCACCGGGATACGGCCTCTCGTCAAAGGGGATCCCAATCAAGCGACGAAGAAACTATCGCGGGATCATACGATCGAAGTGAGTCCGTCGGGGTTGTTAACCATCACGGGTGGAAAGTGGACAACGTATCGGCATATGGCCGAGGATTGCGTCGATCGCATCATTCAAGAGTTCGGGTTCGAAAAAAGAGAGTGCAAAACCTACGACCACAGATTGAGTCGCCGAGACGGGGAGGCTCTTTCGCTCCCGGCGGCATCATTGCCCGCGTGGCCCTTGGGGGACGACTCCACGCTCTCACCGATTCTGACGCCGTCGGATCTTTTGCGAGCCGTTCGATTGGAAATGGCACGCACCGTCGAAGACTTGCTCGCACGCCGAACCCGAGCTTTGTTTCTGAACGCTTCGGAGGCCGTGGCGTTAGCACCGTACGCTGCCAAGCTCCTCGCCCACGAATTGGGGCGGGATGCTATTTGGGAGGCTGACCAGATCGAACGATTTCGAAAGCTTGCTGAGAACTACATGCCGCAACGATTCCTATCCCCTACCCTTCCCTCTCCTGTGAACTAATTTTCGAGTTTGAGTATGAACAACTATGTAGCCGAATTCATCGGAACGATGCTTCTCATCCTTTTGGGCAACGGCGTTGTATGCAATGTCGTATTGTCCGGTACGAAGGGGAAAGGAGCGGGCTGGATTGTCATCGCCGTCGGATGGGGGATCGCGGTTTTTTGCGGCGCGACGGTATCGAAGGAAGGGAGCGGTGCCCATTTGAATCCGGCTCTCACATTGGGGCTGGTCGCGGCAGGCAAATTCTCCGCTTCGTTGGCACTCGGGTACATTCTAGCGCAGATCGCAGGGGCTATGGCGGGCGCGGCGCTAGTGTATGGGTTCTATCGCTCTCATTTTCAAGCGGAGTCATCGGCCGATAGCAAGCTGGCTTGCTTTGCGACCTCCCCTGCCCTGCCCGGCAAGGCACAAGCCTTTTTCTGCGAAGCCATCGCGACGTTTGCCTTGGTCTTCACCATTCTTTTGTTTCAATCGGGGGAACTGATACCCGCGAGTTCAGTCGAAGGAGAGACTGCGGCCAGCAACGCGGAGACATTGGTCGGCCTCGGGACCGTCGATTTGCTACCCGTTACGTTGCTCGTTATCGGGATCGGTCTTTCGCTCGGGGGAACGACTGGTTACGCGATCAATCCCGCGCGAGATTTCGGTCCTCGATTGGTTCACGCCATCGTTCCGATTCCAGGAAAGAGGGACAGCGACTGGTCATACGCTTGGGTGCCTATCATGGGCCCCATCGCAGGAGGTATTCTCGCGGCCGCTCTATACCTTGCGATCCAATAGTTCGTGATTCGGAGAATAGAAAATGTGGTGGCTAGGAATCTTTACCACGATCTGCATGGAGACGAATTGGCCTGAGTTTCGGGGCTAGTGTCGAGAAAGAGTAAGGTTGTCGATCAGTCGTGTCGTTCCCAGCCTTGCCGCGATGATTGCCACCGCTACATCGTCGATTTGCTCGAGCGGTTCCAGCGTCAGGGTATCGACGATTCGAGCGTAGTCGATCGAGTCAACGGGGGCAGCTAGCAGAACATCAGCCATGGCTGCTTCGATTTTCGACACGTCGCGCACATTTTGTTCCACCAGCTCGCGCGCGTGTTGTAAGGCTCGCCAAAGCCCAAGTGCACGCGTTCGTTCGGTGGTGCTCAAATATCGATTGCGGCTGCTCATCGCCAGTCCGTCCGGCTCTCGGATGGTATCGCAGGTTTCGATGCGAATAGGGAGATTCAATTCCTCGACCATCGTTCGAATCACAGCGACCTGCTGATAGTCTTTGCGCCCGAAAAATGCGACCTGAGCGGGTGCCATCATCAAGAGTTTGAAAACAATCGTTGCCACGCCGCGAAAGTGACCAGGGCGGATCTCTCCTTCCCAGAGGCGAGCCACCGATGGGGGATCAATAAACGTTGAATGCCCAGGTGCATAGATCTGTTCTGAAGACGGAACGAAGACATAGTCGCAATTGACTTTGCGGAGTTGCTCGAGATCGTTTTCAAGTGTTCGAGGATACTTGGAGAAGTCTTCGTGGGGACCGAATTGGGTTGGGTTGACGAAGATAGTCGCCACAGCGATATCGCAATCGCGTTTTGCTTGTTCGACTAGGGAGAGATGACCTGCGTGCAATGCGCCCATGGTGGGAACAAGGCCGACGGAACGACCGGTGGATCGTTCGTGGGTCAGTTGCGAGTAGATCTCATGTGGGGAATGAACGACTCGCACGTCTGGTGGCCTTGTTAAAAGAGAGATACGACTGGTTTAAGTGCGGAAGTACTCAACGGCATTTTGAAATAGTTTGAGTCCTTCACCGTGTTCTGGCTGCGATTCGCGTCGAGTCCACTGGGGGTGATTGGTTGGGAAGAGATGTCGTTCCGGGTGCGGCATCAATCCGAAGATGCGTCCAGACGGGTCGCAGATACCAGCCACGTTCATTTCTGCACCATTGGGATTCGTCGGGTGGGGCAGGATCGCATCGCCTGTGCTACCGTCGGCGGTACAGTACTGGATCGCGATTTGTTCGTTGGCCATCAAGTGTTTTCGGGCCTCTTCGTCTCGGAAGAGAAATCGACCTTCGGCGTGTGCCATGGGGTAATAACAGGTATCGATTCCTTTCAAGAACACGCATTTGGACGACGCGGGTTTCAAGTGGACCCATCGGTCTTCGAATCGCCCTTGTTGATTCCAAGTCAGCGTGGCTTGAGGAGTCACATCGTCGCTGTCAAAAAAGATTCCCAATCGCATCATGATTTGGAATCCGTTGCAAATACCGAGAACCAATCGGTCCTCTTGTTTAAACATCTCGAGCATATCGCTCAGGAATGTGTGGATCTGCGTCGCCAGAATTCGGCCGGCCGAAATGTCGTCTCCGTAGCTGAATCCTCCTGGAAAGCAGAGGATTTGGAACTTGGATGCCAGCGTGCTGTTCTCGATCAATTGATTGACGTGCAGTCGTACTGGTTCTGCGCCGGCCAGCTCGAAAGCGTAGGCGGTTTCCTGATCGCAGTTGGTTCCAGGGGCCCGCAACACAAGGACTTTCGGTTTCGCCATGCCTAAATCAATTCTTCTATAGGAGGTAGCTGGACTCAAGTCCTGACAATTTAACCCATTTAACGGGCTTTGGCAGTCCAGATACGCGGACGCTGGGAGTGGAGTTGGAGGGTGTGTGCAATGTCTGCCGTTACTCGACCTTCAGCTCATCGACGTTGACGTAACGGTACTTGCCTCGATTCCTTTCTGCCAGAGCGCGGATCCAGCCGCCGTCGGTTTCGGCGGGTCCGGATCGAAACTGAATGGTATGGATTGTGGTGCCGGCCCTGGCCGCACGCTCTTGAATATCGTCCATCTCGGATTGCGTGATGCCTGGCAAATCGCCGTCGGTCATAAAGAACAGGACTTCCGGACCGTAAGAGAGGCCGGTGCGAAGGGCGGGAATGTGTTCAGTCCCACCGCTTGCGATCACGTTTCGAACGAATTGGGTCGCCCTTCCCTTTTCCGTTTTGTCGGCGGATAGAAGTCGGTTTCGGCCACCGCGGGCGCCGGACAAGGGGCTGGGGGATTCGTTGTAGAAGACGACTTGGAACTGATTCCCGGGAGTCAAGCTCTCGATGCTTTGGAGGAGTTCTCTCTTCGCCAGAAACAGGGGAGCTCCTCCCTGTGTATTCATCGAATCGGAGCGGTCCAGCACATAGACAAAGGAGGCGCCGGTCCCTTCGACTCCGAGGAAGGTCGTGGTGGTTTGATTGAGTCCTTTACCTGCTCCAGGGCCTGAACCGGATAACTTTCCGGTGCCGGTTCCTGCGATTCCTTCCCCCAAGGCGCTGTCGCCAGAACCATTACCGTTTGTGGCGGATTCTTTGGGGAGTAGGTCCGCGACCAGTTCTTCGAGCGAAGCTGCTCCGGGAGTGTCGACGTCCACCGCGGCCATCTTTTCAGACGCTGTCGCGGAGTCTCTCGATGTGGCAGCGGAGGCGCCGCCCATGAGGAAATAGTCACTGCCTCGTCCGGTTTGGTGTACCACTGCAATGCCAACAGGGCGATCCATCTCTCCTTGGGTGCCTCGCGACGTTGGACGAAAGAGCCAGGAAATGAGCAACAATGCGAGGGTGTGAAAGACGCAACTGGAAACCCAGGCCCGGTGATCGTTCCAATACTTCATCGTGAAGCGAGGGATCGATCGATCGCGTCGTTGCAACAACTCGGGACCTGGTTTGGTTGTCATGTTCGTTCCGATCGACTGGCTTTATGCGATCAGTTCTTGGACTGGGGCGACGTGCTCGACGCCGACCAACTTTTGATCAAGGCCGCTATAGAAGTAGGATAGTTTGTTTGGATCCAGTCCCATTTGGGTCAACACCGTCGCGTGAAGATTCTTCACGTGAAGAGGGCGTTCGACGGCTGCGGCGCCAAGCTCATCGGTCGTGCCGACGGATTGACCACCCTTGATCCCACCGCCTGCCATCCACATGGTGAAACCGTAGGAGTTGTGGTCTCGCCCCGTGCTGGCCTGGTATTCAGCGACCGGTTGGCGGCCAAACTCTCCCCCCCAGACGACCAAGGTGCTGTCGAGCAAGCCTCGGCGTTTCAAGTCCTTGAGAAGGGCTGCGATCGGTTTGTCCGTGCGTCCGGCATGGAGATTGTGATTGGTCTCCAAGTCGCCGTGTGCATCCCAGTTGGCGTCGTTGTGAGAACCACCGGAGTAGAGCTGGATGAAACGAACGCCTCGCTCGACCATGCGTCGGGCGAGCAAGCATCGGCGACCGAAATCATCGGTCTTCGGATCTCCTACCCCGTAAAGGTCCAGCGTCTCTTGGGTTTCTTGTGCCAAGTCGACGACTTCTGGAGCCGATTGCTGCATTTTGAAAGCAAGCTCGTAGCTCTTCACGCGCGCGGCGAGCTCGGAGTTGTGGACTCGCTGCTCCATGTGAGCCGTGTTGTTCTCCGAGATGGCGTTGATCAATTCCCTTTGCAAGTCGCGCGAGACACCAGCGGGTGGCTGCAGGTCCAAGAGGGGAGCCCCTTTCGCTCGGAGAATCGTTCCTTGGTAGTTTGCAGGCATGTACCCGCTCGACCAATTCTTCGCGCCGCTAATCGGGCCGCCGGAGGGATCGAGCATCACGACATAGCCCGGCAGATCCTCATTGACGGTCCCAAGACCATAGTTGATCCACGATCCAAGCGAGGGGGAGCCGCTAAGAATCTTCCCGGAGTTCATCATGAGCATGGCCGATCCGTGGATCGGAGAATCCGCAGTCATCGAATGGACAAACGCTATATCGTCGACGCAATGACCCAGGTTCGGGAAAAGGTCGCTGACCCACTTTCCGCATTCACCATACTGTTTGAATTTCCAGCGAGGTTCAACAATCCGTCCTTCATTTCGGTGGCCTCCCCGGCCAAACGTTTTGACGGCGATCGTTTTGTTGTCCATCCCCACCATGTTGGGCTTGTAATCGAATGTATCGATCTGGCTGGGGCCGCCGTACATGAATAGAAAAATCACCGACTTGGCTTTGGCTGCCTCTTTGGGCAAGTAAGCCGAGGGGACCGGTCGCTGTTGATCCGCTTGGGCCTTCGAAAAGAAACCGTCGCTGGTGAGGAGCGACGTCAGCGCAACTCCGCCGAAACCGCAACCGGTCTGCCAGAGGAATTCTCTGCGTGTTCGTCCACAGAAATTGGCTTTTGTCATGGCTTTGCCTAAGATCCCTTAGTCCAAGTAGAGGAATTCGTTGCTGTTGAGAAGGACGAGACAGTATTCTCGGAACGCATCCGATTCGCTCAATCGGAATTTGTCCCTCAGGATTTGAATACGACGCAAGCCTCGTTCGATTTCCGAACGATCGGCAGGACGGGTGTAGACCGTTTCAATCGCTAGGGCCAATCGATCCTCGAGGGACTCCCTTTGTGGGGCCACGAAATTGGCCAAGAGCGTTGCATGCTTTTGAATGAATGCCCCGTTCAGCATATTAAGAGCTTGCGCGGCTTGGGTTGTTAAGAAGCGAGCTTCGCAGGTCACATCGGTTTCCGGAAAGTCGAAGACCGATAACTCGGGCGGAACCAGTGATCGTTTGATGTGAATGTAGATGCTTCGCCGAGACTGCTCCCGTTGCGACGAATTATTCCAACCCTTGCCGGGGACGCTTTGCGTCGCTTTTACATCGTCGGAAACCTCTGGGAAGATACTGGGGCCATACTTCGAATACTCGATACGCCCTGACACGGCTAGAACCGAGTCTCGCAATTCTTCCGCGCTGAGGCGCCTGGCGTTGAAGCGTGCGAAGAGATCATTTTGCGGATCCTTTTCGACATCCTCATCGTCGGCGATCGAGCTTTGACGATAGGCCTCACTCAACAGCATCATGCGGTGGAGCGGTTTAAGTCGCCAGTCGCTCCGAACAAGCTCCTGCACCAGGAAGTCGAGCAGTTCGGGATGCGTAGGGGGATCCCCCATCTGACCGAAGTTGTTGGCGGACCGTACGATTCCACGTCCAAAGTGATGTTGCCAAATGCGATTGACGATCACCCGGCCCGTCAAGCGGTTGGAATCGGACGTAAGCCATTGTGCAAGAACGATTCTGCGGCCGGCCGACTGGGCTCCTGGCTCCGGACTCTGAAGCTTCGGTGCATCCTCTTGAAATAGTTCGGGGTAGTCAGGATCGACTTTGTCTCCCTCTGCTTGGGGGGACCCGCGCAGCAGGAGATGTGTGTCGGGGGGGGCTGGCTCTTTGCGCGCCAAACCTAAACGAAACTCTGTCTGCAACTGTTCGATCTTCTTGTTGACTTGATCGAGTTCCTGTTTGAGAGCCTCGTATTCCGTCCAGCGACTTTCCGTGAGATGGGCTTTCAGTTTGGAGGCGATGACTTTGTCGCGGTCCGGACTCTTCGCGGCCGTCTTATCCTCCTCGTTCATCGTCGCGATCCCTTCGTTCTCGATCTCGCGGCGCAGGCGACGTATCTCTTTCATCCGTTCCTTGAACTGAACGGATTGCTGCCTCACTTCGGCGGACGATACATCGATCTGCGAGTTGCCACGTTCATCGCCTCGCGAGCCGTACGAAGTCACGTCGCGGAGGAATGCGACCATCTGGTAGTAGTCTTTTTGTGGGATCGGATCGATCTTGTGGTCGTGGCAGCGAGCGCAGTTGAGGGTAAGACCCATGATGCCTTGCCCGATCGTCGTTACCAAGTCATCGTATTCGTCGAATCGAGCTTGGAGTGGATCAGCCGGCTCATCGTCCCAAATACCGAGACGGAAGAATCCGGTCGCGGTCAGAGATTCGGTGGTAGGCGATTCCACTTCATCTCCCGCTAGCTGTTCGATGACGAACTGCCGGTATGATTTGTCTTCGTTGAACGATTCGATCACGTAATCCCGATAATGGTACGCATTGGGTTTGGGGCCATCGCGCTCGAAACTATTGGTCTCTGCGTAGCGGACAACGTCGAGCCAATCGCGGGCCATCCGTTCGCCGAATCGCGGGTCCGCCAGGAGCTCATCGACCAGTCTCTCGTAGGCCTCGTCCGTCGGATTGGCGGCGAACGACTCCACGACGGATTGCTCGGGAGGTACGCCCAGGACGTCGAAGTAAAGGCGGCGAATGAGGGCGCGTGGTTCCGCTCGTCCGGACGTGGCAAGCCCCTTCTCCGACCAGCTCGAGGCGATAAATGCGTCGATCGGATTCTGACGCGTGAATCGGCGTTCCTTTCCAAGCGATGGAGAATCGGACTCGGTGGGGACGCGAGGGTTGGAGAGAGGGAGGAATGCCCAATGTGCCTTATACTCTGCTCCCTGCTCGATCCAACGACGAATCAAATCGGCTTGTGCGGGCGTAAACCCTTCTCCTTCAGGGGGCATGCGAACCGAAGGATCTGCGCTGGTGATCCGATTCAGAAGCTCGCTCTCCTCCGGGGAGTTCGGAACGATCGCTCGACTCCCGCTCTCGGCCTCTCGAGTAGCCAGATCGAATTCGTGCAGCGCCAGACCCGATTCCTTGGTATCGGTTCCGTGGCAGGCATAACAATTCTTTGCCAGCAGCGGGCGGATTTGTTTCGCGAAATCGATCTCCTCCGCGCGCACGCTTTGCCCCTGGAATCCAACAAGCAGGAATGCGAAGAAAAGGAACAGCGAGGAATCCAAGGAAGGAAGACGGTTTGACGACGGGATGACTTGATTGAATAAGAGCATTTTATGCTGTGGTCGTTGGGATTCAGGCAGGTGGGGCCGGGCTGGGCGGGGAGCAAAGGGGTGCCGTCGATCCAAGGGATCGTCAGCTCCATCCAACGCCTCCATATTCTACTATTTGGCCGGCTTAGAATGTATGCGATAGTTTGTCATCAGGTCGGAAAAGATGGCTGTGGAGCCTGCCGCGGGAGCCGGACAATTAACCGTTTCTTAACAATTAGCTCCTTTAGAATTGAAGAAGTTCTGGAACAATTCCCGGACCGAGTAACGGCGGCCGGAATGCTACCGTTTCGCGAAGGACGTGTTCCCTTTCCCCGTGCCTGCGAGAATCATGCGAAATCCCAAGCTATTTCTGTGTTTGTGGGGGCTTTTGATCGGAGCCCTGTCGGTTTCCTCGGTTGCCTGGGGGCAGTCGGTGGACGCCAAGCTCGCAGCTTACAAGCCGAGCCCTGGCCCGTCGGGGCAATTGAAGTCGGTCGGCTCGGACACCATGAATACGTTGATGCTGCAGTGGACGGAGAAGTTCAAGACCTATTACCGGGGTGTTCGGACGGAGGTCGAGGGGCAAGGCTCGTCGAAAGCGATGCCGGCGCTCATCGAGGGGGCGGCCAGCTTTGGACCGATGAGCCGCGATGCGAAAACCAATGAGATTGCGGACTTTGAGAAGAAGTTCGGGTACAAGCCGACGTTGCTTCCTACTGGGATCGACTTGCTGGCGATTTATGTTCACCGGGATTGTCCACTCGACTCCATTACGTTGGAGCAGGCGGATGCCATCTTTTCCAGCACTCGGAAGCTTGGCGGGGAGCCGATTTTGACTTGGGGGCAACTCGGGCTGACCGGAGAATACGAGAAGCAGCCAATCGCGTTGTTCGGGCGGAATGCCGCCTCGGGAACATATGGCTTTTACAAAGAAAAAGTGCTTGGCAACGGTGACTTCCTCGATAGCGTGAACGAGCAGCCAGGGAGCACGGCCGTGATTTCCTCCATCGGAGAAAACAAATTTGCGATGGGTTACAGCGGAATCGGTTACAAGACGGCGGCGGTGAAGGCACTGAAGCTCTCTTCGAAGAAAGGGTCGCCAGCTATCGAGCCATCCGCAGAAAATGCCTACAATGGGTCGTACCCGCTGGCGCGGTATTTGTATTTGGCCGTGAACTACAAACCGACGAGCAAATTGGAGCCTCTCCGCCGAGAATTCATCAAGTTCATCTTCAGCAAAGAAGGCCAGGAACTGTTGGTGAAGGATGGGTACTTCCCTGTCGATGCCAAGATTGCGGAAAAGGCTTTCAAGATGGTTGGCATCCAGTAAACGACGGAATGTTTACCCCCTATTGCGACGGAATGATTTTTACGGACTGACCTCGCACTGAAGCGAAACTCGTGAATCAAGCCGAAAACGTAACCATCCGACCCCATCGAGATCGCAATTCGTCTCGGTGGGTTCGCATGTCGGATCGGATCGCAAAGCAAGTGATCACCATCGGGGGGATGGGAACCATCTTCGTCGTGATGTTGGTGGTGTTTGTCTTGCTGGGGAATGTTCTCCCGCTTTTTCAGTCCAATCGATCGGAACCGCTTGGGTCCGTTCCTTTGGTGAACAGCGAGCCGGTTTTGGCTGCGGGAGTCGATGAGTACGGCGAAGTCCTCTGGACGCTAGACGCCTCATCCACGATTCGCTTTTATTCTGTCAGTTCGGGGCAAGTCCTCGAAACGCATTCGCCCCACGGAGACTCAAGTCCCGAACAGGCTGGAGCAGGTGGGAGAGCCACTTGCGTTTCGGTTTCGGAAGACGATGCCAGCTTGCTCGTCGGCTACGAAGACGGTTCCGTGCGACCGATCACATTCGGTTATCAAATAGCGTTCCTCAAAGGGAGCGAATTGCCAACGGAGGTTCAGTTCACGCAGCAGGATTGGACGGTTCACGAGGGGGCAATTTACCGCCAGACCAATTCGGGACTGATCCGACGTCAGCAAATCGAGAGTTTGGTCTTTCATCCTTTGATACCTCTCTTCGCATCGCCGGTTGTCGCGGTGGATTGGAAGACCCCGCAGGCGGTATCCAGTTTTGATGCTTCGATGACGTGGCTATGGGGTGCAACCGATGGCAACGGATTGGTGCTGGCTCGGACCGACAATAAAGTAAACGCGATCACCGACGCGGTCAGTCAAGAGTCAACACAATGGCAGTATCGATCCGAAAGCGATCCCAGCTCGAGATGGTATGGTCTGATGATCGACTCGCGTGGAACGAGTTTGGCGGCGGTCGATCGCGCGGGAAAGGTGACTTATTGGAACGCGGACGGGGAAGGCAAACTCGTCGCGTCCAAGACGCATCTTTCGCTGGCGGGGAGCGAAAGCCAGTTGACGTGCACAACTCCTTTATTGGGGAGGACGTCCTTTGTATTGGGAGCCGAGTCGGGACATATCGAAGCGGTCGCCATGTCGGCGGTTGAACAAAGCCAAGAGTTGATGTCGATCCATCGATTTGAAGGGGAGCTTGGGGCGGTCAAGTCACTGGCCGCCTCTCCCACAGCGAGAGTCCTGGCTGGGATATTCGAGCATGGAGATTTGGCGATCTACTATGTGCCGACGAATCGGCGATTGGCCAAATGGAAGTTGAGTCGCGAGGGGGCCGACGCGACAGCAAGCCAACCCCAAGCCAATACCCAACTTCAAGCCAATACCCAAGCGAAGGTAGCTTCGGTGCAGCCTTCGGTTTTCTTTTCCTCGAACGCGGAGGTGGTGGGTGCCGTGACGGATCGCGGGGTGTCGCTATGGCGTGTCACGATTCCTCACCCCGAAGCGAGTTGGATGGGGTTCTTTGGTCGGCTTTGGTATGAGGGGTATCCTTCCCCGCAGCATGTGTGGCAGAGCAGCACGGGAAACATTGAAGGGGAATACAAGTTTGGTTTCATGCCATTGATTTTCGGGACGTTTAAGGCGACGTTTTATTCCATGTTGATCGGAGCCCCGATCGCGCTGATGGCGGCGATATTTGGGAGCGAGTTCATGAGCAGTCGTTGGCGAACGCGTTTCAAGCCAGCGATTGAGTTGATGGCGAGCGTGCCGAGCGTCGTCTTGGGATTCATCGGGGCATTGGTGTTGGCTCCTCTACTCCGCGATCATTTGATGGCCTGTTTGTTGGCTGTTCCGATGGTCCTCTTTTTGTTCTTGTTGGGTGCCCATTGTTGGCTCTTGCTGCCAAATCGGTTGGCGATTCGGGCGAAGCATTGGCGACTGCCGATTTTGATTGTCTTGATTCCGATCGGTGTGTACCTGGCAACACTTGTCGCAACGCCTCTTGAAGAGGCTCTGTTTGGAGGAAGTGTGACGCAGTGGCTGGCCGGACAGATTGGTTCGGGGTGGCCTGGTTGGTTCGCCATCGGATTGCTTCCCATTGCACTGTTGGTTGCATGGGTGATGAGCGGCCCGCTGAATCCGCGGATGCAATTGATTGCAGCGTCGATGACACCATTCCGATTTGCTATCTTCAATTTGGGGTTCTTCCTGTTGGGGGTTGTCTCCGTCTTCGTCTTGAGCGCGTTGATCGCAACCGCATTGCATGGCATTGGGCTTGACCCACGCGGGCCCGTTCTGGGGCCTTATCAGGAGCGCAATGCACTGTTGGTGGGATGCATTTTGGGGTTTGCGATTATTCCGTTGATCTACACCATTTCCGAAGACGCGCTTCAATCGGTACCGCAGCATTTGCGCAGTGCTTCTTTGGGTTGTGGAGCCACGACTTGGCAGACAACGATTCGCGTCGTGGTACCGACGGCGATGAGCGGTCTTTTTAGCGCGATGATGATCGGCTTTGGTCGCGCGGTGGGAGAGACGATGGTGGTATTGATGGCAGCCGGCAATACACCGTTGATGGATATCAATCCGATGAATGGCTATCGCACGCTATCGGCTACCTTGGCGACGGAACTGCCGGAGGCGGCCCGAGGATCGACGCATTACCACGGGCTCTTTTTGGCGGCGTTGCTATTGTTCTGTTTCACATTGGTAGCGAATACCATAGCGGAGCTGGTGAGAATGCGATTCAGAAAGCGAGCTTATCAGTTATGACCTCGCATGCTCGCAGTCGACCCACCGGTCGCAATTTGATCGCACAAGGAGAGCCGCTGGTTTGGCTAACTGGTGGCATGTTTGCGATCGCTTGTGCGATGATTGTCTCTTTGTTGGGATTGATACTTTACCAGGGCTTATCGACTCTGTGGCCTCGTTCCTACGTAGTCTTTGCGTTGGATGACGGTGGGCTGGCGAGCGGTGAGTGGATCGGCACGCAGCCTTATCGCCTCACTCCAGAGTCGATCGCGGAATTTCCTGAGCGGACGCAAGCGAAAGCGAGTGGGTTGTTGCAAGGTCGCTCTTCGGTAGCTTCGGAACAGATCTATCTTCGCACAGGGAATTACGATGTTGGGAATCGGCACTTCGCGTATGTACCTGCGATCGGTGTTGCGACCAAGGAGCCATCGCGGCCGGATGGGATTTGGTTGGTAGAGCGGCTGGAATGGGGAGTGCTTTACGGCTTCCCCACGCAATTCACCTCCGAGTATTCTCCTGAAATGGATCGCGAGTACTCGATTCAAAAGGGGCTTTTGGATCAGATCGATCGCTTTCGTCCACCCGCCGAATCGGTCGAAGAATCGGGGCGAGATTCCGCCGCTTCGGATTTTGATCAAGCGGTCGAGCAGCTCAAGTCCCTGTTGGATTCGAAGGCCAAAGCATTGGAAGAGGCTTATCGTGCCGAGGGAACCGGGACACCTGCACGCGTTCAGAAGGTCGACGCTATTCCCGGTGCGGTCGCGACATCTCATCGAAAAATGGTCGGTGTGCAGCGGGAGTTGGAACACTCCAAGCACGAATTGGGACGACTTGATCAAAGCGTCGCAAAACTGCGTTTAGCGGTTCGCAAAGCGGAGTTGGCCGAAAAGACTGATCTGTTGAGCCGACTCGACGAAGGGCTCGAACTGGCTACGACGCTTGGAACTGTCGAGCAGCAATGGCGCGATATTCGATCGGGCCTTCAGCTATGTAGCGATTCCTTGTCGAGCGAGCAAAGACAAAGCAAAGCCATGCAGGCACTTCGAAGGGCGATCGACGAGCAGGAGGAGCAAGAGGTTGCACCGGTGAGGGATGGACTTCAGGCTTGGCTAACCGAGTTCGCAGGGAAGTTGCCAGATCGCTCTCGCATTTCCGTCGAGAAGGCAATTGCAGAAGCTCGCACTGTGGCATCCAAGCAGTTTGAGATCAATACGGAGATCGGTCGCTTGGAGTGGATTCGAGGATCGGAGCAAGTCACGTTCGCCTTACCGATTGTGGAGGCTGTTCCCGACGGGACATTGGAAGCCGAAAAGATAGGTCTCGGGATTGTGTCCTTAACCGATGCCGATGGACTCGCCCATTACTACTGGCGTTCGGAACAAAAGACTGCGCCGATGGCTTTTCAAACGAAAGCTGTGGCCACGGCGGATATGGTGAGATGGTTTGAGCCCAATCGGCTGACTTTTTTCGGCAAGCTGGGTGTGTATGCGAGTCGTTGGTTCGAGTTTCTTGCCGGGGAGCCGCGTGAAGCGGGGGTCGAAGGAGGATTTTTCCCAGCGATTTGGGGAACCGTCGTCATGACGCTTCTTATGTCACTGGCTGTGATGCCTTTTGGGGTAATGGCTGCGTTGTATATGCGGGAATATGCCCGACCAGGCTGGGTTCTCAGTTTGATTCGAATTAGCATCAATAATTTGGCCGGGGTGCCGAGCATTGTGTACGGAGTTTTTGGATTGGCGTTCTTTTGTTACACGATCGGCGGGTATATCGACGGTGGGCCGAAGAAAGCTGGTTTTGACCCTTGGCCTAGCGCGACTTGGTTCACCGCTTGCGCGGCGACGGTGGTGGTAGGAACGATTGCGTTTTTCTTAGCGTTCCTCGGATCAGGTTCTCCGGCTCACATGACGAAGTGGCGCAAGCGTGTGTCGTCGTTTGCCGCCGTGTTCTGGGTGCTTTGCTTGATTGGATTCGTGGCGTTGGTGGTCAAAGTCCCTTTTTTCGATGGTTTTTATCAAGCGAGTCTTCCGAACCCGACGTTTGGGAAGGGATGTTTGCTTTGGGCATCGTGTACGCTGGCGCTATTGACTCTGCCTGTGGTGATCGTCGCGACAGAGGAAGCTCTCGCGGCGGTTCCCAATTCCCTTCGAGAAGGTTCGTATGCGTGCGGCGCTGGGAAGTGGCAAACCTTGCAGCGCATCGTTTTGCCCTATGCAAGACCAGGAATCATCACGGGGTTTATCCTGTCCATGGCTCGCGGAGCAGGCGAGGTCGCGCCGATGATGCTGGTGGGAGCGATTCCTTTGGCAACCGAGTTGCCGTTGGATTTGGAGTTCCCGTTCTTCCACGGTTCCCGATCCTTTATGCACCTCGGGTTTCAGATCTTTTCACTCGGATTTCAAAGTCAAAACAGCGAGGCGGCCAAGCCCATGGTGTTCACGGCTACCTTGCTTTTGTTGACGATCGTAACGTTCTTGAACATCGCCGCAATTTGGTTGAGAGCTAGGTTGCGGAAACGATTCCAAAGCAGCCAGTTTTAGAAAGGTTCTTTTCGAAATGGATCGCCTCAAAGCCATCGCGGACGGCCAAACCGTCGGATCGGTGGTGCATGAAGATGTTCTCGCTGCGGAACCCGTGTTGAAGATTCAGAACTTCAATTTGTTTTACGGTCGCAAGCAGGCATTGCACAATATCACGATGCCGATCGCCAAAGGGCAAGTGACGGCATTGATCGGTCCGAGCGGTTGTGGCAAATCGACGTTGCTCCGAAGTGTCAACCGCATGAACGACTTGATCGACTCCGTTCGAATCGAGGGGGATATGATCCTCGGAAACGACTCGATTTTTGCACCGGGGGTGGATGTGATTCAGCTTCGCAAGCGGATGGGAATGGTTTTTCAGAAACCGAATCCGTTTCCGATGAGCATCTTCGAAAATGTCGTGTATCCCCTGCGAATCGATGGGGAGCGGAACAAAGCAAAACTGATGGAGGTCTGCGAGCAATCCCTTCGGGGGGCCGCCCTTTGGGAGGAGGTGAAGGATCGATTGCACGAAAGCGGGCTCGGGCTCTCTGGTGGGCAGCAGCAGCGGTTGTGCATCGCCCGTGCGATCGCGAGCGACCCTGAAGTCCTTTTGTTAGACGAACCATGTTCGGCGCTCGATCCCATTGCGACCGGCAAGATCGAAGACCTCATCGATGTGCTCAAGGGGAACTACTCGATCTTGATCGTGACCCACAATATGCAGCAAGCTTCTCGAGTGAGCAACTTCACCGCCTTCATGTATCTCGGACGGTTGGTGGAGCTGGGGCTTACCTCAACCATCTTCACGAAACCCAGGCTGAAAGAAACCGAAGATTACATCACAGGTCGCTTTGGATAACGGTCGCTTTGGATAATGGCCGATTCGGACATTCAGAGGGAGACGAAGGAAGAGCAACCAAGTGCCGCTGGTGGGACTCGAACCCACACGGGGCAATTACGCCCCAGCAGATTTTAAGTCTGCTGCGTCTGCCATTTCGCCACAGCGGCTTGGGTGGGGCAAACGGGAAGTTTGCCGATCGACTGCGGTAGTTTAAACCAATCCTGTTGGTTCAGCTAGCGGACGCTTGCAAGATCAAACGGTATTGATGGCGTTGATGAGGAGTCGGAGTCGGCCGTAGTTGCGTCGGTTGAAGTGAAACACGACGCGCGGCAGGTGGGCTACCTCCACCTCGGATGCTTCTTCGGGAAAAGCGTCGCGTTGGGTGATCTGACCCGATACCACAATATCCGCGAACTCTTGGTTCAGGTTTTCGATCGCAGGGTCCGGGAGTCGGTGGTTCAGTCGGAGAACCAGATTTTCATCGACGTAGCGCATCGAGTGGTAATTGCGGTAAAAGCCAAGGATCTCTTGCACGGTTTCTTCGATCGAGTGGCTGACGCGGTAGAGATGAACATCCTCCGGACTGATCAGTTTGTTCTCAAGGAGTTCGCCGAGGAAAAACGTTTCGAGTCCCTTCCAAAAGTTTCCTCCGGGTTGGTCTTGGAGGATAAGGGGCAACATGGTTTGTTTCCCTGTTTGGAGGAGGGTGAGGACCTCGAGCGTTTCATCGAGGGTACCAAATCCGCCTGGGCAGCAGACCACGGCGCTGCACTCCTTGATAAACATGAGCTTGCGCGTGAAGAAGTATTTGAGGGTGACCAGTTTGGGGTCCCCTTGGATGTAGGGATTTGCTGATTGCTCGAAGGGGAGCATGATATTCAGCCCCATCGACATTTCGCGGCCCGCTCCCTTGTGTCCCGCTTCCATGATACCGCCCCCTGCACCGGTGACGACCATCCATCCCATTTCAGCCATCCGAGCTGCCAGCGCGGATGCTTGGATATAGGTGGGCTGATCGGGAGGAGTTCGCGCCGAACCGAAAATCGTGACCTTGCGACGTCTTCGAAAGGGCTGAAAGACTTTGAACGCGTATCGAAGCTCCCGGAGCGAGCGGCTTAGAATCTTCAAATCCCCTCGGGCGGTCCCGTCCAGATGGAGTCGATCGACGGTCCGCTTCATCATGTCGATCAAGTCTTCGCTTTCGAGGGCGAACGAAGGTTCATCGGCCGGCTGTGGTCTTGCTTTTTCGTCTTCTCCCAAGGCTGCAGGAGGTACGGGCAAGTCTGCAGGAGGTGTAGGGTTCTGAGGAGGTAGAAGCTCTTTTTCTGAATCGCTCATGCGTGCTCCAAGGGATTTCAAGGCTTCGAAGGCCGAAGAGGAGCCGATAAGATACCACAATCGATTCGCAAGGAAAAATCGCAGTTTATAGACCTGCGCGAAAACAGATGCGAATCGGGTGCGGGGATCGAGCGCTCGCGTCGGCAGGCGGAAATGGGGTACAGGACTCTTAACAAATGACAAGTATGTTTATTACGATCGATGGGATCGATGGTGCGGGGAAATCGACCCAGCTGGATTTGCTTTGCGATCTTCTTCACGCCCATGGGCATCGCGTTGCACGCTTTCGCGATCCAGGGAGTACGCCGCTGGGAGAATCGATACGGGAAATATTGCTCCATCGCGAGGATATCCCGCTTTGCAGACAATCCGAAATGCTTTTGTATATGGCTGCTCGGGCTCAGTTGGTGCAGGATCTTGTTATGCCTGCGATTCAACGAGGGGGAACAGTCGTATGCGACCGCTTTCTTCTTGCCAACGTCGTATACCAAGGTTCTGCAGGGGGGCTGGATACCGAAGACCTATGGCAGGTGGGACGCATCGCTACCCAAGGACTTCGGCCAGACAAAACCATCCTTCTCGATTTGCCACCTGAGGTGGCGTTCAAGCGGATTCAACGAGGCCAGGATCGACTGGAGAAGCGGGGGCTAGATTACTTCGATCGCGTGCGTCGTGGATTTCTCGAGCAAGTCGCCAAGGCAGGTGGGGACTATGTGATCGTGGATGCAACACAAAATATCGCTGCGATCCATGAAGCGATCGCGCGATTTGTAATCGGGTATTGAAGTTCGTTTGGTTTGAACGAGACACCTGGGGGAGGTGGTTCCACGCTCCCGTTCGGAGCATGTAGGGTTCTGTGTGCATGGATTTCCTTCCCCCTGACCGGTGCTCCTGCTCGAACTCCTGCTCGAACCAACGAACGCACTTGACCGATCCAATCCTCAACCACGAACGACTCGAAGTGGAAGGACTTGCGAACTCGCAAGGACCAACCGACGCGAGGGTAGGCGCCGCCTGGCTATTCGGTCTTGCCCCAAAGGTTGGTGGATTGAATTGATTTTGCAGTCAGAAGGGGGTGGGAAATACCCTGGCTGCGTTATGCTGTAGGGTGGTTGAGTCATTTCATTCTTTCGATCGATGTTTGAGAAGTTTGCGATATGGATTTCTTTACCGCTATGTGTGCGCCCCGTTCTAGGAAGGCGGGGATGGTTCTTTTGCAACGGTTCGGGCTGTTCGTCGCGATCGCCCTGCTCTTCCAATCGGCCCTCTGGGCTGCCGAGGGGGATGCGTACCCGCTCGCTGTGGCGGGTGGGGGGGGGAAGCTCTTTATTGCAGACCGTGGCAATTCGTCCGTTTGGTTGCTCGAGGGAGGAGAGGTGAAACCTTACTTTCAAGGTTCTCCGAAATTCCGCACTCCCCTGAACGCTGTCCGATGTTTGACCGTCGCTCCCGATGGGGCGTTGTTGGCTGGTGATTCGTCTACGCGTGATGTTTACCGGTTCGACGCGTCGGCCAAACCGGTCGGAGTGACTGGAGGGAAGATCGGGATTCCAATGGATCTCGCCGTGGCCCCCAACGGCGACTTGTTCGTCGCTGACTTGGAGCTCCATACTATTTTTCGGGTGGATGCCAAATCGGGTACGACCGAGACCTACGTGAAAGTTCCTGCTCCGCGTGGATTGGCGATCGACAGCGAGAACCGCCTTTGGGTTGTGAGCCATGGCAAGTCGCCGTTGCTGCGGATCAAGCCGGACAAGTCGATCGAGAAGGTGGTCGAGGAGCCGCTGTTCCAGTTTGCGCACCAGGTTCGAGTCAGCGCGAGCGGAGATGCGTTCGTGTCGGACGGCTATGGCAAATGCATATGGCGGATCCCTGCCTCGGGGAGCCCGAGCCGGCTTGATTCGGGAGATCGGCTGATCAATCCCGTTGGCTTGCATATCGAGGGGAACACGCTTTGGATTGCCGACCCGCGAGCGGGCGCGATCTTCCGGTGGGACCTTACCCAGCTGACGAAAGATTCGTTAGAGGTCGTCCATCGTTTTGGTGAACGCTAGCAAAGCAAGCTGATCTTGCGTCGGCTCCCCAAATTCGCGAGACTCCGCCCCTTCTCAGTTCGAAAAGGATTTCACGAGGCTAGGGAACGAAGCTATGCGAGGGTTGAAGACGATTGCTGCCGCGCTGGTTTGGGTAGCGGCGCTGAGTTGCAGTCAGCGATTGCTCTCCTTTGAGAACCGAGTCGGGGATTGCGTCGCGTTGTTCTTTACTAAAGCGGAATGCCCTGCATGTCGTTCGGTGCAAGGGGCTGTTCAGCGAGCCATCCAGTCGGGCTGGGCGATCCGTACACTCGATGGAGTTCGAGAGAAGTCATCGGTAGCTCGCTGGCATATAGAGAAGTATCCGACCGTTGTCTTGATCCGAAATGGACGCGAGGTGGATCGATTGATTGGAGAGCCTCAGTTCGACGAGTTGGTTCGTCGCATGTTGGCCGCATCGTCTGTCGACAGCATTCGCGTTCTTGCAAACCCGAACGATTCGTCCGTCGTGAGGGGGCAGTCCCCGTCGGCCGCCGTCCCGTTGTCCGAGGTCTCCGCGAGTACGAATCAAGCACTATCGCCGGCTTCGCATCCGTTGATGTCCATGGAACGGAATCGGACCGCACCGCGTCCTCCCTCGAACCCTGCTGAGGCGACGGTCCGGATTCGGGTGGACGAACCGCAGCACGAGGCGATTGGCACTGGGACGATTATTGACACGTTCCAGGGGGAAGCTCTTGTACTGACATGCGGTCATCTTTTTCGCGACACCCGAGGTGGGACTCGCATTCTGGTTGAGACGTTCATCGGGGGACAGCCTCGAACCTACCACGCCACCTTGATCGACTTCCAAGCGGGGGAGTCCGACATCGGTTTGATCAGTTTTCGCCCGGAGGGATCGGTTCCGACAGCGCGGTTGATGAACCATCGGGAGAAGCTCAACGAGGGGGAGGCGGTCTACAGCTGGGGCTGTGATCACGGGACCAATCCCTCGCGCCGCGATTCGCGGATAACCAAGCTCAATCGCTATTTGGGAGCCCCCAACGTCGAGGTGTATGGAGCGCCCGTTCAAGGTCGAAGCGGGGGAGGGTTGTTCAACGCACGCGGCGAATTGATCGGCGTTTGCTATGCAGCGGATAGCGAGTTGAATGAAGGGCTCTACAACGCTCCGGAAGTGGTGTATCAGCAGTTGATGAGGCTGGGATTGAACCGCTTGTTCACCCATTCGGAGTTGGGGGAGGGAGCCATGGCCAGCGCTCCGGTCTCACCCGCGGTCCCACCCGCGGTCGCTTCCGCGAACCAGGATCGACCTGTTCCTGCTCGCCCCAAGCTCACGGTACTGTTCGAAGAGAATGGTCAAAGCCAGCGATGGGAGATCGACAACCCGACTGCGGAGCTGGTTCAAAGCTTGCAAAACCAATCCCTTCGCCGCTAGGGGTTCATTTCTTCAACCATGCAAAAACAAGGCGGCGCAAACTCGAAGCCGCTACAATGCTAGGGCAAAATCCGTGACCTCTCGATGGATGCCCTATGAAACTATTCGATTTTGACTCCAGCGCTGCTGGGATATGTATTTCTCGAATTGCGGTGGCAGCTTGCTTCGCTTTAGCAGGCCCATCGATCCAGGCTCAATCCCCAGCCGTCGAACCAACAGTCGTCGAACCAACAGCCGTCGACTCAGAAGCCGTCGACTCCACAGTCCTACCCGCTTCGGCACCGGAGGACCGGGTGGAATTCGCCGCACATATCCGCCCTCTCTTGGAGCGGTATTGCTGGGATTGTCATAACGATGACAACAGCGAGGGAAACGTTTCCTTTGAAGGGATCTCCAAGGAGACCGATCATGCGTCGCACGCCGACATCTGGTGGAATGCCCTGAAGAACGTGCGCGCAGGAATCATGCCACCCTCCGGCTCGGAGAGGTTGAGCGCTGCCGACAAGCAGAGGCTTGCAACATGGGTGAAAACCGAAGCGTTCGGAATCGATTTGAAGAATCCAGATCCGGGGCGTGGTGTCATTCGCCGATTGAACCGCGCCGAATACGGGAACACCGTCCAAGATTTGATGGGGATCTCCTTCGATGCGACTTTGTTCTTCCCCCCGGATGACTCGGGGCACGGCTTTGACAACGTCGGGGACGCGTTGTCCTTTTCGCCCATGTTGATGGAGAAGTACCTTAAGGCGGCTCGAATGGTGGTCGATCAAGCGGTACCGACCGTATCGAAGATCGTTCCCAAACAGGAATTCACGGGCCGGGATTTTCTCAAGAACGGCGAAGCCATGAAGGGAAACTCTCTCGACGGCAAAGTCCCTGCCAAGGTGGCGCGTTCCCTGCAAATTGCCGAGGCGGGCGAATACCGCATCAGTATCGGAGTGAAACTGCACGGGTCCTTTGATTTTGATCCTGCCCGCTACCGTGTTTGGGTTCGGTGGAATGATCAACTGAAGAGTGAAGAGGAGTATGGGTGGAATGAGAATAAACTTTTGGTCAGCGAATACCGAGAGCAGCTCGAAGCCGGCGAGCATCGCATCGAATTTGAATTGCAACCTGTTGCACCGAAGAGTGACGAGGACGAAAAGAGTGCTCCAGGCATGTCTACGAATGTTCGCTTCGAGATAGCTCATGTGAGGATTGAAGGGCCGACGGGAACAAACAAGCTTGTAGCACCACCCAATTACGAGCGATTCTTCAGCAGATCCGAACCACCCGATGCACCGGAGCAGCGCAAGGAGTACGCGTTGGAGTTGCTGGAGCGATTCGCATCGCGGGCGTTCCGAGGGCCTGTCGAACGATCGACGGTGGAGAGACTGGTCGCCATATCCGAGGGGAAGTGGCGTTTGCCGGGAGCGACCTTTGAGGCCGGGATCGGCGAGGCGATGGTGAGTGTGTTGGCTTCCCCCCGATTTCTATTTCGGATCGATCCCCCCCTTGAGAGCGACGAAAACCGATCCTACGGGCCGACAGATGAACGGACCTTGGCAGCGAGACTTTCCTATTTCTTATGGTCGACCATGCCCGATGACGAATTGAATGGCTTGGCAGAAAAAGGGGCGTTGCGGGCTAATCTCGGAACGCAAGTCGATCGGATGTTACGGGATCCTAAAGCGTCACAATTCGTTTCAAACTTCGTTGGCCAATGGCTTCGAACTCGGGACGTGACGCAGATCGCCATCGATCCCTTGGTCGTTCTCGGACATCAAGAAGAATACGAGCGTTTGAGGGATGCGTTTCGGGGGCGGTTTCGACGACGGCCGGGTGAACCTGTCGATCCGAGCGAACAGAAGGATCGAGCGCGGTTTCAGGAGTTGCGAGAGGTTGCTGAGCGGTTCAATGCCGATTTGAAGCGTGCGATGCGGCGCGAGACGGAGATGTTGGTGGAGTACATCGTCGAGGAAGACAAGTCCCTGCTCGATTTGTTCGATTGCAACTATACGTTCTTGAACGAGCGGTTAGCGGATCACTATGGCATCCCAGGGGTGCGTGGCGACGAGATGCGCCGAGTGGAATTGCCGCCGGATAGTCCGCGCGGCGGAGTGATGACCCATGCTTCTATGCTGTTGGTTACATCGAACCCCACTCGTACCTCGCCGGTAAAGCGGGGGCTGTTTGTATTGGATAATTTGCTCGGGACCCCTGCCCCGCCCGCTCCAGCGGCTGTTCCAGAGTTGGAGGATTCCGGTTCTCGATTTGAAGGCCGCGAGCCGAGTTTGCGAGAGTTGCTTTCGGTCCATCGCGAATCGGCCCTGTGCGCTTCTTGTCATGCGCGCATGGATCCTCTCGGGCTGGCGCTCGAGAACTTCAACGCCCTCGGAATGTGGCGCACCGAGGAGAAAGGCGTGGCGATCGATCCGACAGGAAGCTTGATCACCGGCGAGTCCTTTTCCGACATTCGCGAGCTCAAGAGGGTTTTGCGGCAAAACCATGCCAGCGATTTGTATCGGTGTATCACACAGAAGCTGATGACTTTCGCATTAGGGAGGGGGATCGAGCCCTCCGATGAACACAGCGTCGACTTGATCGTCGAAGCCTTGGAGCGAAACGACGGCAAGTTTCGTGTGCTCCTCGACGGGGTGATCCAATCATCTCCTTTCCAAAACCAACGCACCATTCCTCGACAACCATAACCCTTCTCTGCAAAGCGATTCGATGATGAAACAAACCTACCGAATTCACCGGGAGAGCAAGATGTTGCACCGTCGTGCCTTTCTGCGATCCACCGGATTATCGATTGCAGTCCCCGCGATGTTGTCATTGGGATCCGGTCGTCATGCCCATGGTGCAGTGGCATCGGGGCGGCAAGCGGTGACAGCCACCGGCGCTCCACTGCGTATGGCATTCATGTCGATTCCTAACGGCGTGCAGCAGGACCATTGGTTCCCCAAAGAGGGGTTCGAGCTCAATGAAACGATGCGGCCATTGGAATCGGTGAAGGCCCATTTTCAGGTCCTAGGCGGATTGGACCATGTCAATGCGACGGCGGGTCCGGATGGTGCGGGTGATCATGCGAGAGCCAATGCCACATTCTTGACAGGCATGCGAGCGCGAAAGACGGCGGGAAGCGACATCCATGTGGGCGTGTCGATCGACCAAGTCGCTGCGCAACGGATGGGAAACGTCACCCGGTTCCCTTCGCTCGAGCTCACTTCCGACTTGATTCGCAATTCAGGAAGCTGCGATTCCGGCTATGCGTGCGCCTACCAATACAATTTGGCTTGGAGTTCCCCCACGACTCCGATGACTCCTGAAGCGAATCCCCGACTGGTCTTTGAAAGGCTTTTTGGTGCGGGAGAGCCAGGTGAGAGGGAGAAGAATTTCTTGCAGCGCCAAGCCACCCAGCGGAGCGTGCTCGATTTTGTTCTCGAGGAAGCAAAAAGTTTAGAACGCGACTTGGGTATCAACGATCGTCGCAAATTCGACGAATACTTGAGCGTGGTTCGCGAGATGGAAAAACGAATCGAAGCTGCGGAGAAGTTTGAAGAGGCCCCTTCCACCACAGAGCCCCAGCCTGTCGGAATCCCACAAGACTTTGCCTCGTACATGGAGATCATGTACGACATGCTGGCTCTCGCCTTCCAAACCGATTCGACTCGGATTGCGACGTTGCTCCTCGCCTACGACGGAAGCAACAAGATCTTTCCGCAGATCGGCATTCCCGAGGGGCACCACTATCTCACGCACAATCAGCGCGTGCCGGAGCTCGCAAAGAAAGTAGCCAGGATCGATCAGTTTTACTTGGAATCGTTCGCGAAGTTTTTGGATCGGCTTTCGCGCATGGAAGATATCGATGGTCAATCGATTCTGCATAATTCCATGATTGTCTACGGCGGTGCGATCGCCGATGGCAATCGTCACACGCATGAGAATCTGCCTGTGATCCTCGCAGGACATGCAGGAGGTCGATTCCATCCGGGACAGTACCGTGCGCTCGACAAGCAGCCCATGTCGAACTTGTTCGTCTCCATGTTGAACGAGTTCGGTGTCGACATCGATGCGTTCGGTGATTCGAATGGCAGGATCGAGACTCTCTAGTCGCAAATCGCTGAGAACTCTGCCGCGACGCGCTCAAGCTTTCGGGAGCGGTCGGCCTAACGGGGACGGGTGGCGCCTCCGCCCCCCCTCGGATCGGGCAGGAGGGGATTGTTGGGGAAGCCTGTGGTTGCCTGTCCGTTCATGCTGGAGCCGGGTGTCGTAGAGCCTGGGGTGCCGGCTCGTTGCATATTCGGTGGCAGCGGTCCTTCGATTCGGCTGATATTTCCTTTGATCGCTCCGGTCTTGAGTTGGATGGAGATGTTGGGGAGGCGCGTGTCGATGAAGTCGCTAGGGGAACCATCGTTGGGGTACAGGGTGAACAAGGCAGCTTGCCGAGGTGACCCGGAAACGATCACGGTATCTTCTTTCGCTGCGTACTTGAGGCTGTGTCCCTCCATCGTCACACGCCCTTTGTCGGTGATCGATTCGACTTGCACGCGGCTGACAGCTTCGAGTTCCCATGCCGGAGGGGGCGCCTCTCCGCGATTGCTTGGAGAGATCTGGTTGTAGCTCAATTCCCCTCCATCGAACAAATTGAGTTGATCCGCGCTGAGCCGCGTTTGGTTCTTTCCAAGGCGTTCCGCTCGATGCACGTTGACTTGATCCTCCCAGGACGCAATCGGTCCCATCAACGCATCGATGCGGTCGAAGAAACTTGCTTTCTTTGTGCGCAAATCTCCTTCCAGCCGCCCGGTGAAGCTCAGGTGCAAGCACTGGAGGGTGTTGGTCTTCGACGAAGTCGTCGTTGTTGGGGTACCAAAAGCGGGGAGACTAGCGGTCATCGCATACCGACGGCTCCAGACTTCACCGGGGCCGTATCCCAAGAAGGTTTGCGTCGGGGCGTAGATGTCGAGTCGCGGCAGTCGCATATGTTCGGCGGAGCGTCGCTGCATTGCCAGGTCGGTTTCCGCCATCTTGATATCGACATCCTCTTCGAATCGGATGATTTGCACTTGCGCTTTCGGCCCACCGCGCGCGGACGTCGGTTGGAGTGGAATCGCGTGTGCCATTTCGACCGAAAGGGATCGAGACTGAACGAAGATATGCGAGATCGAGTCCGCTGCGGATTGAATTCGGCATGTGAGATCAACCCCCCCGCCGAACCGTGCGATCTTTCCGTCGAACGTCATCCGCTCTCCCCATCGCAGTCGAGGAGGTTCGAGCCATTTTACTAACGAGGGGTTGGAAAGAGGGGAGGGAGAGCTATTGGAAAGGGTGTTCGGGAGTCCCAATCCTGGAGTGCTAACGAGGGTTGCCGCACCTTGCGTCTCCGGTTGAAGGGGGATCGCTTCGGGGGGGATGACCAATTCGCCTGGGTGGTCGATATGAAAAACATTTTCGCTCTGCGTCAGTTTCAATTCCGGTGCAACCACCTCGCCGCGCCCGACCGTGATGCGCGCTGGTTCACCGACAATATGCACATCCATCGTATCGCGTGCAACTTCGATCATACGAAGTTGTTTTCCCGAAGCGGTGAAGGGCCAAGGACTGGCGCTGTCGAGCATTTCCTTTCGCATTTCAAAGGGACCTTCGAGCGAAAGACCTTCGATGGAGCTCTTCTTGCCTACGCTCTTGACCACCATGTCGAGAGATTCCGCTGCGACCGAAAGGGGATCTGGACGCGGTGGCGGAACAGCATCTTGCACCGAAGCTGCCGCGCCACTTGCTACTGTCGTCGGTTGTCGAACGACGTTGGGGTTTGACGTGCCGCCGACACCTGTCGAGGGGTAGGGGAACGCTGCAGGAAGCTGGGTTGTGGGAGATTGGGGAGTCGGAGATTGGGGTGAGGTAGTCGACGATGCGAGAGCCGCATCTGCATCCGATTCCGGATACCGAAATTTGAGATTCATTTTTTGCACATGGGCAATCAGTTGAGGCGATTCCACTCGCACATCGCCCGAAGCCGCCATCGCTTCGGGAAGCCACTTCGGAACGGGTTCGTTCAAGTAAAAGCGTTGGAGACTCGCGATGCGATTTTCGTCAGTTGGGCGTAGCCAAAGGTCGAGCTTATCGGCAAGGAATGTTCCTTGCGAGGAGTTGTTGATGTTGGCGCTGCCGACGATGGACACGACGTCGAGTTGATCGGAGGGGCGGACAAGGAGTTTTTGGCCCCACGATAGTTTCCAGGTCTCGCGATCGGATTCCATTTGTGCGACACCGGGACCGCTGGCAACCACCGTTCCAAGTCGGTCGATGGGAGTTGCTGTACCGGTGTTGGACTTCTGAAAGAGTTTCGGGTTCCCGAAGAGGATTTCCGGAGCCCATACCTGCATGTTTTCGCGTCGCAGATAGACGGGCGAGGATTCTTGGGCGACGGTGAGAGGTAGGGTGTTGCTCAGATGGATTTCCCCGTTCAAGAAATCGATAAACAGCCGTTGTCCCAATGCTTCGACTTGCATGCCTGGGGCGAGGAGCTTCATCCATTGAGAGCGATCCGATGGCGTTTTACCCAGCGCACCGACGGCGGTGAGCTTGTCGAGTTTCCACGGTGAAGGTTTGCGCGGTTCGTGGGCGCTCGGTGCAGGTTGGATCGGATCTTCATGGAATCCGATTTGCATGGTCAAATCTTCACAGTCGAACGTATCGATCGGGAGACCTTCGACCCGATGTTCCATGTGAACACCGCCTCGCAGCATGGCTTCGGATTGCTGGAAATGAAACGTGAATCGACCGCCGCATTTCAGGACGGCGTGGGCGGGGCGCTGCGCCGCATCCTTGATTTTATCGCTGGGCCAAAGACCTCCATTTTTGAGACCGATTCGAACGCGGTCGACATAGGTCAATTCCATGCTTTCCAATCCATCGAACGGAGTCTTCACACCTGGGGAGATGGGCTCCTCGGTGCTCAAGAGTTTTTGTTCGAGATTGATGGTGAGAAAATGCCCTTCGATGAGGGAGTCTCCCATCTGCATCTTGATCCCTTTATCGGTCCAGATCTGACGCTTTTCAATTCGGACTTCGCTGGTCTCAATGAGCAGGCCGCTATTGCTCGACCCATCGACAGGAGGTGAATAGATTTGGATCTGCCCGAGAAGCCTACCGGTTTCCACGGGAGGAGGTTCGGAGGTCCAATCGGGGCGACGTTGGAACTGGATTTCAGCTCCTTCGGGATTCGAGATGAGGATCGCTCTTTTGGACGCCCCGGAGCTGCGCTGCGGGATCAGGATGGTAAGCGGTTTGATATGCCAGCGGGTCTCACTGATCTCGACGCGCTCGCGATAGAGGAGTGTACCGCTTTCGGTCGTGAGAACTTGGGGGGATTTCCTTTGCCACGAGTCTTCTCGAAAAAAAAGATCCCACCATTCATCCGTATCAGGCAATACGGCCGCAGACCACTTTCGTTCCGTGCTTCGCGTTTTGTGGTTGATCCAAGGTACGAACGTGAGGTGATAGACTGCGAAGCAGATCGCGAGAGGAAGGAAGACTCGAAGATACTCGCGCGAGAAGATCATGAGACTCGATTCGGGATGCACTCATCCCATAACCCCTTTGCTTTAAGCAATCGCTCGACCAGTTCGCGAACAGCCCCTCTTCCTCCCGGAGAGGTCATTACCCACTTTGCATTCTGGCGAACTTCGGACGCTGCGTCCTCCACGGTCGCGCTCAATCCGACTTCGTACATCACGCTGAGATCAGGAAGATCATCACCGATGTAGCAGACTTCGTGCGGTTCGCATCCCGCCTGTTGAATCATCTCGCGCGCGGCTGGAAGTTTATCCTCAAAGCCTTGGCGAACTAGCGTGATACCAAGTTCGGCGGCTCGAATTTTGACGATGTGCGAATTGCGCGCAGTGAGCAATCCGAATTGAAACCCCGCCTTGCACCAAAGTCGAATGGCATGTCCGTCCCGCACGTGAAAGGTTTTGCTTTCGATTCCCGCGTTGTCGATGGTGATAGAGCCGTCGGTTAAGACGCCGTCGACATCCGACAGAATCAGTTTGATGGGCTTGGCTACGTCGTTATCTTTGGGGGCCACTCTGGATGCCTTGTGACGGTGGGGTGTCGATGATGATATGTCGATTAGTGTTTGCGACCGAAGATTCGAAGCGATGTGGGAGGAGCATCCCAGTCTTCTTCCATGCGATCCTGTTCTTCTGTGGCAGTCGGTTGTGGATCGTTCGATGCATCTCGTTTTGCATGCGTCGGAGCGAATGCGATGTTTTGCAGATGTTCGATTTCCAGAACGTCGGTAATGTCGATCATCCCGATGGGTTTGTCATCGCGATTTACGACCGGGAGCTCGCTGATCTTTCGCGCGACCATGACATCCACCGCGTCGCTCAGACGCGCTCCGGATTGGATAGCCGAAAAGGATTTGGTCATCCGCTCGGAGATGGGGCGATCGAGGTCTTGATCCTTTCGTTGCTCCATCAACTTCGCCAAATCGCTATCGGTGAAGATCCCTTCGAGAACACCGTTTGCATCCACCAACATGACCGCACCCGTTCGACGGCCTGGTTTGGCGGCGTCGACCAAGATTTGGCGGATGGTGTGCGAGGAAAGCGCGAGGCGACACTCCGTTTGAGGACGCATGGCTTCGTCCACGCTCGCCAGTCGTTTTCCTAAGGCGCCCGCGGGATGCAGCTCTGCGAAGTCCTGCATACCGAAGCCTCTTGCTTCGCTCACGACCAGCGCGAGCGCGTCACCGATCGCCAGCATGGACGTGGTGCTCGTGCTCGGAGCGAGATTGTGCTGACAAGCTTCGCGACAGGGGGGGAGGATGAGGGCTATGTCGGCGGCTCTCGCGAGGGGGCTGTTGCCAGCGCTCGTGATGGCGATCAGGCCTGCAGCGCGCCGGCTGACGAACGGAAGAATGCGAACGATCTCTTCCGTCGTCCCGCTGTTCGAAAGGAGGAGCATCACATCGTTGGGACCAACGCTTCCCAAGTCGCCATGGACGGCCTCGGAGGGATGTAAGAAATGGGATCGTGTTCCGGTCGATGCGAAAGTCGCCGAGATCTTTCTGCCAACCAATCCTGCCTTTCCGATGCCGCAGACGATGACACTCCCGCGCGTGGTGAGGATCTTGTCGACCGCAACCAAAAAATCTTCATCGAGAGATTCCGCGGTAGCTTGAATGGCAGCGGAGGCTTGTTGGAGCACGTCTTTGCCTCGCGCCAGCCTGCTTTTTCGAGTGCTCGGCGAGACCGCTTGCTTTCGAGCGGGAAGTCCCATGATCGATAGCCATCCTTGGCGTAGTTGAAAACAATCCAAATTGCATTGGCCCGGAGTTCATGCGGACCAGTGTGCATGCGGACCGGGTAGGCAGACCTTTCCGGTGATCTGCATCTGGTAGCTTACCAAACCGAATCCAGGCGAGACAACAGAGATCTCGTGGGAACGAAGAGTTGGGAGGCCTTTCGACTCCAACAAAACCTCTCAACTCCAATAAAAAAAGGTGAGCTGCGAAGCTCACCTTGTATTTGCTTTTTTCGAAGAAACAGCATCCCCTCGATAGGGAATGCTAGACTCAAGCCACCCGCAATCGCTTTAGGATCTCTCGCGACGCACTCCGCGTTCTGGATACAAATCATCCAGCGCGAGAAAGTGCAGCGAATCGAGTCAGTCCAACACCACAGCAGATGAAGCGGCTGTGGATAGAGCGGCGATGGGAACCAAAGGGCTCTGCGAGGAGCCGAATGGCTACTTCTTCTTTTTCTTCTTGTCGTCTGCCTCGTCCTCCTTTTTGACCTTCTTCTTTTTCTTCAAAGAGATCTTGGGGACGCGGACCTTGGCCATGCCGACAACGATGCTATCTTCGGACCACTTATCGATGTCCTGCAATCGCTTGATTCGCTCGGCTCGGGTGAGCACATTTCGGGTCTTGATCGATCCTGCACGGACCTTCAAGCTCTTGTCGAGGGTCATGGAAATCAACTCCTGGTGGACATTAGCTGCGTTCGAAGGGTGAGGATTGTAGCGAGGGGCGGGTTGGCCGACAAGCCGCAATTGCGACCACAATTCAGGTCGCGATTTTTCCCGGATACGGGAAAACCCATATAATCGACGTGGCGGTTGAATTCGAGGGTGCCGGGCGTACGAGAATTACCGCTATCGGCGTTTGTTATCTGCCGATTGACCTTTTCCAGAAAGTAAACGCACCGAGAGGTCGTACGAACGTGTCCAAATCAGCTTCCGACCCGGCCTCGCACCAACCACCCCCTCTACCGGTCCCACCCCCCGCGATTCCACCGTCACTGGCTCCGCCGCCGCAGGTCACTGGTAGGGGTGGCAAGGGAGTCGCGCCTGCGGGAGTCACGTCTGGGAGCGCTCACCCGACCGCAACCGGCGAGAGGGATGCGGAAGAAGATCGAGAGGAAGAGCTGACTTGGCGCGAGAAGCTGTGGGTCCGTTTTGGTCTGCAGGAAACGCCATCTTGGCTGACAAGTTTGATTGTCCACCTCGCCATCATTTTGTTGCTGGCTATCGTTCCGATCGCTGAAAAGATTGGGGATTCGATCACGATACTCTCTGGGACATCTTCCGACACCAACGGGGAAGATGACTTGACGGCGTTCGAAATCAATCCCTCGGCGGAGGATTCCGAGATGCTGGAGAACCTGCCGGATGCCATCAGTCTGGAGAGTTTGAATCTCGATTTGGCGACCCCCGCTTTGCCCACGGATGTGGCGGCCAACGATCTGGCCTTGGATTCTCCCATTCTCGGAGGATTGAAAGGGCGAACAGGAATTCTCAAGGAAACGCTTCTCAAAGCCTATGGGGGGACCCAGGGGACGGAAGATGCAGTCGCTGCTGGACTGGATTGGCTCGCGAAACAGCAGCGATCCGATGGTTCCTGGTCGCTGGTGGGACCCTACAAGGGTGGGGCCACAACCGAGAACAAGCCGGCTGCCACCGCGATGGCGATGTTGGCATTTCTGGGGGCTGGGAACACCCATCAATCGGGCGAGTATCAATTCCAAGTCAAACGTGGGCTCGACTTTCTGATCTCGCAGCAGGATGAAGATGGTTTTTTTGCAAAGCGGGCCTCGGGCAACCAAAGGACCTACGCGCAGGCGCAGTGCAGCATCGCGATTTGCGAGCTTTACGGGATGACCGGCGATCCCAAACTCGAGTCGATTGCCATGCGCGCCATACAATACGCGCAGGTCGCTCAAGCCAAAGATGGGGGGTGGCGATACAACCCCAAAGAGCCTGGGGACATGAGTGTCACCGGATGGTATGTGATGGCGCTGATGAGCGCTCGCATGGGAGGCTTGCTCGTCGATAGCAGTACGCTGGAGAATGTCCACAATTTCCTCGATTTGGTTCAGCGATCCGGTAGAGGGACGGCCAAGGATCCGGATGGCGAACGCTATGCGTATCAACGCTATTCGGTAGGCACTCCTGCGATGACCGCCGAAGGAATGTTGTGCCGGCTCTATTTGGGGTGGAGCGCTACGGACAAGCGGATTCAAGAGGGGTGTGAGCTCCTTTGCAGCAATCCTGTCGCGCAGGCTCCGGATCGGCGATCGTTTTACTACTGGTATTATGCAACCACCTCGTTGCATCACGTCGGAGGGGAATATTGGCGTCGTTGGAATGACGTCATGAAAGTAGAATTGCCCGCGTTGCAAGAAAAGTCGGGCCCCAACCGCGGGAGCTGGTCTGCTCAGGATGATCCACATGAAGGTGGAGGTGGTAGGCTCTATTCAACTTGCTTCTCCATCTACTGTTTGGAGACGTACTACCGACACCTACCATTGAATCGAATGAGCGGAGAATGACCAAGATATATCAGGGGATCGGTCTTCGGTGCATGTATCCCGAGAACTGGAACCTTACCGAGGATACCGAGGATGACCAAACAATCGGCTTCACCTTGGAAAGCCCCACGTCGGCTTTCATGACCGTCAGCGAGTACCCGTGGAACGTCTCCCCCAGGTCTGCGGTGGAGAGCAGCGCTGCGGCCATGATGGCCGAATACGAAGAAGTGGAGCAGCAATCGTTCGATCCGCAGCTCACTTTCCGGGGCGAAATACTGCAAGATTGCCGAGGGGCGGATTTGCAGTTTTACTTTCTCGATTTGCTCGTGACGTCGCGATTGATTGCGTTCACCGTGGACCGCAAAACGTATCTCGTTCAAATCCAAGCCGAGGATCGAGACTTCCAGACGTTGGAGCAAGTCTTTCAAGCGATGATCATCAGCATGTTGCAGTCGCTAGAAACTTAGAATGCGCTGCACGGGAAAATGCGTCTGCCGCGGTAGGAGCCAGTCGCGGACGACTGCTCCTGTATTTCGATCCATCCCGTATTTCTTTCGATCCCACTTTTGGGGCGGTGCTACCGTTAGGTGTGGCGACCGTTAGATATAGAGATTGAAAATGTTTTCGAGCATCTCTTGGCGACCGCTTTCGTTGGTGTCCGGTTCCCCTTTCTCGAGCATGTACTTCTCGAGAGAGGCGAAGTCCGATTTGCCGGCTTCGATGTCGGCTCCGATCCCGCTGTCCCAGCTTCGGTAGCGATTTTTTACAAAGGAGTCGAGAAGGCCTTCTTTGCGGATCTCGGCGGCGATGCGAAGTCCTCGAGCGAACGCGTCCATTCCGCCGACATGCGCATGGAAGAGATCGATGGGTTCGAAGCTCTCGCGTCGTACTTTGGCGTCAAAGTTCACTCCGCCACTCGTGAATCCACCGTACTTGAGCACCATGAGCATGGTCTGAGCGGTCAAGTAGTAGTCGGTCGGGAATTGGTCCGTATCCCATCCGAGGAGCAAGTCGCCGGTGTTGGCGTCGAGCGAACCGAGGACTCCCTGCATGCCCGAGTAATCCATCTCGTGCATCATGGTATGGCCTGCCAAGGTTGCGTGGTTTGTCTCCAGGTTGAGTTTGAAGTAGGGGAGCAAATCGTAGGCGCGGAGGAAGTTGAGGCAGGCAGCCGCGTCGCTGTCGTACTGGTGCTTGGTCGGCTCCTTCGGTTTTGGCTCGATCAAGAACTGGCCCTTGAACCCGATTTTCTTCGCATAGTCGACGGCCATATGGAGAAGCTTGGCCAAATGGTCAAGTTCTCGTTTCATATCGGTGTTGTAGAGGCATTGGTATCCTTCGCGGCCGCCCCAGAAAACATAGTTCTCACCCCCGAGTCGGTGGGTGACCTCCATTGCCTTCTTGACCTGTGCCGCTGCGTACGCGAAGACGTCGGCGTTGCAGCTCGTACCAGCCCCGTGCATGAAGCGAGGGTTGCTGAACATATTCGCTGTCCCCCATAGCAGCTTCACTCCGGTCCCCTTTTGGTGCGCTAAAAGGGCGTCGGCGATCTTGTCGAAGTTCGCATTGGTTTCGCGGAGGGAATCTCCTTCGGGAGCGACGTCCCGATCGTGGAATGCGTAATAGGGGGCATCGAGTTTCTGAAAGAGCTCGAACGCAACCTCGACGCGTTTCAGCGCGTTTTCGACCGAATTGGAGCCGTCATCCCAAGGGCGAATGGCGGTGCCGGGGCCGAAGGGGTCCGACCCGGTGCCACGCATGGTGTGCCAATAGACGATGCTGAACCGCAAATGGTCCTTCATCGTTTTCCCTTCGATGATTTCATCGGGGTTGTACCAACGGAATGCGAGAGGATTCCGGCTTTTGGGGCCTTCGTACTGGATCTTGGAGATTTCGGGAAAGTAAGCCATGGCGATGCTTTCTGAAGCCGCTTGCGCGAGAACGAATTCGATAGAGGTGAATCCCTGGACTGAAATGGAATTCAGGACGAGGCGTAGAGTTTACCTCGGAGAGCCAATTGTGGGAGAGCGGGACGGGCCCATTCGCGGGAGGAAATCAAGAAGAAAAGTTGGGCCCGCAGTCCATTGACTCGATTTCCAACGCAGCTTTTTCCAGTAAACTTAGTAATACACTCCTCTCAATCGATCGCACGCCGCTAATTGGGTTTTGGGCATGACGCAAATAACTGCAGAGCGAATACAAGAGCTGATCGAAAAAAGTCGCTTGGTCGATGCGGCTCCTCTTCAGGAAGCGTTCGATAAGGTCCGCGCCAAGCATTCCGGATCCCTTCCTTCCGATCCAGTCGCTGTCTGCAAAGAGTTAGAGGAATTGGGGCTGATCACACGCTGGCAAAGCGAAAAAATCCTGCAGGGAAAGTACAAAGGATTTTTCTTAGGCCGCCACAAGCTGCTTGGACACCTTGGTAGCGGCGGGATGAGCAGTGTCTATTTGGCGGAACATTTGGGGATGCGGCACAAACGTGCGATCAAGGTGTTGCCCAAATCCAAGCTTGGTAATAACAGCTATCTCGAACGATTCCAGCGCGAGGCCAAAGCGATCGCGTCTCTCAATCATCCGAACATCGTTCGCGCCTACGACATCGACAACGAAAAAGACACTCACTATTTGGTGATGGAGTACGTCGAAGGAGCGGACATGCAAACGCTGGTTCGCAAGCATGGTCCACTCCCCTACGCGGTAGCTGCCTACTACATTGCTCAAGCGGCGAGGGGGCTGCAGCATGCTCATGACGCCGGACTGATTCACCGGGACGTCAAGCCCGCGAACTTGCTCGTGGACAAGAAGGGGATGGTGAAGGTCCTTGATCTGGGGCTCGCTCTCTTTGCGGAGGACACCGACGCATCGCTGACCATGGAGTACAACGACAAGGTATTGGGGACCGCAGATTACTTGGCCCCCGAGCAAGCCATCAATAGTCATAAAGTGGATCATCGGGCTGACATGTACAGCTTGGGATGCACACTCTATTTCTTGCTCACCGGGCATCCCCCCTTCCCCGAGGGATCGATCGCTAGCCGGATTATCAAACACCAGAACAACATACCGGAGGATATCCGCAAAGATCGCCCAGACATTCCTGGTGAATTGGAGGGGGTCTGCGTCAAGATGATGCAAAAGGATCCCAAATTCCGGTATGGGTCGTGCGATCAAGTGGCCGACGTACTGGAAGCTTGGTTGGAGAAGTATAAAAAGGAGGTGAAGGAGACCGCATCGATCCTTGCGAACTTCTCCGTCGCCGATGTGCTCAACGACAAACTCAAATCGAATCGAGACTTAGACACGGTTTCCAATCGCAACGAAGGAACGATGGGTGGAAAGAGTTCCGCGATTGTCAAACTGTCGACATCGGACAGCGGAGTGCTGCGGGCGATCGCGAAAAGCGATGGTTCTTTGATCGATAGCCAGATTGATTTGATGCATGATACGAGCTCCCCGAATCCGTCCAAATCGAAGAGTCAAGCGATTGCGAGAGCGCAGTCTCCCTTAACCGGTGGCAGCAAAGGGGGAGGAAGCGGCTCTCCTTTGGTCAAGCCAATGGCGGGCCGGCCCGCTGGCTCCGGAGTCGGCAAGAGCGGTGTTTCGACGGGACCATCCGGACCATCCGGGAGCAAGCCGATGTCGGCGGGGCCTGCAAAAGCCCAATCGACCGCGAAGTCCGTTGTGGCCAACCGTTCGGTATCTCAGAGCGCGAAAGTGGAAAGACCGGGTAAAGACGCCGTGCGTCCCAAGACGAATCTCTGGATTTTGCTAGGTGTCGCTGGAGTTGTCGCAGTACTATTTGGGTTGATCGTCGCTATTCTCATGCTGCGGTCTTAACCAGCGTTACCGCGAGCTGGGCCGTCATCGCCATCGCTTGGGAGTTGTTCTTCATGCCACGCATTCGTTGTATCGTTCTTTGCCTCCACCTCCTTGCAATCGCTTGCGCGACCATCGCGGCAGGAGGGATTTGGGACGCAACTGCCATAGCGGCGGTCTACCAAGACGGTTCGCTTGCAGGGCTCAAGGCTGAGGTTGCCAAGGCGCGTGCAGCGATGGACGCGAAGAAACTAGAGGAAGCCTTGGAGGCGACCACCTCCAGCGCGAAGCAAATTGTAGCTCTCGCTCCGATGTCCACCGGGCGCGATCGGAGTGAGTTGCAAAAGCTCTATCAGCAAATCTCAGGCCTTCAGGAACTGCTCGCCATTGAAGGAGCCGATTTGGAGCCATTGCCGGATTGGAAGGAACTTATTGCGAAGAAGCCGGATAGTTCGAGCGGAACTCCAATGCCCAATCCCAATAAGGGGGATGCGGTTGTTTTCGAACGAGACATTGCACCTTGGATGGTCGATCAATGCGGAAGGTGTCATATTCAGAAGGCCAGCGGTGGCTTTAGCATGGCGACCGTGGACGCGCTCATGAAGGGTGCCAAGGGAGCGGTGGTCTTGTTCCCAGGAGACGCTGTCGCGAGTCGCATTGTCGAAACTATCGAGACCGGGGATATGCCCCGAGGGGGAGGCAAAGTCACCCAAGAGAACTTGGCGAAGCTCAAAAAATGGATCGAGCAAGGAGCGAAGACGGACGGGATCTCCCCGCAAGCTCCCTTGGTTTCCATTATCCGATCTCCATCAGCCAATCGTCCCAATGGTCCAGACATGGCCCCTGAGCCCGACAAACTATTGCAAACCGCTGCACCGACGGGAAAGGAAACGGTAAGTTTCGCTCGAGACATCGCGCCGATTTTAACGTCGAATTGCAATGGTTGCCATTACGCAGGTATGCGTCCGATGGGAGGGCTCGCGTTCAATAATTTCAGTCAGCTCCTGCGAGGCGGCGACAGTGGCCCCATCGTGACGCCTGGCAAAGGGGCCGATAGTTTACTGGTCAAAAAGCTGCGAGGGATGGCTGGGCAGCGGATGCCTGCCGGAGGGCGCCCGGCGCTGTCCGAGGACAATATCCGACTCGTTTCGACTTGGATCGATGAAGGGGCCTCGTTCGATGGCGAGAGCAAGGAAGCGAGACTCGATTCTGTCATCTCGCAGGCTTGGGCATCGAAGGCTTCCCATGAAGAGCTTATGGAGCGTCGGGTATCGCGCGCGAAAGAGAAGTGGCAAATCGTTGCACCGAAGTCGCTGCCCGATGAAGCGCTGGATGACCGATTTCACATTATCGGCAATATTGGAGCCGATGGAGCGAAACGGCTCTTAGGAGCGATGAAGAATGCGGAGAAGGAAGTAAAGCGGCTCTTTGGGGTTCGCAATAAGGAATCGTTGGTCAAAGGAGGCGTGACGGTCTTTGCCCTCAAGCAGCGATATGATTACAGCGAGTTTGGGACGATGCTAGAGAACCGCTCTCTTCCGGCGGAATGGTCAGGGCATTGGCGTGCGGATGTTTTGGATGCGTATATCACCGTCGTTTATGATTCGAGCGAACCGAAGATATTGGAGTCGTCTTTGGCGCAGCAGTTGGCGAGCCTTTGGATTGGTTCTCAAGAGGGAACCCCCAAGTGGTTTGCGGACGGGGCGGGCCGGCAGACCTTAGCGCAGATTTCGGGCGTGCAAGATGCGAGAGTGAAGGCTTGGATGAACCGACTGCCGGAATCGATGAAGCAGATGGAGAATCTCAAGCGATTTCTGGATGGTGGATTGAACGATGAGGATTCCGCGACCATCGGATTTGGAATTGTGCGGTTTATGAACGACGGCAATCGGAAGAGGCAGTACGATGCGCTCGTTCGGGCCCTCGCAGCGGGCACCCCTTTCGATCAAGCCATGTTGAAGAACGTCGGCCCGCTCGAAGGGTTCTTACAACAAGTACTTGGACGGAAATAGACGGCTCTTATGGCTATTCAAACGGAGGCGCTTCCCGAATCGATCCCTTTTCCCGCAAGGGGTTTGGCGAATGTCGTGAAGATATTGTTCAAATTGCAGCCTGCCCAAGTGGATGGGTTGTTGGAGCAAGGCTACGTGTCCGTAAATGGGAGAGTGAAGCGACAAGGTTGGTTTCGATGCGATGCCGGAGATGAGATTTCCGTCGATTTGGTTCCGCAGGCCATCGTGGCTCCGATCAAGCAGACGAAGAGGAAGCAGTCTTCGAGGACGATTGAATTTCTGTACGACGACGAAGATATTTCGCTTGTCAATAAACCAGCGAATTTGCTGACTGTCCCCACCAAACATCGCGAAGCGCACACTCTCTTGTCCCTTGTCGAACGGCGTTACCGATCGACCGATCGGAATGCCCAAGCCTTTTGTGTGCATCGACTGGACCGTGGAGTGTCCGGGGTATTGGTGATTGCCAAGTCGCTGGAGATGGCTGAACGACTGCGCGATCAATTTGCGGATCGCAAACCGCATCGCAAGTATGTCGCCATTGTCGCGGGGGTTCCGAAACAGCCTGAGGGGCGTTTGGTGAATTATCTATCGACCGATGCAGATCTGAACCGGATCTTGGTCGCCGACGAGACGCAAGGGGAGATCGCGATCACCAATTACAAAGTGCAATCCGCTTTGTCCGATGCCGCGGTGCTCGAAGTGAAATTAGAGACAGGTCGGCGCAATCAAATTCGGGTGCAGTTGGCAGAGTTGGGGCATCCCATCTTAGGAGATCCTCGCTATCGACCGCGGCAGGCAGCCCACTGGGCTTGGCAATTTCAGCGCATCGCGTTGCATGCGGAATGTTTGGGATTGAAGCATCCGAGAACGGGAGAGCCCCTTTTTTTCGAGACCCCGTGGCCCCAGGAATTCCGGGATTTCGTTCGGACACAGCGCAAGCAAACATGATCGAGGCGACTCCTGCAACCCCATATCCTCATTGGCTGGATATCTTAGGTGCATCTAGTGGTTGCACATCGCTCAAGCGAAAAGCATGGAAGGTACTGCGCGAGGGGGAGCCTATCGAGGAGCATTTGGCCAACATGGCTTGGACGCGAAGTTGGTCGGTCGCGCAGACGGTGGGTGTTCCCGAGTCAGGGGCTGTGAAAGTCCGTTTGCGATCGAATCGGACTCAGCAGGATTGCGAGACGGTCGTACTGTTTCCCAAGCGGGGACGACGAGCGACCGTCTGTATTTCTTCGCAGATTGGGTGCGGGGTTGGATGTTTGTTTTGTGCCACAGGGACGATGGGATTCCAAAGGAATCTGCGGTCCGAGGAGATGCTCGAGCAAGTCTATTTGGCGCGGAGATTGGCGCACCGCGAAGGGAGGCATTTGCGCAACGTCGTGTTGATGGGGATGGGAGAGCCTTTGCACAATCTCGAAGCCGTCATGGAATCGATCGCGTTCCTGGTGAGCGATCGGGGATTTGGGCTCCGCGAGAGGTACATTACGGTTTCTACCTCCGGAATTCCGTCAGCCATGTTGTCGTTGGTGCGACGATATCCATCGATCCGAATGGCGTTGAGTTTGCACACGGCAGACGAGGCTAACCGCAGGAGATTGATGCCCAAGGCTCCGAATGATTTGGATGTCTTGCGCGAAACGGTGCGGTCCATCAATCAGATCCAGAGGATCGAATGTAAACAAAAAGATGCACCGGAACATCCGGGGGTACCTGTTTGGATCGAATACGTGCTGATCGATGGTTGGAACGATTCGCAGCTTGAGGCGGAGAAATTGTTGTCGTTTTGCGAGGGTCTTTGTGTCGAGGTGAATTTGATCCCGCTCAACAGCACGACGGTGGGGCGTGGCAAGGCGCTCGACCCGTCGCCGAGAGAGCGTCAGCAGGACTTTGCGGATGCGTTGCGTCGAGGGGGGATCGCAACGACGATTCGCAATTCGTTCGGGGCGGGGGATAATGCGGCGTGTGGTCAGTTGGTGATTTACTGAAAGAACGCTTTGACAAATTCGTCAGGCTGAAATTCCGCCAGATCTTCGAGACTTTCGCCGAGACCAACGAACTTCACAGGGAGAGCGAATTGTTCCGCGATGGGGACGACGACGCCCCCTTTGGCGCTGCCATCGAGTTTGGCGAGGACGATGCCGGTGCAGCCGGCGGCATGCGAAAACCCTTTGGCTTGACTGATGGCATTTTGGCCGGCGGTCGCGTCGAGCACCAAGAGGACTTCATGCGGAGCGTCGGGAATTTGTTTCGCGATGATCCGTTTGAGTTTTTCTAGTTCCTGCATCAAATTGCTTTGGGTTTGCAATCGGCCAGCGGTGTCGAGGATGCAGACGTCATACGATTCCGCGATGGCTTTTTGGCAGGTTCGAAAGACGACGGTCCCTGGATCCGAGCCATGTTCCCCTTGCACGATGTCGCAGTCGATTCGTTCGGACCAGATGCGAAGTTGCTCGACGGCGGCAGCTCGGAATGTATCGCCAGCGCCGAGGAGGACACGGTTTCCTTCTCGGGTGAGGCGGTGGGCGAGTTTCGCGATGGAAGTCGTTTTGCCGGAGCCGTTGACGCCGACGACCAAGATGACCGTAGGGCCGGTGGTGGAGCGAGCGAGGGGAGATTGTTTGCTTCGGAGAGCATTTCCCAGTTCATCGCGAATGACTTGGAAGGCCTCTTCCATATCGATCCTGCGGCCGCGGAATTGCGTGTGGATCGAATCCCGGATTTTCGAGGCCATCCCATTCCCCATATCGGTTTTCACCAGGATGGCGAAGAGTTCTTTTAGGAAATCATCATCGACCAGTCGCCCTTCCGATTTCCAAAGGTCGCGAATGTCGGTGTTGAGCAGTTCATTGGTCTTGCTCAGGGCACGGCGCCACCAACTCGTTTTTGCAGCGCCATCTGTAGCGGCTCGATCCTGCGCATCGCTTGCTACGCCGGACGCTGTGGTGCGTGGGTTGGGCGTCGCGGACTCGGCGTCCTCCATGGTATTCGTCACAGGTGCAGCCGGTTGTTCCTGTCCTGCGATGGGGGCGGAAGGGGCTTCGGGACGTGGGGTGTCTTTGGTTTTTCTGTTCCAGAAAGCCATAGCGGTGCAACTTTTGCTTCTTCCAAGAAGGGCTGGGGTCACGAACGAGACCGGTGGGTCAGGGCGTGATTACCGGAGGGGGATTGGTGGTCGACTCCGATGGTTTCGCCGAAGCGTTCCGTTGAATGCGTCCGGTACGGCGTTGGATAGCGGCACCTACAAAGGCGCCGAACAGCGGGTGGCATTTGGTTGGTTTGCTTTTGAACTCCGGGTGGAATTGCACTGCCAGAAAGAATGGGTGCGAAGGGAGTTCGAGGATTTCGACCAAACCTCCGTCTGGGCTGAGGCCGGAGAACTGCATCCCATGCGCCTCGAATTGGCTTCGGTAGACGTTGTTGAATTCGTAACGGTGGCGATGCCGCTCCGAGACGGTCGACTCCTGGTATGCCCGGTGGGAGATAGAATCGGGCTGGAGCGAACAAGGCTGTGCACCGAGGCGCATCGTGCCGCCCATATTCGTGACTTGCTTTTGTTCGTCCAATAGGCAGATGACAGGGCTGGGAGTGTCTTTATCGAATTCGGTCGAGTGGGCTCGTTCCAATCCAACGACATTGCGGCCGAATTCGATTGCGGCGCATTGCATACCGAGGCAGATACCGAAGAACGGGATTTCTCGTTCGCGCGCATAGCGAATGGCTTGCACTTTTCCTTCGACGCCTCGTTCGCCGAAACCGCCGGGAATCAAGATACCGTCGTAGCCCGCCAAGATCCGTTCGGGACCCTCTTCTTCGATATCGGCACTTTGGATTCTCGCGATGCGAATTTGGGCTTGGTGGTGGATACCCGCGTGGTCGAGCGATTCATAAATCGACTTGTACGCATCCTTGTGTTCTGCATATTTGCCGACGACCGCGATGCTGATCTCGTGTTTGGGGTTCCGGAGCGCGAACATCAGGTTGTCCCACGCATCGAGTTTCAGCGGTTGGCCGGTGAGGTGGAATCGCTTCATCACGAACTCATCGAGTTTGTGATCTCGAAGGGAGAGCGGGACTTCGTAGATCGAAAAATCCTTGTCGATTTCCTCGATAACGGCTTCCAAGTCGACGTTGCAGAAGAGGGCGATCTTTTCTCGTTCTTCGCGAGAGATGTGTTGTTCGCAGCGGCAGATCAGCATATCGGGTTGGATCCCGATTTGACGCAGCAGGCCGACCGAGTGCTGGGTGGGTTTTGTTTTGATTTCCGCAGCGGTTTTAAGGTAGGGGACCAACGTGAGGTGGATAAAGAGGCAATTGTCCCGGCCGACGTCTTGTCGGAATTGGCGGATCGCTTCGAGGAACGGGAGGGATTCGATATCCCCTACGGTGCCGCCGATTTCCGTAATGACGATATCGGTATCGCTATCGGCCATCCGGTGGATCGCTTCTTTGATCTCGTTGGTAATGTGAGGGATGACTTGGACGGTTTTCCCGAGAAATTGTCCTCGTCGCTCCTTCTCGATCACCCGCAAGTAGATTTGGCCGGTTGTGTAATTGGAGTCGCGAGTCAGTTTTCCGCTGGTAAAGCGTTCGTAGTGGCCAAGGTCCAGATCCGTTTCGCTACCGTCGTCGAGCACGTAGACTTCCCCGTGCTGGTAGGGGCTCATCGTGCCGGGGTCGACATTGATGTAGGGGTCAAGCTTTTGCATGCGGACCCGCAATCCTCGAGCTTCGAGCAACATGCCGATTGAAGCGCTGGTAAGGCCTTTTCCAATGGAGCTAACGACCCCACCGGTAACGAAAATATGCTTGGTCATGGAATGGTAAACCGACGAATCAGCGGCAAAAGCGGAGTGGGGAGAGACCCGAGCTCCCAAAATCCTAGCATTGATCGTGGAGCGTGACAAACGGACAGTTTTTACCGAGGAAGATCCCTCATTTGGGCTCGACGGGAGGGAGGATCCTCGTTAATCTTCGCAGTTCGAAATTCCCGAACCCGGATTCGTTTCCAGACTATTATCCCCTTTTTTGCCAGCCATGTACGCGATCATTTGTGACGGCGGACGTCAATTCAAAGTTGAAAAAGACCAGCTTCTGGACATCGATTATCGCGATACGGCCGAAACCGGCGATAAGATCGAGTTCGACCGCGTTTTGGCCATTGGTGGCGATGCCGGTTTGAAGCTTGGGCAGCCAACCGTTTCCGGAGCGAAGGTTACCGCTTCGGTGATCGGCCTGGAAAAGGGCGAAAAGATCTACATCCAAAAGTATCGCCGTCGTAAGAATTATGACGTTCGAACGGGTCACCGTCAGAAGTACACCCGGATCAAGATCGAGTCGATCGACGGCTAAACGTCGGTGCGTCATCTGTATCTGACGGGGTACCGCGGTTGTGGAAAGACTACGATCGCGGAGCGGTTATCGGGGCTTCTTGGTATGCCTTGGTGTGATACCGATGCGATTGTCGAGGCGAATGCCGGTGCGACGATCGCTGAACTCTTTGCAACTTCCGGTGAGGAAGTTTTTCGCGATCTCGAAACCGAGGCGATTCGGTCATTGGTTTCTGCGACCTCCCCTCATGTTGTTGCATTGGGTGGTGGAGCGATATTAAGGTTGCAGAACCGATCGCTGCTCAAAGCATCGGGTTGGGTGGCTTGGTTGCAAGCTTCTCCGCAGACCCTGGCAGAGCGTATTTCCGGTGACAAGTCGACGGCATCGAGGCGTCCTGCATTGAGTCGGCTGGGGGTGCTTTCTGAAATCGAGGCCGTGCTCGCCCAGCGGCTTCCTCTTTACCGCGAATCGGCCGATCAATCTTTCGACACCGAGGCCAATGGGATCGATTCGGTGGTGAAGCAGATTGCGGACGCGTATCAACGGATTGCGGTTTGAATTGCCAATGCAGCGTTAGCTCGTTCTAGCTGACCTTTGGCTCGTGAAGGGGGCTTGGGCAGATAGCGGCTGATTGCGGTAGGAACGGTCGCAGCGATATACTGCATACCGCGCGGGATGTTCCAAGTGTGTTTCTGTTCCGTGTTCCGTATCTGAGTGGTACCAGGTCGAAAGAGAATTCTGGATGGATTATTGGATCGTTGCGATCGGACTGCTTCTGGGGCCGGCGGTGAACTTTGCGATTTATCAATTCGCATATGGCCCTAGGCCGATCAGTCCTTGGCAGCGTCGCGACTCTCGTTGGTGGAGTCGTCTCCCCATTGTCGGGTGGCTTTTTCGCTGGGGAGATCGGGGCGAGTTGGGGGGATGGTTTTGGCTGCGTCCGATGTTGATCGAGATCGGTATCCCTATCGTCCTCTATCTGTTGCATCGGCATGTGATGAGCGAGGGGATGGTTTTTCCGGGTGGTAGTCCGGTGCCTCGCGCGGCGCTGTTCGGTTCGTTCGTCTGCGTTTCGTTGTTGTTTTTATTCTTAGTGGCGGCGACGTTTATCGACTTTGATGAGCGAACAATCCCGGACTTGATCACCGTTCCTGGGACTTGGATCGGCATGCTCGGTACCACACTTTTCCCCGCTTGGCGGCTACGAGAAATCGATCCAGCATCCTTAGTAACTCCGCCAATTGCAAGTCGCGCTTTGCATGCCAATTCCGCGTTCGATTGGCCGTATTACTGGAGTCAGGGGGGGGATTGGGGGCTGATCCTCGGCGTCCTGTTATGGTTTGGCTGGTGTTTTGCTTTGCTCAATCGACGATGGATCGTGCGGCGGGGGTTGGTGAAAGCGTGGAGTTATTTCTGGGCGGGGCTTGCGCGGGATCCGTGGACGCGATGGGTTGGAGCGATGGCCGCTTTCGGTTTGGCTTGGATTGTAGGGACCTACTATTTCGGAGGCCCCGAGCATTGGGAAGGGTTGTTATCTTCTTTGTTCGGAGTTGGCTTGGGAGGGATGTTGGTTTGGTCGTTTCGGTTGGTTGCCGCATTGGTGATGGGGCGTGAGGCGCTCGGGTTTGGTGACGTGACCTTGATGGCCATGGTGGGAGCGTTTGTTGGCTGGCAAGTCGTCTGGATATCCTTTTTTGTTTCCCCCTTCTTCGCCTTGCTTTTCGTTATCTTGTTTTGGGTCGTGACGAGAGACAGTTCGACTCCTTTCGGTCCGTACCTGTCGATGGGAGTGGCGTATGTGCTTTGGGATTGGGCAAGATTGTGGAATGTCGTTTCCGTGATTTTGCTACCCCCGGAGTTGCTGCTCCTTTTTTGGGGCCTTCTGCTCCTGGTTTTGGCGAGCATGTTGGGGGGCATCGAGTTCGTGAAGCGATTAGCGGGATCACGCGGGGGATAAGGAAACAAAGAGATGCACCGATCCATCGACTTGAGTTTGCGGCAGTGCGCCCTTTACTTTGGCATTTTGGCGATCGTGATCGCTGGCTTGGTGGGGTTGGGGAACGAGTCGTGGAGTTTGCCCATGATCGTTGCGGGGGCGGTGGTGGTCGGGCATCTCTACACCGATCGATTGGGATGGTTTTCGCTGCATCGCTATTTGGTCTATTTGTTGATGATTTGTGGAGCGGTCGTTGCTGTCGGTCAATTTTTGAATCAGTCGGTATCGAATCAGCTCATCGCGGTTGGCAATCTATTGGTCTATGTGCAGTTGCCTTTGATATTCCAAAAGAAGTCCAAACGGGTCTTCGAGCAGTGGGGTGTTTTTCTTCTGCTCGAGTTGGTGGTGGCTGCTTTGGTCAATGACAACGTGTTGTACGGAGTCTTGATGCTCCCTGTTTTGGGAGTGGGGTGCGCGGCGATGATGACGCTGGCCTACTACACCTCTCAAATCAAGCACAGCGAGTCTCAAACGGAGTCGTTGGGATTCTGGTCTCGATTGTTGTACTGGTTGGGAAGGGAGGCGACGACGAGCAAGAGACGATCGGGAATTGCATTGCAAGCGAGCGAGCCGATCGATCGCATCATCGCCAAAAGTCGAAGAGCGTGGGGGGGCGGTCGCACCAGTTTGGTTCCATTGACGATAGCGGTTTTGGTTTTCACCGTAGGATACTTTTACACACTGCCGCGACTGCAGGTGGGGGCTTACGAGGCGGAAAGCTGGGTGTCGGCGAGCGTTGGGTTTTCGGAGCAGGTATCGTTGCGTTATTACGGCGATATTCGGCAAAACGAGTCGCAAGTCTTTCGGATGCAAATGTTCAACGAAAAGACCGGAGGGGAATACCGTCCCAATCAGCCTCCTTACATTCGATTGACGGTACTGCACAAGTACTATGAGGGGCCAACGCGAGGTGTGTGGCAAAAGGGGGATTCAGCCGTCATCCTCGATCAGCGTTTCTTCCGGAGGGTGCCCAAGGTCCAGGAGATGAATGAAGCGCTGGTAGAGGGTTCCGATCAAGTTGTCGTCTCGATACTCGAGAAGGCTCCTGTGGGTGAGCCTGCGGCAGTGATACCTCCCTTCTCCCATGCACCCCAACCCAGTGGGTTTTACGCAACGCGAAAGGATTGGCGATTGATCGACTCGTCCGATGACTCGCGGACCAAAGCGCTCAAGCGTCGTTATGCATTTCGGACCTATGGCTTTTTTGGCGGCGAGGAGCGGTCGTTGCTGCCCGATTTAGTAAACACCTTGGACGCTAACAATGGAGACGAGGGGCCTGATGTTGCGTTGCGACTCTATCGCCGCGAAGAGTTGACCGAATTCCCTGCAAGTCTATCTCCTGTCCTGGCAGTGCGAGACGAGATACTGAGTCAAAGCGAAGTCGAGCCTACTAACAAGCTAGCTCGGGCGATGTTCCTCGAGCAATATCTCGCCAGCGGTAAAGAATTCAAGTATTCGCTTCGGCTTACTCCTCCCACCAATTCCCAGATCGATCCGATCGCGGACTTTTTGATCAACAAGAAGAAGGGACATTGCGAGTACTATGCTTCGTCCCTGGCCATGCTGCTTCGTTCGATGAACATTCCAACGCGAATCGTGAGTGGTTTTCGGCCGAGCGAATACAACGAGCTCGGAGGATATTTCACGGTTCAGCAGAAGCATGCTCACGTGTGGGTGGAGGCTTATTTCACGGCCGAGGAGCTCAAAAAGGGAAGGCTTCGCGAACCGATTCCTGCGTGGGTTGGCAAGGGGATGTGGTTGCGAATGGATCCAACGCCGGCTGGGGAGGGGTCCAATGCAGGAGCTGCCGTGATACCTTCAGCGGGGCAAACATTGGGAGTCATGCAGGACCTTTGGTCGGAAATGATCCTCAACATGGACAAATCGAGGCAGGGGAACATGTTCTCCATTTTCGCCGAGACATCGGAGGGTTCGTATGATGCCATGTGGGCGCAATTTCAGCAGTTTTTCGCGAAGCTTCAGTCGAGTAGGTTGATCGGTGGGTTGGCATCTCCGGATCGCTGGTTCTCGTGGCGAGCGGCGGTCGTGATTTGCGTCGTGGGAGCGATCTCGGTATTGGGATACCGGACCTCATTGTGGTTGTTCCCTCAATGGACTCCAAGATTGGCGGTGGCTCGCAAGAAGAAGACGACTCGCACCTCGATTGCGTTTTACAATCGACTGGTCAAAGCCTTGAAGCGGCTTGGGTTCGAGAAGTCTCCGTGGCAGACTCCGCAAGAGTTTTTAACGGCCGTTCGAAAGCAGCTGGAAAAGGAATCCATTCTCCTCGAGAACCGTATGCTGGACGATCGATTGCTTGCGGAAAGTTTTTATCGCGTTCGCTATGGTGGCGAGAGTTCGTTAGATGCGCAAACAGTGGCACTGTTGGAGCGAGAGTTGCGTTCTTTGGAATCGATCAAGCGAAGAAAGTGATCGCCTAGCGTTTGGTCCTGTCGGGGGTCATGGCAACTTTGAGGAATTGATTGCGGCGCAGAAGGTGGAATTGCGCTGCGCTGGCGGTTTGGAAACTGTTGTTTGCCATGACCCAAGCGAGATGCTTGAGGTTGGGGGTTTTCCAATCCATCACACCCACGATGATATCGCCCGTACTCAGGGCTTGCCGTGCCGCAGGACTGTTCGGTCGAACTTCGACAATCTTGAGTCCTCCTTCGTAGTCCTTACCGACCGGTTCGACTTGCGAGGCGGGGACGGGTACTACGCGGATTCCGAGTTTGTCCCAAGCCATGCGAAGGATATCCGTTTCGTCGGAAACGGAGGATTTTCTCGGAAGGACCACATTGTGAACGAGGGTTTCTCCGCTGCGCTGGAGTTCTAGCTCGATCGTCTCTCCGGCCGGTAGTCCCAGCAAGGCGAGTTCGATATCCAACGGTGTTTGAACCTTTTGGCCACCGATCGAGACAATTTCATCGCCGGGTTTGAATTCGCGCGACGATTTATTGCTGCTGCTTCGATATTCGTCCAAGACCAGCTGCATCCCATTTTCGGTCGAAACGCGAGAGCAGACCAAACCATGTGAGCCTGTTGTCCGGTATTGGGCGACGAGTTCGCTCATCACGGAGATCGCATTGTCGATCGGGATCGCGAACCCGATTCCTTGAGCGCCGACTCGGACGGCCACATTGATACCGATGACTTCTCCATCGATATTCAGCAATGGGCCGCCCGAGTTTCCTGGGTTGATATCGGCATTGGTTTGAATCAGGTCGGTGTATTGTTGCGAGCCGTTGACGGGGATGTCTCGATGGAGTGCGCTGATGATTCCAACGGTAACGGTGTTTTGATATCCGAAAGGATTTCCGATCGCGATGACGGATTCTCCACGAAGGAGATTATCGCTGCGTCCAACGTGGATGACGGGTAGGTCCTTGTCGACGTTGATTTTGATCATAGCGAGATCCGTTTCAGGATCGTAGTTGATCAGAGTTGCGATGGTAGTTGTCCCATCGGCGAGTGTGACCTCGATCTTTTGGACGGCGTCTACCACATGGTAGTTCGTGATGATCAAACCACGTCGGTCGATGATGACGCCCGTACCCATACCGTTGACTTCTTGGACGGTCGACACACCGTTGGTTCCGGTGTTGGTGACCGTCTTGTTGCCTTGGATGTTGACGACGGCGGGCTCGGCTTTGCGAATGGCGCGAACGATGGGGGTGACCCGATCGTTTTCTTGTTGAGCCCAAGCTGTTGAGCAACCTACGAGATGGGACGTAGGTCCTACCCAAAACGAGGTGGCCAACAATCCGACGGAGATTGCCTGCAGCCGCTGGGTTAGGGTGCGTAGTTTCATGCTGGTCCGAAGCTTGGGTACGGAAGCGGATTCTGGGTTGGCCAAACCGGCTAGAGCTTGAGGCTTGCTAGCAATGCGGGAACGGTTCGGTAACGGTAGGATCGGTTGTTCCAAAGAAGCGGCATGATCTGCCTATCCGAAGCTATCCCAAGTCGACCCACGCGACAGTCTCTTGCCAGATTCACCAGATTGACAATTTTCCTCCTTCTGACCTCTTGCATTGAAATAGGCGACGGGCCGATGGTAGATTGCGCGGTCTAGGATGGAGTCCAGGCTCCGTCACCTCCAGGACTTCCAAGGATTGAGGAAATCGAAGCATGCGCTGCCCCTATTGTTCCAGTGACAACGACGCGGTTCGCGATTCAAGGAGTGTCGAGGACGGCAAGGCGATACGCAGGCGTCGATATTGCAATCAATGCTGTCGTCGGTTCACCACGTACGAGCGGGTAGAAGGGCTGCTGCAAGTCGTCAAGCGGGACGGAAGTCATCAAGATTTCAGCCGGGCGAAGATCGCTCGGGGGCTGCAGGCAGCCTGTTGGAAACGAAAGATCAATGTCGAACAAATCGAGCGACTGGCAGCGGAAATCGAGTCGCACATCCTCGATCAGTACGAGAAAGAGGTCTCGAGTGAGGAGATCGGTGGCCTCTGCATGGAGTATTTGCGGGAGGTGGATCAAGTCGCTTTTGTGCGATTTGCCAGTGTGTATCGCCGGTTCAGCGACATTCAAGATTTTGTCGAGGAGTTGCGACCGATCTTGAAACGGAGTCAAAAGAGCTGATCGGGACTCGACAAAACGCTACAATTTGTCGCATGATCATTTGGGAGGGTTCTCCCTTTCCCGCGGCGGGCGGGTCGGGAGGGGGCTTCCCATGGTTCTTTTTTCTTTTCAGCGACAACTCTCTTCGGAAATTACCAGGGTACTATCATCGCCACGGCTACCGCAATCGACCCTCTTCAGGAACGCTGGAAGCATTTCGTGGGGCTAATCGATCAGGCTTTGGAGACTCGGATCGCAGGGTTGTCGGAGGCATGCCCCGATCGCTTGCGGGACTCGATGCGGTATTCGTTGTTAGGGCCTGGAAAAAGACTACGACCAGTACTTTGTTTGCTCGCGTGTGAATCGCTCGGTGGCACGGCTGCATCCGCGTTACCTTCTGCGATCGCTTTGGAAATGATCCATTGTTATTCGCTCATCCATGACGATTTGCCTGCGATGGATGATGACGATCTGCGTCGGGGACGGCCGACTTGCCACATTCAGTTCGATGAGGCGACAGCGATCCTAGCGGGGGATGGTCTCCAGGCCCTTGCTTTTCAAACATTGATGGAATCGGAGTTGACTCCTCGCCAGCAAGTGCAGAGTTTGCTGGTCTTGGCCAAGGCGGCGGGACCGGAGGGGATGGTTGCGGGGCAAGTGGACGATTTGTGGGCCGAGAAGCATGGGGGGGACGGCGGGCTGCTGCAATCCATTCATGCTCGAAAAACGGGGGCCATGATTCGCGGTTCGGTCGAATTGGGAGGGATCGCTGCGGGGGCATCCGAGAAAGACCTGCGCGTGATGTCCCAATACGGCGATGCAATCGGAATTGCTTTCCAAATCGCGGACGACCTACTGGACGTCGAGAGCACCGCGGAGAACACTGGGAAACGGACCGGAAAAGACCAGGAACGTGGCAAATTGACTTATCCCTCCATTTACGGGGTGGAGGATAGCCGGGCGAAGGCCCGCGAGTTGGTTCAAAAGGCCGTCCGTTTGGTGGAACCTTATGGAGCTGCGGCAGTGCCCCTTCAGCAACTAGCAAAATACATCATCGACAGGAGTCACTAGGCATGCACGAACTGCTTTCGAAACTGGAGTCCTCTGAATCTCTGCATTCGATGAGCATCGAGCAGCTCGAGCAGTTGGGGAGCGAGATCCGAGATGTGCTTTGCAATCTCTTGGCGACCCGAACCGCTCACTTTGCATCGAACCTCGGAGTGGTGGAGCTCTGCTTGGCGTTGCACAGTGTTTTCGACTTTCGACGGGATCGATTGATCTGGGACACTGGGCACCAGATCTATCCGCATAAGTTGATAACAGGTCGTTACAACGAATTTCAGAGCATACGCATGAAAGGGGGATTGATGGGATACCCCAATCCTTCCGAAAGCGAATATGACTTGTTCATGACGGGACACGCCGGCTGTTCTGTGTCGACGGCACTGGGATTGAAGAGTGGCGATGATCTTCAGAAGGAGGCGGGGCGAAAGAGCATCGCCGTCATCGGGGATGGAGCTTTTCCGTCCGGGATCGTCTTTGAAGCGATGAACAACGCGGGAGAGCTCAATTCGGATCTGATCGTGATTCTCAACGATAACAAGATGTCGATCTGTCCTCGCGTCGGTGCGGTCGCGAATTACTTGGATCGATTGCGAACAAACCCTTTCTACACGGGTCTCAAGAGCGAGGTCGTCAAGGTACTGAATAAGCTCCCGCTGTTTGGTGATCCTGCGGAGAAACTGTTGGCCCAAATCAAAGAGGGGGTCAAGGCGGGGATGGTGGGGGGCATGTTGTTCGAGGAGTTTGGATTCCGCTATATCGGACCGATCGATGGCCATGACATCCATCTGATGCGCAAGTATCTAGAGATGGTGAAGGATCAGAAAGGCCCGACATTGCTCCATGTGGTGACGGAGAAAGGGCGAGGTTACAAACCGGCGGAACGGGACCCCGTTTACTTCCACACTCCCCCGGCATTCGAGGATGAAGATGGTTCCCCGAAGGTTCGCTCGACCCTGGAGAAACCTGCGTTTACCAACTTCGCTCGCGATGCCATCTTGAGCCAGATGCACAAGAATGAAAAGGTGACGGTGATGACCGCTGCCATGTGCCAAGGGAACAAATTGGAGCCGGTTCGCGACGCCTTCGCCGATCGGTTCTTCGATGTCGGGATCTGCGAATCGCACGCCGTCGCTTTTGCGGCTGGGCAAGCCAAAACGGGCCTTCGCCCGATCGTTGCCATCTACTCCACGTTCATGCAGCGATCGTACGATCAGATCTTCCAGGAAGTCGCGCTGCAGAATTTACCGGTTTGCCTGATGATGGACCGAGCCGGTTTGACAGGTCCGGATGGTCCGACGCACCATGGGGTGTTTGATATTGGTTACCTGCGCGTTTTCCCGAATATTGCGATGATGGCTCCTGGGGATGCGACCGAGGTAGAACCGATGTTGGAGTTCGCGTTGCAGCACAACGGGCCAACTTCGATCCGCTATCCGAAAACGTCCGCCTTGACGTTTGAACGCCCCTTGCAGCCGATTGAGCTTGGAAAATCCGAAACGATCCGATGGGCTACCGATGGGGCGATCATCGCGTGCGGCGCCATGCTGCAGCAAGCCTTGGCGGCGGCGGATCTCCTTAAACAGGAGGGGATCGAGGTCGCCGTGATCAATGCGAGATTCATCAAACCGCTCGACACCGAGATGCTCGCGCAGGTGTTCGAAGAGTGCCGATTTGTCGTCACGGTCGAAGAAGGAGCGTTGATGGGAGGATTTGGTTCTGCGGTCCTCGAGTCCGCTTGCCAGCACGGTTGGGATACCCGAGGCCTCCGAACGCTCGGATTGCCCGATCGATTCATCGAACATGGGGAAAGGAACGACCTTCTAGCCGACCTCGGATTGGATGCAGCGGGAATTGCGGCGACGTGCCGGACCCTCAGCGCACGCTACTCCGATGCCAGCCACGCAGGAGTGTGATTTCACGTGTCTGAACACTCCGTTGCACCTTGGAGGTCCATGGGACGCGAGAAACCTCGCGTCGTTGTGCTTGCAGCACCGAATCGACCTCGGGTGGAATCGGAGTTGCCCAAGCTGCTGCCGTGCATTGAGCGTCATGCCGAGATCGTCGCGGTCGACAAGGCATTTCAGCACGACTTTGAGCAATGCTCTTCGGATTTGGTGGTGGTGCTTGGAGGGGACGGATCGATCTTGCAATCTGCCAGGCAGATGAAGCATCGGCAGAGACCCGTGTTGGGAGTGAATCTGGGGAAGCTCGGGTTCCTCGCGGCAATTCAACCGGACAAGTTCGTGAATGTATGGCCTGATATTGCAGAGGGGCATTTCACGCTCACCAGCCATTTGATGTTGCAGAGCGATGTGTATCGCGGAGACGAGTTGCTTCATTCGATGATCGGGCTCAATGAAGCGAGCATTCTAGGGGGCCCTCCCTATTCGATGCTTTACATCGATCTCTTCATCGATGCCGCTTTAGCGACAACCTACGCGTGCGATGGGTTGATCATCAGTACCCCCATCGGATCGACGGCGCACAATTTGTCCGCAGGGGGGCCCATCCTGCGCCGGAATCTTCAGGCGTTTGTGATCTGCCCGATCAGCCCCCACACCCTCACGATGCGTCCGGTTGTCGATACGGCGGATCGCGTGTTCGATCTGATGCTCCGAGTGGATCATCCGACCGCAAGCTTGGTCGTCGATGGTCGCGTGGTTTGTCATCTGGAGCGAGACATGAAGGTTCGCATCGCTCGAGCGGACTCCTCGTTTCAATTGATCGGTGTTCCAGGGCATGACGACTACCAGGCCTTGCGGGACAAACTGGGTTGGAGCGGCAAGCCCAGGCTGGCGGAATAACTATGGGGTTGGAGAAGTCCGAAGCGATCCTGCTGCGTTCGGTCGCATGGAGCGAAACAAGCTTGGTGGTGACCCTGTTTACTCGGTCCCATGGGAAAGTTTCTGCGGTGGCGAAGGGGGCGAGGCGATTGAAGAGCCCGTTTGAGAACGCGCTCGATTTATTGGCCAAGTCACAGATTGTTTTCATCGAGAAGCTGAACGACACCCTCGATATTCTCACCGAGGCCAAACTCGTGCGGCGATTCAAAGGTGGTGAGCATTCTTTGCTATCACTCTACGCAGCCTATTACTTGGCCGAGCTGACGCATGTGTTGACCGAGAACCATCAACCGATGGAGGACCATTTCGACGTTCTCGATGCGTCGCTCGTTAAGTTGGATGAAATGGAGGATCCTGCGAAGGTTGTTCTCCGATTTGAGATGGAATTCCTTCGGGTGCTTGGCCATTTACCGACGTTTGAGCTTTGCGCGGGATGCGGGAATTTTGTAGAGTCCGGGCGGAACCGAAGCTACTTGTTCGGAATCGACGCAGGAGGAGTGCTATGTGATTCTTGCCTCGCAGGACAGCGTTATGTCCTGCGATTGCGTGAGGAGACGATCACTTTTCTGCGAATGGTTGCATCGGACGGTGACGGGCTGGTCGATAGCGTGAGTAGTTACCGAGACCTATCCGCCACCACGCGAGGCGAAGTTCGATTTGCGATGGAGAAGTTTATTACCCATTTGGCGGATCGGCGATTGCGACTCATGGATTTCTTGGAGGAATTAAAACGTTGAGGAAGACCAAAAAGCTTCATAGCCTCCGGGTGAGCCATCCCACATGGATACTTTTAGTCTGGGTCGTTTCGATTTCAGGATGTGCGACGCTAGGGCTCACCAAGAAAGAGGACGAATACGATCTGGCCAAACGAGCGATCGAGGGGTATCAAGACTCTGAAGGGAACTACGTGCGTCCCGAGGGGCGTCTTGCCGAGAAACAACGGACGAGCAATATGCCAGGATTGCTAAAGAATGTTCCGTTGATCGGAACCAAGCCCGCCAATCCCACGTTGGCAAAGACGCAGTTCCAACAAGCGGAGGAGACCTATCGCCAGGCCACCGAGTTGTTCAAACAAGCGCAGAATACCCCCGAGGAGAATCGCGATCCGCAGATTACTGCAGCCGCTGAGCTGTTTGAAAAGGCTGGAAAGCAATTCGACGAGGCCGGAAAGAATTGGATCAGCTCCTACCTGCACCAAGATTCGCTTCTCATGGCCGCGGAAAGCTACTTCTTTGCTGAGCGATATCCTAAAGCCGAGGATCGTTACGTTAGGCTGGTGAAAGACTACCCCCGCACGCGATACCAAGACCATGTCGATAAGCGACGGATGGAAATCGGGCTCTATTGGAATCAGTTCGATGACCAGTTCTACCACGTGAACTTCACCGACAAACGAAAGCCGTGGAATGATACGGCCAAACATGGTATTCGCGTCTTGGAGAAGATGCGGCTCGATAGTCCCACTGGGAAGCTTGCGGACGACGTAACCATGGAACTGGCATCAAGCCATTTCCGCAATCAGAAGTGGATCGAAGCTCTCAATACGTATGACGAGCTGATCACCACGTATCCCGATTCTCGCCATCTCTACAGCGCTCACTTGCTCGGCATCAAATCCGCGCTCGAATCCTATCGAGGCCCGGATTATTCCTTTGATCCTTTGGACAAAGCGGATAAGTTTTTCCGGAACTTGAAACAGTTTCCCGAGGACTATCGCCGCGACAAGGATGAGATTGACCGCATGTACACCGAGTTGGTGAATCGGAAAGCGGAGAGGCTTTATAACAATGCCGAGCTTCGATTCAACAAAGGGGAGGCGCTCGCGGCGCGGTTGAAGTGCGAGGAGATCCTCGAGAACTTTGATCAAACCGCCTTTGCCCAACCCGCTCGTGATATGCTCGTGAAGCTGAGTACGATGCCGGATGAACCGACTCCCTATCTCTCCGAGTTGACGGTCCTATTTCCCAGTCGGGATAAGACCGCTCCCCTTCGCAAACCTCTGCCCGAGGAAGTGATCGAGTCGGACCGCAAAGAGCGCGAAGCGAGAACCGCAAGGCTCTTGGAAGCGACTCCGGTCGATGGCGGAGTGATTCGACGATGACCAAGAGCCTCGCGGGTGGGGTATTCCTATTGCTTCTGTCGATCTGTATTCCGGGATGTTTGGGGTACAACATCGGCACGCGCAGCTTGTACCGAAACGATGTTCGGACCATTCATGTGCCGATCATCAAATCCGATTCGTTCCGACCGGAGTTAGGGGTACAGCTCACCGAGACGCTTCAAAAAGAGATCGAACGCAGGACCCCATACAAACTGGCCGATCTCGGTACGGCAGATTCCATTCTCACCTGCCGGATGACGGGTGATTCGAAGCGAGTGATCGGCGAGACAGGAACCGACGAACCTCGTTTGCTTCAAACGGTAATGTCCATCGAGATGAGTTGGGTCGATCGACGCAACCTTCCACTAGTCGAGAACCGTTTCCTGCCACCTGGAGAAACGAACTTCTTCTTTTCGGACAACGCCGACTTTGTTCCGGAAGCGGGTCAGTCGATTTCAACAGCCAATATGCGAGTGGTGGAACGATTAGCGAACCACATCGTCGATCAGATGGAAGCCCGTTGGTAAGGATTGGCTATGCGAGCGGTGTTGCAGCGAGTGTCGGAAGCCTCCGTGACGGTCGAAGGAGAGGTTTCGGGCAAGATCGATCGGGGATGGCTAGTGCTCCTGGGGATCCGCAAAGGAGATAGCCGCGAAACGGCAAAATGGCTTGCTGAAAAATGCGTGGGACTGCGAGCGTTCAGCGACGAAGCTGGGAAGATGAATCTATCGGTTCGCGAAGTTTCGGGCTCTATGTTGATCGTGAGTCAGTTCACGCTCTACGGCGATTGCATCAAGGGCCGGCGCCCTAGCTTCGATCAAGCGGAGGAGCCAGGCATCGCTAACGAACTGTATGAATTCTTCTGCGAGCAAATTGCCGCGCAAGGCATTTCGGTCGCGAAAGGAGTCTTTCGAGCCGATATGCAGGTATCGCTCATCAACGACGGTCCGGTAACACTGATCGTGGAGCGATGAAAATGCTCGATGTGTGGCTGGATAGTCGAGGAGACAATCGAAGCTCGCACAGCATGCCGAGCAAGACAATGGGCAGGAGGGGAATTTGCCAAAGCGCATACACCTCGGGCGCGAGCATCAGGGCGAGCGAAAGGGTGACGAAGTAGCAAATGCCTCGTTGCGTTTCGGTCGCCAACATCCACACGATCGGAAGCAAAAGGATGCACAGGTCGTAGTGATAGAAATGGGGACTGAGCAGAATGGTCGCCAGCATCCAAGTCATCCAGCGTTTGGGATCGTTCCAGCTCGATCGCACTTCGACCGCGGCCAGCAGCGCGTAGAGGGCTAGCGGCAGACTGATGGCCATCTTTCCCCAAGCGGACCATCCGATAGGCAGACTGCTCGCCAAGCTGATGAGATTGCAAGACCAGTCGAGATGAAAACCATGTTGGTCGGTGTAGCGACCGGCGGTCGATGCAATGGCGAGGAACCCACCCCACGCTTCTTGCGGGAATATACAAATAGCTGCTCCCCAAAGGACCGCGGTCGATAGAGCCATGCCGCCCAAAAATCGCCATCGGCGGTCGAGAATCATCAGGAGTGGGAGGAGAAAGCAAAGAGTCGGCTTGATCGTTATCAGGCCGGCCAGGAGTCCGGCTGCAAACCAGCGATCCTGTTTTATCCAACGGCAAACGACCACAAAGAGGAGGAGCCAGAGAGCGCTCTTTTGCCCCAGGGTGATCGACAGAAGCAGAGGCGGAAAGAGGAGTACGCTTATCCAAAGATACCCACGTCCTCCCGATGCTTGTCCTCCCATGGACTGGAGAAGAATCGATGAGAGACACGCGGCGCCGAGCAAGAGCGCCAGCCACCCCAACACTGCAATGCGATAGGGAATCGCTCCCCATGGAGAGAACAAAAGATAGTGTGGGGGTGGATAGACCGGTGGGAAAAATTGCTCCGGATCCCACTCAAAACCGGTGATGGTCCGGTCGTGCTGCACGGCAAGGAATTCATCGGAATAGACAGAGTTGATCTGTCCGTTCCAGATCATGTGCCCCCCGGTCCATTCCTGCAAAAAGTCCGCTCCGTACGGAACGGTTTGGAGAGTAGGCGACCATTGGAAGTTGGGAGAAAAAAACAAGTAGATGCACCCGACTGCCAAAAATGCCAACGCCGGGAGTAAACGCCGGAATCGACGATCGGGGGTGAGGGTTCCGTTGGGCGATGACGCAGCCGGGGGCGATGTGAAATCGTTGGCGCAGTTGTCCAAATTCATGGGAACCCACTCGCGGTGGTGAGCATCAATAGAGAAAGCAGTTGTCGGGGATTTCCTCCCCATGGGTGGAGCGTAGGTTGCGGCGAGGCGAGTGGGGCGCGAAAGAGGCCGCCGGGGGAGAAGATCCGGGTAAGGATCGCAGAGGGATCGATAGAATCGGAATAAGCGGAATCCTTCGATCAGAACCTTGGACACCCTCGTCGAAGCAGAATAGGGAGGATGTCCAAGCGTTCTCTAGATCGTTGCCTAAGAAGGGAGGCGAGAGATGAGCCTTTAGTCCAACGCGTCGAAGCCGGAGGCAACGGTAGCAGCTTTGGGTTTCGACTCTCTCAAGCCGCGGCTGAGGATATCTCGCAACAGGGGCGAGTAATCTTCGTAACGGGCTTCGTCGGCGGGGCCATCGGAGTACTGGTAAATGGCATCGCGGGGCTTGGCTCCCAACGCAATGAGCGTGCTCGAGACAGTGCCGTAATCCGCGCCGCGCATCACCATATTGGCTCTACCGGTGGGGGTTGGGGAACGCGCGAAGACTCGGCTCGCCACCGCAAGAAACTTGACGGGGGAGTCCAGCGTTTGGAGCGTGAGCAGCCTGCTAGCAAGCTGAACGCGTTCATCGCGTGGATCGTTCAAATTTCGTGCGCCAACGATATTGAGTCCAGCTCGCATCTCGATGACTTCGTTCTCGTACTCATGATGGATCACGAACCCTCGATCGCGATCTGCGATCACCAGATTGCAAGCTTCAAATTGATGCTTGTCGAGTTCTTCGAGGGCGCGGTCCATGCAGGATTGCGAGTCGGTCCCTTTGAGGACCTCTTTGCAGAGCAATCCTCGGGAGCGGTTGCTACCTAGCGGTTCCAGTGTTCGTCGGTTGCAGATCCCGACAAAGACACCGTGTTGATTTACGCCTAACCAGGTTCCGCCACTTCGTTGGTCAGTCGGGCAGAGGATTCGAGGCTTGCCAGCTTGGATGCTCGGGCCTGTACTCCGTCGGTCAAAAAACTCCTCTCGATTGGCTGCTACAAGTATTGGGCTTTCAGAAACCACGCGATATTGAATGGCTAGCAAGCACATCGCAACATTCGCTCTTTCTATGGTTGGAGCTTCAGAATCGAGCCACGGCTAACGGCAGTTAATCGCACATACAGAGTGCTATTACGTGGCTCGCGACGGTCACTAATCTAACCTGACCGATACCCCCAAGTCACCCCCCTTTTTTCCAGATGCTAGCATAAATTGTGGAATACTTGTTAATAACCGAAGGGGGCATTTGCCTAGTTTCTCCAGACCTCCGGATCGATTTTTTGGGGGGATCGCCCGCCCCTAGCCGAGCATGGGCTAACCCATGGCACCCGGTGTGATCACCAGGGGCAACGCTGCCATCTCGCTTTCGTCGGCCGCCATGATGTCCTCCAAGTCTTTGGTTCGGACGCAGTCGACGTAGCAACGACGTTTCCCGTCGACTTCTTCTTCGACCAAACCGTGGATGTCGGTGTGGAAGCCGGGGAATTGCTCGTTGAACATGCGTGCGAATCGGAGGTACTCCACGATCGACTTGTTGAATCTCTCGCCGGGGATAAGGAGAGGAATGCCGGGTGGGTAGGGGGTCAGGAGAACGGCGGTGGCTCTTCCCTCGAGGTGATCGATTTCGACGCGATCGATTTCCTCGTGAGCCATCATGGCGAATGCATCGGATGGTTTCATCGCGGGTTGCATCGGGGAGAGGTACATTTCGGTCGTGACTTTCGCCACATCGTGCTTGCGGTAGGTGTCGTGGATCTGTTGGCACAAATCGCGGAGCCCGATTCGTTCGTACTTGGGATACTGTTGGCAGAACTCGGGGAGAATCTTCCACATCGGTTGATTCTTGTCGTAGTCATCCTTGAACTGCTGCAGGGAGCTGAGAAGTGTGTTCCAACGTCCCTTGGTGATTCCAATCGTGAACATAATGAAGAAGGAGTAGAGCCCAGTCTTCTCGACGATGACTCCGTGTTCGACCAAGTATCGGGTGACGATCGAAGCGGGGATTCCGGTTTCCGAGAATTGGCCGGACACGTCCAAGCCCGGGGTGATCACGGTCGCTTTGATGGGGTCGAGCATATTGAAGCCGGGAGCGACGCGGCCGAACCCGTGCCATGAGTCTTTCGTGTGGAGCATCCAATCTTCACGCGTTCCGATTCCTTCCTCGGCCAACGTGTCGGGGCCCCAAACCTTGAACCACCAATCGCTGCCCCATTCGTCGTCGACTTTGCGCATTGCGCGTCGGAAGTCGAGGGCTTCCATGATCGACTCTTCGACGAGCGAAGTCCCTCCCGGTGGCTCCATCATCGCTGCGGCTACGTCGCAGGAGGCAATGATCGCGTACTGCGGCGATGTCGACGCGTGCATCAGATACGCTTCATTGAACGTATGGCGGTCGAGCTTCTTGTATTGCGGCTCGCGCACCAAAATCTGCGATGCTTGCGAGATCCCCGCTAGCAGTTTGTGGGTCGAGTGGGTCGCAAAGATCATCGACTCCTTAGGAGCGGGGCGGTTAGGGCCGATCGCATGCATGTCTTTGTAGAAATGATGGAAGGCGGCATGCGGCAACCAAGCTTCGTCGAAATGAAGGGTGCCGATTTGGCCATCGAGCATGCGTCGAAGCTCTTCGACATTATAAACGATGCCGTCGTAGGTGCTTTGCGTGATGGTCAAGATGCGAGGGCGACGCTCTGGGTGCTGGGCCTGCGCTTCGCGCGCAAATGGGTTCGCCTCGATCTTCTTTTGGATGTTATCGGGATGGAACTCCTCTAATGGAATCGGGCCGATGATCCCAAGGTTGTTACGGGTGGGAGTCAAGAAGACCGGGACAGCTCCGGTCATGATGATGGCGTGAAGCACGGACTTGTGGCAGTTTCGATCGACGACGACGATATCGCCGGAAGCGACCGTCGAGTGCCACACGATCTTGTTCGATGTCGAGGTCCCATTGGTGACAAAGAAGCAATGGTCAGCACCGAAGATCCGAGCCGAGTTTCGTTCGGAGGCAGCGACCGGACCTGTATGGTCCAAGAGCTGGCCTAGCTCTTCCACCGCGTTGCACACATCGGCTCGCAACATGTTTTCGCCAAAGAATTGGTGGAACATCTGACCGACGGGGCTTTTGAGAAATGCGACCCCACCGGAGTGCCCCGGGCAGTGCCAGGAGTACGAGCCGTCTTGAGCGTAATGGACCATCGCGCGAAAGAAGGGAGGGGCCAGTCCGTCGAGATACGCCTTGGCTTCGCGCAAGATGTGCCGCGCGACAAACTCGGGGGTATCCTCGAACATATGGATGAATCCATGCAGCTCTCGAAGAATGTCGTTCGGAATGTGACGCGACGTTCTGGTCTCGCCGTACAAGAAGATCGGTATGTCCGCGTTCTTGAAACGGATCTCGGTGATGAAGTTCCTGATGTTCTCCAGCGCCGAGGCCATCGATTTCTCATTCGCAAACTCGTCGTCATCGATCGAGAGGATGAAGGCCGAAGCGCGGCTCTGTTGTTGAGCGAATTGAGACAAGTCGCCAAAGGTGGTAACCCCGGCGACTTCAATACCCTCTCGTTCGATGGCATCGGCGAGCGCCCGAATACCCAATCCGGATGCATTGCCAGAACGGAAATCCTCGTCGATAATGACAACCGGAAACTTGAACTTCATAAAGAACCTTCTTCGAGGTATCAACCGCGTGAAATCATGGGGCTTACCCCCCCCATCGCATGCTTCAAAGTACCGGAGCAGAAGCAAGTAGGAAAGCGGCAAATCGCAATTTCACCGACGATTCCAAGAGGGCCGCCGTTGGACGGTTGAGCGGAGCGTTCCGCTAGGCTCCGATCGTGTGCAGCATTTTCGCCGTCTGCAAGATGGCTTCGCTCGGAATGGTATGGGGGCCGTCGAACTCGAGCAGCTTGCCATCGAATCCAAGCTCGGATAGCAACTCATAAAGCCACTGCCCGGTGGCGAACGGCAGGATGTTGTCCAAGCGTCCGTGGCTTTGAATGAGGGGCAAGTTGCGAACCGGGTTGGAGGTCTTGCGCCAGCGCGATTCACAAATCAGTGCACCCGAGTAGGCGATCAATCCCGACACGTCCGTGAGCGAACCGCGCAGAGCGGTATCGGTCGCGAGCATAGCTCCTTGGGAAAATCCTCCCAGCACCACAGGTAGGGTGCCTTCGAGTTTGAAGTCCGAGGCGATGGATTTCCGTGCTTCGTCGATGCAGTTTTGTAGTTGTTGCCTCGCGTCATCGAGTTCGGGAGGAACGGTCTCTCGCATGGCATCGAACGAGTTGGTCGCGGACATCATCATAAGCTGGGCCATGTTGAGGGGCCACCAAGCTCGACCGTCCGGAATGCCTTGGTCCTCCAAATCGATCGGGCCTTCCGGGCAAAGAAACGCGAACGGGGCTGTGTTGTCCGGTAAATAATAGAGGAGATCGTCAAAGAGATTGACGAGATCGGTACCCGGTGCTCCGAAACCGTGCATCAACGTGAGAAGGTAACGCGGCGCGGCTTTCGCGGGGAGAATGAACGCGGTGTTCAAACCTCCCAAGCAAGGTCGGGAGAACGACCAAGCATCGGGATCGTATTTCATGGCTTGTTATTTCAATTCTCGACGTGTTACTTGGATTCGCGGCTTTTTACTTTAGTTCGCGAAAGGTGGACCAGCTGAGATAGCCCAACGTACCAGAACAAACGAGAAAAACGAGATCCATCAAGAGGCTCTGGTAACGAAAGAGCGACCCCATGCCGGCAAGGCTCATGATGAGATTGACGAGAAACAACAAGAATACGAGGCCGGCGATGACAAGACCGCTCAAACATAAAGCTCTAGGCATCAACAACCTCGGTGCATTGCAAGGAAGTGCCCAGCCAAGGCCGGGTTCTCGATCGGATGATACGCATTGAAGGCGGTCGGTTAAGCGCTCGAGGTGATGAAAATCAAGGATGACGAGGGGTGGTCTAGTGGGCTGAGGACCGAGGCTAGTATAGTTGAAGATTTTCGACTGTCATCGCCCCAGACGAAGCTCTTGTTTTTTTCTTCAAATTCCCTTAGCTGCCGGCGGAATCCGCGGTGCACCCCCTATGACTGGACTGCCGATGTCGCACAAAACCTCCTTAGAAATGCAAGAATTCCCTTCCTCTTCGGAGGTTCGTCGGACGCTTCGTAGCCACATGCCGGTGACATGTGAGTGGGCTTACTTCGACCACGCTGCGGTCGCGCCTCTCCCCTCTGTCGCTGCAGAGGCAGGGAGAGTTTTCTTGAGTCAAGCCGAGAAGAGCGGGGATTGTTCCTGGCCGGAATGGTCGGCGATCGCAGCCCGGCTTCGCGGAAGCGCGGCTGCGCTCATCCAGTGCGATGCCGACGAAATCGCCTTGGTCCCCAACACCACCTTTGCGATCAACCTCATCGCTTCGGCATTCCCATGGTTCTCCTCCAACTCCAGTTCCGCCCTGCCTAATGTTGCGCGGCCCAATGTTGCCCGGCCCAATGTTGTAGTCATCGAGAATGAGTTTTCGAGCAATTTGCTCCCCTGGCTGGAGCTCTCTCGGTCGGGGGTCGAGGTTCGCGTGGTGCCGGTCGATCCATCGGGTATCGTGTCGCTCGATGGCTTGGCTGAACGAATCGATTCGGCGACGCGACTGGTGAGCATCAGTTGGGTTGGCTACTCGTCCGGCTATCGAATCGATTTGCCAAAGGTGTGCGACCTGGTTCACTCCAGGGGTGCCGAGCTTTTCTTGGATGCGATCCAGGGATTGGGAGTGTTTTCATGCGATGTGTCCCAACTCCCTATCGACTACTTGGCGGCCGATGGACACAAATGGTTGCTAGGGCCCGAAGGAGCCGGGCTTCTTTACATCCGCCGTGAAAGACTCGCAAAGCTGGAGAATCGCATGGTGGGTTGGAACTCGGTACAAGGAGCACATCGGTTTCAAAATGCCGAGGTTCAATTCAAATCCGATGCCTCGCGGTTTGAAGGAGGTTCAGCCAATCATCTTGGTATCGTCTGTTTGGAAGCGAGCTTGCGGCTTCTTTTAGACCTTGGCGTCCATCAAGCCGGCAACGGGGTTGCGGCAGCGGTTCTGGAGAATGCCGACTGCATCGAAGAGTCCCTGCGAAGCTTGGGAGCGATCGTGCATCGGGATAAGGAAACAGCAGACCGATTATCCACACATTGCAGCGGAATCGTTTCCTTCGAGATCGCAGGGAAGGATCCGCAAGCGATTCGGAACGCACTTATTCGGAACAAAGTGGTTACAAGTGTTCGTCATGGACGTTTGCGCGTCGCAACGCATGCCTACAATAACGCGGAAGACGTTCAGCGGCTTTGCGATGCGATTCGGTCCCAAATACTCGATAACTAGATCTTCGATAACTAGATCTTTGAGAAGTTGGGTATCGATGGACTCGTAGGCTGCCCCCGCGCGATACCATTGCGTTGGCGCGTCACTTTATTTTTCTTTCACGAGTCCTTTTCCCACACCGACTTCTTATGAGCCAGTTTTCACCGACCAATCCTTACAACGCTTCGGTCGCTTCCAATTTCGACGCGAAGGCGACGGATCAAACCCTTGGAGGCTTTACCAAGTTTCTATTGATCATGTTTGTTGTCTTTGGAGTGCTCGGCGTTGCAGGTGGTTGCATCGGTTTGGTGCAGACAATCGGTGCCCTGGCGGTGACGAGCACGGCAGCCGGAGTCGGGGGCAATGCCGACGGCGATGCGGCGGATGCCGGTGCGACAGATGCCGGTGCGATGGTGGAAGGGGATGGGGCTGCGGAAGCGGAAGGTGACGCGGACGGAGCGGCTTTGGATGACATGGATGACGAAGAGCGCGTGAGACGGATCACCGAAGCGGCCCAGAATGCGTTCCCCGGTGCCATGGCGATTCAGATCGCTTTGCAACTGGTGAGTATGATCGTTTCGGTGTTGATGTTGCTGGGAGGGATCTTTGGATTGCAACGCAAGAAGATCGGAGCGAGTTTGGTGCGAGGCACCTCCGCCTTCATGATTCCTTTCAAAATGGTCGAGTCGGGCGTCGGTGGATATGTAACGTGGAAAGTCATGGAGATCGGTAAAGACGAGTTTGGTCGCGAACTGAATCGACAAGGAGCCCCGGATTTCGATCCCGCGGCGTTCTTCCAAATCATCGCCGTCGCGGCACTCGCTGGGATCATCATCTGGGGATTGGTGCTCATTGGGTTCTATTTGATTGCCTTCCTGCACATGGGCAAAGCCTCGGTGAGTTCGAAGTTCGAATAGTTCGTTCTGGCTGTTCGACGACGTCGAGATAGCACGTCGAGATAGCACGTCGAGAAAGAGAATTCAGCATGGTTCTTCGACCTCAGATCGCCGTCTACACCGGCTCCTTTGATCCGGTCACGCTGGGACATCTCCATATCATCGAAAGAAGTGCGCAGCTGTATGAAGCGCTGATCATTGGGATCGGTGTGAATTCCGCGAAGCAATCGTTGTTCGATACCGAGGAACGTTTGGAACTTCTCCGATTGGTGACATCGCACTTGCCGCATGTGCGCATCGAAGCCTTCGATGGGCTGGCGGTCGACTTTGTGCGAAGCGTCGGGGCGAAAGTCATGGTTCGCGGCGTAAGGCCTTTGACCGATATCGCCGGCGAGTTCACGATGATGATGGCGAATCGTCAGTTGGATCCCGAAATCGAAACCGTCTTCTTGATGGCGGACGAGGAATACGCTCACGTATCCAGTTCCTTGATCAAGCAGATTGCTGCGCTCGGGCACGGCAGGTCACTGGAACGGTTCGTTCCCGTCTCCGTGATTGAGCCACTGATGAAGAAGATGAGAGCGACCGGCTCTCGATGATCGTGGGCGCGCGTTGGGATGGCAGCAGGTCGGAGCCGAACGGGCGTCCTCGCGGGATGGGACGCCCCTACGACCCCCATGAAGGCATGATGTGGGAGCGTGGTGAAGGAGTCTATCTTTGGGCATCGGATGGCAGACGCTATCTCGATTGCATTTCGGGCTATTCCGCCAACAACTTGGGGCATGCACATCCGGAGCTTGTTCGTGTCGTGTCGGAACAAGCGGCTCGGGGTGCTCATTTTCCCGGCGGTGAGAGCCAAATCCGACGTCAGTTAGAGAGCGTGTTGACGGAACGAACTCAGGAACAGCTGCCCGATGCTCATGCACACGCATTGGGCTCGGAGTTGGGTGTATGGCTCTCGACGACGGGCGCGCGTGCGATCGAGGTAGCTTGGAAGATCGCGTTCGCATCTCGATCCGGAGGTGTCGTTCGTTTCGACTTGGGCTACCACGGACGATCCTTGGGGGCAAGCTTGCTAAGCGATACGCGTCGCAGCGGCCTGGTTGAAAATTGGACCACGGACGAGTCGATTGCGGTGCGAGCGATTCCGTTCCCTCGCAGGAGCGACGGGCAATCGCTGGAGAACGCGTGTGAAGGGAGTTTGCAGATCTTCGCAAGGCTGTTGGATCGAGAGGCGCATCGGTTGTCGATGCTCCTTATCGAGCCAGCGATCGGCGCGCGAGGATATTACTTCGCACCCTCTTGGTATTACCGCAGGTTGGTGGAGATGGCTCGCGACGCGGGGCTGCTGGTGATCAGTGACGAGATCCAAATGGGGCTGGGGCGGATCGCAGCGTGGTCTGGAGCGACAGCTGCGGGATGGTTGCCCGATATGTGGGTGTTTGGCAAGTCGCTGGGTGGTGGGCTGGTGCCGATCTCAGCCGTGGTAGGTACCAAGCGTTGTCTCGACGCGATGGAGCCACATTTGGAGTCGGAGACATTCGCGGCGCATCCGTTTTCGTGCGCGATTGCTTGCCAGGTGCTTGGGTTGCTTCGAGAATCCGATCTCGCCTCTCGTTCCGAACGGCTGCACGAAGGCCTCCGTCGAGGACTTGTGAAGTTCCTTCCGGTGGGGAGTGTGGTAGGGAGTGGAAGTGCCAGTGCGATTGATTTCGCGGCCCTCGATTCGTCGCGCGCCGCGGCGGATGGGGCGCGTCGATTTGTGATCGCCGCGCGCGACTTGGGGGCGCTTTTGCATTTAACCGGGCCGGATCGAGATCGAGTCGCTATCATTCCACCGTTGGTAGTGAGCGAGTCGGAAATGGACGAGATACAAAAGATATTGAGAGCTGCTTGGGAAGCGATTTAGCGAAAGAGGGGAAGACCGATGTTTTTGAGTGAGCCGCAATCGAGCAGTTACGACTGGAGATTCCAGCTGTTCGGATTTCCAGTGCGAGTGACGTGGTTGTTCTGGGCCTTCAGCGCGGCATTTGGATACACGCAGGCACGAGGGTTGCACGACTCGTTCACGGCCATGAACGTGCCATCGAATTTTGCGTTGTTGCTTCTGATATGGGTGCTCTGCTCGTTTGTAAGCATTTTGGTACATGAGCTCGGTCATGCACTCGCCTTCCGATACTTTGGGATCGATGCGGAGATCGTTCTCTATCAAATGGGGGGATTGGCCATTCCTGGAGCAGGTCTTTTGTGGGCGCGGCAGGGAAGGAGAACGAGGCTTACGCATGCCAATCATCTGGTGATCTCGGCGGCCGGCCCTGCCATTCAGATCGCATTGGGAGTGTTGGTAGGTGCAATCGCGATCGGTTGTGGTATTCCGGTGTGGATGTTTAGCGATATCGCAGGGAGATTAGGAGTGGAATGGATTCGACTACCTCTTCCATCCAATGCGTACTCGTACTGCGCGATCAACTTTCTGGTCAGCTGTAGCATTTGGTGGGCCCTCTTCAATTTGCTGCCTGTGTATCCACTCGATGGTGGTCAGATTGCGCGGCATCTGATCGGCATCGTGATGCGGCGCGACGGACTACAAGAAGCCTGCATGCTCGGAGTGATCGTGGGTGCTTTGGTAGCCGTTTGGTTTTATCAAACCGGAGGAGGCCCGATTGGAACCTTGTTCTTCGCTTCGTTGGCGTACTCCAATTGGCAGATGCTGCAACAGGGAAGAGGTGGTTCTGTCTGGTAACGGTCTTCGAAGGGACGTTGCGAGCAAGAATTTTTGAAATTTTTTTTACCGCATTCAACACGCTTCGAAGGGGATGGGAATCGATGGTGATCGCATGCCTCGCGATGTGCGAAGGGCGATCCATCCTCATCGATTCTCGAGGAGCGAAGCGATCGAACGCAGCGCGCGTTAGAGCGTGACGCATCGCGAACTCCAATCGGTTGTGGTGCAAGCAGATGCGTGGAACATTTTGCGGGACTTGGCGATCGTTGCGAGAGAATCAAGGAATTGCTTGGTCTGCGCGTCGAGGAACAATGCGAGCTGCGAACACATCGTTGCACCTATGAGACGAGGGAGCTTGTGAAAGGTCAAGAACTCGACTGTTCGACGGAGCGCATGGATGTGTGGCGCATGCATCAAAGCGATGCGCGAGCGAATGCATGGTGATCGATTCGCAATGTCGCGTGCGCTTGTTCAGCAAGTGAGAAGCGAGCGTGTGAGTGCGTGGAAAATTGGTTTCATTTATGTGGAAAAATTGTCGAAAAGATGTTGCATTAAGTTTCGACTTTTATACAAATACGACATTGGATGTTGTTCCTTTGCGGAACCACCCCAGGCTTCCCTCGCAACGTATTGCGAGGAGGACATGATGTCAAAGTCGAGGCGAGTTCAACAAGGGATTTTTAGTATCGGTTGCTGAGACCAGACCGCCAACCAACTGCTTCTGGAAGGCGCATCTGCAGCGACTAAGTTTCGCTTTTCGGAGGATATATCCGTGGCCAAGAAAAAAGCTGGAGCAACGAAGAAGGCTGCAACCAAGAAGAAGGTAGCCAAGAAGAAGGCTGCTAAGAAGAAGGCTGCACCAAAGAAGGCCGCAACCAAGAAGAAGGTTGCTAAGAAGAAGGCTGCTAAGAAGACGACCACCAAGTCTCCTTCCTAATCAAACGTTGCTCTGCTCGGGCATCTGGCTTCTGCCGGAAATCTGCTCCAAGCAACTCAAATCAAAAGCCGTCGGTTGGCTTCCTTCCGACGGTTTTTTTATTGGCTGAAGGCTTGTTCAGCAACCCGGTTCTAAGAACAAGCATGCTTGCGTGCCCCTCAATGCTTGAGGTTGCATACCCTCGGAGACTGTCAACGAATTGTTGACGAGCAGGTGGAATCGACCGCCTGTGGGCCCTCTTCGTTTAACAGTCAGCCGATAGGCGTACGCGTCTGAATGCGCAAGCAGTTCACGAATCGTCTCTTACGATTGGATCAACGAATCGACTAAGAAAGGTGCCTTCGCCTTTCGATCGATCGCATAGGTCTTTTAGTCCCGGTAGGGACGGCAGAGAATAGCCCAGCCTTTCAAGGCTGGGTATGGGGATAATCATCGCGTCAGTCCCGTTAGGGACGAAAGAAAACGCGGCGAAACGGACGATGAGGCACCCACGCAATCGGGGCGTTTACCAATCGCTTTGAAATGTATGCATCGTCACCAACGACACGGGAGCAACTCCGCGATCCTCCGCGTCCTCCGCGGTTGACCATCACCGATTTCATACCAAAACAGCGAAAGCGATAGGTCGTGGGTAGTGCACTGGAGCAGCGGGGCGAAGAAGGGCTTACCGCGGAGATCGCGGAGAATCGCGGAGGGGGAATGATGAGGAATAGGAGATAGCCACCATGCGTCTCGTGATCACTCGATTCGTTATCTCGCTGAGAATCCTCGGTTCGAAATCGCTACAAGCGGCGTTGGGATTGGTTACAATTGCTGCTATGCACCCCCAAAACGCCATGCTTGAAAAAGCTCCCGAGCTTTGCTCCGCGCGCCCCCGCACGGGAGAGCCAAACGCAACCTTCGGTTGCACCGAAGCTTCTACTCTTGCTTGGCCGTGCTTCCACGTGCACTCCATCCACGCCAGCGTTGGTCCGTCCCCTGATGAAGCCACCACTGCCACTTGGCACTACCAAAGAAACCAGCAGTACAGCATCACGGCAGTAACCACTTCTTCAGGCTCGGTCCTCTCGAGTTCCGCTATTAATAATCGCTACACCTACACGGGACGTGAATGGGATCAGACGTTAGGCTTGTATCACTTCCGTGCCAGGTGGATGAGTGGGATCGCTGGACGGTTTATGGGGAGGGATCCGATCGGGTATCGAGATGATGCTAATCTTACGAGATTTGTCAGAAACGCCACTTTTGTGGGAGCAGATCCTTACGGTCTTTCCGCCGAAAGACCTGGAGATGATGATGCGAAAGCTAATGCGAATTCAGTGACAAATCCAACTTCTCCTACCGGATACACGGAAGTTCCGTGTGCCAGTTTCTCTAACCTTGAAGCGAGAACTTGGTGCTCGAAATACGGGGGGATATCGACACGACCTCGTTGCTATAGGAGTATTGCTAATCAAGTCAATCCATACGCCCCTCCCTTACCGATACTTGTTTGGGTGGTTTGCAAGGAGCATACATGTAACAATGGAGAATATGTAAATCCACAAACAAAGGTACACGGTTACTGCGATTATCCGCACTCATGCACTGAGATCGATTGCACGAAGTGTCCAGATAGAGAGCTGCTGGAAAGTGAACCTGCTGCATGGGCGAGGCGATGTCGTACAATCTCGTCATTGATTAAAACGGGAAGAAAATGTCTTAAGTCTCGAAATGACCTCCAGACTCAATGCTTCGGCGGCGTCACCGACGCCGGTCACGCGCAGGCAATTGCGGACGCAAAAGCGTCTGTTAATTACTGCAAACAGAAGCACCAGCAATGTGGTTGCTGGGGAGCCGATATTGAGGCGCTCCCAAAAGTTTTGCCAATAAGATAAAACATGATGCTGTCGAAGATCGACTGGGTACTGCGTTCCAAAGCTATTTGGATGCGGATTGGAGGTTCTGATAGTAGGGTCTTCGTGTCCGAAGATAGTGGACGGGCACGAGAGCTTGTTGAGTGGGCGGCAGAATTCAACAATTTTGAAATTCCGCCTCAAGCTGCGAGGCAGCTCAAAGATTTGTTGTATTATTGCTCTGCAGAGACTTCGGTTCGCTTCATGCTTCCTATGATGTGGGCTGTATTGAACAACAGAATTGCTACTGACTCCGTGTCGCTTGCAATTACTTCGTGTGTGAAACGGCTATCAGATCCTGTCACACGGAGAATGTTGCCAGAAAATTTCCTTGAACAAATGAAGGCTTATTTTGAAATACTCGAAGTGGAGAGAGGATTTTTACTAGCTGAAGAAGCAGATGCTCTGCATTCAATTTGCTCCGCAGAATTAGAAGATCATGAGCAGTGATATTCGTTCACCAATAAGAACTAAACCAACTCATTAAACGGATCCGTCGATGCGGGGGCACGGGGATCACCGAAATTGGTTTTCCCCTTCATTTTCTCTATGGTTTTTTTGTGGGAGTAATTCCCCCGAGTCTATCGCTCGAAGGGCCGCAAGATGGCGGCCAACGAGCCGCTTGCGAGCAAGAAGGGTGCCTTCGCCTTTCGCTCGATCGCATTGTGTTCTTAGTCCCGGTAGGGACGGAAGAGAATAGCCCAGCCTTTCAAGGCTGGGTTTGGGGATAATCATCGCGTCAGTCCCGTTAGGGACGAAAGAAAACGCAGCGAAACGGACGATGAGGCACCCACGCAATCGGGGCGTTTACCAATCGCTTTGGAATGTACGCATTATCACCGACGACATGAGAGCAACTCCGCGCTTCTCCGCGGTTGACCGTCACCGATTTCATACCAAAACAGCGAAAGCGATAGGTCGTGGGTAGTGCACTGGAGCAACGGGGCGAAGAAGGGCTTACCGCGGAGATCGCAGAGAAGCGCGGAGGGGGAATGATGAGGAATAGGAGATAGCCACCCTTTGGGAGTGATCGAGTCGAACCAAGCTTATGACATTGCACATTCTCCCCCTCATCCCCAGCCCTTCTCCCCCGCAGAGCCGGGGGCGAAGGGGGCGAGAATTATCGAGGATGAAATCCTCGGATCGAAAACACTGCAGGGGGAGGGGACGGAAAGGCTCAATAGAGCTCCGGCGCTGCAGGACATTCGCTCCTGTTCCCAAGACCATCTTGTCGCGTGTCTGGCCTTGAAAAGCAAAATGAAGAACGACTGCTTGGCTTCACCTTTGGAAGTGCGTGTACGCCTGCCGGCTGACTGTTAAACGATTTGTCTGGCTAGCAGTTGTGCGTTCGTTCAAGTGCATCGACAAGGTTTTTTAAACAGTAGCCGTTTGGTTCCGGTATGTCCTGAAAGGCCTTCAGAAAGTAGCTGGGATAAGCCAATAACCAGAGGGTAAGCTTACGGCCAAGAAGTAATGCCGCGTCACCCAGGGTTGGTCACCCGATGGGACCGCTTCAGGAGGGGCGTTCGGCGAACGAAGCTTTGGGGAAATAAAAGAAAGGGTGATAGAGGGGATTTGAACCCCCGACCTTCGGAGCCACAATCCGACGCTCTAACCAGCTGAGCTACTACCACCATGCGGTTTTTGGCCGAATGCGAGCATGGTAGACTCTCCTCTTCCTACCGTCAACTGTCAAAAGTTTCGGAGCTTTTCGACCTTGACCGGCCCGGCCTATATCCCGTACTCGCCAGGGATCGGAAACTTCTGGAAACGACGGAGAACCATGCGAATTTTCTTGCTTTTTGCCCCCGGAGGGGTCGTGCGGGAACTGTGCCGAACAGGACATGACGTGTTCGCTTGCAATTGCAGCACCGAGTTTCTGGATATGACCCCTTTCGCCCCTCGGTTTCAAAGCCATTGGATTCACGCTCATCAGAAACTTTCACCGACCGCCATTCGCGAGATTCGGCAACGAATCGAGCAATTTCAGCCAGATGTGATCCAATCCTTTACCCCGTTTGGGCTCGCTTGGGCGAATCTGGCTCAAGGTTGGTCGCCATTGTCCCGCGCTCGGCAGGCAGCGGTCGTTTCGTTTCGGGGGATCACCAAACGGCTCTCCAGGTTCGATCCTGCAAATTGGTTGACCTTCTTTCACCCTCGCGTCCGCTGGCATGCGTGCGAGTCGTTGGCTGTCCAAGCTTCGATGGTCCAATCCGGCTTTCCCATCTCCAGGTGTCCGGTGACCTACAACACGGTCTCCATTGGCCCTCCTTCCCAGACGTCGGCCGACACGCGAGCCGCTTGGCGCATCCCCCAAGACCGTTTCCTTTTCGGTACCATTGCGACGATTCGCCCGGTGAAGGGAATCGATGTATTGCTTCAAGCAATCCAGCAGAACCGCAGCGAGAAGCTTCATTGGGTCATCATGGGAAGCGGCAACGACGAAACGGTCGGGAGGCTGCTTCGCGATCCCCAGGTGCAGTCCCGGGTTACGATGCTTGGGCATGTGCATGCGGCCTCTAGCCATCTGCACGCTTTAGATGCCTTTGTCATGCCCTCCCGATCCGAAGGGCTTTGTCGATCGTTGATCGAAGCGATGTTGCAAGGTCTGCCGGCGATTGTGAGCGACGCAGGGGGGATGAAAGAATTGGTGCGTCATGGCATCGATGGATTGGTAGTGCCCAAGGAAAAGCCGGAGCTCCTATCACAAGCCATGTCTCAATTATCCGATTCTCCCCACGTATCTGCCATGGGAAGTTCGGCTCGCGACCATGCCCAGCAGCTTTGTGGAGCCGATAAAGTCACCGAGAAACTGCTGGCAATTTACAAGGAAGCCATTGGGTCGCAGAGATAGGCAACCTGTTGGAAGTGCTCGAAGATTACCCGCGTTCTATCGAAGCGATTCGAGGTGTTTCGTCAGCGCCAACGTGAGCTTGGCGGTGTCGCTTCCAAACGACTGTTGAAACATTTCCCACCGCGCAGCCGCTCCACTTTCTCCGAAAGGCTCTAATTGGCCAACGCGTCGCAGGTACTGTGAAAAGTTCTTCGGATGAGTGGTGGAAAGGAAGTGGGTCAATCCCCATCCCAATGCGTAGGCCTCGTCCGGAGTTTGCTCGAATGCGTTGTCATTGCGTAGCAGGCTCTCCAAGATTTTTTTCGTTTGCGCAGGGTCCGTTGCGAGCCGTTTGCATGCCGCCTTCCTTTCGGCTGGCCAAGGGGACAGATGATGGTTCGTCGGCTCCGCATACCGGGGCGCTTCGAACATCGTCGCGAACCCTTCTGCGAGCCACAATGGGGTTGCAGCGCATCGCTGGTGCAACCCGTAGTTAAACGCGAGTTGATGTGCCGCTTCGTGGCAAATCGTCTCCACCGTATTTTGGGATTCGCCCGTTTTGGGCGTGTCGAATAGGACGATGCGATTGGACTTCTGCGAATAGATCCCCACACACGTCTCCGGAACAGCGATGTCATGGGTCCGGCAGTACTGTTGGAATTCGGTCTGGCTCCCGAGTATCACCGCGACGAGGGGAAACGGGAGTTCGCGCGTTGCCAGACCATAATGGCGACAGAATTGTCTCATGGAAGCTTGCAAGCTTCGGAACTTCTCGCCCCAAAAAGCGCTCCCGCTGGTACGTGTCACAAACAGATAGGGTTGTTCCCATCGAACTTGAAATCCCCCTCCAAACTCTTGTCGCAGGCTGGTTGCCATTTCCGATACGGGAGCGGGTGCAAAGGCTCTATCCAGAACAAGTTCGCCAGTAACTTCCTTAACGGGTGTTTGCTGGATCGCACCGTTCTTTTGCAATACCCAGATCTCATCGGAGAATCGGGCGATGGGAATGCCATCGATCGCGCCAAAACGTGTTTGAAGTCTTAGTACGGGGAGCTGCGGGGAGGTGCGGGCTGGGGGCGTCTCGATCGGAGGGGACGTCGAGGAGTGAGGCTCGAGATTGGGTCCTGGGGTGGAGACCAGACGTTCGGGAGGGAGGGGCGCGGTGCGGGCGGTTGTGGGGTCGGTGGTAGATTCGAGAGGGGGCGCCGAGCGATCCTGGGGAAGTGCGCTCGAATCCGACTCGGGCGTTGAGGTTTGGTTCGATGGCGTGCTAGGAGAATCGCTCGGGAGGGGGGCATTCGACGAGCTTTGAGTGAGCTTATGGCGAATCCATGCACCCGTGAGAGGGTGATAGAAGAGCGTGACCCCAGCACCAGGGAGTGCGAGAGCTCCCAGGATCAGCACGAACAGGTTGTTCGCGGCCCGAACGGGGGTGCTAGATCGAAAGGGTGCATTGGGATGAGAAGACATGATCGACCTCGGCAATCCAGGGGCTTGTCAGGCGAAGCGAGTCGTGCACACCGAAGTGGGCTGCGGTAACCGTTCCAATATTGCAAACTTAGTATGTCGTTCCGATTGTTTCGGCCCCGCAATGCGAGAAGGCCGCAGCTTGCCTCAGGATCTTTAATGCTCGGTGGCAGTTCTGCCGAATACTCCGAGGCGGATCGTTGTAACAGCCGGTTTGCAGCAACCCGAATAGCCAGCAAAACCGTTATCCCCGGCACGACTCGAGCGGAACATGAAGAATCAAGTCAAGCTTTGTATTGTTCTCCACAACCATCAGCCCAATGGTAATTTCGATGGAGTCATCGAGCAGGCTTATCAAGACAGCTATCTTCCCTTCTTGAATGTCTTTGAGCCATTCGGGAATTTGAAAGTCGCGTTGCACACATCCGGTCCGTTGATGTTGTGGCTTGAGGAGCGGCATCCGGAGTACTTGGATCGTGTCAAGCGATTGGTTCATGCGGGGCGGATTGAGATTGTCGGCGGTCCCTTTTATGAGCCGATCCTGACCATGCTTCCGAGTCGGGATCGAATCGGACAGATAACGCGATACACACGCTGGTTGCAGGATCGGTTCGATACCGTCATTGCGGGTATGTGGATGCCGGAACGGGTTTGGGAAAGCCAACTCGTGCGAGATTTGGTACCGGCGGGCATGCAATACACCATTCTCGACGATTATCACTTTCGAGCGGCGGGCTGGACGGACCCTCAACTGACCAACTATTTCCTCACCGAAGACGATGGTCATGTACTGCGGGTCTTTCCAGGGAGCGAACGACTCCGTTATCTGATTCCATTTGCGTCTCCGATCGAGACGATCCAGTACTGCCGGGAAGTCGCGGAGAGAACACCGGGGGCCGTCTTGGTCTTCGGAGACGATGGCGAGAAATTTGGCACCTGGCCCAATACGAAAGAGCATGTTTACGAGCGAGGTTGGTTGCAGCAATTCTTTGAACTGCTCGACAGCAATCGCGATTGGCTCGAGATGTCGACCCCGTCGGAGGTGATCACAGAGACATTGCCGCGCGGGACGGTTTACCTTCCAGATTGTTCGTACCGAGAGATGACCGAATGGGCCTTGCCCGTCGAGCGGCAATCGGCCTACGACGCGATTGTTCACGAATTGCAATGCGACTCCCGCTGGCCTCAAATTCATCCGTTTCTGCGGGGTGGTTTCTGGCGCAATTTCCGCGTGAAGTACTCCGAAGCGAATGAAATGTATTGCCGGATGCTCGATGTGAGTCGCAAGCTGGAGTTTGCCCGTCGCAGCAACCAGGACAAGCGGTTGTTGAGCGAGGCAGAAGATCATCTCTATCGCGCTCAATGCAATTGTCCGTATTGGCACGGCGCGTTTGGAGGAATCTATCTTCCGCACTTGCGCAACGCGACCTACAAGGAGCTAATCGCTGCCGACAATATCTTGGATCGTCTTTCCAATCCTGCAGACGAATGGGTGGATGTCACCACCGAAGACTACAACAAAGATCTGTTCCCCGAGATCCGCTTGGCGAACGGCCAATTGATTTCCTACTTCGCACCGTCCAAAGGCGGAATGCTTTACGAGTTGGATGTCCGAGGGATCGAACACAATTTGTTAGCGAGCATCCAGCGTCGACCAGAACCCTATCATGCCAAGGTGCTGGCAGGAGCGACAGAAAACCACTCAGGTGCATCGAGTATCCATGATCGCGTGGTGTTCAAGCAAGAGGGGCTCCACGAACGCGTTCAGTACGATCGATATCCTCGCAAGTCATTGATGGATCATTTCTTCGATGACCAGATTTCGGTTCAGCAAGTTCGCGACGGGGATGCGATCGAGCGAGGCGATTTTGTCGAGCTTCCGTTTGATGCCAAATTGCGTCGAGGAAGTGGAAAGATTCAAGTTCAAATGAAGCGAACCGGTAACGCTTGGGGGACGCCATTGACCTTGACCAAGGGGATCACTTTGTTCGCAGGTTCGCATGCACTGGAGATCACCTATCTCATCGAGGGCCTGCCCCAGGATCGATCCTTTCACTTCGGCGTCGAGTTCAATTTCGCAGGGATGCCCTCCGGAGCGGACGATCGCTTCTTTTACGATGAGAGAGCCGAACGAATGGGGCATCTCGGATCGACCTTGAGTTTGGAGGGACGCGATTATCTGGGGATGATCGATCAATGGCTCGGGGCCAATATCCAGATGACATGGAATCGGCCGACGAATCTTTGGTGTTTCCCAGTCGAGACCGTGAGTCAAAGCGAGGGTGGCTTCGAGCTGGTGCATCAATCGGTTTGTGTGCTTCCCCACTGGAATGTGGTGGGAGATGCCCAAGGTCGTTGGTGCGTCTCGATGGATTTGATTGCGACCTGCGAGCATGAGCCCAACTCGCGCGCCGCGCAATTATCGTTTGCCAACGCCAGTTTTTAGCAACCAAGCAACAGGCTTCGCACCATGCGATCATCGCTTGGATTTCGATCGAAGCCATCCCGGGAAGTCATTGGAGGTTCGGAAAATGCAATTGTCACCGATCGTATCGCAAACACTCGATGTCGTTCGCAAGAGCGCCGAGAGCGATCAAGCTATCGCGACCGCGTTGATGGCGAAGCAACAAAGCGTGGCCAAGCAGCAGGGGGAGGCGATCGTCGAATTGATCCAGTCGATCCCCACCGCTCCTTCGCGCGGAATCGACGTCAAGGCCTAGAAGGCTACCGGCTGGAGCTAGGTTTGCTCGCCGCACCTTTTTGTTGTTCCAAGACGACGGCTGCCTCGCGCGCTTCCAGCAAGGCCTTCATGGCGCTTTCGCGACGGCCTTCCGGCAGGGCTTTCCAAGCCTGCGTGTAGTACATCTCCACGGTGGACCATCTTTGTTTCCGCCGAGCTTCATCTGCAAGATTCAGATAGTATTGGGCATCGTCGAGCGCTTTGCGATCGTCGACGGGTGAATGGCTCATCGCCATCAAGTATGCGTAGCTCGGGGGCACGTCGTAGGACGCCTTGGAGCGGATCGAGTTGGACTGAACTTTGGTAGGGGTGATCGCCAGTTTGGTCTGTTTGGGTTGGGTCTGCGACCGAATCATGCGATCTAGCTCGTCGAGATCGATGATGGTTGTGTGGATGGACGTGCCGATCGCACTGCGCGATTGTCCGGAAGCGGTTCCGGCCGGGTTGCGAGAGCTGCCGGTATTGCCGCGTCCGTACCCACCCAGGTAGGCGCCTCCCGAATCGGGTACTAACGCTCCGCCAGAGATGGAGAACGTTCCCAGTGTTGGAAGCTGGACGACTTGACCGATGGCATGTGCAGACGGAAATAGGCCTAGCACTACCAAGACCGAAAAGAGGGTATCCATCCTGGACATAGATGCGTTGGCCTTCGAAAGAAGAGAGAGCTGACGACCGAGAAGCGAGAAGAGACCGAGTTAGATCCGCGGCATGGCATAACCGAGTAGGATGCCGCCGAGGAGCGAGGAGACCCAATAAATGATAACCGTGGTAACGAGGTTCTTGGTGAACAGTCTCGAAAACATGTAGTAAAGAATGTAAAAAGGAACGAACATCGACAGGAGGCCTTGCTTCGCCGACTCTTTGAATGCGGTGATGAGAATAGCCAACGAGGCAAAGATCGAGATGGCGACCATGGCAGCGCCAAAGGAGCCCGACATCACCGTCAGGTAGGTTGCGGACTGGATGCGGCGGAGCAATTCGATGGACGATGTTTTCCCGGAGGTGGCGGCATCCATTTTGATCGCGAGCCCGGCGATGAAGATCACGATTCCCGCCAAGATGCTGAACATCATCCACCACGGGGCTCCGGCACCGAGGAGTCGCTTTTCGGTGGCTTGCTCCCGTTCCATCATTTCGGCGGCTTCGTTGAGGTGTTTGTTCCCAAACTTCTTCTGTGCCTTGGCCTGAAATCCATCGAGCTTTTTCCCTTCTGCCAAATTCAATCCGCAATGGATGCAGAGGACGGCGCGGGGATCCAAAGGCGAGTCGCAGGAGGGGCACATCTTGCCCGTCTTGGTCACTAGTCCCACGTCGTCGAAGAGACCGGCGAGGTTTGAATTGGGGGCGGGGGAAGCCGAACCCGCGGCCGAGGTCTTGGCGGAGGTCTTAGGAGTGGCCTCCGAAGTGGCCTTGGGAGCGGCCGCCCCAGTCGTCGATGCGGCAACCGGATTCCCTTGGCTTGCAGGGACCTTCAAGACCCCTTTGCATTTGGGGCAACGTCCACTCTTGCCAGCCATTTCGTCGGGAACGGAAAGGGACTGGCCGCATTGGCAGGTGACACGGATCGGCATTCTCAGGGATTCCAGGGAAAAGTTCGACGTTTACACCCGTCTATTCTGAGCTGCGATCGCGTGGGAAACAATGAGCCTGCAAGGATTTGTGGCGAATTCCCGACGGCAAACGGCCGAGGCAGAAAACAGAATGGCACACGGATTGCTCCGAGGAACTTCCTCCCGATTTGGGCGTGCCGTTTTGGCGTAGCCCATTCGCATTCGAGGCTTCGTGCCGCCAACCGTCAATTGAAGTTCCCTTTCCGATACACCCTCAACGGAGTCCTACTACATGGCCGCAACAAAAGAGAAGTCCAAGGTCAAGCTTGTTCCGCTCGGAGATCGCATCGTCGTTCAACGCGAAGTATCCCAGGAAAAGACAAGCGGAGGAATTTTCTTGCCAGATAGCGCCAAGGATCGCCCCACCCGCGGCAAAGTGGTTAGCGTCGGCGATGGCCGCATGCTCGAAAATGGCAGTCGATCGGTGTTGCAAGTCAAAGTAGGGGATCTTGTTCTCTTCACCAGCTATGCAGGGGAGAACATCGAGGTCGACGGGGAAGAATATCTCTTGATGAACGAAAGCGAAGTTCTTGCCATTCTCGGCTAATCCCGGTCCGTTCTACACCGAGCGCTCGGTTTCAGTCCAAAACAGCACAACTTCCAAAACAATACAACTTAATAGTTACATACGGAGTATTTTTCGATGGCAAAGATTATCGCTTTTGATCAGGAAGCACGGGAAGCAATCCGCCGCGGGGTCAGCAAACTCGCTCGCGCGGTCAAGGTCACCCTCGGGCCACGCGGCCGCAACGTGATTTTGCAGAAGAGCTTTGGCAGCCCCACCGTGACCAAAGATGGTGTGACAGTCGCCAAGGAAATCGACTTGGAAGACGTTTACGAAAACATGGGCGCACGAATGGTGCGTGAAGTGGCTTCGAAGACGAGCGACGTCGCCGGTGACGGTACCACCACCGCAACGGTCATGGCGGAAGCCATTTTCAATGAAGGCCTCAAGGCTGTGGTCGCTGGCGTCAACCCGATCCAAATGAAATCGGGTATCGAAGCTGCCGTTTCCGACATTGCGGAGAAGCTCCGCAAGATGTCGATCAAGATCAAAGACAAAGGCGAGATGGCGAACGTTGCGACGATCGCTGCCAACAACGACCGAGCGATCGGCAACCTTTTGGCCGATGCGATGGAGCGAGTAGGCAAGGACGGAGTTGTTACCGTCGACGAAGGAAAGAGCCTTCACGATGAACTCGAATTCGTCGAAGGGATGCAATTCGATCGCGGCTACCTCTCCCCTTATTTCGTTACCGATCCAGGAACGATGGAAGCCGTCCTCGAAGACCCTTATATCTTGGTCTATGAGAAGAAGATCTCCAACATCAAGGATTTGGTTCCTGTCCTCGAGCAAGTGGTTCAGCAAGGAAAGCCTTTGTTGATCATCGCCGAGGAAGTCGAAGGGGAAGCGTTGGCAACGTTGGTCATCAACCGTCTCCGCGGGACCCTCAATGTCGTTGCTGTGAAGGCTCCTGGCTACGGGGATCGTCGCAAGGCGATGATGGAAGATATCGGTATCTTGACCAATGCCACTCCTGTCTTCGAGGCGCTCGGCAAGAAGCTGGATTCTCTCACCCTCGCCGACCTGGGTCGTGCGAAGAAGGTGATTGTCGACAAGGACAATACCACCATCATCGAGGGAGCTGGCAAAGCGAGCGACATCAAGGCTCGTATCGATCAGATCCGACGCGAAATCGAGAACACCACCAGCGATTACGATCGCGAGAAGCTCGAAGAGCGATTGGCGAAACTCGCCGGTGGCGTTGCCAAGGTGAACGTCGGTGCAGCGACCGAAAGTGAAATGAAGGAAAAGAAGGCACGTGTTGAAGACGCGTTGCATGCGACCCGAGCTGCGATCGAAGAAGGCATCCTCCCCGGCGGTGGTGTCGCTCTCTTGCGAGCTTCGACCCAAGTGCAACCAGCGGAATCGTTGAGCCAAGACGAGATCACCGGCTACAACATTGTTCTCCGTGCTTGCCGAGCTCCGTTGACGATGATTGCAGCGAATGCTGGCCAAGATGGCGGGATCGTTTGCTCGAAGGTTGCGGAAGCAAAGGGTAACAACGGTTACAATGCACTCACCAACGTTTACGAAGACATGGTGAAGGCTGGCGTCATCGACCCGACCAAGGTTACGCGAACCGCTCTGGCCAACGCGGCCTCGGTATCGACCCTCCTTCTCACCAGCGATGCTTTGATCGCCGAGAAGCCCAAGGATGATCACGGCAAGAAGGGTGGCGGCGGCCACGGCGGCGACTACGACATGTACTAAGAGGTAAGGATGCACCGCGAGTCGATCTCGATTACCGGTCTCATTCCTGCTGAAAACGGCATCAAGGCCCTCTCCAACGAGAGGGCCTTTTGTCATGCATGCTGGAGATGTCGAATCGACTCGAGCGGATCTTGCGGTGTCGATGGCTATCCCTGGCCGGTTACTACAAACATCTAAAGCCGATGACTAGATACGAAGATGCCTTCGGTTTTGCGATCCGTTCCAGTGGGACACCAGACGAAGAAGATGGTGTCTTGAAGCGTTTAAAGAGCGGCGGTGAGAGAGTTCACGAGGGTTTCGATCTTCGCCAACGCGCCTGCTTCATCCTCAGCCGCGTTTTCCATCATTCGCACAATGGCAGACCCAACGATCACGCCGTCGCTGACAGGTGCCAACAGTTTCACATGCTCGGGCTTGGAAATTCCAAAGCCGATACAAATAGGGAGCGGTGTTCGTTCGCGGAGCCATGCGACGCGATCGACAAGATCGGTGGGTAATTCGCTCCGTTCCCCAGTTATACCGGTGACACTGACGAAGTAGAGGAAGCCTGTCGATTGCTCCGCAATCTTCAGTGCTCGTTCACGCGGTGTCGTCGGAGTCACCAACTGAATGAGATTGAAATCCTTTTGTCTGCAGAGACGGGAGAGGGCATCGCTCTCTTCCACGAGCAAGTCGGGAACGATTGCTCCTGCGAAGCCCGCCCTCTTCGCTTGATCAATGTACTTCTCCGGGCCGATTCGGTGAATGATGGCGTAGCTCACCATCGATACCAACGGGAGCGACACGTCGGGTGCAACCCCTGCGATCCCGTCGAATATCTGTTGCAGCTTGAGTTTCTTGTTCAAAGCCCGCGTGTAGGAGCCTTGAATAACCGGCCCATCGGCGATGGGGTCGCTGTAGGGAATGCCGATTTCCGCCATCGAGCATCCCAGCCGATCGAGCAACGAAACGACCTTGCAGGTGAAATCCATATTGGGATCCCCGGCTGTGACAAACGGCATGAATGCCTTGCGTCCCTCGCGGCGGAGCTTGGCAAACAGGTCATCGATAGCGGTCATAGCAAATCGGCTTTCCAGACAATGCAGGTATGGGGATTCGAAGGTGGGGGGAGTGGGAGCGTCGAACGCGACAGCTTACCACTGTTGGCCGCGAAGTCGAGCCAACTCGGCGGCGTCTTTATCCCCGCGCCCGGACAAGCAGATGACCAAATGCTGATCGGGGCTCATTCCCTTGGCAATCTCGACCGCCTTGGCAACCGCGTGGCAGGTTTCCAATGCGCAGAGGATCCCTTCGTTTCTCGCCAGATAATCAAAGGCCCCGAGGGCCTCGTCGTCGCGACAGGAGGTGTACTCCACGCGATGCGTATCTTTCCAGTAGCTATGCTCAGGCCCTACTCCTGGGTAGTCCAAGCCAGCGGAGATCGAGTGAACATCGCTGGTCTGCCCATCATCGTCCTGCATCACATAACTGTAGGAGCCATGCAAAACTCCCGGACTGCCGAAAGTTAATGGGGACGCATGTTCCCCAGCGGTGGGGCCGCGGCCACCCGCTTCGACACCGATCATTCGAACCGATCGGTCTTCGACGAAGGGGTAAAACATCCCCGCCGCATTGCTGCCTCCACCCACGCAAGCCACGATGGTGTCGGGCAATCGGCCGATCGAGGTCAAGCATTGCTCTCGGCACTCTCGTCCGATCACGCTTTGAAAGTCTCGGACCATCATGGGGAAGGGATGCGGCCCGATCACCGAACCGATGATGTAATGGGTGTGTTCGACGGACGACATCCAATCGCGCATCGCTTCGTTGACGGCGTCTCGCAATGTTTTCGATCCGCTTTCGACCGGTCGAACCTCTGCTCCCATCAATCGCATACTGAACACATTTGGTTTTTGGCGACGCACATCTTCCGCGCCCATGTAGACCACGCAGGGCAATCCAAAGTGAGCGCATGCGGTCGCGGATGCAACTCCGTGTTGGCCAGCTCCCGTCTCCGCGATCACTCGCGTCTTCTTCATGCGAAGGGTCAGCAAGGCTTGGCCGAGCGTGTTGTTGATCTTGTGCGCGCCGGTGTGGTTCAAATCCTCACGCTTGAGCCAGATCTGCGCCCCGCCCATCTGCTGGCTCAATCGCTTGGCATGGTAAAGAGGGGATGGGCGACCGACGAAGGTGTGGAGCAGCTCGTTCAACTCCGCTTGGAAGTCGGGATCCTTCTTCGCACGATCGTACTCCACGGTCAGTTCTTCCAACGCGCGAGTCAATGTTTCCGGCACGAAACGTCCCCCAAAATCGCCAAAGCGACCCGACAAATCGGGGACTTGTTTCGAAGCAACCTCGGGGGAGGATTGCGGGGTAGCCGACGGCGCTGCGCTCATGCGAGATAGGGAGGTTGGAGGGAAAAATTAGGATCGTGAGGGACTCTGCCCTGGCATTGTCGATCGAGGGGGGAGGAGGGTCAAGCGACAAATGCCGCCAGTTTTCGGTATGCATGAATCAATTGTTCGGCTGCCTGTTCGATATCGGATTGGGAATTGAACCGCCCGATGCCGAACCGAAGGCTCGCTCGGGCTTGGTCATCCGTTCTGCCGATCGCGCGCAAAACATGACTTGGCTCGGGATGTGCCGATGTGCAAGCGCTCCCGCTGCTCACGGCGACTCCCCTGGCTTCCAGCATCAAGGACTGGCCATCGACCTTGGGAAAGCAAACGTTCAAGTTCCCTGGCAATCGATGCTCCTGTGACAATCGACCGATTTCCTCCAGACTAGGTTCGCTCTCCCAACTCGGACCGTTCAGGGACAATCCTTCGATCTCGTTGGTTAGCAGCTGCCAAAGTTGATCGCGCCATTTCCAATGGTCGATCGCCTCGGACGCTGCGCTCTGTTTGGCAATGTGAAGCGCTGACGCCATTCCGATGATGGACGAGCTCGCCAACGTGCCTGACCGCAAATTGGACTGCTGTCCACCGCCAACGATCTGAGGAGCGAGCCTCATCGGGGCGTTGACGCCGCGAACCAGCAGACCGCCAACCCCTTTGGGACCGTAAACTTTGTGCGCCGAATAACTCAACAAATCGACGCCGAGCGCGTTCAAGTCGACTGGAATACGCCCTACACCTTGCGTCGCATCGGTGTGAAGAGGGACTTCGTGTTGAGCGCAAAGAGCGGCGATTTCGCGGATCGGTTGCAAAACGCCGATTTCGTTGTTGGCCAGCATCACGCTTACCAACGCCGTATCGGCATCGATTGCCTCCGCGATTCTCGTCAAATCGATTTGGCCTGGCATCGAGTCGTTCTGCGACTGAACCGGTAGGAGGTGGACCTCGAATCCGAGCTTCTCCAGTTTTTGAAGAGGCCCTAGCATGGCTTGATGCTCTGACACGACCGATACGACTTTCCGACGTTTCTGTCTCGGATGGAGGCAGGTGCCGAAAACTGCGAGATTGTTGCTTTCGGTCGCACCGCTGGTCACGACCAACTCGTCGGCTTGCGCACCGAAGAAACCGGCGATCCCGATCAGAGCTTCGTCGATGGCCTCTTTGGCTCGCCTCCCTGGTTCATGCGTCGAGCTCCCAGGATTTGCATACATCGACTCAAACCAGGGGAGCATGGCTTCCACCACGCGTGGATCGACACGCGTGGTGGCATGGTTATCTAAATAAATGACATTCATGGCCCCATTCTAGTGAGGTTTGGGAGGGAGGATAAGCGGCGCGTCCCATCGGATCGCGCTCGCCGTGCCCACCCGTTACTTAATGCGTCGATTCGCTCGGCAGCTCGGTCGGAAGTTCTGCCGGCAACTCTGCTGGTTCAAACCAGCGGTAAATGGTCGGCAACACGAGCAATGTTAGGGCCGTACAAGTCACCAATCCTCCGATCACTACGGTTGCCAACGGTCGTTGCACCTCCGCACCGGAGCTGGCGGAGATCGCCATCGGAATGAAGCCCAATGCGCCGCAGGACGCCGTCATCAACACCGGCCGCAAACGATCCATCGCCCCATCGACGACCGCGTCGAATTGGCTCTCACCCGCATGTCGCAGGTGCCGAACGTGTTCGATGAGAACCACTCCATTCATGACCGCGATTCCGAACAAGGCGATGAACCCGACTCCCGCGGATATCGAAAAGGGCATATCGCGAAGCCAAAGAAGCAGAATGCCACCGGTCGCCGCAATGGGCACATTCAAATAGATCAACAATGCGAGCTTGACCGAATGGAAAGTCATATAGAGCAATGCAAAAATCAGAATCAGTGCGACAGGAACCGCAATGGAAAGACGTTGCGTGGCCGCTTGCAAGTTTTCGAATTGCCCACCCCACCGGAGCGTGTACCCCGCAGGAAGCCTCACTGCTTTTTCTACGACGGATTGCGCTTCGGCGACGAATCCGGCCAAGTCTCGACCGCGGACGTTGCACTGCACCAGTATTCGTCTTCGAATCGCATCGCGACTGATCTCGACGGGACCTTCTTCGATTACGATTTTTGCCAGCTGGGAAATCGGGATCTGCCTTCCTTCGCCATCCATGATCTTGAGTTGCGAAATCTTTTCTGACTCGTTTCGCCACTCCGGTTTGAGCCGCACCTGCAATGGGAATCGGCGTTGTCCCTCGAAGACTTGACCGACCACGACACCTCCGACCGAGGAGATTGCATCCAGTACTTCGCTGGAGTTGATTCCGTAGCGAGCCAAATTTGCTCGATTGAGGATGACTCGGAGATAGGGAAGACCTGCGATCTGCTGCGCTTGAACATCCGCTGCACCTGGGACCTGATTGAGGGCTTGCGCGATCTCGTCCCCTTTCCGTTTGAGTTCGTCGAGATCGTCCCCGTACAAGCTCAGACCGATATCAGAGCGAACCCCCGCGACCAGTTCTTGGACGCGTAGTTCAATCGGTTGCGTGAAGCTAAACGAGTTACCCGGTACGTCTTCTTGGAGGGCAATTTGCATTTCCTCGATCAACTCTGGCTTGGTGATCGAACGCTTCCAGTGATCGGGCGGATGAAGCCGGACGATCACATCGGTTTGGTACACCCCCATCGGGTCATTGGCGATTTCGGGGCGGCCCGTTTTGGAAACCACGCTTTCGACTTCCTCGAACTTCAATAGGCATCGCTCCATCGCTTTGGTCATTTCTACGGATGTCTCCAGAGAGACGCTTGGAAGTCGCGTAGCTTGGATTGCGATGTCCCCTTCGTCGAGTTTCGGTACGAACTCCACGCCGAATCGAGTCGCCAGCAGAACGCTGACCGCGAAGAGGCAGACGGAGGAGCCCAGCATCAAACGGGGGGTTCGCATGGCGAACGCCAGCATCGGACGGTAGGCGGATTTCAGCCATCGAACAAGAAGCGTTTCGCGTTCTTGAATTCTCCTCGCTAGGAACAGCGAAGCCATCACGGGCATGACCGTCACCGCCATCACCAGCGCGGAGGAAAGGGCGGACATGAATACGAACGCCATCGGGCGAAACATCTTTCCTTCCATTCCTTGCAGGCTAAGAATGGGGATGAAGACAATCACCACGATGATGCCGGCAAAAAGAATCGGCTTGCCGACCTCCTTTGCCGACTGGCGAAACACCTCCAGCGGCACGCTTTGGCCGGGTTTGTTTTTCTGATACTGCGATGCGCGGCGAACGCAGTTTTCGATCATGACCACCGCACCGTCGACGATCACACCGAAGTCGACGGCGCCGAGGCTCATCAAGTTTGCCGACACACCCGCGTATTTCATGGCGATCAAGGCGCTCATGGCGGACAAGGGAATTGCGGCTGCAACGATGAGTCCTGCCCGGACATCCCCCAGGAGCAGAAAGAGCATGAGTATGACCAAGGCGACGCCAAGGCCGATGTTCTCGCCGACGGTATGGATGGTTTTTTCGACAAGCTCGGTTCGATCGTAGAACGTTTCGATCGCGACACCCTTCGGAAGGGTTTTGCTGATCTCGTCAATCTTGTGCTTCACCTCTTCTACGACTTGGCGCGAGTTCCCTCCCATGATCATCATCACCATGCCGATCACCGCTTCTCGATTCCCATCGCGCGTTACGGCACCTTGACGAAGCATTGGAGCAAAGCGGACTTCACCGATGTCTTGAATGCGAATCGGAGTCCCTCGACGGCTGTCCAGGACGATGGAACGGATATCTTCCAGGGATCCGACCAAGCCTTCGCCCCGGATGAGACGTTGTTCGGCACCGTGATTGATGTAGCCTCCCCCTGCGTTGCCGTTGTTAGCTTCGAGAGCTTTGAAAACATCACCGAGGGAGATGCCATAGTTTTGAAGCTTATCCGGATCGACTTGCACCTCGTAGGTTTTCAATTCACCTCCAAAGGTATTGACTTCGATCACACCGGGAACACTTCGAAGCTGGAATGCGATTTGCCAATCCAAAATGGTTCGAAGCTCACTGAGAGAGTGCGTACCTCCCTCCGCATTTCGAACTTCGAATTGATAGATTTCACTCATCCCTGTCGCGATGGGCCCGAGTTCGGGGGTGCCCATCCCGGGCGGAATGTTCTCGCGCGCCTTCAGCAGTCGCTCGTTCACCAAGTTGCGTGCCCAGTAAATATCGGTCCCTTCTTCGAAAGCGACGGTCACAGCGCTGAGACCGAATCGGCTAATCGACCGAATCTCTTCGACGCGAGGTACGCCGCTCATTGCGTTCTCGACCGGAAAGGTGATGAACTGCTCGACTTCGACAGGCCCCAAGGCGGGTGAATTGGTAAGGATTTGAACTTGAACATTCGTCAAATCGGGGACGGCATCCAACGGGATGGTCGAGATGGCGAGTCCCCCCATGCCGAGGACGACAACCGAGAGGAGCATCACAATGAATCGATTGTTCAGAGCCCAATCAATAAGGTGGTTGACCATGGCTTATTCCTCTCCCATCAAGTCGGAGAGAAGTTTTGATTTGAGGACGAAGCCCCCGGAGGTGACGACTTCCTCTCCTTCTTGGAGGCCCTCGAGGACGATGATCTCCTCTTTGCCGGCTTCTCCGACCGATACATCGCGGCGCATGAATGCGTCATCCTTCGTTTGAACGAAGACGAACTGCTTTCCCTCGTGTTCCAGCACCGCGGACTTGGGGACTTGCAAAACCGACTCTTCGATAAGGCCTGGCAGTTCGATCTGCACGAACATTCCCGGTTTGAGAAGCTGCTCGGGGTTGTCGGCGATCGCTCGCATGGAAATGGTTCTTGTGGCATCGTCCATGATGTCCCCGGTGTAGAAGATTTTGGCTTCAAAGGTCCGATCGGGCCACGCTTCATTGCGAACGGTGAGAGTTTGGCCCGCGAGCGAATTGAGGAGGGGAACGTTCTGTTCGTACACATCGGCGGCAATCCAAACATTGCTCAGGTCAGCGATGCTCAAGATTTGGGAACTCGGTCGAACTTGTTCTTTCAGAGCTGCATCTTTGGAGATGACAGTTCCGTCGAAAGGAGCGCGAATGGGGTAGTCCGAGATGGCTTGTCCCTGGCGCTCGGGATCGATTGAAACAATATCTTTCTCGTCGCAACCCAGGATGCGGAGATTGGTGGTAGCGACCGAGACGCGCGTCCCAGCTTCCATGGCAGCTTGCGACGCCAAGAGGAGCGAGGTCTTTAGTTCGAATTCGACTTGCTCGATCCGGCTTTGAAACGTTGCCAAATCTGCGTTGCGACTCGACTGGGCGGCGACAAGTTGTTTGGCCGAGATCGCGCCTGAATCGGAAACCCCTTCCAAACGCTGGACATCCGACTGAGACTTGAGAAAGCTGGAATAGGCCAGGAGCAATCTTTCCCGATAGTCCCCCATCCCGCGACTTCGAAACAGGGATTCGATGTCTTGGATCGGTTTTCTGTCCCGTAGCGATGTCAAAAGCTCCTTGGTGTTTTGAGAGATCTCTCGTTGCAGATTCTCTTTCACTTTCGCCATTTCCCATTGCAATCGAGCTTGGTAGAGCTCGAGTTTGGCCAAGCCGATTTCGCGGCTGTGGATCATGACGAGCAACTCGTTTGCTTTCACTTTCTGGCCAAGTCCCACGTAGACATCTTCCACAGCCCCTTCGACCATCGGATAGATATGAGCGATCCGATCCTCATTGAGAGAAACCTTGCCCGTAAGTTGCACCGATTTTTGAAATGGCTTTTTGACAGCGGGTGACTTTGCGAGTCCCAGTTTTGTCCATTGCGATGCAGGAACAAGAACTATTGGCTGGCTATCCCCTGTTGCATTCTGCGATCCCGTTGTGCTCGCGGGTGCATCTTTTTGTTTTGAGGAAGTTTGTTGGGTATCCGGTGATGCGGTGGAGCGGATGCGAAGAAAGGCGTAGTAGGAGGCCGCCCCGAGGATCCCTCCAGCTAGAAGCAGGAGAGCGGCGGGTTGCCACGCGAGACCAATCGCGGTGCGTCGTTTCGGAACCGATTCGGATGGTGGATGGGAAGTCATGATAGGAAGGTTCCCGTGTTGGCGGGATTGGAGGGGGAATTCAATGTGGAGTGTGGGATCGGGTGGAGCCAGCAGCGATCCAGAGAGATGGCAAGCGATCGGGGGTGCGTTCCGCGGAGATCACCGCACGGGAGTCGGGCGGCGAGATCGGTGGGAGGTTTTGCCCCGAGGGCGGATCACACGCGCAGAATGGCGCGTGGGCAGAGGCTTGGGATCAAAGAAGGAGTCGCGTGGTGCGATTCCCGTTGGCCAGCGAAGGAGCGATCAGGGGGCTAGCAACGCTGGAATCCGGGATGGGGATCCATTGGAAGTCAGCCCATTGTTGCACAACGCAGAGTGGTTCGGCGTCGGAGCCTGCGATCGAAGTCCCCGCGAGTGCGACGGACGGTTCGAATGGGACCGCTTCGGCGTTCGCATTGGAAGCGAGGAGAATCGAGATCCAGTGAACATGGACTTCGGAATCCTCGACACCTTGGTGTTCGGACGCCGGGGTGTTTTGGAGATGCGCTAGGAGAGCGGGGTGTTTCGAAACCTCCGACGAGTTCGTCGGGTGGGCATCGAGCATGGGGAGGGGCAATCCGGACAGAACGATCGCGCAGAAAAAGAGAGCGAGTGATCGAACGCGGGAAACCAGATACGACATAGATGGCGAAACCTCTGCAGTGCAATATAGCTCGCAGGAGTCTGGAAGTCACTTAAAAAAGAAGAGCCAAGGCATTTGCCTTGGCTCTTGGATGGAGGTTGACCCTTGCAAGACCATCGACCGTAGGGATCGATGGGAGGGGGCTAGAACCCTTTGAACGGGTGGGAAGCGGAGTCCTTTTGGTCGATCATTTGCTGGACGGTTGGGAGGCCTTTCATCGCGTTGGAGATGGCATCCTTGGTCGCTTGGTAGTTGTATTCGTAGATCTTTTTGTCGTCGCTAGCGGCTGGGTGGATGAATACACCGCAGACGATGACGAGGTTTTCGGCTTGATCTTTGGGGATCGCGCCAGCGGCGACGCTATCCGCGACGGCTTTCGCGACGGCGTATTGGGCCGGTCCGAACATTTGAACCGCTTGCTTCATTCCCTTGATGGTCACTTTGGTGATCATCACGGTGCTTGGCTTGACGGCGACGTTGGGGGTGAGAACAGCGAGCAGGTTGGTGTGGCCATTGCTTTGGTTTGCGAGCGCGTTGGCGAAAGCGACGCCCACAGGGCCTTCTTTGCTGCCGATCATGAGGTCGATGTGTGCAATTTCATTGCCTTCGCCTACCAGTGCTTCGCCGACGTACATGGACATGGATAAATCCCCAGGGGTGGTTTGGATGGAAAGAATTTCGCGACACGCCGCGATACTGAACACGAGAAGGTAGCAAACTGCAACATTTCTGCAATCAGCCCCGGGTTATCGCCCCTCCGTCTCTGCCGGTTTTTCCTAAGAAATCGAAGGGCGTCCGGTTCATTCCATGGCGAAAACAGTGGAATTTAGCGATTCTGAGTGTAACTTTAGAGGAAGCGCGCGGGCGATCGCCCTTTCGGCACGCCGCTTGCCTGTTTCCTAAAAATAACCGGTTATCACAGACCGCGGCTTGCTCACAACTTCGTCCATCACCTCCTAATCCATTACGTCAGGTATGACCATGAAGCGGACCCTTTCGAAACTTGTTTGTCTTTCCTTCCTTTTCTCAGCGTCGGTTCCGTCGGTAAGTGCGTTGGCTTGGGGAGAGGCTCCACCATCGAACGCGCAGACCCAATCCTCCGCGAAAGATGGTATGGAAGCGACCGCTGCGGGGGGAGCTAAGGGATCGGCTTTGGCGAGTTCAAAGGGAAAGTCGAAGAAAAAGGACGAGCAGCCCGCTCGTTCCGTCGAGATGTTTCAAGCGATGAAAGATGGCTTGTTGACAGTCGATTACATCGGAAAGGACGCGACGGAGGCGAGCGTTATTTTCAAGAACAAGACGGGTGAGCCTCTGGATATCATTCTGCCGGAAACATTTGGTGCTGTCCCGGTGCTGGCGCAAGGCATGGGGATGGGGATGGGTGGAATGGGAATGGGCGGTATGGGTGGCGGCATGGGTGGAATGGGCGGCATGGGCGGCGGTATGGGAGGCATGGGAGGTGGCATGGGTCAAGGCATGGGGGGTGGCTTTGGCGGCATGGGTGGTGGCATGGGAGGTATGGGCGGCATGGGAGGCATGGGTGGTGGCATGGGAGGCATGGGGATGGGTGGTGGCATGGGAGGCATGTTCCGCGTTGAGCCGGACAAAATTCGCAAGGTGGTGGTTCCAACGGTTTGTTTGGAGCACGGAAAGCATGACCCCAATCCTCGCATGAAATACCAAATCGTTCGCTTGAGCGACGTGAATGATTCGCCTGTCGTGAACGAGCTTTGCAAAGCGTTGGCGAATCGCAAAGTCAGCCAGAACGTTGCCCAAGCGGCCGCTTGGCACGTCGCCAATGGACTGACTTGGCAAGAGTTGGTGAACAAGCCTCGGGTGATTTCACAATACACGGGAACACAATTGTTCTTCTCGCGATTTGAAGTCGAGAACGCAATCCGATTGGTGGGTTATGCCAATCAACAAGCGGAAGCGTCGGAGGGGTATGACAACGCAGCCCCTCAGACTGGCACCGAAGCGGAATCGATCGGAGAGCAATTGTCTCGCCAACCAGGCAACTGATATTCGTCGCACCGTCCAATCGGTGACTTGAACGAGTCGTGTACAATACAAGGCCGCTGTTTCGCAGCGGCCTTGTTGCATTTACCCTTTGAGTTGCATCTCCGTGAGCGTGGGTCGTTCGCGATCCGATTTTGAGGTTTTAGCGATGTCCTTTGAACAGCAGATCCTTTTGCAGAGGATCCTCCTCCCGGGGCTAGCATCCATCCTCGGTTGCTGGCTTTTACTTTCATCGAAGAGCGAATCCGGCGGGAATGAAGACGCCAGCTATCCCCATGCGCGGTGGAAAACCTTGCTCGGCTGCCTCCTCATCGGCGGCTCTCTGTTGGTGTCAGATTTTTGGCAGCGAGATCTTTTGTGGGATCCGGCGGCTTGGACGTCTTGGACTGCCAACTACCGATGGCAGTGGATGATATGGGGCATCCCGGGTGCTGTTTTGGGGCTTGGATTGCTTCGTGTTTTTTCCATCAGTGAGCGGGAGCAAGCCGCTTTGGCTTGGCCAGCTCTCTGTCTCCTTTCGATAGGCACTCATTATCTGGCCATCTTCGAACCCGATACATGGCCGAATTGGTTGATCCCGATGTTCCATGCGATCTTGATCGGGTCGGCCGCCAGCATTCTGAATATCGCTTCGCTCCATTCCATGGTTGCGACTGGGGCCTCGCGCTGGAGTTCCTTGATCCTGTTGGCCCAACTCGGTTGTGTGGCAGCGATCGCAGTGCAATCCTACGCCAGTCTCGGAGAATGGGTCCTAACGGGTATTGGTATTACGCTGGGTGCCACCTGTGTCTCCTTTTTCTATTCAGCAAAATCCCGACTGTTCGGAGTTTGGCCATTGGCTGTTGTACTTTATCCCATCGTCATTAGCGCGTCGGCGAGTCTCCTGTTAACTGGGTATTTTCGATCTCGCCCCCTCCCAATTGGGCTCACCGGTGTTGTCTTGTTCTTGCCAACATTGGTCGCGTTTCTTGACTTTGTCTATGGTCGCTATGGCCGGGTCTGGTTTCGGGTCGCATTGGCTGCAGTGACTTGTATCGCTGTCCTGGTTGCTGTTATCTTCATGACGGAACCCTTTAAATCCGAATGGTAGGATCGATTGCTATGCATAGCACCGAATGGATGGAAAGCCCGATCGGCATGATCGCGATTACTTGCGAGTCGAACGAAGTTGTCGGTATCCATTTTCGCGACCAACGCGATTGCCCGGCGAATGTCCGCAACGCAGCTTCCCGCACCGCAGCTTCCCGCACCGATTGTGATCTTAGCCACTCGCTGCACCGAAGAGTTATCGAGCAGTTGTTCGAGTATTTCGAGGGTTCACGAACTGAGTTCGATTTCCCCATCCGCTTTGTGGGTACCGAGTTTCAAAAGCGTGTTTGGGAGGAGCTTCTCACAATTCCATACGGGGAAACCTGTTCCTACCAAACCATTGCCGAGCAGATCGGAGCGGTTCGTGCGGTCCGTGCAGTAGGGGGAGCGATTGGAAAGAATCCGCTTTCCATTGTTGCTCCTTGTCATCGAGTGCTGGGCAAGGACCGAACGTTGACCGGCTATGCAGGAGGGCTGGATCGCAAGAGATATTTGTTGCAGCGAGAGTCGCCTCAAGGTGTCGGGGTATGGAAGGAAGTTCGTGCGGTGTCCATCCAAGCTGAGGTAATGGAGTGCCGATAAACGCAGACTCGCCGACTCGGTTTTGGATTCTCGCGGCCCTATTGCTGGTATCGGGATATTTAGCGGTGGGCTTTTCGGGAGTCGTCCTTTCTTTTTGGGTGCTTCTTTTTTGGTACTCCCTTTGGCGCAGGCCTTGTCGGTACGAGATGTTGTTGCTGAGTTTGGTGGGACTGGCGGGCGGGATGATGTTTATTCCGGTATCCCTTTGGTCCGCCACTCGACCGATCTTGCTCATCGGCTTTGGACTATTGAGCTTGTCTCCATGGCTCAGTTCAATTGCTCTTCGATCGACTCCCTAGGCCAGTATCGCTCGTATGCGCGAGCCGTTCCATTCGCCATGGCGCGATCGGTGGCTTCGAAATCGTATAAAACACGGAAGCGATGGTTAAGGAATGGTTAAGGATGATGGATTCGTTAGCAAACGATGAAGCTTGTGTGAATTCGACTCGTTATCCATAGCGGCTAAACCAACCGTGGGTAAATTCCTCAACCGCTGACGAAATGAGCCTCGTAATTGGCTTGGGTCAGCCAGTTCGGAGTCTTTTCTTTGAGGTTGGTAAGAGGTTATGAAACGAAGTTTCTTTGCTCAACGAAAGTCGCGTGGGTTCACGTTGGTTGAGCTCTTGGTCGTGATTGCCATCATCGGTATTTTGGTTGGGTTGTTGCTCCCAGCCGTGCAAGCTGCGCGAGAGGCCGCTCGTCGCATGCAATGCTCCAACAATTTGAAGCAAATTGGATTGGCTGTCCACAACTTCGAGTCGGCGGCTCGCAAGTTACCTCACAGTGGTCAGTGCGATTCGACCGGATCGAATACCACGACCTACATGATCCACTCCACCGCCACGTTGCTCCTGCCTTACATCGAGCAGAACAACGTCTATCAACTTTTCAATCATGACGCCGACCCACGGCAGTCTGCAACTTATTCGGCCACCCAGAGCGGCAGCATTCTCATTGCCAACGGTTCCGCTCAGCTGCACCGCGATGCGAAGGGTTACTCCTACGACGACACCGCATTCCCCGCGGGCCAGCAAGCGGCCAAGGCGAAGATCCCGACCTTCATTTGCCCATCCGCTCCTATCTCCAACGATGCGCGGGATCCCGTGCATAGCTTCGGTGGATTCGATTACATGTTCGTGGCGTTGTCGGACGTCGATGCTCGCCCTTCGTCGCCAACCTATCTCATGCGTACCCCCACCACGCCGCTTGCCGATTGGACTGCGCAAGTCGTCAGTGGGATGTTGAATTGCGATGGTGGTGGAATCGGTCGTGTGACCGACGGGACTTCGAACACGATTCTCTGCGTCGAGGATGCGTCGCGAGCCCACCCGGCTGTCGGATCGTTTGGCGCCCAATCGGCTCGACGTTCACCCACTCCAACCTCGCGAGCGGTGGTCGAAGCCGCTCCGTTCCCAGTTGGAAATCGTCGCGTTCACGCTTGGGCAGATCCCGATGCGTGCTCGAATGGTTTCTCGGGACCGAGCAACGCAACCGGAACCCGGATCGCCAAGATTAACAATTACAAGCAACCGATTGGCGGGCCTGCTGAATGCCGATGGTCTGTGAACAACTGCGGTCCTAATGACGAGCCGTTCGCATTCCATACCGGTGGCGTGAACATCGTCATGGGTGACGGATCGGTTCGGTTCACCTCGGACAACACCGACACCCTCATCGTCAAGTGGCTTGTCGGCGCATCGGACGGAAACGTCATCAACAGCCAAGAGTAGTCATACCGATACGTGGAAACCCCTTCGATCGCTGGGCGAGGCTTCAACCTCGCCCGGCGATTCTTATTCAGGAACCGAAAATGCGAATCAAAGAAGGTAACTTGTTGTTGATCTTCGTCATCGGCTTGATGGTCGGTTGCGGCCCATCGATTCAATCCGTTGGCACTGTTGAAAAGGTGCAAGGGAAGGTTATCGGCGGAGACGGTGCACCGATTGGTAATGTTCTCGTGATCCTTCAACCGACGGAGAATGGTTACGTGACGGAGATGGAAGCGGATGCGAAAGGAGCTTTTGAAGGAGAGCTCATACCTGGCAAATACGTCTACTACTTCGCACCTTCCAAGAAGTCGAAGGCCGCGATGCCAAAGACCATCAGCGCACCATTCACCGAGCCGAAGATGGAACATATGGTCGAGGTCAAAGCTGGCGCGGAGATCGTTTGCAAAGCAGAGTGATCGGGTAGTCGTTCGAGAATAATCGCGAGAGCGATATTCGCTCAAACCGATTTGATAAACCGCGATCGATATACAGGCAATCCGTTCCGGCGGGTCCGTCGCTCGAAGTGCGTTCGGTAGTCCATGTCATGCGTGGAGGCAGGCTCGCTCACAAAGAGCGGGCCCTCCAACCGCGTGACCTGATCGATCAACTCCAGCGTCAGTTCGTAATAATCGAGTACATCGGTCCAGAAATGGAGCTCGCCATGGGGCTTGAGAATCCGCTCGATGTTTCGAAGCGAGTCTTCGTTGAGCACTCTCCGCTTTTTGTGTTTCGCTTTCCACCACGGATCGGGGAAGTAGACATGCACAGCGTGGATCGAATCCGCTGCGACGTCTTGATCGATCACAGCGACCGCGTCGCAGGCGAAAAATCGAAGATTCGCTAATCCGGTCTTTTCTACTTTGGCTTGGCATTCCCAAGCATATTTCGCGGCTAGTTCCAGTCCGATGTAGCGTGTTTCCGGATGTAAGGGGGACTGGTTCATCAAGAACAGTCCCTTTCCTGAGCCGATTTCCAGCTCCAAACGAGCGTCGGTGTTCAGCCAATCTTTTAGGATTTGTTCGTCTTCGGAGCGATAGAATCGCCCTCGCATCGCTGGCTCGTCTTGTTGCATAGGAATTTTGATGGGTTATAACCGTACGTCCTGTGTTGGGGATTCCCCCGAGGATGTTAAAGAATTCCTCACAGGATAAGCGTTTTCGGTCTATTCGAAAGCCGAATCCCGTTTCCCCATTCCTTTCGATCCCCACCGTTCATGATTTGGGCAGCACCCAAGCGGCCCTTCTCTTTGTACCTTGCTATTAGGAACGATCACTATGTCGATAGAACATTCCACAGCATCCGACGCGCCATTATCCATTCCGGCATCCATTCCGGCCGTCGCAGATGCCGCATCGCAATCCGATAGCCCAGAGGGTCGCCGCCAATTTCTGAAGACCTCTGCGACGATGGGAGCTGCTGGGGTAGCCACCTCTTTTCTGAACCGATCGGTTCATGCGGCTGGGAGCGACATCATCAAAGTCGGATTGGTCGGCTGCGGAGGTCGAGGGAACGGCGCTGCCAAAGATGCGATGTCCGCAGATCCTGGCTGCCGGCTCACGGCGATCGCGGAAGTCTTCTACAACCGACTCGAAGAGGGGAAGAAGCAGCTTTCTAAAACGTTGGGCCCGCAGTACGAAGTTCCAGATGATCAATGTTTCTCGGGTTGGAATGCTGTCGAGAAGATTCTGGAAACCGACATCGACGTCATTCTCTTGGCGACCCCTCCCGGTTTCCGGCCGATGCAAATGGAAGCTGCGATCAACGCGGGCAAGCACGTTTTTTGTGAAAAGCCAGTAGCGGTCGATCCGGTCGGCGTGCGTCGTGTTATGGCGGCATGCGAGAAAGCGAAAGAAAAGGGGCTCAGTGTCGTGTCGGGGCTCTGTTGGCGATACGACTTGGGTGTGAAAGCCACGATGGAACAAATCCAAAATGGCGCGATCGGAGAGATCGTTTCGATTCAAGAGAACTATCTCACCTCCACACTTTGGTCGAGGACTCCGAATCCTGATTGGACACCGATGCACCGGCAGGTCCTCAACTGGCTCTACTACAGCTGGCTCAGCGGAGATCATATCGTCGAGCAATTCATCCACTCGCTCGATAAAGCTATGTGGTTGCACAATGACGAGCCGCCAGTGAAGTGCTATGGGACGGGTGGTCGGCAAGTCCGGACAGCACCGGAGTTTGGCGACATCTACGATCACTTTTCCATCGTCTACGAATGGGCAAACGGAACACGTTGCTACGCGGCCACGCGTCAGATGTCTGAATGCTTCAATGAAACCGAAGACTATGTCTACGGCACCGAGGGAACCGCAAAGGTCTTGGCCAATAAGATCACCGGCAAAGTCAACTGGAAGTACGAAGGGGAAAAGCCGAGCATGTATTATCTCGAGCATGTCGCCCTCATGAACGCCATTCGTCGCAACGAACCGATCAACAACGGCGACTACATGTGCAAGAGCACGCTCATGGCGATTATGGGCCGCGAAGCTGCCTATTCCGGGCAAGTGATCAAGTGGGATGATGCGATGAAGAGCGATCTAAAGTTAGGACCAGACAAGGTCACCGATTGGGGGGATGCTCCCACCCCCGAGGTACGTATGCCGGGGCGATATAAGTTCACCGATGCGTAAAGCCATGCGGTTGGAACTCCTTATTGCAGGAACTCCATACCGCAGGAACTCCCCTTGAAAGACGAGCACGATCCATGTTCAAGAACTTGACCAACTTCGCATCCGCCATGAAGAACTTGACCCAACTGGGCCCGCAAGTTCGCGCGCTACATGCGAAGTTAGAAACCGCCCGAATCTATGGTTCCAGCAGCACGGATCGAGGGTCGATCAACATCGAGATGAATGGACTCGGGGTCGTGACGCAGGTTAGCGTTGCCCCCGAGTTGCTCACGCCGGACTCCAGGCTCGAATTGGAGACGCGATTGGCAGACGCCATCAATCAAGCCAACCGGACCGCTAAGGAAATGCACATCCAAGCGATTCGAGAGGTCACCGGTGGCGTCGAAGTTTTTCCAGGTTTCAACGATGTCCTCAAGAACTTCGTAGGGTAACGTCGCGACGTCCATGTCCTCCGATCCGATCTTGAACATCGTTCTGTACCAGCCCGAGATTCCACAGAACACGGGGAATATCGGCCGCACCTGCACGGCATTGAATGCCAAACTGTGGATCGTTCGCCCGACTGGTTTCCGAATGGACGAGAAGCAATTGCAGAGGGCAGGTCTCGACTATTGGCAACACCTTCAATGGGAGGCTGCCGATTCGTGGGATCATCTTTTGCCTCAAATCCCATCCGATCGGCTTTGGGTCTTTACCAAGTTCGCCACCCAGTCCTACACCGCTCCCAGGTATCAGGCCGGCGACTGGCTTCTCTTCGGCAGCGAATCGAGCGGTCTCCCCGCTTCGCTTCGAGAGAAATTCGCTAGCCAATGCGTGTCCATGCCCATGCCAGGGCCTGTTCGCAGTCTCAATCTTTCGGTGACAGTTGGCATTGCCGCATACGAAGCCTACAGGCAAATATCGCTCGCCTAGCGAGGGCGAGCCTTTCGTCGCTTCGCTGGATTGCGCCATTCTCCTAGGCTGCCATCGCGACGAGCGATCTTTGGGATGTTTCTCCCTGGTGTCAGCAGATCGGACTGGAATCTCGGAAGGGTATCTGGTTATGGTGCACGGAATCCTTCAAGTCCTTGACAAACTCCTTCATCGAGTTGGTCTACCGGAGAGAAACCATGCATCGCGAGGAACGGGTTATTCCGATCGAAAATACGTCCAGGATTCGATCCAGTCATCTCCTTTTCGCCTGCAGGGTCGTTATAGGTCTAGCAGCGGGATGCTGGCTTGGTTCCTTTGCGAACATGGCGAATGCGGAGCTCAAGATTCAGGACATCTGCCGTCTGCAAGGCCAGGAGGAGAATACGTTGCAAGGGATTGGATGGGTCGTGGGATTGAAAGGAACCGGTGACGGGGATTTCAAGCCGACAGTCCGATCCATTGCGCAGGCCCTCAAGGGGCTTGGTGGCAACCCCTCCTTTGACATGCAGGGGCGAATCAATGAGAAGGAATTTGCGAACACCAAGAATGTGGCCATGGTGTGGGTGGTAGCCAAAATTCCGCCAACCGGATTGGTGCAAGGGGATAAGGTTTCATGCACGGTTAGCGCGATCAATGCCAAGAGTCTTGAAGGTGGCAATCTCGTTTTGACCCATATGCTCGGACCGCGAGCCGACCAGACGACGACCTACGCTTTGGCGAGTGGACCAGTCACTCTCGATGATCCGAAGGTTCCGACTTCGGGGCGGGTCGTCAACGGATGCAAAATGGAGCAGACCGTTCAGAATCCATTCGTACAAGACAACAAGGTCACGCTGGTCCTCACTCCTAATCACAGCTCCTTTGCGACCTCGCAGTTGATCGCAGACAAAATCAATCGGTACGACGAGCAAGGCGGGACGGGGAATCCAAACGGCTCGTCGGGGACGCGATCGACTCGTTCGATTCAAAAGATCGCGTCGGCCATCGATCAAACCCATGTCGTAGTCCAAGTCCCGGAAATCTACCAGAACGAACCGGTTGAGTTCGTCTCCATGATCCTCAATCTACCGCTGATCAACCTAGCGAACCACAAGCGCGTTTACATCAACGAACGAGAAGGTGTGGTGGTCATCGGAGAGGACGTGACATTTGCCCCGGTCGCTGTATCGTTCGGCAACTTGACCTTTTCGCCGCGCGGAAACAACCCGCCCGCAGGGGGCTTTGTCGGGCTTCCCAAAGAAACGCCGGAGAACCCTCGATTGAAAAGTTTAGTAGATGGCCTCAATGTGCTGAACGTCCCGACCTCGGACATCATCACCATCATCAAAGGGATCTACAAACAAGGAAACCTCTACGGCGAACTCATCATCGAGTAGCAGAAAGTCATCCCATGGCAGACCCGATTGGTGTAACGAAATTGGATTCCTTGTCCGGTATTGTGGATCGCGGCACAGGGGCCGATGCACTCGTGTCGCGAGGGACGCGTCTTCAAGAATCGAGCTTCGCTGATGCGTTGCGGCAAAGCCAATCCGAGACTCAGGCCCCTACCATTGCGTCCGCATCGAGTGAGGCTGGGCCGGGGAGTTTGGGAGGGAAGCAGGGAGAGGATCTCAAGGAAGCGTTTCAGAACTTCGTGGGACAGACCTTGTTTTCCCAGATGATCTCGTCGCTTCGGTCCTCACAAGAGGGCTCGGCATACTTCAATGGCGGGCGAGCGGAAAAGATTTTTCAAGGGCAACTCGATCAAATCTTGAGCGAAGAGATGACCAAGGCGAGTGCGTCCCAGTTGTCGGAACCCATGTACGAGTTGTTTCAGTTGCAGCGAGCCAAGTAGTCAAACCCTTAGACGTTAAGTCAGGTCCCTTCATCGGCTTGACGGCCGACTATACTGGCCTCGTCTGCTTCGTTCCGTAGAAGCCTGGCCCCGTTGGCTCAGATTCCGGATTCACAACGGTTGTGCGTCGGTGTTGGGCTCGTTTGATCCCTACCCCGAATCTCTGACATGCTCAATCGATCGAACGCACTTCAGGATCTCCTAGCCTCGCTCCCTTCCCATCTACTGGAACGGGCGCGGTGGTATAGCCTGGGGGGCGAATCTGCCGACGGGAAGCTGGAACTGAGTTTGCCGTCCGCTGTACCGTCGAATGTACCGTCGAATGCGCCGTCCATTGCGCCGGTGGTCTATTGGACGCATCATGCGTTGCGAACTGACGAAAATCCTGCCTTGGATGCAGCCCGATATCTGGCCGTGTTTTTGAACGCGCCGTTGCTGGTTTACCAAGGGGTGAGTGAGAACTATCGATTCGCGTCGGATCGGCATCATTGGTTCAGTTTGCAGGGAGCCGTCGACCTGGCTCAGCAGTATGGAAAGCTGGGGATTCGATACGCTCTGCATGTCGATCGTCGGGACTATCGGGTTCCTGCTTTGAAGCGAATTACCGCCATGGCGAGGGTCCTCATTACGGATGAGTTTCCAGGGGAGCCGACGGACGTTTGGCTGGAGCGGCTTCGAGGGACATCGGCGACCCCCATTTTGACGGTCGATACGTCTTGCGTGGTGCCCATGCAGAAGGTCGGTAGAGCGTTCGACCGCGCCTTTGCTTACAAGGACGCCACTCGGAAATGGTACAAAGAACGAGTCGGTGCACCTTGGCCTGCATGCGAAGCCAATCCTTTACCATGGGATCAGGAGCTTCCATTTGTACCCATCGATACTCCTAGCATCAATCTAGCGGAGCTCGTTTCTCAATGCGAGATCGACCACAGCATTGGACCAGTCCTGGACACACCGGGTGGAACGACAGCGGGGTATGCGAGGTGGGAGCATTACTGCCGCACGAAGCTTTCCAAGTATGCGAAGCTGAGGAATGATCCAACTTCGGAAGTCGCTAGTCGCATGTCCGCGTACTTGCACTATGGAATGGTTTCTCCGATGCGATTGGCCCGAGATGCGCACGAGAGGAATGCGGAAAAATATCTGGAAGAGTTGCTGATATGGCGTGAGATGGCTTACTGCTATTGCTTCTATCGGGACGATTACGACACGTTGGATACTCTTCCGGATTGGGCGACTCAGACTCTGGCAGAACACGAAGCAGATCGTAGAGACCAGCTCTTCGCATGGGAGGATCTTGCTCGGGGCAAGACATCGGACCGGCTATGGAATGCGTGCCAGCGCAGTTTGGTCAAACATGGAGAGCTGCATAACAACGTACGGATGACTTGGGGGAAGGCGATTCTCCATTGGACTCGAAACGCTGGCGATGCACTCCGTCAGTTGATCGATCTAAACCATCGTTATGCGCTCGACGGTCGGGATCCTGCATCGTATGGAGGGATCCTTTGGTGTCTCGGACAATTCGATCGCCCGTTCCATCCCTCTCAGCCAGTTCTTGGGACCGTTCGATCCAGGCCGACATCGGAGCACGCGGAGCGGTTGGATCTGACAAAATACGAGTCGCAAATCGATCGATTCCGATTGGGGGCGGCCCCGCGGGTCGCGATGGTCGGGGCCGGGCTAGGTGGATTGATGGCTGCCAGGATCTTGAGCGACCATGGTTGGGATGTCACGGTATTTGATAAATCCCGAGGTCCTGGAGGGAGGGCTTCAACGCGACGTCTGGAGCAGATGTTGCAGTTCGATCATGGTGCCCAGTATTTCACGTGCAAAGACCCGCGCGTCGCCAAGTACGTTTGCAGCTGGATCGAGGTGGGACTTGTAGGGGTATGGACCGGTCGGATCGTAGAGTGGCGAGGCGGCGTGATGGCAGCGGATAAATCCAATGCCCACCGAATGGTCTGGATTCCTGGTATGAATGCGATGGGCAAACATTTGGCCAAGGATCTTCCTGTTCAATATCAACGCCGCGTCGATCGAATTGATGGGGAACCGGGAGCTTATCGCGTGGGCGGTTCAATCGGTTCCTCCATGATCGAGGATGAGCGTTTTGAGAGCGACACTTTTGATTCCGTGCTTATCAATTGCCCAGCGCACCAAACCCTTCAGCTCATGCCGAGCCAGATGGATTCCGCAAAGAAACTACAGCACGCCTCCCACCGCCCTTGCTGGACTGTGATGGTCGCGTTTGGAACCAAATGGGAGTTGCCGTTTGACGGCGCTTTTGTAAAGGATTCTCCCATCGCATGGATAGCCCGCGATTCGAGCAAACCGAGTCGTCCGAGCGAGCTAGATTGCTGGGTCCTTCAAACCAGCAGCGATTGGGCTGCCCAGAATCTTCAACTCGATCGAGATACCGTCTGTGACGTGCTGGTGCAGGAACTAAATCGATTGTTTCCCACGGCACCTCCCGAGCCATTGTTTCGCCAGTCGCATCGATGGCTCTATGCGGCGGTCGAGCGAGGAATTACGAACGAGCCCTGCTATTGGGACCCGCAACATCGCATCGGTGCCTGCGGGGATTGGTTTCAAACTCCCAACATCGAAGGAGCCCTTTTGTCCGGGATGGCACTCGCAGGGCGCGTGATGGGAACCGTCGCGACAGGCGTCATCGCGAATTTCTCATCCCCGTCATTGCAAATCGATGCACCGCAGCAGTTGAAGCTGTTTTGATTTGAAAGGAATCGCTTCTCCAAGCGATCTTGGAGAGAGATGTCCACAGCCGTTACGGATAGAGTGTTACCGGCACCTTATCGGTTGGTGTATCGATCTTCTGAAGATAGAAGCGACGATCGGTGGTTTGGATACCGATCCAGCCCGAGCGGTTCAGCCAGTGGATGCTCGCCGTCTCTGGCCCGAAGTCCTTCCATTCCTTCTTTTGCAATGCGAAGTTAGTCTTCTTTTTGGGGTTTCCCTTCTCATCCTTTTCAGCCTCCTCCACTACCGATTTCGTTGGCACCGCGGACATCATTTTCGAGGAAGCGAGCCAGAGAATACGATTGTCTGAGATGGCGATCGATTGCAGTCTCGGAGGGAGGTCGCTTCGTTTGGAGAGAACCCGTCCCGAATCATCGTTGGCCCAGAGGCGGAGCGAGCCTGTTTCGTCTCTTGTGATGGGGCCGAGCGCACTGAAGCCGACTCCACAAACGCTCCGTTCATGTCCCCCCAACGCCACTTTGAGTTCACCCGAAGGATATTCCGATACGCGCGCCGTGCGATCTCTCGACCCGCTCATCCAACGCGAGCCATCGGAATTCCATTCGATCGCGAGCACTTGATCTGCGTGTGCCAATTCCTCTTTGATAAGGCTTTGGGTATCGAGGGCGACAATCGCAATCTGACCGGTCATCGAACCGATCGCCAGCGCGCCATTGGAAGGGGAAAACCGGAGTGTTGGAGGAAGATCCGAAGCGGTCCACACGCGGATAGCATGTTTTGGGTTCTCCAGATCGATGAGATGAACGGACCCGGAAATGCCAGGCTGCCCCGAGGAGACCGCGAGCCAACGTTCGTCGGCGGACAAGTCGATGGCAGCAAACCGTTTCTCAAAACCGGACCATCGCGTTTCCAATTTCCCTTCGATCGTGTTCCATACCAACAGCTCCCCCCAACCAGCTACATAGAATCTCTTTCGGCTCTCGCTATAAGCGCCCAGGAAGGGGGGAGTTCGATTGCCATAGGTTGCGTGATTGGGAGCGGAAGGATCGAGCGCGAGCAGACTGTTGGGGGATGCGCGTTCGATCAAGCTTTGATCTTTGGCGAGGCGCCACGCCGGCGAACCATCGATCCATTGACGGAGGATAGATTGTTCCTCTTTGGAAAGAGGTTCCCCTTCGCTCGGCATGCGAATCGAGGCATCTTCGGAGGAGACTCGGATCCAAAGTTCACTTTTCTCCGCTGCACCGTCGACGACCGGGACTGCATCGGAATCCCCGGGTTGATAGAGCGCATGCCCGTTGTGGAGGCTGTAGCCCCCTTCGGCAGAATCTTCGTTGTGGCAAGCAAAGCATTTCGATCGCAAGATGCGAGTGGCGCGCTGTTCCACCTCGTCGGGGGAATTGGGCTCATCGGAAGATTGGGCCACTCCTAACGCGGGGCATGTCATCGCGAACAATCCGACAAAGCAGGTGGCGGTTCGCAACGAGGCATAGAGAGAGCGAGCAAGGCAGGAGATGCTTGGCATGGCGATGGGAGGAAGGGAGGGAGGTTTCGAGTGATTGGGTCCGGGTTATGGGGTTCGGGTTATGGGGTTCGGGGGCGTGCGACGAATTGGATGAGGACGCTGCCCAGAATGGCTCCGCCGATAAGAAACGCGATGAATCCTAGGGGAGATTGGGACCAGCTCCAGTTGTCCGTCAATGTCGTCCCGAAGATCGAGCCGAGGGTGGCGAAGGGGAAGAAGATAGCAGCGAGCATGTTGAAGCGGTGCGAGGCGACCATCATCTGATGCGTCGCGGCCGCTTGTTCGTCCGCCCGGCGAATGATGGCCACATCCATCGAATTCTTCGCGTCTTCGTAGAGCAATTCGGCTTGCCTTGAGAGATCGTAGGCACGGTCTCGGTGATCGATCAGGGCCCTTACATTGGGGAAGGCCTTGCGGGCCTCCTCCAAAGTCGCAAGCAAATTCTTGGTGGTTCGCATCAAGGGAGCCAAGCCATCGAGGATGGGAAGGTAATCATCGGCCTTCATCGCTTTGGCTTCTTCGTGTTCGAAGTGATCAAGTTTTTTAGAGAATCGGTCGAGGTGCATTGGCAGCGCGGCTTTGCCGGGGTCGCCATTGCTCGCCCGCCATTCGCCGGACGGATCCAGCCAAAAAAGAATCCCCTTTCGCGTCGTTTCGTCCGCTTCGGGAACGTGGTGCGCGACAATGAGCAGGTGGGTTTCGGTGGTCATGACCCGTTGTCGTCCGACCGACGTACCAAGGCGAGATCGAAATTCCTCGGGCAAGGAATTCCAGTTGGGGGGGATCAAGGGTGAATGCTGTGGTGCATGCTGCTGTGAATGCTGCTGTGAATGCTGCATAGTGTGCTCACGAAAGCGACTCGCGCACGACAGCGAGGGGACAAGAACCTTCGGGACCTGAGGTGCGCCTTTGCGAAGATCAGGCCTCATTTTAACTCGGCTCGGGCGCGCGATGTGGGATTCAGGAACGGGAGATCGGATATACTTCCTGGCGTCGCCCGCTTGGCTGCGAGCGCGGTACCGGATGACGATTTTTCCACTTACCCAACCCTAGTAGATCGATGCGAACCAAACGATTAGGCCAATCGGATTTAGAGATTTCACCCATCGGTGTAGGAGCTTGGGCGATGGGAGGGGCGGGTTGGTCCTTTTCGTGGAGCCAGCAGGACGACAGCGATTCCATTCGTGCGATTCATGCGGCGTTGGAGGCAGGGGTGAATTGGATCGATACGGCCGCCGTGTATGGGCTCGGGCATTCCGAAGAAGTAGTCGCTGAAGCGCTGCGAACTTGGGGGGGAGCAAAGCCCTACGTATTCACCAAATGCGAGAGGGCCTGGGACGAAAATCGACAGATCGTGAAATCCTTAGAGCCCGCCTCGATTCGCCGTGAATGCGAAGCGAGTTTACGACGGCTGAACGTCGACGTGATCGACCTCTATCAGATTCATTGGCCTGAACCGGACTCGGATATTGAGCAAGGCTGGGAGACGCTGGTGGCTCTCCAAAAGGAGGGAAAGGTGCGATGGATTGGAGTATCGAATTTCAACGTGGAGCAGATGGAACGGATTGCGCCCATGGGGACCATCACTTCACTTCAACCGCCATACTCCTTGGTCAGGCCGGAAGTAGAAGCGGAGATTCTTCCTTACACGCAGGAGCATAACATCGGCGTGATTGCTTATTCGCCCATGGGGTCAGGCATGCTGACGGGCACCATGTCTCGCCAACGCATCGAAAACCTTCCGGAAGACGATTGGCGGCGTCGCAGTGCATTTTTCCAAGAGCCGCTTCTCACGAAGAACTTGGAATTGGCCGAACGGGTGACAGATCTGGCGACGAAGCTTGGAAAGCATCCCGGTGTGATCGCGATCGCCTATGTGCTGAACCATCCCGCGGTGACAGGTGCGATTGTAGGGATGCGAAACGAGAAACAAGTACGGGAACTCCTCGATGCCATGACTTTCGAGTTGGCACCGGAGGACCGGGCCGCATTGATTCGGCCCTAAATAACCGTTGGGGCATGAGGCAAATAGATGGTGTAGAATGGTCGCAGGTCTTCTCCCGGGAGCGGGAGGGATCCAACCCCATCCATTCTCCTACCGTTATTTCCTCCCCAATAAGGTTTCTTTGACGTGCACCGACCGAGATTTGCTGCGCTGCTTTTAGCAGTTGCGACCGCTGCGACATTGAATGGCCAAGAGTTCATTCCACGAAAGCAAACAGCACCACCCGGGCCACCAAAAAGTCCTGTCGAAGCGATCGCTGCGATGCAGGTTCCCGAGGGATTCCATGTGGATTTGGTGGCATCCGAGCCGTCGATTATGAATCCGGTGGCGATGGCGTTCGACGATCGCGGTCGCATCTATGTCACCGAGAGCTTCGAGTATCCGCGTCGTGAGCCGGGTCCTGGGCGGGATCGCATCAAGATCTTAGAGGACCGAGATGGCGATGGCGTCGCCGAGACCGTGAAAGTCTTTGCCGAGGGATTGAATATCCCCTCCGGGATCGCGGTCGGACATGGTGGGGTTTGGGTCGCCAACGCTCCCGACATCCTTTTTCTGGAGGACACCGATGGGGATGACGTTGCTGACAAGCAGACAGTGGTCGTAACAGGCTTTGGGAGAGACGACACCCACGAGCTCCCCAACGCGCTGACTTGGGGACCCGATGGATGCCTTTACGGATTGAACGGAGTGTTCAATCCATCGCGAGTCGTTCAAGGGGATAAGACATTCGAATTCACTTGTGCGATGTTTCGCATCGATCCCAAGACCCGTCAGTTCGATTTGTTTTGCGAAGGAACCAGCAACCCCTGGGGCATCGCCTTCGATACAGAAGGAAGTGCCTTTATCAGCGCTTGTGTGATCGATCACCTTTGGCATCTCACCGAAAGCGCTTATTACCTTCGGCAGGGGGGACCTTATCCACCCCACACGTTCTATGCGGATTCGATCGTCAAACACAAGCATCAAATGGCAGCCTATTGCGGGATCGAGTTCTTGGACACCGATGCCTATCCCTCGTCGTTCAACAACAAACTCTATATGGGGAATATCCATGGCGGCTGTTTGAACAGCGATTCGATCGAGCGATTCGGAGCGACCTATCGAGGCAAAGGGGAACCGGATTTCTTGACGGCGAACGACGTTTGGTTCATGCCCGTGGCTCAAAAGGTAGGACCGGACGGATGTTTGTATGTGCTGGATTGGTACGATCGCTATCACTGCTATCAAGACGCCAATGCCGACCCAAAGGGGGTAGATCGAGGGCATGGGCGTCTCTACCGGGTGGTGCATCAATCGCGACGCAAGCCGCGCGTGGAAGACTTTAACAAGCAGAGCGATGCTCAGTTGGTCGCGCTGTTGGCAGATCCCAACATTTTCAATCGACAGCGAGCCCAATTGAAGCTGCAGGAGAGAAGTGTTGCGATGGACTCCGAGACGTCGCGCGCGTTGCAACAAAACATCTTCGATACAAAGTTGCCGATGAAGATTCGGCTTCATTCCCTCTGGGCTCTGGTTGGTTCTACTCGCATTTCCGAGGCATTGGCAACGCGACTCGTGCAAGCCAACGAGCCCGAGTTGAGAGTTTGGGGAGTTCGAACGATCGGTCGGCAAGGGATCGATTCGCGCACTGTGAGGGAGTCGCTCGAGAAGTTGGGCGAGGATCCAGATCCTCGTGTTCGCGTCGAGGTTGCAATCGCCAGCCCGAAGCTGGCTCGCGCCAAGGGAGAGTCTGCGTGGAATGTGTCGCAGCAGTTGAAGGTGTTGTCGCACAGCGATCCCGATCCCATTCTCAGCAGAGTTGTTTGGCAAAATATGTTGCCGGATTTGGTTCGTGAACAGGACGCGATCCTAGCGACTATGAAGCAGTCGTCGGCGAATCGCGAATGGAGTGCGCTCGTTCCTCGTTTCGCTTCGTTGCTTCTGTCTCAATCGAACAATCGATTGGACGATGCGCGAAGTCGTCGTCATGTCGAGAATGTGTTGACCGCCGCGAGTTTGGTCGCAAACGAGGATCCAGACACCGGGGCACGTGTTGTCAGTTCGTTGTTGGATCGGGTGCGCAGCGGCGAGTTTTCCGTCGGCGCGATCAAGCCGGTTTTGCAAAAGTGGGGTTCGGATAACGCTTCGAATCCCCTGGCTGGCGGTCCAGTTGGCAAGGAATGGAAGAGTTGGAATGGCTGGCAAAATGCCCTCTTTCAAGTTCGATTGATACTCGGTGACGAGAACGGCATGAAGCTGGCGAAGGAGCTAGTGGTGCATCCCGATGTTCGGCCTGAGCTCAAGAAGCAGATTGTTCAAGTTTCTGCGTCGCTCGACGACACGATTCTGTTGGCTGCCATGGAGAAGCTTGTCACCGAGTTGGAGGCACAACGCGAGGTCGATAGCGGTTTGCGCGACACGGTCTTGGATTTGGGAGTGCGAAGGCTCTCGGTCGAGCAGGCTCAGAGCTTGGTCGCTCGGTTGCCGAAAATGAAGGGAGCGATTCAATCGGGGATCGCTGAGAGACTCTGTCAGCGGTCCGAATCGGCCGAGGTGTTCTTAGCGTCGGTCCAATCGGGAGCGATTCGAAAAGAGTTATTGAGCCCCAATCGGATCCGTCTCCTAGCAGGGAGCAATCAGGAAAGTATCAAGAAGCTCGTCGGACAGATTTGGGGAAGCGTCAACACCGAGTCCTCCCAAGAGCGAGAAGCCGTGATTCAACGAGTTGGGAATGCGCTTCGATGGGATGCGCGAGGGAACGCCGACAGGGGGTGGTTGGTTTACGACCGCATCTGCGGTCAATGCCACGTCATGCACGCGCGCGGCAATGAGGTAGGACCGAACATCACCTCGAACGGCCGCGGTTCCTATGAGCAGTTGTTGGTGAGCGTATTCAACCCAAGTTTGGTGATCGGCGACGCGTACAAGAGCGTGACGATTCGAACAAAGGATGACGAGATCATCACCGGTCTTTTGGTGGAGAAAACGGAGAATCGAGTCGTTGTCAAAGTGCAGGGAGGAAAAGAGCAAATCGTTGCTGTTGACGACATCGACGAATTCAAGCAGGACTCCAAGTCGCTGATGCCCGAGGGATTGGAAAATCAGATGACTCCCCAAGAGATGGCGGACTTGTTCGCGCTTTTAACCTTGGAACAGAAACCAGATTCGAAGGAGAATGCGAAGATTCAGGGGACCCCTGAGAATTTGCATTCGAACGGTCGCTAAAACCTCTATGGCTCGCGTTCCAAAGCAGCCGTCGATCGAAACGTTGATCGACGGCTACAACTTGATGTTCCAGAGCATCGGCACTCCCGATCCACGTCGCGGGACCGGTGCGTTGCGAGAAGCGAGGCAAATGTGTTTGGAGTACATTGCAGTACGAATGTCCGACCGCGAGCGGCAGCGGACGTGGATTGTATTCGACTCGCAGGTCGACCTCGATTTGCCGAAAGAGTCTCACTACCGCGGCATGCGGGTGACTTTCTCACGAGATCACTCCAGCGCGGACGAGTTGATCGTGCAAGCGATCCGGGCCCATCCGACACCCAAAAAACTAACCGTCGTTTCGTCCGATCATCAGATTCAGCGGGCTGCGAAGAGCCGGGGAGCGGTCGCCATGGAGAGCGAGGATTGGGTCTCGTTTGAGCTTGGTCCTCCCGGGCGAGATGTCGGCACCACCGAGTCCGAGGTCGGGGATCGAAAGAAATCTGAGCGGCGAGGGGAGCTTGCGGAAGGCCGGTTTTCCGACGCGAAGCCGATGGAGGGGGATTTTTCAGTCGAGGCGAGCGAATTGCGAGAATGGCTTGATCGATTCGGCTTTTCGCAGTCCGACGGCTCCCAATCGTCATAAATCGCACAGCCGGTTTGCTTGGAAGCGAGCGGCGATCGCGGGACGATGGAATTTTGCTCTGTTTCCCAAAGAGTTTGCCAAAGCGTGACTCTGCGACTTATTCTGAAAGGTGACTCGTAACGGGAGATAGAACGAATGAAATCGGGTAACCTTCGAAAAATCGCGCTAGGGTTGGCAAGCCTGTTGCTCATGCCAGCATGTTGCTTGGCGCAAGAGGAGTCCAAGGAGCGTGGTGAAGGCGTTGCCAAGCCGCGGTCGGCGGCGAGGCCTGTGTCCAAGAAGCCTTCCGCGGAAGTCGTGGTGGGGCGCGTATTGGAAGCGACCAATGGCATCCAGCTTTATGCTCCGCGGACGATGGAGATGAGGTTCGGGATGAGCTTTGAATCCAACGAGAATTTCGCAACCAATATCCAGGCGACGATTCCCTTCCCCATGGATTGGCCGGAGCAGAAGATCACGGTCGTGAGCCATGAGATCCCAGACACGATGCTGTGGGACTTTCGGGATTTGCCGGCAGGTGCACGGCAATTGGTTATGCGTATGAATTCGCTGGGCCCCAATGCCCAAATCAACTTGGTCGTCCATGTTCAGGTTGAAAAGTCCTTTATCAATGCACCGGCCGATACATCGGTCTTTCGCATTCCAAAGACGATCCACAAAGAGTTGCGATGGTATATGGAGTCGAGCCCTTACATCGAAATCAATTTGCCGGACATTAAAAAGGCGGCGAAAAAAATCGCCGATGCAAAACCTGAGAATGCTTGGAAGCATGTCGAGATGATCTACGATTGGGTTCGAGAGACAATCGAGTATCGCAATGGACCTGTCCGCAACATTCGCGACGCGCTCAAAGACAAACAGGGGGATTGCGAAGAGATGACCGGCATCTTCGTCGCGCTATGCAGGGCGAGCGATATCCCGGCACGGTGCGTTTGGATTCCAGAGCACTGCTACCCCGAATTTTATCTGGAAGACGAAGAGGGAGTGGGGCATTGGTTTCCGTGCCAAGCGGCCGGCGAGAAGCAGTTTGGGCAAATGCATGACTACCGCCCCATTCTCCAGAAGGGGGACCGGTTCAAGGTTCCTGAGGAGCAGGGATGGCAACGTTATGTCTCGCATTTCTTTTCTTGTCGTCAGCGGCCATTGGGGGCTGGCGGGCGAGACATGTTCGTCGAGCCTATTCTCGATCTAGGGCCTCTGCAGCAGGAATTGGACGCACTGCGAGTCGATGCAGCGCGTGGGGGCGAGGCGTCTCCGCAAAATTGAGGCTGAACGGGGAACGCTCCTTTTTCGTAACTCCAATTCTTTCGCGTATCTGAACCAAGCCGATGCGCGTTAGAATGGGGCGATTCGAGCGACCCCTTCCCACCCCTATTCCTCGCAAGCAGATTCAATCCGATGCAAAGACTGAATGCCAACCGACGAGAATTTCTTTCGACTTCCACCTCTGTTGCGGTCGCCGCAGGACTAGCGACGGGAGGGTTCTTTTCCGAGACCGCTCAAGCCAGTTCGAATCGCAAGTTGGGGGTGGCTTTGGTGGGGTTGGGAAACCTCAGCACGAACCAAATCGCCCCGGCTTTGGCGAAAACCAAGCACTGCCAACTGGCTGCCGTCGTGACCGGTACCCCGGCCAAGGAAAAAGCTTGGAGCGAAAAGTATGGGGTGAAACAGGATCATATTTACAACTACGAGCGATTCGACAAAATCGCATCGGATGATACCGTCGATGTTGTTTATGTGGTTTTGCCAAACAGCATGCATCACGAGTTCACCATTCGAGCGGCGAAGGCAGGCAAGCACGTTTTGTGCGAAAAGCCGATGGCGAACACCGCGCAGGAGTGTCGCGAAATGATCGCCGCGTGCAAGGCGGCAGATCGGTTATTGGCGATCGGATATCGTTGTCAATTCGAACCCCATCATCTGAAGATGCTCGAGCTAGCTCGCTCCCAGGCCTTTGGGGCGATTCGGATGATCGAAGCCGGATTTGGGTTCAAGATCGGTGACCCGACGCAATGGCGACTGAAACGAGAACTCGCCGGAGGCGGGGCGTTGATGGATGTCGGTATCTACGCGCTCCAGGCATGTCGCGGTATCACCGGCGAGGAGCCGATTTCTATAACGGCGCAAGAGACCAAAACCGATGCGACAAAATTTGCGGAGGTAGACGAATCGATTACTTGGTTGATGCAATTCGCATCGGGAACCCAAGCCTATTGCAGCACCAGTTACAACTTCAATGGACTCAATCGCGTTCAAGCCTTTGGGAGCGATGGCTTTGTGAAGTTGGATCCGGCCTTCAGTTACACGGGAATCCGAATGGAGACCTCGAAGGAGAAGATCGATCTGGGGCAGGTCGATCATTTCGCAGCAGAAATGGATGACTTCGCCCAGTGCATTTTAGAGCGACGTCCTTCGAAGGTTTCTGGCGAGGAAGGCTTGAAGGATCTCTTGGCCATCGAAGCGATTTATCGATCGATCGAACAACGTAAAACGGTCACAGTGGAAAAGGGTTAGGACGAACTCGTCTCGAGTTCAATCGGATGGAGACTTCTGGCATGGGTAGTCCTCTTCGCGTGGGTGCTGATGTGTTGAAGCAGAGACCAATGGTTCTCCATATGCATCCCGAGATCCCGAATCGATCGGAAGTGGATTCCCGTGTCGTGTTGTACCCCACGATTGCAACTCCCATCTCCGGTGGCGATGTCTGGCGGGTTTGGGTGCAGGGAAGGATTAGCCAGGAAGCGCCGGCTTCCTTTAGCAAGCGGTTGATGATCAAAGGATTGGTTCGTGCACTCGATATTTCCAAAGATGTGGTCGACGGCCATATCTTTGGCGAACGGGTCGACGGTTTCTTGGCCTGCCCGATTTCAGGTATGCGCGTCCAGGTCGCTCTCGGCGGTCAGCATTATGTCCTCCGACGGAAATCGAAGGGGAGCGGTTTGTTCAATTGCAAGTTGGATCTTCCCGCGCGACAGCTCTCAGGCCTGCGAAGCTTTGGAGAGTCATACCCTCTCCTAGGTTATGAACAACTGGATGCACCCTCGTCCTCGTCGTTGATGGAAGCGTCGGAGACGTTGAAGGGATGCCCGATTTTCTTGGCAGAAGATCAGGGGGTGAGCGTTGTCACGGATATCGATGATACGATCAAAATGACGGAAGTTAATTATCGCCGACGGATGCTCCAACGAACCTTTGCCGAACCCTTTGAATCGATTGAAGGGATGGCGGAGACCTATCAGCGTTGGTTTGAGCAGGGAGCGTTGTTCCATTACGTCAGCAGCAGCCCTTGGCAGATCTATCGTCCTATCTCCCAGTTCCTTTGTCAGTCGGGATTTCCACAAGGGAGCATGCACTTGAAATGGTTCCGGTTGCGAGATGAGATCTTCAAACGATGGCAGATCATCCGTCGCAAAAGCAAAGGAGGAGTGATTCGAAGCTTGCTCAAACGGATGCCTAATCGCACGTTTATCTTCGTCGGAGATAGCGGTGAACGGGACCCCGAGATCTACGCGAAGTTAGCATCGAAATTCCCGAATCAGGTTGCCAGGATTTGCATTCGACAGATCGAAGCTAATCCGCTCGATGGGAAGCGTCTAGAGGGTATCTATCGTCGGCACGGGTTGACGGTGCCGATTCAAGTCTTCGCGCACGCTCGTCAGCTTGGCGATCTCTTGTCGTGAAGACGGATTTATCTGGTAGACGCTGTTCACTGGATGAAGATGACGAAGGGCTGATTGGCTACTCGCTGAAGAGAGCTGCCATCGCGTCGCGAAGGGATTGGGTGTCGCTCGCCAAAAACCAGAATGCCACCAGGAATAACACACCGCTCAAGGTGACATACAACGGGCCTTGAACCGCAGACTCGATGCGTTCCTGACGGGCTGCCCGGCTGAGTTCTTGCTCGAGACGGATCCATTCCAGCAAATTCTGATTCGTCCCTATCGCATGGAGTGAAGCGACATCGCGGGTTCCCGCGTCGAGGAGCAATGCGTGAATGCCCAGAGACTCCATACGGATCGCATCTCCTTGGAACGAGAATGGTACATCGCGTTCAGAGAGCCCCTTTTCAAGAATTTTCCGCAAACGATCCTTGCGCATTCCGTAGATGACCACCCCAGGGGGGACGTGGAAGACGATCAGAAGAAGGACCAGGAAGTAGAGAGACAGTAAGATCAACCAAACCCAATTCCCCACGAGAGAGTAAGCCGCTCTCGGGAAAAAGAGTTCGATGGGTCCGACGGCGATCATGCCGGCCATCCCTATCCCGAGGAGGAGCAAATCAAACGATCGGCTCAAAACAGTGGGATGGTTTCGCCATCGCAGCATCCCCATCACGGACAGGTAGGCGCCGAGGGGGAGAAGGGCGAAAGCAAGTCGAATGGGATCAAGCATGGCCAGGTTTGTTCGCGAGCGCTTGCCTGGCGGCGTGCAACACGCGCGCCTGCGCGTCAGCAAACTCCGCTTCGATAAACGCGCCTGCTGCAGCGCGGTGTCCCCCGCCGCCGAATTGGCGAGCCAGCTCATTGCAGTCGACATGGCATCGCGAGCGGAAGCTAGCCTTGAAGCCACCTTTGAGTTGCTCGATCAAAATGATCGCGACTTTTGTCCCTTCGATCGCCAACGTCAAATTGATTGCATCCTCGGTATCGCTGGCGAGCGCGCCCGATTCGACGAAGTCTTCTTTTCGAACATGGGTATGGACCAATTGACCGTTGCATTCGACTTGCACCCGAGCGAGGATCCGTCCGCGCAGTCGAACGCGTCCGACGGTGTCTCGTTCGTATAGATCACCGTAAATCGACGAGGGGGATGCTCCCGAATCGACGAGTTTGGCGATAACTCGATAGGTTTCGCTCGTGGTGGAATCGAATCGAAACCACCCGGTATCGGTGGCGATGGCGGCATACATCGCATTCGCCATCGTGCGCGTGATGGGAACCTGCAGATACTCCGCGAGCTTGGCGACAAGATGGCCGGTCGCTTCGGCGCTGGTGTCCTTGAAAAACTGAGCCCCGAGGTCGTCTTCACCCACGTGGTGATCGATGACAACTTTGGAGCCGTTGAATTTCCTCAGTACGTCGGCCATGGGACCGAGTTGTGCCCAAGCGCTCGTGTCGAGGACGATCAAGCAATCCCCTTCAATTTCTTCCTGGGTGATCGTGTCTCCAATGACGAGAATCGATTGTGCCGGGTCCATGAAGCAGAGGCTGGGCGGGGTTTGGTGACCATTGATAATAGTGACCTCTTTTCCCATGGCCTGGAGAATACCGGCCATCCCCATTTCGCTGCCGAGAGCGTCGCAATCCGGACGAATGTGGCTCGTCAAAATGAATCGCTTGTGTTTGTTTAGAATCGTTCGAAGAGAGTCCCAGTCCAAGTTCATGTAGACATTTCTAATGTTTGCAGTAATCGATTCTTTCCTCTGGTCGGCGATCCAGGAAGGTGCGAAGTGGGTGGTCTATTCACCGCGTCAAGCACTGCCAGGATCGGTCGCCAGTTTCCGTCGGACAAGTATAGCGGAACTTCCTGATGCGTGACGCGAAATGAGGATAGGGCTCGCGGAGAATTGTTTTCCGCTGAATGGATTTGCGGTGGGATTGTGTCGAGTAGCACTTGGAGGGCGAGAAGCCCGTTTCGTACAATGCCGGCATGAGTGATACGATTCCCAAGACGTGCTTCCAGCCTCACGTGGTTCCCTTGCCAAAAGAATGGGACCCCCTTTATGCGTTTCGGCGGTTGCGAGGTCTTCCCTATTGTTGCTGGCTGGATTCCGCATTGGCGGGGCTGCCAAGGGGGCGTTTTTCGTTTCTCTGCTGCGATCCCATCGATGTATTGGAAGTGCAGACCCCCACGGCCGATCCGTTGGTTCGGCTCGAGGGATGGCTCGGACGGTTTCGGACCGAAACACAGGAGGGATTGCCACCTTTTCAAGGCGGAGTGGCTGGTTACTTCGGCTATGAGTTTGGTCGCTGCTTCGAGAGGATCCCCAGGGCGCAGCATGATGAATTCTCGCTCCCGATCGCCGTACTGGGGTTGTACGATGTCGTCTTGGCCTGGGATCACCACCTCGGCGAGGGTTGGTTGATCTCGCAAGGATTCAGCGAGGACGATGCCACGAACTGGGAAGAGGGGCGAACGGAGAGGTCGATAGCTCGAGCTCGATTCTTTCTGGAAAGGTTAGAAGCCGCCGCTTCGGTGGCCGAGTCGATGGATCGTTCTTCCGAGCGAAGTTCGGTGCATGCGATGGCCCACGGTTTGACCGCACCCCAATTCGAGACTCGATTGGGAGGGGGGTGGTTGGGAAACTTTGATAGCCAGGGGTATCGCTCCGCAGTCCAGCGTGCACGCGACTACATCTACGCCGGAGATATCTTTCAAGTCAACTTGTCGCAGCGTCTTCTTTGTCCCGCCCGCTGCTCCTCTTCAGAGCTTTACGAGAAGCTAAGGATCGTCAATGCGGCTCCCTTCGCGGGCTATTTCGATTTCGGCCCAGGCCAGATCATCAGCGCATCGCCGGAGCGGTTTATCCGTGTGGAAAACGATTGGATCGAAACGCGACCGATTAAAGGGACGAGGCGTAGGACAGGCGAACTCGCAACCGATGCACTCTTGGCGGAGGAATTGCGTGCATCTCCCAAGGACCGATCGGAGAATATCATGATCGTCGATTTGCTTCGAAACGATTTGTCAAAAATCTGTCGCCCGGATTCGATGCACGTCGATCAGCTTTGTGCCATCGAGGAATACCCCTTTGTTCTGCACATGGTTAGTTCGATTCGAGGGCAAATGAGAAAGGAGTCGACGCTGTCCGATTTGTTTTCTTCCATCTTCCCCGGCGGCAGCATCACAGGAGCTCCCAAGGTGCGGGCGATGGAGATCATCGCGGAGTTGGAACCGACCGTTCGAGGTCCTTACTGCGGCTCGATGGGATACTGCAGCGTGGATGGTGCGATGGACTGGAACATACTTATTCGCACGCTAACGGCATCGCGAGGTTGGTGGCAATTTCAAGTCGGAGGCGGGATCGTCGCGGACAGCAATCCGGCTCACGAAGAAGAAGAGACTTGGACGAAAGCAGCCGGACTGATCGCGGCGATCGAATCCTACCTTTCATCCCCTTGAATAGGATTAGGACTTGGAATCCAGGATCTCGTAGCGTCGGGCGAACCGTTGTTTGGCCCGCTCTACCAATTCCTTCGCTCCCTCGAATTCACTTGCGTCCCGTTCAGTCGAGTGAAGGGTTTCGTCGAGCTTGTCGATGAAACCGACGATTGCTTCGTCGATGCCGACGATCTCTTTGAGTTTCGCTTCGTCAACGACTTTGGATGAAAAGAGAGGTGCGTATCCCTCCGAGGCACTGCGAAGCCTGGATTGCAAATGCTCGATGGACGTGCGAAGAGTCTCGGCGTCCTGAATGCGAGGGAAATTGGCGTCCTTCAAGAACGTCAACGCTATCCGCTGCAGGATCTGTTTCGATCCCTGCAGGCGGTCGATCAAATAACGGCGGAGGGCCAAGTCATCGTCGCGGCGCTGCTGCTCGGAAGCATAGGATCCGAACCCAGGTATTACTTTGGACAATATCTTGGCTTCTGCAGCGTTCATGGCATTAAGCGGCGACTATGTCCCGCATCTTCGGTTCGAGATACGAGACCGTGGACGCCATACTGGCGAGATTGCCGTATTCGTCCTCAGGAATCTGCACGCGATGGCGCTTTCGCAGCTCCATCACGATATCGAGGAAGTCCATGCTATCGAGTTCCATCTGTTCTCGAAACGATTTATTATCATCGAGCCCCGACAGATCTTCGTCTGGTGCAATCTCGCTCAAAATATCCAAGATCTCGTCACGGATTTCCGCTGGTGTCATGGAAACCTTTTCTCCTCGTGCAATTTCAACGGGGTCTACAAATACAAGCTTCTACGTGCCACCCACTCGCCGATGGGACGCCGGGGGCGTGGGAGGAACAAGGGATCGAGCTTAAAACCGGCGAACGATCAAAACCGAGTTGATGCCCAACATCCCGAAGGAGTTGTTGAGAACGTAGTCGACTCGACCCAGCTCTTTGGGTTGGTTGAGGACCAAACCAGGGATCGCGCAGGTTTCATCTAGATTGTCCACATTTATGGTGGCGTGGCAAACCCCGTCGCGGAAGGAAGGCAAGTTTCCTGCGAGTTCAAGAGCTCCTGCGGCCCCCATTGTGTGACCAATAAAGCTCTTGGTGTTGTTGAAATTCACCTTGGTGCAATTTTCAAAAACGGCTCGCAGCGCTTGGACTTCTTGGGCATCTCCACTGTTGGTGCCGGTGGCGTGGGTGCTCACGATATCGATGTGGTCCGCAGACAGGCCTCCGCGTTCGAGAGCCAGCTGGACGCATTGTGCCTGTCTCTCGGGGTTGGGGAGTACGAAATCGGTGGCATCGGTATTGATCGCATACGAGACGATCTCCGCAATAATGTTCGCGGATCGAGCCTTGGCATCGGAGAGTCTTTCGAGGACGAAGATGCAAGCCCCTTCGGAGACGACGATCCCGTTGCGGTCGACGTCAAACGGGCGCGATGCCTTGGTAGGGTCGGCATGGCTCGCTAAAGCCCCCTGCGATTTAAACGATGCGAAGATGCCAAACGTGTGGACACTCTCGGAGACCCCACCGGCGATGGCAAGATCGCATTCTCCGAGGCGAAGCATTTGGACACCTTGGATGATTCCCGCATTACCGGCGGCGCAAGCCGCTCCGATCGTGTAGTGCGGGCCGGTGATTCCCATGTTGAGAGCGATCTCGCCGGCAGGGTTGTTGGCCACGGTCCGAGGGTTGTGATGGTGTGACCAATAGGTGGTGTCGTAGTCGAATTGTTTGATGTTGTAGATTTCGTTTTCGGTTTCGACGTTTCCGTGTTCGGTCACTCCGATGTAGATCCCAACACGCGATTTGTCGACATTCGCCCAATCGAGGCCGCTGCGGGCGACCGCCTCGGACGCAGCCCAAATGCCGACGGTACCAGCTCGCGTTCCCCGTCGAATGTCGCGTTTGCTTTGGTATTTGGTGGCCTCGAACTCGCAGACCCCGGCAAAGGTATCGCCGACATAGCGGATGTTGTAGTTCCGAACGCCGCTCTTTCCCTGCAGCAACGCTTCGCGATAGGACTCCAAATCGTTTCCGTTGGGGGAGGTCAGCCCCACCGCGGTCATGACCACTCGCTGGGAGTCGGGTAACTGGCTTGTGCGATCGATGGGTTGCATGCAGATGACGGCTATTAAGAGGCTGAAGGCTGAAAAGGGGCTAGCAAACTACCAGCGGCACCTGGTTCTTTCAAGGATCACACGCGTTTGAGAATGTAGACGACATCCTCCGTCTCGCTGTCGATTTCAACCGGCTCGTCGATGTCATAGCGGAAATCGTAGGCTTCCTCGATCGTCCATTCCGGGACTTTCTTGATCGTATTGGCGAACTGGCGAAAGGTATAGCTGCGCAACTCCAAACAGTCGTCGATTCGCATCGAGCTCGAGGGTCTGTAGATGTCGAATCGAATATTGTAACGCTCCATCCGTTTGGCGCGATCCTTGTCGCGCGCCCACATGGCGGTGTTGATGACCAAGTTTCCTTTGCGAGCGCTCCAGCGTTCTTCATCTGTTTGCGGCCCTTTCAGGGGCGTCAGATGGAATCCGAGCGCATAAATACCACCCGGTCGAACGGCTGCGGCCATCGCTTGGAAATGGGCTACCGCCTGCTTTTCTGTGGCCAAATGTCGAAACGAGTTGATGGTGTTGAAGGCGGCGTCATAAGGACGCTTGACCGTGAAATCGCACATGTCGGCGACAAACGCGGTAGGCTTCAGACCGTGGCGTACAAGCCGCTTATTGCAGTACTCGATCGCTTTTGCATTGAGATCCAGTCCCGCCGCGTCGTAACCCGCCTTGGCCATTCGAAACAGCAGCCTTCCTGTACCGCAAGCTGGCTCGAGAACGCGCTTGGTCTTCTTCGTCACGTGCTTCTGAAAAGCAGCTTCCAAGAACTTGAACTCGGCGCTCCAGTCGCTGGCGAATATGAGATCGTAGTAAACGGGGTAGTTGTAAATGCTGTCAGCAACGGTTTCCATGGAACACTCGATGAATCGATGGTGGGATCGAGGGGCGGGCTCGATGGGAGACGCATGGTAACACGTCCGATCCGAATATTCCAATGCGTCGAAGCTCGCGGGGCGAATGGTTTCCCGCGATGGGTGGACACACGGTCGAAGTAGACTTTCAAGACGTCTACTCGGTGAGATCGATCTGCTGCTTGCTCCATTCCTCGCGACTGGAGGCAATGTCCTTCAATCGCGAGTATTTATCACGGAAATTGGGTTCGTGGATCGATTCCATACCCGGAGCACTACCCCAGATGATGCGAGGCCCACCCTGGGTTTCGATCTCGAGCAGCCACCGCGTCTTTTCGACCACTTGAGCCGGGTGGACATAGACGGCGACAATCTTCGCTTGCTCGCGTATCGAGGCGAGGAGGGCGCAGAGTTTGGCCGCGTCCTCGACCTTCGGGTCTCCGAAAGGGGTTCCCACTTTGCGCTGCATGTCGAGATTCAAATTGCTGGCGAAGATGTGAATGTAGTTGAGAACATCTTCCTTTTCAAAGAATCCAACGGTTGGCAGCAGCACGCCTTCCCCGTCGATGGGAAGCCAACGGGGGCTGGCATGCCCGGTCTCATCCGAAGCATCCGCAGGAAGGTGCACCATGCCAACGGGAATCCGATATTCCAATGAAACGACGACTTGTCCTCCGGCGCGAGGCTCGACGCGGTGCGTTTTGCGAATGGCAGGGTGGGCGTCGAATGCTCGGGCGATCATCGCCGGCGTTTGGCTATCGAGCATCGATAGCTTTCCAATGCCGCTGTCCGCGTAGACTTGATCGACAATCGAAGATTTCAGCCAAGCAGGCTGGTTGTTGATAACGATGTTTCCCTTTTCGATTCCGTAAAAGGCTGCGTCGTAGTGCTTGGCTCCGTAGAATCGCCATCCGAAGTAACCGAGGACTAACAGCAGCGAAGGGCCGATCATGCTCAGGATGGCGGATCGTGGAATCGACCGAATCCAATGCAGCAGATGAGCCCAGAAAACGGGTTGCGTCGAGCTTGGTGGGTTGACTTCAGCAGAAGCCATCGGCAGAGTCCGTCCTTGAAGTGGAATTTCCCAAACGGCGTATCTTTACCAGATCTGCAAATGGAATTGCAACTGCACTCCGCTCCGATCCTGCACTCCGGTTCGAACTCTTTCTAGCAATGCAAGAACTTGGGAACTCGTCGCGCCCGTGCTAGCAATGATGAAATTGGGGTAAGTGGAACTCATTCGCACGGCCCCCTCGGACACGCCCGACAGCCCGGCCTGTTGGACCAGGTCCGCTGCCTGGTTTCCAACCGGATCGATGAAGGCGAGTGCCGTTCGCTCTGGAAAGCTCGGTTGCTTCCGACGCTTGAGAATCCAAAAGGTTTGCTCCCGTTTGGTGAGGGCAGCGGGATCGCCTGGCGTCAATGCGAACGTGACTTCGACGAGCGCGAGACCGTCCATCCCACTGGCTCGGTGGGTCAGCGCCAGCTCCTCTCCCCTCGCGTCGGTAATCGAACCATCCTTGGTCAAGATCCTGGCGGAGTGGACGACCTGACCGATCGCTCCGTCCTCGGTCCCCGCGTTGCCTCGAATCGCCCCTCCGACGGTACCTGGGATGGCGACCAAGTGTTCGAGCCCCCCGAGACCCTGCCCAACCGCATAAGTGATCAAATGCGAAAGCTTGACCCCGCCCCCGCAGATGACTCGATCCCCCTCGCGGCGGATGCCGGTGAAGACGGGAGAGTTGAGGGACAGCGTGGCGCCAGCTACCCCCGATTCACGGACGAGCAAATTCGAACCCCCTCCGAGGACGCGAACCGGGATTCCATGCTGCAGACAAATCGCCGTGATGGCAGCCAATTCGTCGATTTCGTTGGGCTCGACCAAGTACCGAGTGGGGCCACCGATCTGAAGCCACGTAAATGGGGCCAGCGATTGGTTCTCGCGGACGACGGACTGGAAGTCGCTAAAGGGATTCGCCATGGGAAAAGAATTCGGGTGGTAGAAGTCCATAAAAAAATCGAGGCATCCACGCAAGCGAATGCCTCGAACGATTGTTTTACCACGACGGGAAAGGCTGACTAACGCCTCTTTGGAAGAATCTCGATCGCTTTTCCGATCAACTCCTTCACGCGTCTCTCGGTTTGCATGCCGGTTAATGAAAACCGCTTCCAACCCTTATCGTCTTGGCAAAAGACGACGATTTGTGGAAGGGTGTTCCCCTGCATGACCTGCGAGGCGAGCTCGGGCTGCACATCTTTGTCGACCTGGGTGTAAATGACCTCTTTGAGCTGTCCCGATTGGCTCATCGGAACAATCGTATTCGACTTCATGGATTTGCAAGCCGCGCACCAATCGGCACCGACCAACACCACGAGCGGTTTCTTCTCGTCTTGAGCCTTCTTGTAAGCCACTTCATACGGAAGCGGCTGTTCCTTCGAGCTCTGGACTGCGGGCGCTGTGGACGAAGAGCCGTCCAAAAAAGCAAAAATCATCAATGCTGCAAAACGCAACATCGCGGACCCCTTTCCTTGGTAAGGACAAGTAACAATCTAGCTTGAGCCGCGAAATCCATTCCGCCGTCCATCCCATCCTAGGGTGGACGCGCTACAAGGTTTTCATGCCGGCACAACCCAAACCGCGAGGTCAAGGGAGTAGGATCAAAGGAATGACTTGCGTCAAACTTTGCGGGTTAGGCAATCTGCGCCGGCTCCGATAAGGGGAGCCAGTATAGGGCTCCACCTCGCTCGTGCAACTACTTGGAGCGGCCCCGTGAATGCTAGCATCGACATCGGGTTGATATCAGGTCGCGTCATTTGGTCGCATTCCCGCTTTTCGCACCCTCCATGGGACGGCAACCCGTCAAAATCGCTAAAGGTTGGCACTCCCGTCACTTGCGCGACAATCTGACACCCCTCTTTTGGTGAAAAATGGTGGCATGAAAGAGTGTGCTCGGATCGATGACGGTTTTGGGAAACTTTTTTTCGGGCACGCTGGACTGGGAGGATTGCAAGCTTTCTGAAGAGGCCATTACCTGCTAATCCAGGTAGGTATTCCAAGCGGCGGCAGCACGATATTGCTCCAGCAAATGCTTTCCGGTCGCTTCATCGAGACACCCCTCTTGGATGCGATTTTGAATCTTCAAAGCTAGTTGGTTCTGCAGGAAATCCACGTCGTAATGGGCGAAGCTCACCATGTCGCTGATTCGACTGCCAGGCACGATTTTGGCGATCCGGAATTGGTCGGCCCCCTCCATCATCACTTGGGCTTCGTTCGGAACCCCGAAAAGATTGTGGTAGGAACCCATCACTTCTTGGTAGGCTCCGACGAGGAAGAGGCCAAGGTAGTAGTCTTCGTTTTCCTTCCACTCCGGCAGTTCCAGTGTCTCTTTGACGTCCTTCAAGTCGACGAATTTGTCGATCTTGCCGTCGGAATCGCACGTCACATCGACCAACGTCGCGAAGTCCAATCGACTCTCGTGCAGGCGATGGATGGGAACGACCGGGAAGAGTTGGCCGATGGCCCAGGAATCGGGAGCCGAACGGAAGAGGGAAAAATTGCAAAGGTATTTCGCAGCGAGGACTCGTTTGACTTCTTCGAACTCCTCATGCGGTACACGGGCTTGTTCGGATTCTTTCAATGCACGAGCGCAGACTTCCCAATAAAGAACCTCCCCCTTCGCTCGGTCTTCGAGCGAGATAAGCCCCAGATTGAACTGGGTGTGCAGCTCATCTTTGTGTTCGATGGCATCGTGGTAGTACTCGAGGTAATTCTTGCCATTGATGTCATCGCAAAGCCATTTGAGTTCCGTGATGACTTGCGGATCATCTTCGTCGATCTCCACCTCCGGCTGATCGTCGGCGAACGTTTCGATTTCTTCGCGAATGGAGGCGACCAGGACGGTGTGGTAAGCGGTCATCATCCGCCCGCTTTCGGTGACCAAGTTCGGGTGGGGGACTTCCTCTTCATCGCAGACGGCTTGGATGGTGTAGACCACATCGTTCGCGAATTCTTGAACGGTGTAGTTCATCGACGACTCGAATCGTGTTTTGGAACCGTCGTAATCGACCCCGAGCCCGCCGCCGATGTCGAGGTATTCGATCTCCAGTCCGAGTTGATGGATCTTGGCGTAGACGCGCGCTGCTTCCTTCATCGCATTCTTCACACGTTTGATGTCGGTGATCTGCGAGCCGATGTGGAAGTGAAGCAATTTGAAATGACCTTCTCGGCCGGCCTCTTTCAACAGTTTCACGCATTCCATGATTTCCGAAGTCGTCAAACCAAACTTCGCCGAGTCGCCACCCGAGCTCGCCCATTTCCCGGATCCGCGCGTGTAGAGTTTGACTCGCAGGCCGATGGAGGGGCAGACGCCTGTCTCCGCAGCGACACGCAGAAGCAGCTTCAGTTCGTTCAGCTTTTCAATGACGATCACGACACGCTTGCCGGCTTGAACACCCAAGCAAGCGAGACGGCAAAACGATTCGTCTTTGAATCCATTGCAGATAAGAAGTGTCTCAAGCATTTGCTCTTGCGCGATCGCAGCATAAAGTTCCGCCTTCGATCCGCATTCCAACCCGACGCGCAGACGGCCACTATCCCTCAAGAACTCTTCGACCACCTCGCGGCGAGGATTGACCTTCATCGGAAAGACGGGGAAATGTTTGCCGCAGTAATCGAATTGTTGGATTGCGTCTTTGTAAGCCGACGTGAGTATCTCGAGCTGATTGGAAAGGATTTGCGGGAAACGGAGCAGGATCGGCAACTGTAGTTTTTGTTCATGCACCAAGTGATCGACGACCTTCTTCAGATCGATCCAGCGATCGTCTTGATTGCTCGGGCGCGCGATCATGTTCCCTTGATCGTTGACATCGAAGTACCCGGCGGACCAATTTTCAATTCCGTACATCGATTGGATGCGCTGCAAGACTTGTTCGTTCATCAACGATTGGCTTTCCGTGAAGAGCACTGAAATAGGGACACTGAAATAGGGACACTGAAATCGGGGACAGGTATCAAAACGATCGAGAAGAGACGGGGCGCGGAGTTGGGTCCGAGGGCAAACCCGATTCTAATGTTAGGGCTGGTCTGGGATAGCGGGGGGAAGGAACTTCGCGAGCCCTCGCCAAGTTCGGTCGATGGCACCTCGGTGCTCCGACGCAGAGTGTTGGGCTCGCCTACCAAGTTCCTGTCGCAATGGTGCGTCGACGAGAACCTGCTCCAGGAATGTAGCTAAGTCGTCGGGATTTTGAAGCTGCACGCAGGCTTGATCTTTCAACAAGAGATCGACGACATCCGCAAAGTTTTTTGTATTGGGGCCGAAGCAGGTGGCTACGCCGTAAGCGCATGGCTCGATCATGTTCTGACCCCCGCGATCCCCAAAGCTCCCACCGACAAAGGCGACATCGGCTAGCCCCCACCACCATCTCAATTCACCGACGCTATCCCCCAAAAAGATTCTCCAGCCGGGTGGGAGCTTGGTCGATGGTCGCTCCGACAATTGGCACTCCGATCGACGCGTCCAAGAATATTGGGTTTCAGCAATTTTCAGCGCGACCTCCTCAAAACGCTCGGGGTGCCTCGGCACCAATAGAAGCTTCAGTTGTGGAAAACGTGTCGCAAGCTTGGAGAAGGCGCCCAGTACGATCTCTTCCTCGGGGTGCTGCGTGCTCCCCGCTACCCAAACAAATGGTTCCAATTCGGACACTGGCAGGTGCGACGAATTGGCGTGATCGCCGACGGGCGAGGGAAAGCCAGGCGAAGCGAATGGGGGGAGATCGGGCAAGCCAAGCAGCTGACGCCGTTCCTGCACTTCGCCCGCGAAGCGGTTTGGCTCAGCGCCGTCGAACTTTAGATTTCCGGTAACCTCCACCACACTCGTGGGAGTACCGAGTTGTGAAAAGCGTTCCGCGTATGGTTTGGTTTGCGCCCCGACCCAATCGAGCGAACCGAACATCGGTTGGACCCAACGGTGAATGCGTTGGTAACCTCGGAAACTGTTTTCGCTAAGTCGACCATTGACGACGGCGATGGGGCAATCCACTCGTTGGGCATATCGAAGCCAATTGGGCCACAATTCCAACTCCATGAGTACAACCAGACTCGGTCGAATCCTTTTCCAAGCCGTCGCGATCGCCCAGGTGAAGTCCAGTGGTGCATAGATGACTTGGTCGTCAGAAAACAATTGACGAGCCAGTGCGTAGCCGCTGTCGGTCGATGCCGAGATGATCAGCTGCAGATCGGGGCGTTCTTTTTTGAAGCGAGCGACCAGAGGGCGCATCAGCTGTACTTCTCCGACGCTGACGGCATGAAGCCAAACTCTGCAGGGGGATTGGGGGCTTTTGGAGCCAGTGGTTGGCGGGATAGGAACAAGACCGAAAAGTTTCTCCATCCAGCCTCGCCGGTACCGGCCGTAACGAATGGCGCGATAAACGACCCAAGGGCTGACGAAAAACAGAAACAACAGATAAAATAGATTGATGACGAGGTGCATGAGCGATTACCGTGCTGATTGCTTTCTCTGCTGCTGCGTCCGAAAAGATGCCCTCACTGGAATCGTTCCGTAAGTGGCACTTGTGCACATGCTCGATTGGAGAGTTAGATTTTCGATGACTTCTGACCTAAACGCCTTGGGGCCAGGCCATGCGAACGAATCGGCCCGCTCGGCGGTTCCTCCAAGGGGCGTGCCCGACCTGATCGCCCACGCCGTCACCTTTACCTTGATGCTCCTGTCGTTGATCATCGGGCTTGGGTTTTGGAGGGATTGGTTTTCTTCGGTCGATCGATTGGTTTGCACTATCTTCGTATTTCTGGGGCTTGCGATCGCGCTCTATCGATGCGTATGGGATTCGGATCGCCCGGCTCGTCGCGTCGGTCCGATCGCATTTTGGTCGTTGGCGGGGGTGGTCCTTTTGTTTTCCACGGTTTCGGGACGACCGAAACTGGCCGGAATTGCGATGGGTTTAGCGGCGATCGGATGGTTCTGCCACCAGATTCGTGGCGAGAGCCATTCCAACGCGATTGCCCTTGGGCTCGCGTTCATGATCCCTTCTTTGGTCGATGCCTGTAAGGATCGAGGAGCTTTCGATGCAACGGAATCGGTTGCCGTCGATGTTACCTCGGGGTTGGCGGACGCATTGTTGCAAAGTCATCTGCGAGTGGGCAACACCATTCAGTTCGGGCATGGGGTCGCGGACAAGTTTTCTTGTGAAGGGAACTGGGACAGCATTGTCACCTTCATGGGAATCAGCATGTTCTGCATCTACGCCTACCGCCGTAATTTCTTGAACGGCCTGATCACCTTCTCTCTTTCATTTATCGTTTGGATGGCGCTTCGCGGGGCAGCTTGGGTGACCCTATCCACCATGGCGACCTATCAAGAGGAGTGGGTGGCTTGGAGCGTTGGCTTGGAAATCTTCTTGTTCATCATCGGCGCCTTGTTCATCGTCAGCTTGGATCAATTCTTTGCGATGTTGCTCCAGCCGATCCCGTCTGAATTCATCAACCCCGATTTTCCCTTGGTTGCGACCTGTTGGAATTGGATTGTTGGATTGCCAAAACTGACCACCGCTGTGCCCGTTCGCGATTTTCAAGCGGATGAGATCGAGGAGGACTACTAATGGGAAGCCGCATTCGTCTCATCGTCGAAAACACCCAGTGGCTCGGCAGCGAGTTTCTGAAAATCTTCACGTCTCCTGTCGGCATGGCTGGCAGTTACCTAGATGCTGCTCGTGGCTGGAAGTATTCCCGCAGTTGGATTCGGTTCTGGTTCCACCTCCCGGCGTTTCTGATCGTCCTCGTCGTTTACTTGATCTTTGGATTCTCCCTGTTCGAACGGGTCGATGCGAAAGTGCAACGATACGGAGTCGAAGCAGAAAAGAACCTGCCGACCCGAGTCTTGGAACGGTCTGCTTACTCTCAATTTCGGTTCATGAACCCAAAGGATCCCAAACAGGGAGCTCCGATCACCGATCCCAATAGCATTCCTGATTTCGCTAAGAATTACAGCCGATTGCTCGCGACTCGTATTTTGTCCGTACAACCGAAAAATGCCCAAGCTAGCTATCGCCTGGCATTGCTCGAAAGCATCGACGGAGACGCTGAAGCGGCAAAGCTCGTGATGGAGGATTTGGCGTCCGGCAAGTACGGTCCATTTCGGCAAGCCAACGCATGGATGGCTTGCTGGATCATTCAAGCGAAAGAAGATCAGCAAGAAATCGACACGAAGGAGTTGGGCCGAAACCTCCAAATGGCTTGCGACTGGAGCGATGTGCCGGTCCAGCTGATCGCAATCTACGCCCAAATTCTAGAGCAGAATGGCTACACCCCGAGCGCGATCGCGATGGCGAAAGAAGCCGCGAAGAGATTGCCAGAGATGAATCTGGAATTGGCTCGTCTCTACGGTCGTATCAAAAACGAAGATGGCCTGCGTGAAGCAAGTTACGAAGTGGAGGAGGTGTTCGGCGCTCGACTCAACACCAGCAATGAACGCGACATCGATCGTTTGGCGATTGCCGAGGTGCGGTTTCTGACAGGCAAATATCCACAGGCCATCGCGATCCTTCAAGAGGGATTGGCTGGGAGCGATGTTCGGCCTCAGCTGGCCCGGGCGCTCTCGTCGATCAAAATATCGATCTTCGAAAAATCGCTCGTTGAGAACCCAGACGGGACCTTCTCCGCGGACTTGACGCTGCTGGAATCCGCTGCCGATGCGGACCCAAATGATCCGAAGATCTCCGAACAGATCGCAAAGCTACTGCGCCGCAATATCAAGCCGTCGAAGCGGATCGTGGACATCCTTCGAAAACAAATCGACGATGGGATTACCACCGCAGAAGCGCACAGCATGCTGGCCGATGGATACTACATGCTGGGCAATGAAAAGGAAGCGATCAAGAACTGGGAGCTTGCTCTCTCCAAGAATCCGAACGATGCCTCAGCGTGCAACAATCTCGCCCTATGTCTCGCCAAAGCAAGTCCCGATAATGTCCCCAAGTCGCTTGAATTGGTAGCCCGCGCCCAAAGCATCTCCCCCAACAATCCTGAGATTCTCGATACCTTTGGTGAACTCCTTATGATGGCGGGCCGGGCCAAAGAGGCGATCAACAAATTCGAGCAGTCGATCAAGCTAGATAGCGGTCGTATTGGAACTCGCAAGAAACTGATTGCAGCCTACGACTCGGCGGGATTGCCCGAACTAGCCAAAGCCCAATCGGAAATCGTTCAATCGATGGAAGCCGAGTCCAAGTAGCCCATCTTCAACTGACGTTGGCGAAAAGCGAGTCGAGATCGTCATTCGCAACATCTTGATGAAGATTGCTCAGGAGCTCGTTCAGTTTATTTTCCGACTTCGGTGCCACTTGCTTGGTATCTGGCTTCTTCTTGGGCTCGTTCGCGGCAAATAGAGCCGCGATGTCGTCCGAGTCGACCACATCGTCGTCTTTGGATGCCACTGCTGGCGGAGGTGCTGGCGGTTCCACTGGTTTGGGGGCCGGTGCCTTCTGTGGAGCGTTTGCGGCGAATAGGGCCGCGATATCGTCCGAGTCGACCACATCGTCGTCTTTGGATGCCACTGCTGTCGGCGGTGCTGGCGGTTCTACTGGTTTGGGGGCCGGTGCCTTCTGTGGAGCGTTCGCGGCAAATAGGGCCGCGATATCGTCCGAGTTGACCACATCGTCGTTACTGGATTCTGCGGGTGGTGCAGAAGTTGTTTCCTGTTTCTTTTTATTGATTTGTGCGAAGAGAGCGGCAATGTCTTCGCTGCTAGCTACCGCCGATACGTCGGTCGTTTCGGGGGGGATTGCGTTCGCTTCTTCCCGACTCCTCTCGTCCGAGGCAAGCGGCTCAGAACGCTCTTCTGATCGATCGTCGTTCGCAAGCTCGCTTTCCATTTCTTGGGTGTCTGCCGATGAATCGCGGTCCGAGGAAGAGCCGTTCTCTTGGGAGTTCGCTGAAGCGGCGCGCCGGCGATCGCGGCGTTCGGAATTGGAATCGCGGATTGGGTCGTTGTTGGATGGAGCAGGCCCCGCAGAGGCTTGTTCCGACATGGGGCGCTTGTTCGTCCAAGCTCCTTCGAATTCTGAAACGCAACTCGCGCCGGATTCGAGAGCTTGCGACACCCCTTCGTCGAGTCTGTCGAGCGACGAGGATAGGGACTGCCCTTCTTCCCCCAACTCGACGATGCTTGCCACGCACGGGATCGGCGAGTGTGGTGTGGAGCTTGGATCCTCGGGGGGCTGGAGGGATTTCAACAGGTTCTCAAAGTCTTCGTGTGCTTCGGGCAAGCACCTTTCGAACTGGATGACGAGAAAGCGATCGGGTTGGTAGCGGCCGATAAGGGCGGTCGGCTCGTAGTGCTTGGATAGTTTTTCGCCAAGATCTCGCAGCGACTGTTCGACCCCGATCGCGCCTTTTTCGCGCAGGAGGTCCGAATATCGATCGACGATAATCATGGTCAGCAACGAGCCGTTGCGGGCTCGTTCGGGAAGCGAGAGCCACTCTTCGAGGAAGGTATCGAGGAACGATCGATTGCCAAGCTTGGTCAATCGATCTTCCCATCCCAATACCGCCAGTGGCTCATAGGGCTGGAATCGGCCCGCAGCGGGCTCGAGGGTGCCATCGCACGAAAGAGTCGCAACGCCGCGAAAAACGATCGCTTGGCAATGGGCTCGGCGAGCCGTTTCTAGGCGACGGAGCGATTCCGAATCATCCGTCGAAGTAGGTGTCGGCGCTGCTTTCTTCTTGTCCGGGATCGCCAATGCGAGCAACAGCAACGCAGTGGTAATTTCCGCTGCCAGGCAGAGATTCTCGATGGTAATGAAACGGAGGAAATTCATCGTGCTGGGTGTAGCAGGGCCGTCGATATAAAAGAGATTAGGTCGCGCTTGCGAACCCTAGGTTCTGGACATGCGATTGCGTTTCACAATCAATCGATCATCCAAAAATGCTGGAGCCGTTCGGTATGTGCTAGCGATTGAAGCGATCGTAGGGACTGTGGTGAGTTCGCCGAATTTGACGATTCCATGCTTGACTTTTGCCTCCCGTCCCATAACTTCAAACGAATGGAGCTATCGAGGATGGCAGCTCGCAATGACCAACTCAACGAGCAAGGAGTGAGTCCATGATTGACTCGGGATTTCAAGATGTGTTGGGGCAGGCGAAGCGGATGTTGATGGAGAGCCCATTTTCATCCCTTCGTAGTCTGGAGCTCTCGCAATCGGGAGAGCAAATGCGGCTTCGAGGATCGGTCGATTCTTTCTACTTGAAGCAGCTGGCGCAGGAGACGGTTCGTTCCGCTACCCGCGGCATCGATGTTGTGAACGAAGTATCTGTCCAATCCAAGTGGAAGTAACGATCTGGGGAATTGGACCTGCAAAGGGTCACGCGCCAATAAAATCGCCATCTTCGTTATATCGGACGAGCGCGAAGTAAAAGAAATTTACGATCATCATGGGAATGACCGCCCAAAAGATCGGGCTAACAAACGCGATAAGCAATGCGGTAACGACCGTGTAAGCCAACCAAAGGTACCACGTCTGTTTTAGAAATTTTGCGTAGCGTTTCATAGGATGCCTGCTGTGGGCCGGAGAGAATGCAGTGGGACGGAGAGAATTTCGTGTCGGTTGGCATGCGGTCTTCGATCTGGAATATACTCTACCTCTCGTATTGTAGATCTGCTACCGCTCCTCTCTGGCGATCGCGTGACAAGTTGACTCACTCGGTTTGCCGTCGAAACCAGGACTGATGACTTCTTTACTACGTGTCGCTTCAGGCCCGTTGATCGGCTGTATTGTTGGGTCGCTTTTGTTGGCAAACGGCGTGCCGTTTGGTCCCTCCTATATTGCGGGTCTGGTCGCATGGATGGCCTTCTGGTGGGTAACCGAATCGGTGCCGATCGAGGTAACCGCTTTGTTGCCGATCATTGTCATTCCTTTCTCCGGTATCTACGAGCGAAATGCATTAGGGGAGACATGCGCTCCCTACGCGGACAAGAATGTTTTCTTCTTTCTGGGTGGTTTCGGTTTAGGGCTCGCTATCGAGCGAACGGATTTGCATCGCATCGGTGCACTGTATTTGTTACGGATAGCGGGACGCAATGGAGCCAACGTCATCGGGGCCTTCATGTTGGCGACGGCGATGATCAGCATGTGGGTCAACAATACAGCGACGACGATGCTGATGCTCCCTCTCGCCATGAGTGCCATCGCCATTCAGCCGGATCGTCGATTTGCGGCCCCGCTTCTTATCGGCATCGCGTTCGCTTCGAGTATCGGAGGGATGGCGACGTTGGTTGGTACCGCGCCGAATATCTTTTTCACCAGCTTTCTAGCGAAAGAGGGGAAGTCGATTGATTTTTTGTCTTGGGTTTACGTGGCTGGTCCTGTATCGGCTTTTCTTTTGGTTGGGGCATGGGTTTGGTTGGTTTACTTTCTTTTTCCGGTAAGGCGATTTCAAGTTGCGATACCCGAGGATTGGCTGGAGGAGTTTCGTGGCAAGCGAACATTGAGTCGCGACCAATGGATCACGCTGGCGGTCTTTCTTTCGGCTGCGATGACTTGGATTCTCAAAGAGCCGATGTTGCGAATCACGTCATCAGCCGGCTGGGATTCGGTGCATGCGGTCTTGCAGCGAATCGAAGATCCTTGGGTGGCAATGGCTGCCTTGGTCACGCTGTTGCTGGTTCCCTTCTCGAAACCGATCCTGGCTTGGAGGGATGTTGAAGGCGTTCCGTGGGGGGTGTTGATGTTGCTGGGAGGAGGGCTATCGCTTGCGAAGGCGATCGAGGCATCTTCGCTTGATCAGCGCATCGCGTCGGTGGCGGCCCACTTTGCGGGCCTTCACCCATGGCTTGTACTTACCTTGGTGGTTGCCATCGTCATCGCCATTTCGGAGTTGGCAAGCAACTTAGCCACAGCCACGGCACTCATTCCGATTCTTTCCGAGGCCGGCCCTGCGATGGGGATTGACCAAATATCGCTTTTAACGGCGGTGGTCCTGGCAAGCAGTTGCGGGTTCATGCTTCCTGTCGCGACTCCCCCCAATACGTTGGTCTACTCGCAGAGAAAGTTCCCAGCAGGCGACATGATTCGCGCAGGGTTGGTCGTGAATTTGCTTGCCATTCTCGCCATCCCGATCGCTGTATTGCAATTGCGATTTCTGCTTGGGCATGTCGCCCCTTAGTCTCCGCCGGGGTGATGCCAAACGACGGCCCCTTGGGAATAGTTGGTGGCTAGCCGGTTGGTGGAAGATGTCCTGCGTCGCGAAGCCATTGGATCGCGTCGCGGATGGAGTCTTCGGTGGGGCGGGTTGCGTATCCCAGATGTTCTCCGGCCAGTCGGGAGTCGTAGTAATGAAACTGCTGTCCCATGCGAATGGCTGCGCTATTGAAGTCAGATTCCTTGCGGCGAAAGAAATTGACGCCGTCTGCTAAGAGGGGGCCGATGGCGCGCGCTGGGCGGCGCATCGCGACAGCGGGAGGGCGACTTCCTAGTTGTGTTGCGATGCGCGTCCACAAATCGAAGTAGGTAAGGTTGTCGCCTGCCAAGATAAAGCGACGTTCGGTCGCTCCGGATCTAGCCAACCGCAGCATGGCGGTGGCGACATCCCGAGGGTCGCAGACTGAGCAGCCACCCGAAGGTGCCCAGGGTTGAAAACGTTGCAATGCGAGGACCATTCGCCCGCTACTTAGTTGCCAGTCGTAGGGACCGAGCATGAAGCCTGGGAAAACGCTGTACCAATCGTCACCTTGCTCGACCGCTCTGTCGATGACCTTCTGTGCCGCTCGCTTGGAGAGGACGTATGCGGAGCGAATCTGTCCATCACCGGTACAACGTTCTGTTTTGGGTTTGACTGCTTCGCCGATGGGTAAGGTGTTGACCGTCGAGACATAGACTCCTCGGATTCGGCGATGGCTGGCCCAATCCACGATCGCTTGGGTCCCATCCCGGTTCACCTGAAGCGATTCGGCCTGTCGCCGCCATCCGACATGGATCAGGGCGGCGGAGTGGATAACGCAGTCGAATTCGTAAGGTGCTAAGACCGCTTCCAAGTCCCCGTGGCCGATGTCGGCTTGCACATGTCGGAAACCGAGCCCTAAGAGGGATGGGTGGTCGGAGGTTGATCGAGAGAGCGTCGTCACCTCGCAGCCTGCGGAGGCAGCCAGGCGAGCGACATTGTTCCCAAGGAGCCCGGTCGCACCGGTTACCAACAGTCTCACGAGCTTCTCCTTCCTAGGTGGTTTGGCTTGGGCGATTCGTGGGGTTGTATCAATTGGGGAGGGCGTGAACTACCCCGAACCCTACCCCGGCCAGGCCTTTACCTGGGCCTGAGCTAGCGGAGTGCCATTTTTAGCGGATCTTTTCAAAATTTCCAAAAAAGGCGTTGGGTTGGCCTATCTTAACAAGTGCCGATCGCTACACTAGCGGCGTGGACGTCGGCTCGGTTTATATAGAGGTGGTCGGATCAAGCAGGGTTTGCTGTTCGGGTCACCATTCTGCGCGCAGAAGGGGGAATGAATTGTACGGATATCCAATTTCGTTTGTTCATTCCACAGCAAATTTCCCCTCTTTCTCTTGCGAGCCTACCGGGTCGAGCGACTCGGTGATGTGCGAATTTTTCCCGGGGCACAGGAACCCGAGGGATATTTGTTGAGCCTGTTCGCCGGCATCCCCTCTCGCTGTCTTGTTTTGGCACTTACCCTTTAGCCCACTTCGAGAATCCATCTCCAATGGCAACTTCCTCCAAGCGACGATTGCAACCAACTTCTGTTCGTGTATTCGGATCGGGCAGAAGCCAGTTCCCGATTCCCAACTTGACCACATTGCAAACCGTTTCCTACGAAGCGTTTTTGCAGGAGGATATTCCATCGGACAAGCGAAAGAACCAGGGATTGGAATCGGTCTTTCGTGAAATTTTCCCGATCGAGAGCTACGACAAATCGGTCGCGCTCGAATACCTCCGTTTCGAGCTTGGAAAGCCCCGGTACACCCCGGAGGAGTGTCGGCAGCTCCGTTTGACATACGGCAAGCCGTTAAAAGCTTGGTTCCGTCTCAAGCGAGACCAGCCTCTCGAGGAAGAGGTTTATCTTGGCGACATTCCGATCATGTTGGGGGGTGGTGAATTCATCATCAATGGTGCGGAGCGTGTTGTCGTCAGTCAATTGCACCGATCTCCTGGCGTCGACTTCGTCGAAGAAGCCGAGGGGACGACCGATCGCAAACTTCCATCGTTCCGCGTTATTCCCGAGCGTGGTAGTTGGATCGAAGTCAATGTGACGAAAAAAGATTCTCTGTCGGTGCGCATCGACCAAAGCGGAAAGTTTTCCGTGATGACGTTGCTTCGAGCGATGACGCCCAAGCTGGGGACCGATCAAGAGTTGTTGCAGGCCTTCTACGAAATCACGACCGAGAAGATTTCTGGCAGCGCAAGCATCGCAGCAATCGAGAACAAGATTTCGGCGGACGATATCGTCTTTCCTTCGGATCACGAACGGGCTGGGGAGATTGTGATCGAGGGTGGGCAGAAGATCGGTCGCACGACTGCCGAGATGATCTGTGCCGTCGGAATCAAGAGCATTCAGGTGATGGATTCTCCCAAGGTTCCTTATATTCTCAATTCGCTCGCTGAGGACAACACTTCGTCGCACGAAGAGGCATTGCTCCGAATCTATCAACGGTTGCGACCGGGCAATCCGCCTGCTTTGGAAAAGGCGCGAACGCTTTTCCACGAAAAGTTCTTTGACATCAATCGATATCGATTGGGCCGGGTTGGCCGATTCCGCGTGAATCGCAAATTGAACTTGAACGTTCCTGAAGACGAAATGGCGCTACGCCCCGAGGATTTGGTAGCCTCGATTCGATACTTGATCGATTTGTTCGACCCTGATTCGACGGCTCGTTTCGACGACATCGACCACTTGGGTAATCGCCGTCTTCGAACCATCGACGAGCTGGCGTGCGAAGAATTGCGCAAGGGCTTTTTGAAGCTTCGACGCACTGTTCAAGAGCGTATGAGCTTGAAGGAAGTCGAAGACATGACCCCTCGTTCGCTGGTGAATCCAAAGAGCATCAGCGCTGCGATTGAGTATTTCTTCGGGCGCGGAGAGTTGTCTCAGGTCGTCGACCAGACCAATCCATTGTCCCAGCTGACCCACGAGCGACGTCTGTCCGCTCTAGGGCCTGGCGGATTGAATCGAAAGCGAGCAGGTTTCGAAGTTCGGGACGTTCACATTTCCCACTACGGCCGGATCTGTCCGATCGAGACACCTGAAGGAACCAATATCGGTTTGATCAGTTCCCTGTCGATCTACGCCGGGGTGGATGAGTACGGGTTCTTGGTCACTCCGTATCGCAAGGTGGCTGGCGGAAAGGTGACTGACGAGGTCGTCTGGTTGCGTGCCGATGAGGAGTCGGATGCGTACATCGGCCCCGCGGACTTGGAAATCAAAGATGGTTCTCTCGTAAGCGGACCTGGGTTGATTGCTCGTTACCGAAACGACTTCGAGATCGTGACCCCAGACGTCGTTCACTACATGGACATCGCGCCGAGCCAGATGATCGGCGTGTCGGCTGGATTGATTCCGTTCTTGGAGCATGACGACGCCAACCGCGCGCTTATGGGTTCGAACATGCAGCGGCAAGCGGTTCCTCTTTTGGTGGTCGAGCCCCCAATCGTTGGAACGGGTCTGGAAAAAGAAGTCGCCGCGAACAGCGCGATGGTGGTTCGAGCTCGCCGCGCGGGCAAAGTGACGTATGTCGATTCGACACGAATCGAAATCGGCAACGACATTTACCACATGAAAAAGTATCAAGGCCTCAACGAACGGACTTGCTTGAACCAACGACCGATCGTTGGTATGGGAGACAAAGTTGAGAAGGGGCAGATCATTGCCGACGGCGCATCGACCCACCTTGGTGAGTTGGCTCTGGGCCGAAACGTTTTGGTCGGGTTTATGTCCTTCGATGGTTACAACTACGAAGACGCGATCATCATCAGCGAGGAGTTGGTGAAGCAAGACGTTTACACTTCGATTCACATCGAAGAGTTCGACGTCGAGATCCGCGAAACCAAGCTTGGACGGGAAGAGTTCACACGCGACATTCCGAATGTGAGTGAGAAAGCGTTGCGGAACTTGGATGAGAGCGGGATTGTGCAAGTCGGCACGTATGTCCGCCCCGGCGATATCTTGGTCGGAAAGGTTTCGCCGAAGAGCAAGACCGAGCTCACCCCGGAAGAAAAACTACTTCATGCGATCTTTGGACGCGCAGGGGAAGACGTTAAGAACGACTCGCTCGAGGTGAGTTCCGGTGTGGAAGGGATCGTGATCGATACCCAAAAGTTCTCGCGCCGGATGAGCCTGTCGGAAGAAGAGCGAAAGGAATTCGAAAAGGAACTCAAGCGGGTTGAGACCGAGGGGAACAAAGAGATTTCGACTTCCTTCGCGTCGTTTGCTGAGGAGTTGGAAAAAGCGATTGGTGGCAAACTCACCGACGATGATGGCACTCCACTCACGGGTGGCCAGGATCCGAAGTTCATTGCTGAAAAGGCGCAGACCTTCAATCTTTCCCGATTGCTCAATCGATTGGATGCAGGGCTCCACGCGGAAGTCAAAAAGGTTTACAAGAACCTTTGGCCTGCCGTCGAAGAGGCGCTCGATATTCGCGATCGTCAGCTCAACAGCATGAAGCGAGGGGATGAGCTACGCAGTGGCGTGTTGCAGATGGTAAAGGTCTACATCGCGACGAAGCGAGTCATCAGCGTCGGGGATAAGATGGCGGGTCGACACGGTAACAAGGGGGTTATCTCCAAAGTGTTGCCAGTGGAAGACATGCCGTTCCTCCCTGATGGGACACCGCTCCAGATCATGCTCAATCCGCTCGGGGTTCCGAGCCGGATGAACGTGGGGCAGATTTTGGAAACTCACTTGGGTTGGGCTGGTGCAAAGCTTGGATTCCAAGCCATCACCCCGGTCTTTGATGGAGCGAGCGAAGGGGACATCAACAAAGCCCTCGCGGAAGCGGGATTGCCGAGTCACGGAAAGATTCGTCTCCATGATGGACGAACCGGCGAGCAGATGGAGCAGGAGACCACGGTCGGCTACATCTACATGCTCAAACTTCACCACTTGGTCGATGACAAGGTCCATGCTCGAAGCACAGGTCCTTATTCTTTGATCACCCAGCAACCGCTCGGTGGAAAAGCTCGATTCGGCGGACAGCGATTCGGGGAAATGGAAGTGTGGGCGCTCGAAGCTTATGGAGCAGCGTACATCCTCCAAGAACTCCTCACCGTCAAGAGCGACGACGTCGAGGGACGCACAAAGATCTACGAGTCGATGGTCAAGGGCGAAAATACCTTGGAAGCCGGTACGCCAGCCAGCTTCGACGTTTTGACCAACGAAATCCGAGGTCTTGCGTTGAACATGCGACTGGAAAAACGCCGCCTCTAACAATCCGTTGCACTCAGAAGATTCCTTCGGGAAGTTTCCTTTCGGAAGCTTCCGGCGGGGAGCTTCTCAAGGGGGCTTTCTTGAGAGCCTTCGGATGCACGGCTGTTAATCGAACACGATCGAGCTTCGTTACCCGAAGCTCGCAACAAAACAACGAACCGAACCACCAACATACCAGGCAACCCTTCGCAATCAGGTATCTCACGTCGAGAGATCGAGGCTGCGAATGCAAGCGACGTTAGGAGTTTTTCGTAATGGCCAATGCTGAAGCCACCTACGATCGAGTTAATGACTACACTTCGGTCAAGATTTCGTTAGCGCGTCCGCAAGACATTCGGTCTTGGTCGTTCGGCGAAGTCAAGAAGCCAGAAACCATCAACTACCGAACCTATCGACCGGAGAAGGATGGTCTTTTCTGCGAGCGAATCTTCGGACCGGAAAAGGACTGGGAGTGCGCCTGCGGTAAGTATCGCGGGATGAAGTACAAGGGGATGATTTGCGATCGCTGCGGCGTCAAAGTCACCCACTCGCGCGTCCGTCGCAAGCGGATGGGGCACATCGAGTTGGCGGCCCCTGTTGCGCACATTTGGTTCTTTAAAGCGATGCCCAGCCGGTTGGGTAATTTGCTAGAAATGAAAACCACTAGCTTGGAGAAGGTGATTTACTTCCAAGACTACGTGGTCACCAATCCTGGTACCACCGAATTGGAACTGCAACAACTGCTCACCGAGGAAGAGTATCGGGCAGCCCGCGCTCAGCACGGCGATTCGTTTGAAGCCGACATGGGAGCGGAAGCGGTTCGCAAGCTTTTGCAAGCCTTGGATTTGGTCAAGCTCTCGGAAGATCTTCGTACCGAGCTTTCCGAGACGAGCAGCAAGCAACGCAAGAAAGATTTGATCAACCGATTGAAGTTGGTGGAATCGATTCGCGATAGCGAGAACCGCCCCGAGTGGATGGTTCTCGATGTTATCCCGGTCATTCCTCCCGATTTGCGACCGTTGGTGCTTCTCGATAGCGGTAATTTCGCCACCTCCGATTTGAACGATCTCTATCGACGGATCATCAACCGAAACAATCGGTTGCGCAAGCTGGTCGATTTGAATGCACCGGAAGTCATCATCCGCAATGAAAAGCGTATGTTGCAGCAATCGGTCGATGCTCTCTTTGACAATGGTCGTTGTAAACGACCTGTCTTGGGCAGCAGCAACCGCCCGCTCAAGAGCTTGACCGACATGATCAAGGGCAAGCAAGGGCGATTCCGCGAGAACTTGCTCGGGAAGCGAGTCGATTATTCCGCTCGTTCCGTCATCGTGGTGGGACCACGGCTTCGATTGCACCAATGCGGCTTGCCGAAGAAGATTGCACTCGAGCTTTACCAGCCATTCATCATCCGAAAGCTGAAGGAGTTGGGACACGCCGACACCATCAAATCAGCCAAGAAGATGTTGGAGCGCAAGGACGAGGAGGTTTGGGATATTCTCGAACAAGTCATCCGAAACCACCCGGTTTTGCTCAACCGTGCACCTACGCTGCACCGGATGGGAATTCAAGCGTTTGAACCGACGCTGGTAGAAGGAAACGCAATCCATTTGCACCCGCTGGTCTGCAAAGGTTTCAATGCGGACTTCGACGGCGACCAGATGGCCGTGCACTTGCCCCTCTCCATCGAGGCACAAGTGGAAGCGCACACGCTGATGATGAGCACTCACAACATCTTTGCTCCGAGCAACGGTAAACCCATTATGAGTCCTTCCCAGGACACGGTTATGGGTTGTAACTACATCTCCGTGATGCTCCCTGATCAAAAGGGTGAGGGCATGGTCTTCGCCACGATGACCGAAGCGGAGTATGCGTTCCAGCAAGGAACGATCGCTCGACACGCGAAGGTCAAAGTTCGCCTTCCTGCGAATCGGAAATTGAAGACCGAGGATCCGAGTGCGAAACCGGGCGCGATCATCGAAACCACCTTCGGACGGATCTTGTTCAACTCGATCCTTCCTGAGGGGATGGACTATTACAACATCTCCCTCAAGGGAAGTGACTTGGCTGCGGTTATTAGCGACTGCTACCAAAGGTTGGGCCGACGCGCGACGATCAAGCTGCTTGACGATATGAACCAACTTGGTTTCCGCGAGTCGACTCGTTCCGGTCTCTCCTTCGGTGCAGACGACTTGTTGACACCAGAATCGAAGACCAAGCACATTGCTGACGCCGACAAGAAGGTCATGGCCTTCCAGAAGAACTACCTCAAGGGTGTGATGACGGCTCAAGAGCGTTACAACCAGGTCTTGGATGCTTGGACAGCAACGCGCGAGTTGATCACGAAGGACATGTTGCAAGCGATGGAAAATGACAACCATCGCGGCGGCTGGTACATCAATCCGGTCTTCTTGATGGCGTCCTCGGGTGCACGGGGTGGTATCGAGCAGATTCGCCAGTTGTGCGGTATGCGAGGTCTGATGGCCAAGCCGACGGGCGAAATCATCGAAACGCCGATCAAATCCAACTTCCGAGAAGGGCTTGGTGTACTGGAGTACTTCAGCTCGACGCACGGTGCTCGAAAAGGTTTGGCGGATACGGCGCTCAAGACGGCTGACTCGGGTTACTTGACCCGTAAACTTGCCGACGTCGCCCAAAACGTTGTTATCACATTGCATGACTGCGGAACCACCCAAGGGATCACCAAGGGAACGATTTACCGTGGCGAGAAGGTTGAAGTCCGTTTGGCGGATTCGATCATCGGGCGAGTTAGCCGTCAGAACATCGTCAACTTGGTCACCTCTGAAGTGATCGTTGAAGAAAACCAAATGATCACGCGAGACATCGCACGTAAGATCGAAGAGATGGGCTTGGAGAAGATCCAAGTCCGATCGCCGATGACTTGCGACGCTCCACTCGGCGTTTGCCGCCTTTGCTATGGGATGGATATGAGCACGGGATCGCTCGTCGAGGAAGGCATGGCGGTCGGTATTATCGCTGCACAAAGTATCGGTGAGCCCGGTACGCAGTTGACGATGCGTACGTTCCACCAAGGGGGTGCTGCGAACACGAGCATGGAAGAAAGCGATATCAAGGCGAAGAAGACTGGTATCGTCAAGTTCATGAAGATGCGATACGTAACGAACGACGAAGGGCACGACGTGGTCCTGACTCGAAACTGCGAAATCGCGATCGTCGATCCGCGAGGACGCGAATTGGAACGTTACGACGTTCCGTCGGGTGCTCGATTGTTGGTAAAGGAAGATTCAACTGTCGAAAGAGGTCAGCCTCTTTGCGAATGGAACCCGCACAAGATTCCAATCTTCTCCACGGCCGGTGGTAAGATCGCCTTCGTGGATATTATCGAAGGGGAAACGCTCAAACTCGAGAAGGATCCGAGCGGTAACTTCCAACGTCGGATCATGGATTCGCGTGGCAAGTACCATCCACAACTCATGATCGAGGACGCCGAAGGCAAAGCCCTGGACGTGCACTACCTGCCCGAAAAAGCAGTTATCACTTGCACCGAAGGCTCCTTCGTCAATCCAGGTACCGAAATTGCGGAAATGCCTCGCGAGGCAACCGGGGTTAAGGACATCACGGGTGGTCTCCCTCGCGTGACCGAAATCTTTGAAGCTCGCAAACCCAAGGATCCCGCGGTTGTTGCCGAATTGGACGGGACTGTCGAGATTTCCAAGGATCGGAAACGTGGAAAGCGTTCGATCGTCGTACGAAGCGAGAGCGGTGAAGAAGTCGAGCACTTGGTACCACCGGGCAAACGATTCTTGGTTCACTCCGGGGACATCGTTCGCGCTGGTCAAGCTCTCGTGGAGGGACCGATGGTTCCGCACGATATCCTTCGCGTGAGCGGGGAGGAAGCGGTGCAACAGTACTTGGTACACGAAGTGCAACAGGTCTACCGACTGCAACGTGTGGAAATCAATGACAAGCACATCGAGATCATCATCACTCGAATGCTTCGCAAGATGAAGATCACGAACGCAGGAGATACCAGCCTCCTGTCCGGATTGGTCATGGACCGATTCGAATTCAAGCGAGTCAACGACCAATTGTCCAAGTGCGTGAAGATCACCGATCCAGGTGATACCGAATTCGCACTCGGCGCGATCGTGCCTCGCGATGCTTTCGAAGCGTCCAACGCACAATGCGAAGGTTTGGGTGGTAAGCCTGCTAAGGGCAAGAAGCCGAAGCCCGCAAACGGCGAAGTGCAATTGCTCGGTATCACGAAGGCTGCGGTCCAAAGCAATAGCTTTATCTCGGCAGCTAGCTTCCAGGAAACGACCAAGGTGCTTACCGAGGCCGCTCTGGCAGGTAAAGTGGACCGATTGGTCGGTCTTAAAGAGAACGTGATCCTCGGGCACTTGATTCCTGCAGGGACAGGTTTCCGCGTCTTCCAAGATTCCGAAGTCAGCTACCGCAAGGAAGCTCTCGAAGACTTGGTCAACCGCGGTACGGCCGCCGCTGAAGAATCGTTCCCGCTGCTCAATCAGGCTCCGCGACCATCGGAATCCTTTGCCCCACCGGCAGAGGAAGCGAGCGACGGCCCACGATTGGACGCGTCAGCAATCGATACGGGTAGCACCAGCGAAGAGTAATCCCCGAAAGGTGGATGATGGCTCGATGTAGCAATGGTTTGGGCGGCCTTCTTACACCGCCCAAACCAATCGACCTAGGCGCTCTGCGTGCCGCAATCCCGCTCCAATCCCATCTAGGGTCAACAGCCTCCTCTTAGCGCCTTTGCGCCGTGGCGAGAAACCCCATCCTGCCAAGATCCGGAAGAAGGTGGCGCGCCAAGGCGCAACGCTCGCAAAGGGTTAGGATCTGAGGGGGTAGGTGGAAGTTCAAGGATGGGGGGTGGGTAGTGAAGAACTTGGCATGATCCCACCCGACTCCGAACCTTGTCTTCATCCCCTCCATCTCCAATCCCATCTCGGATCAACTCGCCTCCTCTTAGCGCCTTTGCGCCGTGGCGAGAAACCCCATCCTGCCAAGATCCGGAAGAAGGTGGCGCGCCAAGGCGCAACGCTCGCAAAGAGTTAGGATCGGAAGGGTTAGGATCGCAACGGGTTAGGATCGGAAGGGGGAGGTGGAAGTTCAAGGATGGGGGGTGGGTAGTGAAGAACTTGGCATGATCCCACCCGACTCCGAACCTTGTGTTCATCCCCTCCATCTCCAATCCCCGCTCGGGTCAACTCGCCTCCTCTTAGCGCCTTTGCGCCGTGGCGAGAAACCCCACTTTACTTCGACACCGAGTCCGAGGTATCGCCAGTCTGATGGGTTGCAGAGGTCCGTAGCTGAAGAAGAATTCCGAGGCCGATATATGCGAAAGCGGATGTGAATAGGATGGCTCGGTTTGCGTCATGGAAGGGGAGGATTTTGTGTCGACCTTCCGGCGTGGTTACCAATCCAACTAGCAATCCGTACGTGATTGCGGTCGCGACGACACCTAGGAGTCCGCCGACAATTAGGTTGACGGCGTTCTTCCAGTGGTTGCTTGCCAACGCCACGGCAACGCCAGCCGAAATCCCGAGGAGGGCGAGCATCAGCACCCACCGAACAACGATGTAGACCATCGGATCGGAAATCTCAAACGACGGATTCAGCTCGATCCAATGTCCCAGCCATGCTGCGGCAGCTCCCGTGATCGCCCCTAGCCCCAAACCAATCGATGCACCGATCCCTCGATGGGATAGCGACGGAGCGGACCCGACCAGCAAGGCGAGGGCTCCGCACAGGATTCCTCCGGTGATGGCATAGGCGATGAGATCACTGGCAAGCGTTGCCGAGGCAAGTTCGGCTTGCTGCGCCGGCGTGACCATGATTGATTTTTGTGCCTCTTCCGATGCCAATACGAACGGATAAGTGAAGTGAAACAAGGCCGTGAGGAGGGCGGCAAAGAGTGGGGTGGCGAGTAGAACGAAGAGGACTTTTCGTGGCATGGTGGGTACCAAGTAAAAGAATGGAACGGAAAATGGAGCCAGAAAGCTCTGGTAAAAAGGCAATCAACGCACGCCGATTAGAGCAGAATACCGAAAATCTGGCTACGGAGACGACGCCGCCGCTAAGGTGGAGCTAATGGAGCGGAATGAGGGGGAAAAGGTGAACGGCCGTCATTGCAAGACGGCGACTTCTCGTTAACGTAAACTACGAAAGTTGTTTGAAACCAAGTCGGAACCATCCACGGCGCATCACGCATGAAACAGAATGGCACTCCTGGCCGCGATTCCATGGGCAGTTGGAAGTCCGAATTGGCGGGTATTCGTTGGCCCCAGTTAACCGCTTGTGCACTGATCGCATCCTTGTTGTTGCTTGGGATCTACGTTCTCCTCAATCCACTCGAAGACGATCCGGAGCTCATGGAGAGACTTCTGCGAGAGCAGCGAGGAGCAAGTAGAGGAAGCGAAATGGCCAAAGGGGGAATTGGTTCTGTATTGGACGGGGCAGATCCCCTGGGGAGCTTGGAACCAACCCTCGTTTTTGCCGGTGTAGAAGGCAGGCTGGGGGCAGCAGAGCTTCAAGCGTATCTCGCGGAGGTCGCCGAAACGTTGACGACCGAGATGGCCAGCGACTCTGCAGCGCTCCACATTGCGGCGATGATTTATGCAGAGCTTCGGCAAACGCAAACGGCCGAAGGGTTATGGCGTCAATGTTTGGAAATGTCCGCGGAGGAGATGGGGCCGGTGGTCGGTTTGTCGGGATTGTTGGTCGATCAAGGAAAGACGGAAGAAGCGATCGAGATTCTGGAGCGAGCTCGCACGAGTGAAAAGTCGACCGCGGAATACTTCCAAAAACTTGCTGATGCCTATACGAAAATCGGGAACCTCGATTCGGCGGAGGAAATTGCCAAGTTGGGAGTTCGCAAATTTCCGAACGTTGCTGCGCTGTGGTACGAGTTGGGGGTGATCGAAAGCCAATTGCGGAAGAACGGGCAGGCGGAAAGTTCCCTGCGACGCGCGGTCGACTTGGGAGATCGTTCACGCGGAACCGTCAATGCACTGGTCACCATTCTCAATCGTGTTGGCAAGACCGAAGAGGCTCAGGATCTGGCAAAGAGTGTCCTGCCGGTGGAGGCGGAAAAGCCGGAGTCCAACGATGTGCCCGAAGGTTCGGAGAAACAGGCGAGCGATGCCACCTTTTCCGAATCGTACGCCGAGGTTCTCCGTAATTTGGCGGTTCCCTTGTTGAGAAACGCATCGTCGGTCGCCGCGGCCAACAAGAAGCTGGAGCATGCAGAAAAATGGCTATTGCAAGCCTTGGCGGAAGAGCCCACCAATGGCGAGATTTACATGGATCTCTCCTCCATTTTGCGAACGGATCGCAAGTGGGGGGATGCGGTTGTGCTCCATCAAAAGCTGCTCGATATCCAACCTACGAACATCCTCAATTACATGAATCTAGCGAGTGTTGCGACCCAAGCCCAGAGGCCAGAATTGGCGGAGCAAGTGCTTGCGGATGCGACGAAGCGATTCCCAGACGTCGCCTATTTGTATGGGGAGAGAGCCAAGCTGGCGTTGGTCAGGGGGAATACAACGCTCTTTGAGCAACTTGCAACAAAGGCTTACGACCTGGAGCCGATGAATGTGGAGTGGACGTTGATGTTGGCCGTTGCAGCACGGCAAAGCGGTAATTCAGAAGAGATGAAGAAGCTGATTCAGCGAGCCCATGATTTAGCTCCGGGGGATCCTCGCGTTCCGGATCCCAACAACCTCGGTGCACCCTGACGTTCGGTGATTTGAATGGTTCCGAAAGCGCAAATCAGATGGAAAGCGAAATGACTTCGGGGGATAGTAAAAAATGGATGCCTTGGTTAGCCGTCTCGATTGCGATCTCGGCCGGAGCTCTCTCGTTTTATCAATTGACGCTGCTGCGTAACACGATGGACCGCCAAGCGGCGTTAACCGAATGGGTGGGGACGTTGGATAACAGGGAGCCCAAAAAAAGCCAATCTTCGATCGCGACGTCACCTGCTCCCGCAGCCTCCCAATCCCCAACTACAAATCCAACTCCCGCTCCGAGCGAGGGAATGGAGCCACCTCACGGTCCCTCACCGCTAGTGCAGCTAGTTGTTCGGCCGCTTCGCACATCTCTTGAGACGTTGGAGGAAGAGTTGGAGGAGGTCGCCGCGCGGCTTCAGTCTCAATACCCAGCCAGTGCGGACGCTTTGCATGTTGTAGGGATGATGAAAGCCCAGACGCGGCACTACTCCGATGCACAAACGATGTGGCAGGAGTGCATACGATTGGAGCCAAAGCAGGAGCTTCATTACATCAATCTCGCCTCGATCGCGATGGAGCAAGGCAATTACGATTTGGCGCTGAACACCTTGCGACAAGGGCTGGCACTCGGTTTCGATTCCTTTGATATGGCCCATCACTTGGCACTCGCTTTATCCAGTTTGGGTGGATTTGAGGAGGCTAGTAACATTCTCGTCGAGTCGTTGAAAAAGCACCCCAGCGAGGGATCGCATTGGCTACTGCTGGGGCAGGCGCAGTTGGAGCTCGGCAAGCTCTCGGAATCCGAAGGAAGCTTCCGAAAGGCGAAGGAGTTGGGCGTGGAGACCGCAAGTCTCTTTGTTGGACTTGGGAATGCTTGTTTGAGGCAGGGAAAGAGAGCGGAAGCCAAAGAGTATCTGGAGACTTATGCGGAGTTGAAAAAGAAAGACAACCTATCGGGTGAGGAGCGGTATCAAGTCCTGAGCGATCAGGAGATCCGAAGGACTGCAAAGTCGATTTTTACCGAAGCAGCCGCGGTTTACTTCAAGAAGAATGATGCCCTCGAATCCGAGCGGCTACTTTTGCGATGCGTGGCCATGGAGCCGGAAAGTCTCTCTGCATTGAGAGCCTTGGCCGACTTCTATTACCAGTCCAAGCAGCTTGAGGAGGAACGTGTTGTTCGGGAACGCATCGTCTCGTTGGGAAGTGAAGCATTTCAGGACTACCTCGAACTGGCCAAAGTCCACGCAGCCCAGCGAGATCGGCGACGCGCGGAAGCCACCTTGAAGATGGCTGTTTCCGTGTTTCCGCAAAAGATTGAACCGTACGCCGGACTCGCGGAGTTTTTGCTCGAGGGGAACAAACTCGTCGAGGCAAGATGGTATGCGCAGAAGGCTATTGAAAGGGCTCCCAGCGCCGAAGGATTTCTTTTCCTGGCATCGATCTGCGACAAACTTCAAGACGAACGCGGGGCAGCGGAAGCGAGAAAGTATGCGAAGCAACTCGCCGGCAACGAAACGGATCAACGGTAATACGATGCAAAGTAATCAAGCGATGCACGGAGCTGAGAAAAAGATGGTGTTGCGAGGTTCACACTCTTTAGCGGTCACCGTTTTTTTGTGTGCGATGTTCGGTGCACGGTTTTGTTTAGCGCAGGCTGCTAGGCCAACGAAGAACACCATTCAATTGACCGATGTGACTCGGGAGTCTGGGATCGATTTCGTTCATAGTAGCGGGGCCAGTGGCATCGGCTATATCGTCGAAGCCATGACGGGTGGTATGGCGCTGTTCGACTACGATGGAGACGGCTTGATCGATATCTTCTTTTGCAATGGCGCTCCGCTCAAAGGGTCGAAAGAGTCGCCCGATCAACTCCACCATCGGCTTTATCGAAATCTTGGAAACTGGCAGTTCCAGGACGTGACCGAAGAGTCGGGGCTGAAACGGACCGGCTACGGATTGGGGGCTGTCGTGGCGGATTACGACAACGATGGAGATCCCGACCTTTTCATCTCGCAGTTTGGGAAGAACGTGTTGTTTCGAAACAACGGAGACAAGACCTTTACCGACGTCACGGCTTCCGCGGGAGTCGAGGGACGTTATGAAGTCGGTGCAGGGGCTTGTTTCTTGGATGGCGACGGCGATGGACTTCTCGATTTGTTTGTCGCGAGTTATGTGGAGTTCACGTACGAGAACCACGTTCCCGTTTTGTCCAAAGGCCAATACTTGATGGCGGGTCCGCAGTACTACGAGAAGAATCCCGATCACTACTTTCGGAATCGGGGGGATGGAACGTTTGAAGATCAGAGCCAGCGATCGGGAGTAGGGAGTGTGCTGGGCCCGGGTATGGGGGTTGTGGCAGCGGACTTCGATGACGATGGTGATACCGACATTTTCGTCGCCCAGGATGGATCGCCGAATTTGCTGTACGTCAATGATGGAACCGGCCGGTTTGAAGAGAGTGGACTCCTGTCGGGGGTGGCGAGCAACTACGAGGGGAAGATCAATGGGAGCATGGGAGTGGACTGCGCCGACTTTGATGGGGATGGGAAGTTGGATCTGTTTCTGACCAACTACCAATCGGAGATGCCCGTTCTCTATCGGAACTTGGGAGGTGGGATTTTTGAAGATGCCACGCGCAAGGCTCAAGTACCGACGTCCCTCTATCCGCATGTCAATTGGGGGACAGGATTTGTCGACTTCGACAACGATAGCTTTCTCGACATCTTCATCGCCAATGGCCACTTCGACCGAGTCGAGCTCATGGACGATCGAACGTCTCTGAAACTGCCGAACAGCTTGTTGAGAAACAACGGCCAAGGTCGATTTGTTGATGTATCGCGAGAGTCCGGAAATGGGATGGAAATCGTCGAGAGCAGCCGCGCGGCCGGATTCGATGATTTGGACAACGATGGAGATATCGATGTCGTCATTTTGAATTCCAATGCCCCACCTTCCTTATTGCGAAACGATACCCCGTTGAAGAACCACTGGCTCCAAATCAGTTTGCGAGGCAAAGACGGCAATCGAGATGCCATCGGAGCGAGGGTGTCGGTCAAGGCAGGGGGGAAAACCCAAGTGTCCGAGGTCCATTCCGGGCGGGGGTACCAGAGCCACTTCGGATCGAGGCTTCAGTTCGGTCTGGGAAGATTGGAAGAAGTCGATGAAGTTTCCGTACGGTGGCCCGGAGGTGCGACGGAGACATTTGCGGCCCGAAAAGCGGATCAGCATCTTCTGTTGGAGCAGGGAGGGGGGAGCCGATAAGACGCCTTGGCGACCGAAAGGCGGCATTGTTCAGGCACGGATCGAGGGCAAAAATTCGCTGGAATCTTGAGTACGGGGTACTAAATCCCTTTACGCCATTTTTCGCGTCGTGATAGAATCCATTCATTGTTTCTATCTTTCCTTTCCATATTCGAGGATTTTTTTATGAAAAGGTCTCTTCGGCAACGAGGGTTCACCCTCGTCGAGCTGTTGGTGGTGATTGCCATCATCGGCATTCTGGTCGGATTGCTGTTACCAGCAGTCCAGGCGGCCCGCGAAGCGGCACGCCGTATGCAGTGTTCCAATAACCTCAAGCAAATGGGCTTGGCGGCACTGAACTACGAGTCTGCGTTCAAGAAATTGCCAGCCCTTGGGCATTCCGGTGTAGGCAATGCGGCACCTGGAATGGGTGCAGGCGCGGGTTGGCCTTACGCTTGGACCATCTCCGTTTTGCCTTTCATCGAGCAAAACAGCCTGTATCAAAACATGATGGCTCAGGCTCGACCGGGTGGACCGGGGCTCCCAACCCCTTGGAGCACTGCCAACAATGCTTGGGAGAACGCAAACTGGAAGGCGCAAATTCCTTCCTTTATTTGCCCTTCCGATACCCCGCCCACCAACCGTGGCGAGAGCCCTGCTCTGTTGAACTATCGAGCATGCTTGGGTGACGATTACCACCAGAACCATTTCCGTCCTCAAGACGGTCGCGACAACCGTGGTATGTTCCAGATCGATCGCTATTTGGCAATTGGACAAATTCCAGACGGAACGTCGAACACGATTATGTTCGGTGAAGCCGTTGCGGGTGGTGCACCCAACGACGTGTTGGGCGGTGTCGCTCTCGACATGCAAGCTTGGAATCCAGCCGCTTGCTTGGCTCGTATCGACCCAGTGAACCGTCGCCGCATCACCGGCAACGTTCGTGCCGACTTCCGCCCCCAGGGTGGTCGTGCTTGGGACGGTCGCCCCTACTTCGTCGGGTTCACAACCATTGTGGCTCCCAACGGTCCTAGCTGCCACTGGGGTGGTGTAGACGGCAATGAGCACATGGGTGCACTCTCCAGCTACCACACCGGCGGTGGTCAGATCGGGATGGTGGATGGCTCGGTTCGTTTCATCAGCCAATCGGTCGATACCGGCAATCAATCTGTGGATGACATCGATAACCCAGGCAGTCGTCCTTCTCCTTACGGAGTGTGGGGTGCCCTCGGTAGTCGAGCTGGTGGTGAAACCGCTTCGCTTCAAGACTAGTGCAGCGACTGTCGCTTGACGGTAAAACAACGAGACGAGCGGTACCCCGTGTGCCGTTCGTTTTTCTTTTTATTACAGCTTTTCAGGGGATAATCATGCGTTTCACTTTGGTATTGGGTTTGGTTCTGTCGTTGGGGGCATCGATCGTCGGATGCGGGGACTCCGGGCCATCGCTCGCCCCGGTCAAAGGGAAGGTCATGATGTATGGCAAGCCCTACGAGAAAGGTTTGGTGGTGTTTGAGCCTGTGGGAGGAGGACCTGCTGGAACTAGCCGCACCGATGCGAATGGTGAGTTCGAGATTTGGTCGGCAGGAAGAAAGGGGGCGATGATCGGCGACCACAAAGTTGTTGTCACCACGATCATGGATGCGCCTGTGGAAACGGCCCCGGTTGCACCCGCAAGTTCTGATGACCCTGCGTACATGAGCCAGGCGCACGGCAACAACATGTCGCAATACAAAGCAGCCGAAAAGAATAAGGAGCCGATCCCAGCGAAGTACAACAAAAACTCCGAGCTCAAATGCTCGGTTCCAGCTGCTGGCACTCAGTTCGATATCGACATCAAATAGATCTCGATCAATGGATGACGATGGAAAAGCAGGTGGCTGCGGGTCAGCCACCTGCACCCATCGCGCGTTGGGCTACTTCTTCCCACTTGCCGCTTTCTTTGCTTCGTCGGCAGCGCCCCGGATCGCCTTCATCCTGTTCGGATTGTCCGCTTGCCCGGTCACCTCGTAGAGAAACCGACTTGGAAATGTAGGACGCGCTTTCCCCCACTTGAATCGGGACATCGGTAGCGAAAGCGAGAGTTCGTCTTGAGCCCGCGTGACGCCGACGTAACAAAGTCGGCGTTCTTCATCGACCGCATCTGCATCGGTGACAATGGATTTTCGATGCGGCAAAATTCCTTCTTCCATCCCGACCATATAGACGATGGGAAATTCAAGTCCTTTGGAGCTGTGGTAGGTCATAAGGGAGATCGCATTGCGACTCATCTGTTTCTCTTTTTCCTTGGGAGAGCCGAACTCTCGCCCGGCGAGCGTTACAGAGGAAAGGAAGTCATGGATCGTGGGTGTGTCGGTCTCTTGTTCGTATTCTGCGACCGCATTGATCACTTCTTCGATAGAGCCGAGTCGCATGTTGCAGTCATCGGGATCGGGGTAGAGACGTTCGACTTCTTCTCGGTATTTGATCGCATCGATCAAATCGGAAACGATGCGGGACAGCGATTCCTTTCCAAGCGTGGACTTCGTGGTCCCCTCTGGGGCTGGTTTCGTCGAGCTTGCAGAATCGTCCTCGTTGCGTGCGGAGGCTTCGAAGGCTTGAAGACGGGAGTGAAAATCGGACTGCAACGCCTTTAGCTTTGCGACGCCCCCTTGCGCGGGTGCGGGGAGGGATGCGACCATACCTCGCTCCTGCATCACTTTCCAAACGCTGGAGGATTCTGCGACTGCTCGTTTGAGGAGCTTGTCGACGCTGGTGGCTCCCATTCCGCGCGGAGGGACATTGATGACTCGGAGCAGTGCCAGTTCGTCGTCGGGGGAATCGATCCATCGCAGGTAGGAGATCAGATCCCGAACTTCCTTTCGATCGAAGAAGGACTGGCTACCGGTGATGACATAGGGGAGTTTGCAACGCCTCAGTTCCATTTCAAATGGGCGAGGCTGTTCGTTCGTTCGAAACAGAATCGCAAAGTCCCCAGCTTCGACCATGGGATCGTTCCTAAGGCGTCCTGCGATTTCCTCGACGACACCTTTTGCTTCTTCGGCTTCGCTCGGGAACTGAAGGATGCGAGGTTGTTGTCCGTTAGGGCGAGCCGCGCGCAATGTCTTGTCGTGGCGATGGGCATTGAAGACGATCAATCGATTGGCCATTTGCAAAATGGCATCGGTCGATCGGTAGTTGTCTTCCAAGCGAACGACGGTCGCTTCGGGCCAATCGTTTTTAAAGTTAAGGATGTGGCGCACTTCAGCACCTCGCCAACCGTAGATCGATTGGTCGTCGTCACCCACCACACACAAATTACGGTGGTCGATTGCGAGGGAACGGATGATGCGGTATTGAGTACCGTTTGTGTCTTGGTATTCGTCGACCAGGATGTGGTCGTATCGGCTGGCTTCTTCCCGGCGGACGCGATCGTTTTCGGTGAGCAATTGTTCAGCGCACACCAGAAGGTCGTCAAAATCGAATGCGGCTTGGAGTTTGAGAGCGCGTTGGTAGCGTTTGTAACCGCTGGCAGCCATGTGCTCTTTGTCGGTGATCGCCGCCGAGTTGGCTTGGTCGGGGCGCACCCCGATATTCTTCCAATTGCTAACGATGTTGAGAAAGTCGCTCGGCTTGAGCATATCCTCGTGGACTTTGATTTCGCGAAGGACCGTGCGCGCCACGCTTTCGGCGTCGCTTCGGTCATAGATCGTAAACTTCTCTGGGTAGCCTAGCTCTTTCGCGTGCCGTTTGAGAATTTGGACGCAGTGCGAATGAAAAGTCCCGATGACGGGGCGCTGGGGAGCGGGTTGGCCGCGTCGGACTCGTTTTGGAATCTTCAGCTGATGGGAAACGCGTTCGTGCATTTCCTGCGACGCTTTGTTGGTAAAGGTCACCGCCAAAATCCGATCGGCCCGTGTCCCGTGTCGAATCAAGTTTGCGATTCGGAACGTAACGACCCGAGTCTTCCCTGTCCCAGCACCTGCGAGCACCAGCAAGGGACCGGAAAGAGTATCGACCGCGCTCTGCTGGGGGGGGTTCAATTCTGCCATGCAAGCCAATGTACCGGAGAGACTCGAAGTCGAAAGTCCAGTTTTCTGGGCTCCCTTACCCTCCGCATAAAAGGTAAAACTTATCGAAAATCTCGACGGAGAATAACGGGTGACTGCGGCTTTCGCCCAAGCATCCGAGTGCGCCCAGGAACGAGGAGAGGGACCTTTGCAATGTTGATTCGAGTTGGCATCGTTGGTGCATCCGGCTATACAGGGCTCGAAGCGATCGAGTGGTTGCTAGGACATCCTCAAGTGCAGATCACAGCAGTCACCAGCCGGCATCCGAATGGATACATGCTTGGCGATCTTTACCCCCATCTCATGGGACGTATTCGGCTCCCGTTGGAGGACGCTAGCCCGGAACAGTTGGCGGCCAAGTGCGATGTCGTGTTGACTTGTTTGCCACATGGTGCTTCAGCCAGGCGATCGGTGGATCTATTGAATGCGGGTTGCAGGGTGATCGACCTTTCTGCCGATTTCCGACTGAGTTGCCCTGCTTTGTACGAAAAGTGGTATGGCGAGAAGCACCCTGATCCTTTGAAACTCGGAACGACCCCTTATGGCCTGCCCGAGCTTTTCGGGGATGCCATTCCCAACGCGAACTTGATCGCCAACCCTGGATGTGTCGGAACTGCGTCCATTCTCCCGCTAGCGCCCTTGGTGAAAGAGGGGTTGATCGAATGCGATGACATCATCATCGATTGCAAATCGAGTGTGAGCAGCGAGGGAAGGGCCTTGAGGAAAGAGGGGCTCTACTGCGAGGCCGCCGAGAGCGTTTCTGTACATGCGATCGGCAGCTCGCGTCATCAGCCTGAAATCACCGACATCGTCAAACGCTTCAGTGGAAAAGAGATCCATTTATCGTTCACCCCGCATGTTGTTCCCATGGAACGAGGGGTGATGGTTACGTCCTATGTCAAACCGACCGGGACCGTTTCCACCAACCAGATACGAGAATGTTTGCTGGCCTATTACCACGAATCGCCGTTCGTGCGAGTGATCTCACACCTGCCGGCCACGCGATACGTCACACGCACGAATTGCGTCGATATCGCGGTTCGGGAGAACGGTTCCCGAATCACCATCCTATCGGCCTTGGACAACCTGGTGAAAGGTGGTAGCGGTGCCGCCATCCAAAACTTGAACCTCATGTTTAACCTTCCCGTGACCACCGGACTTCAGCGCGGTTTCTAAGCTCGAATTCCCTCCCCCCCGATCGATACCCTTCCCCATCGAGACCACCCTTGAACGCAAATTTTTTTGAGCAACTTCAGAAGCTCCATACCGAATCGGGCCCTGTTGCGACGGCGAAACGTTTGGTCGAAGAAATGAGGCAACAAAAGCGTTATCCAGAGCTTTTTGAAGCATTGAAGATGTACCATCGGGTGGAGTTGGGGCTCCCTGCAGTACAGACCGATCCAACCGGGAACGGATCCAACACCAATCTGCTTGGCGACCCGGTTCAAGACCAGCTCGACAAGCGATTGATCGAGTCCTGTAAAGAAGTCGGCGCTGCGCTGCTGCGGCAAGGAGCTTTGCAGGAAGGCTGGATGTACATGCGAGCGGTGGGAGATCGCGAGGCCGCAGCCGAGGCGCTCGAGAGCGTCGATGCCACCCAAGAGAACTTGGATATGCTCCTCGCCCTATTGGTGCAGGAAGGGGTGGACGTCAGGCGAGGGACACTGCTTTCCTTATCGATGCGTGGGACATGCAACACGATCACCATGATGGATAGCATCATTGCCATGCGAGGGCGAGCCGATCAGCAAGCGGCGGTGGGAGTATTGGTGGAGCATGTTCATCAAGAACTGCTGGAAAGCGTTCGAGCCGACTTGCAGCGTCGGGAGAATTGGACAGCCGACCATCCCGATGCCAGGGAGTTGAGTCTGGAGAAACTACTCGTCAGCCGACCAGGGCTTCTCAAGGACGGGACGTACCACCTCGATACGACCCACTTGGCATCGACGATCCGTTTCGCCCGGATTTTGGACGACGAAAAATCGTTGAGGCTCGCGCTCGACATCGCCCAATATGGCCGTCAATTGCACGCGCAGTATCAATATCCCAGCGATGAGCCCTTTGCGGATCTGTATCCCATGTCGATCGCGTTGTTCAAGGCGTTGCTGGGAGAGCAGTTGGAGGGGGCCGTCCGGATGTTTTTGCAGAAGGCCGAAAGCTTGGATCCGCAGGAGCACGGAACGGTCGCCATTGAGACCTATGCCGACCTTTTGACCCGCATCGGACGCCCCGGCGAGGCGATGCAGTTTCTCATCAAGCGAATGCCCCGCGGTATGAGGCCTTATGGGATCGCCCCTTCCCTGATCGAACTGGCGGAGTTGTCGGGGGAATACCAAACCATGATGAACCACGCTCGCGAACGCTTGGACGACGTCGGTTTCGCAGCCGCCCTGCTCCAGCAGGCCACCGTCAAGAATCAAACCGCCCGATAATCTCCGCTCCCGTCGAACCGGCAGCCTGGGCAAAACGTACCGGCCGAGGCGAGTGACATTGTTGAGGAATTTATTCTCGATATACTGCCTCGCCGTGCTTTTTAGGTGATTCTAGCCAAACGGAAACCTTATGACGGAAATGACGACCAGTGCAGTGCCCATGATCGAGGCCGATGGATTGTCCAAGTTCTACGGTCCATTCGCCGCGGCGCGGGGTATCTCTTTTAAAGTAAACCAAGGCGAGTTAGTGGCATTCCTGGGCCCCAACGGGGCGGGAAAAAGTACCACCATGAAAATGCTCACCGGATATTTGGCTCCCAGCGAAGGGGTCGCTCGGATCGCCGGCCACGATATGTTTCGCGATCGGATCGCGGGTTCCAAGCGATTGGGGTACCTGCCTGAAAACGGCCCTCTCTACCCGGACATGACTCCGTTTAGCCTGCTAAACTTTTTTGCGGATGCCCGCGGGTTGGCGGCGGATTACAAAAAGACGCGGGTCGAGGCCGTGATCGAACTGTGCGACTTGAAGTCGGTGGTGCACAAGGCGATTAGCAAACTCTCCAAAGGGTTTCGGCAACGCGTCGGCATGGCGCAAGCGTTGTTGCATGAGCCCGATGTTCTCATTCTCGACGAGCCGACCGCGGGGTTGGATCCGAACCAAATTCGCGAAGTTCGAAATACGATGCGAAAGCTTGGGGAAACCAAAACCATCTTGCTCTCGACCCACATTCTGCAAGAAGTCGAGGCGATGGCGTCCCGGGTCATCATGATCAACGAAGGACGAAAGGTTTTCGAGGGGAGCGTGGCGGAACTCAAGGAGATCAAGGGTGATCTCGCAGAGGCCTTCCACAAGTTGACCGGGGCGGCTGCTTAGCCCCCCTGCTGTGCTGTCCAAATCGGCACGGCGCACTAGCTTCCCAATGACGTCGATGTTCGCCACGCCTCGTCCAAGAGGGCCGACTCGCGACATCGATCCGTGAAAGATGACACATTACCAGTAGGATCGATTGCTGTGACACTTACATACGTTCTGACTGCTCTGATCAAACTCCTCGTCTTAGACCTTGTGTTTCTCGGAGTCATCCTGGCGATCGTCATGGCCCTGGCGATGACGCGTCGCGTTGGATACGCGGTACTCAAAAGAAACTTCTACGGATATTTTTCGAACCCAACCGGTTATGTCTTTCTTTGCTTGTTCGTTTTGCTGACGAGCATGGCGGCGTTTTGGCCCCACGAGTTCTTTAGTTCCAACTTGGGAACGCTCGGCCAGCTCAACAAGTGGTTTACGTACATCATGCTCTTCTTTATCCCTGCGATCACGATGAGCATTTGGGCGGAAGAGCGCCGACAGGGAACCGACGAGCTGCTCCTGACGCTCCCGGCTGACGACTTTGATATCGTCATCGGGAAATACGTCGCGGCGGCGGCGATCTATTCGGTTTCGCTTCTCTTCTCCCAGTTCTCAACGTTTATCGTTCTCTCGTTTCTAACGCAGGGTGAAATCGATACCGGGTTATTCTTCACCAACTACATTGGTTATTGGTTCATCGGATTAGCGATGATCGCGATCGGCATGGTCGCATCGTTCCTCACCAACAATCTGACCGTCGGGTTTATTCTTGGAGCGCTGTTCAATGCACCTTTGGCGTTCGCGTTCAAAGCGGACACGATTGCGGATCGCTCCATTGCTAGAGAGATCAAGAACTTTAGTGTTCCGGAGCGATTCGACGATTTCGGCCGAGGTGTTCTGAGTCTTTCAAGCGTCTCGTACTTTGTCCTCGTCGCAGCCTTTGGACTCTATCTCTGCATGATCTTGATTGGCAAGCGACATTGGAGTGGCGGACGCGATGGAAACCAGAGGCTTGGACATTATCTCTTCCGGCTTGTGGCTATCGCCGTGATCGTGATCGCCGGAACGATGTTGTTCCAGAACAACGATCGCCGAATCGATGCGACCGAGATGAAGGTTAGTTCCATCTCTCCCGTTACCGAAGAGTTGATCGCATCGCTCGGCAGCGACCGCGAGATTGTGGTCGATGCCTACCTGTCGGCAGATGTGCCGGAGGAATACGCGAAAATCAAGTACCAGGTGATCTCTCTGCTGAAAGAGTTCAAATCGGCCGCGCAGGCGGCGGATGTCACCATGCAGCTTCGCATTTACGACTCCGTGCAGCCTTCCAGCGAAGAAGAGAAGCAAGCGGAGCAGCAATATGGAATCGTTCCACAAACGATCCGAGTTCGAGAGCGAGGAGCCTACTCGGATCAGCCGATCATGTTGGGGGCCGCCTTCCGAAGCGGATTGCAGAAAGTGGTCATTCCCTTCTTCGAACCGGGGGTCCCTGTCGAATACGAACTGGTCCGTTCCTTGACCACCGTTTCGAAACCGGCCCGAAAGAAGCTGGGGGTACTCAGTACCGAAGCCAAGATGATGGGTGGGTTCGATATGCGAAGCATGCAGTCGATGCCACAACAGCCCATCATCGATGAACTAGCTAAGCAATATGAGATTGTTTCGGTGAACGCAGCATCGCCCATCGATATCGAAAAGTTGGATGTTCTGCTCGCCGTGCAACCATCGTCCCTTTCCCCCGAGGAAATGACGAACTTCATCGATGCGTTGAAGTCAGGACTGCCGACGGCGATCTTTGAAGACCCCGTAGTCGCGTTGGAACCGATCATTGGAACGGGCGATCCGAAACAAGCTGGTGGACCGATGGCGATGCTCGGTGGCGGCGGTGCTCAACCCAAGGGCGATATGCGTCCGCTTTGGCGAGAACTGGGGCTTGAGATCCCCGGACGACCTGGAGCGATGGGCTTGCTCGCCCCCGATCTTTGCTGGCAGGAGTACAACCCTTACCCCGTCCTCGCAGAAACTTCCGAGGCTAGCGACCTTTGGATCTTTGCTCGCGAAGAAGCCCCGGGTGCGGACGGCGCGTTCAACAGCAACAGTGAGATCAGCAAAGATCTGACTGAGCTTATGTTCCTTTACTCGGGAGTCATTCGACCGTTACCCGAGTCGGAATCGAGCGTCGTGGTCACGCCATTGGTACAAACCGGATTGAAGGCCGGAACGATCACCCAGCAGGATCTCAATAGTATCGAGCGTTCCGGACTTTCCCGAGCTACCGAGACCAAACTGCGCTTGGGGGAAAGCACAGGCGCGCAAGTGTTGGCGGCTTGGATCGAAGGCAAAGCCAGCGGAGCCAGCGAGGCGACGGCGACGGCGAAGAAAGAAGGGGACGAGACGGCGCAGCCCGCCGCCGAGACCCGCTCGATCAAAGCCGTGTATGTTGCTGACGTCGATTGCTTGACCCGGACGTTCGTCGACATTCGAAACCGACCGCAGATGCTGGAAGATATCAAATTCCAGTTCCAAAACATCACATTTGTTCTCAATGCGATCGATGTGCTTGCTGGTGAGACCAAGTATCCTCAGGTGCGTCGACATATTCCAACATTTAGCACTCTCAAGCTGGTGGAGGCCCAGGCCGAGAAGGCCCGGCAGATCGAGGCTTCCAAGCGTGCGGAATTCAGCAAGAACTTTACCGAGGCGATTGCAAAGGCCGAGGATGAGAATGCGAAATCCGAACGTGAGTTCAAAGAGAGAATCGACAAACTGGCATCCGATGGCAGTATCGATGCGTCGCAATTCGCGGACTTGGAACGATTGCGTCAGCAGGCTGCGATCAAACAACAAAACACGGTGAAACGATTCCGTGTGGAGAAAGATCGATTGCAGCGAGAACGCGATCAAGGCATCCGCAATGCACGCCGCGAGGCGGATGATGCGATCGCAAAGATCCAGAATTACTACAAATTGTTGGCCGTGTTTGTGCCGCCCATTCCGCCACTTGTTGTTGGCATTGTCGTTCTCGTCTCGCGTCGATTGCGAGAACGAGAAGGTATTTCGAAGAACCGACTCAAGTAGCTTCAAGGGAGAGAACCAAAGTGACTGAAGGACGCAAAACTGCAGTATTTGCCTTGATCGCAGGCGCCGTTACCCTGCTCGCTTGGGTGACGGGTAACCGAGTGACCACCGATGTCTCCACCGCGAGCAGCCGAATCGGCGTGACCCTCTTTGAGAAGTTCACGGATCCTCTCACGGCGGCGTCGCTAAAGATATTGAAGTACGACAATGCCAAGGAGCAATTCGACGAATTCGAAGTTTCGAAGGACCGCAAGTCGGGACTTTGGACCATCCCTTCGCATGAAAGCTATCCCGCCGACGCTTCGAAGCAGATGGCGGACGCGGCGACGCTGTTCATCGGATTGAAGGTCCTCGACGTCGCAAGCGAGAAGCGGGCCGACCAAGTCCTTTTTGGAGTGGTTGAGCCGAACAAGCAAAAGGAAGCCGAAGGTGGCGAAGGGGTTGGTATGCTTGTTCAGTTGCGCGACGAAAAGGGAGAGATCCTCGCGGATTTGATTATCGGTAAAGATGTCGATGGCAACAAACGATTCGTCCGTGTTCCTGCCGAGGATTTGATCTATGTCTGCGAATTGGATCCCGCCCCACTGACGACGGAATTCAAGTCATGGATCGAACCCGATCTGCTCAAGCTGAGCAGCAATGACATCGAGACCCTCGGAGTACGCGATTACCAAATCGTTCCGACCGAGCAAGGTATGGTGCTCAGCCGAAATTATGAAGCCGATTTGACCTTCTCCAGTACAGCCAATCAATGGTTGGCCAATCGCATTACCTCCTTCGACGCAGGAAGCCCTGCGGAGAAGGTGATCGGTCCTGAAGAGCAACTCAATACGGTAAAGCTCAACGAAATCAAAAACACCCTCGATAATTTGAAGATCGCGGATGTGACCAAGAAGCCATCGGGGCTCGCAGCCGACTTGAAAGGGGATAAATCAGTCCTAAGCAACGAAGCCATCACATCGTTGGCCCGTCGAGGATTCTATCCCAACCCCAATCAAAAAGACGGCTCCGTGGTCGATTTCTATTCGAAGAGCGGTGAGTTGCAAGTCACATTGAACGATGGCGTTCAGTACTTGCTCCGATTCGGAGGCTCCGCAAGCGCCGACATCAATGCAGCAACCGAAGAAGGGAAGGAAGATTCGGTTTCGATCAACCGATTCCTACTCGTTAGCGCGCGGTTGGATGAGTCGAAGTTTCCGCAACCCACTTTGGAAAAAGTTCCCGAGACGGTCGAGGAACTCAAGTCGATGGAGGCTTTAAAGGAGGCCGCCGGGGCGCTGAATGCCGCTCCGACCGTTCCCGCACTTGGAACCGGTGAGCCCGCCCCAGCTCCTTCTACCGACCCAGCACCCTCTACCGACCCAGCAGCCAGCCCAGACCCTGAACCTGCGACAGAGCCTAAACCAGCCGATGCACCTTCGGAGAAACCGGCGACAGATGCACCTGCTGCAGAACCCGCCAGCGAACCGAAACCGACGGATGAACCGAAGGAAGATCAAGCGTCTGTAGCTTTGCCAATTGGAAAGTTGGTCGCCACCAACCAGGATGGTGCTGGCGCTCAGGAGCCAGCTAAAGCTCCTGAGGAAGCGTCAAAGCCTGCAGAGACTCCCGCTTCCGATCCCGCTCCTGCGGCTGACAAGCCTGCGGTGGCAATGCCCGCTTCGCAGGAGATTACGGAAGAAGAATGGAAGGAACGATTGGAAGCCGCTCGCGAACGGATCACCAAAGAGAACACTCGAAAGATTGAGCAACGCGATGAGAAACTGAACGCAGCCCGAGCGAAAGTGAACGAACTGAATCGACGGTTCGCCGACTGGTACTATGTGATTGGTGAAGGGGATTACGACCGATTGCGAGTTGCCTTCAAAGATCTCATCCAGCCCAAGTCGGCATCCGCAGGCCCAGGTAACTCGGGTCTGCCTGGAGGTGTGAGTCTGCCCGGGCTTCCGATTCAGCCTTGATCGATCCCAGTGAAAGCGTGATCGAAGGTCCTAACGGGACATCGATGTGTTAAGATAATGAGCCGCTCGCGGAACGATTCCGCGAGCGGTTTTTTTATTTGCCTACCTCTCAGGGAACTTGGACATGACTGCGGAGATATCGAGCGAGCCTGTCGTGCATGCGAACGCAGAGCGTCGCCCTTGGTATCGGATCGAGGATTACCTCACCATCTTCATCGCGATCTTCATCATAGGATCGGTTGGGCTGTGGTCATGGATGATGCGTCCTGAGAACTATCCCGAGTTGGTCGCCCAATCGACCATGGTGAAGCAGCGTATTGCGAAGTTGGACGCATCTTCGGAGTCGTATCAGGACGAGAAAAAAGCCTTGGAGAATGAGGCCAAAGCGATCGAGTCGAAGCTGGCGCCGATGCCGTTCAAGAACTGGCTGGTCCGACCGGGGGATTGGAAATCGAATCCGCTGGACGCCTTTCAAAAGAAGGGAGTTCCGATTTACTTTGGACTCGCCATCACATTTGTTGTCTTGATGGTGGTGTTGATGTTCGCTGTGCGGATTATGGGCAAGTCGGCGATCCGTTTTGGAATTGCTTTTGCGTGTGTCTTTCTCATGGCGACCCTATCGTATGTTCTCGCCGGGCAGGACGTCATCAAAGCCTACAACTTGGAATATGCTCTGTGGGCTCTGCTCCTCGGGTTGCTCGTTAGCAACACGACCGGATTGCCGAGTTGGTTGGAACCCGGTGCGCGAACGGAACTTTACATCAAGACGGGATTGGTTTTGCTCGGCGCGGAGGTTTTATTCAACAAGCTGCTGGCACTTGGTTTACCCGGTATTCTCATTTCATGGGTCGTCACGCCCGTCGTGTTGATCTCCACTTATTTGTTTGGTCAATACGTTTTGAAGATTCCGTCCAAGTCTCTCAATATGGTCATTTCCGCAGACATGTCGGTTTGTGGAGTCTCCGCAGCGGTCGCGACCGCTGCCGCTTGCAAAGCCAAAAAAGAGGAGCTCTCTCTGGCTATTGGATTGTCGTTGATCTTTACGGTTATCATGATTGTCGTCCAGCCTTACATCGTCGCATGGAGCGGGATGGGGGAGATCATCGGCGGAGCTTGGATCGGCGGAACGATCGATTCGACCGGAGCTGTCGCAGCCGCTGGAGAATTGGTGGGAGACAAAGCGAAAGACGTCGCTGCCACGGTGAAAATGATCCAGAACATCCTGATCGGCGTGATCGCTTTTGGGGTGGCTCTTTACTGGGTCTCGTTCGTCGAACGGGATGCGACGAGCAAACGCCCCCAGGTATCCGAAATTTGGAGACGGTTTCCTCGTTTCACGTTGGGATTTCTCGGTGTGTCACTGATTCTTTCCTATGTGCAGACATACGGAATCGAAGGAAAGATGATGGTTAGCAGCATCGTGGATGGTGCGACCAAATCCATTCGCGAATGGCTATTCTGCCTCGCGTTTGTGAGCATCGGTTTAGAAAGCAACTTCCGCGAATACAAACACATGCTAGCTTCGGGGAAGCCTGTTGTTCTGTACGTCGTTGGGCAAGCTTTCAATCTAACACTCTCCTTTTTGATGGCTTGGTTTGTCTTTACCAAACTCTATCCCAACGCCATGGAGTTGCTCTATAAATGAGTGCGAATCGCAACGGTCGATGGCTTTTGTTCAGCGTTGCTGCATTCGGCTCCGCAATTTGGCTTGGGGTCCTGCCAAGGATTGCGGAAATGGAATCGGTGCAACAGCGTGTTCAACGATATCGCGATGCGGGGATTGAGACCGGAGCGGTTTTTTATTCCGATCATCCAGCGATGCGCGATATCGAACGCCGAGTGGACAGCGTCGTGAACGGTGCAGACCGAGCGTTCTGGCGCTTGCCCACCGAGCTGTAGTTACCTGGAGAGTTGTGGATAGCTGGAGTGTAGAGTTATCGTGTTATCGTCGAAGTGGAGACGCCTGCTCGGAGGTGTTCCCCTTCGCACTCCGTCACGCGTAAGAGCAAGTCTTCGAGTTGTTGATTCCAATCGGATTGACGCTGGTTCATCGTTTCTTCCATCGCCAAAGTGCGGCGGCGTATGTTTTCGCCCTCTTGAGAAACAAGCGACTTCGTTTTCGATTGGGTGGCAAGAAACCGCTCCTCGATAGATCGATCCCACTGTTGATCAAACCACTGGACCAACGGAGTGATTTGATCCATCGAAAGGTCCCAGGCGTCTGCACCGTTGGAACGAGATGCGGACTCGATCGCAATCATCTCGTCCGGGGATGGGAGCAGCGAATCTCCCTCGATATCGCCCAGATTGGGCAACCGTTTCGAAACCCAGCGACCCGACAGAATGATCTTGGACTGGATTTGGTTGCCATCCCAGTTTCGCTGCAGTTGGATGCGAGCCTCGGTTGTTTCTCGATCCACGGAGATGCGAAGGGACGGGTTTGTCGCATCGGGCGTTAGTCTCTCTGCCAATGCGCTCGTGTGTGTTCCCATCTCTGGGGCCGTCGATGGCGAGGCATCTGCTACTCCCCATTCCATATGAATTCGGGCGCGATCGGTAAGGGAGCCAGCCGTTGGATTGGCCACTTGAATCACCATCGGTTCCCGCGTTCCCTCGTGCTCCATGGCGCCCGAGATTCGGCATTGTAGGACCTGTGAATGTCTCGGTCTCAAATCCGGCAACAGAAGATCTTGATCAATCGAACGATTGCTGAGGGTGGATTGCGATTGTGATGGAATCGGTGAATCGAGAAAGGATGTGACCGCAAATTGGAGAAGTTTTGTATAAGGGAGTAACTCCTCTTCCGCATCCGCAACGGCTTGCTTTACGGACTCTTCCAAAAGCGAAGAGGTCGCGACTTCGGGCTTCGGGATGGACTGCCGCAACGCCTGGATCGATTCATTCAATGACGAGATGGTCGACTCGCAGTCCTTCGCACCTTGTTTTCGCTGCAGGCGCTCTTCCGCGAGAAGTTGTTGGATATGGTTTGCCTCCGAGCGGATCTGTTCTAATCGTTGCGAGGCACGAAGCGGATTGGGTCTTCGGGTTGGATCTTGGAAGGCCGCGATCTCGGAATGCAGGCGTGAGATCCGCTCGTCGATCGACAACGAACGGGATTGGCTCTTTTGTTCCGATTCTTGAATTTGCCTGCGAGCCGAATCCAATTGGGATTCAATCGAGGATTCAAACGCACTACAAGCCGCACGGAATGCCGTGAGCGACTGAGTGGCTTTCGAAAAGTGTTCGGTGGCGAAGGAGTTCGATTCTTCGGAGCGGGTGCTGCCCGTTGGTCGCATCGTGATGAGGAATCCTTTTCCTACCATCGATTCGACAACGCTATCTCGGTACCAAAGGCTTTCGCGATGGAGTCTCAAGTCAACTTGGTTTCCCTGAATGCATAGATCGGGGCGATCGATGCGAAGGCCGAGCAGCGACAGGCTGGTGCGAGGCAGCGAGACTTCCACCTTGGCGATCGAAGCTTGAGCATTCCAGGAGTGGGCGATCCGCTTGGCAATGGAATCGGAAAGCACAGGTCCGATGCTAACGACTCCCGCACCCAGTACGAGACCGATTGTTAAAGCCTTGCGACGCCAACTCATGCAGTCTTCTCCGGCTCCTTGCGAGCATCTCTCGAACCATGAATGTGTTTGAGAAGGTGTCGAAGAGCTTCTTCTTTGGATCCAGGGTGGCTGATGATGTGCGTTTTCGATTTCGTTAGTGCATCGGGCGGCAACGGATGCCCAGCATCGGAACGAAGCGTTCCCGTTTCGGATGGCAATGATCCATTCGAGGGGAATCGGGAAGCGAACGAGGTGGCTTGGTTCATAGAGTTGGTGATTGGTTGAGAATGAAGGTGCGACTCCTCGAACTCCGGATCAGATCCGCCATCGGTTCGAGGTCGTTTGTAACGAACAACTTCAATAAACGTTTCATGCAGGACTCGCTCGATTTGAGGCGTTTCCATCGAGGTCTCGAGCACTCGCTCCAATTCCTCGACGATCGCCATAGCCTCTTCACGCGATGAGACTCCATCGGAATAAGGTGAGAGTACTGGAGGCAAGCTCGGTGCCCGAGAGATCGCAGTCTGCGCCACGGGGCTCGGCAGATTCAAGTCGATGTTGGAGGGGGTAACTATCGATGGCATCGATTCCTCCCATCGTCTCCCGGTTGGCTTGGGGCGCCGTACAGTCGCTGCAGCGAGTTCGATAAACTCAAGTCCAATTTCCGTTCGAGCCGCGCGCAGCGCGATCCATCTCGCCACGTAGTAATGCGGTAGCCAAAGCGTGATACCGACGGCCAGTCCCCCGGCGACAAGCGTGTTCTCGAGGCGAGTCCAAGGGAGCAGCGGCCACTGGTACAACTGGGAAACCAAGATCCCAACGAGAGGCATCCCAAGTACTTGCTTTCCGATCGCGTGAACCCATGGGTCCGACAACGGGCTGATCAGCAAACCAAGTGTGGCAAACGCGCAAGCGATCAAATGGTGGATGGGTAACATCGCGATTGCGAGAAGCAGCCCGAGCGCGACGAGATTGTCCTTGGGGATCAGTCCCAACATGATGCCGAAGGAAGCTCCCGCAGCAATGGCTTGGGGGGTTCGATGCTCGGATAGAAGCTTACCCCATGCCGTCGATTTCTTCTCCGTCGCAACATCTACCATCTGGTGAAACCGTGGCTCGCTCGCGTCGAGGTATGACAGCCCAAAATCGTCTACTCGTTCAACATCGGACCGGATATCCGAAAAATCGAGCAGAACTGACGCTAAACGCGGAAATCCAACTTGGCGATTATGCTAGCGATTCCAGGTTCGTATTGAACTCAAATGGAGTCACCGACCTACATCCTTCTCACTCGCGAGGTGTCCAAGCTACGGAGGGCTTCTGCACGGAGACCGGATTGCAGCATTTGAAGGCAATTCCTCAACCGGTCGAAGTGATTGGGAAGAAACGGGATGGGTGTCCCTTTGGGGGGGATTTTGGGTACCAGCAAATCCTCGATCCGGGACATCAATCGGTTCATGGAGGATGGATCATGGATGGAAACATGTACGCAGGGTACGGAGTCCGGCGGTGGTGAAACGTCTTGGTTTGCAAGATCGCATTTGGTGTGAACCACGAGAAGCCGTTTACCTGACGTACGGGCCAGGATGCGTTCATGGTCGTCAGACCATCCGGTGTCGCGAGGGACGAGGAGGAGAATCGCGTCAGCGCGTGCAACTGCCTCCAAACTGCTCGCGACCCCTTGTTGCTCGATAGCGTCGTCCGTTTCTCGCACGCCAGCGCTATCGGTCAGCACAACCGGCCACCCCCCCAGACTGGTTGCTTCCGGAATCAGGTCGCGTGTGGTTCCTGCTGACGCATGGACGATGGTGCGATCGTAACCGAGAAGCTTGTTGAGCAGACTGCTTTTGCCAGCGTTCGGCGGACCCGCTAATACGACTTGCCAAGGTTCCACGAGGCGGAGGCCGAGGGGTTCCCAGTGGAGAAGGTTTTGAAGGCGAGACATCGCATCGGGATCGCGATTCTGGTGTATCGATTGCCTGATCGTCTGGATTTCGCGAGCTAGGGCTCCGCGCGCTTGATCGATCAAAATTCGGGTGACGGCGAGGGACTTCGCTTGCAATAAACTTCGTGTCGCATCGACGGAGAATGCGTCGGGTTCGAAAAACCGAAACGTATCGTCGGGGGGCGCGATTTCGAATCCGTGGCGAGAGAGCGATTCGAGGATGGCATTCGATGCGCTGGGGCCCCCATGGCAATGCAGTTCGAAACGTTCGTCGCCGGTGCGACAGAGGACGATCGATTCTCCGGCCGCCGTGTCGTGTTGGGGAGAGAGCGAACCATAGCGAATGCGGTTCATGGCAGGCATCTTTTCGACCGATCCCAAGTTCGGACACCAATGCAATTGCAGCCATCCCCAAGCCTCGGGACCTTCCACCATCAGGACGGCGATGGCAGCGGGTGCAGAGGAAGTGATCCGATAGGCTCGCGAAGGGGGATTTGTCATCGATGCGTTACGGTTGTTGTGTTCCGTTTGTTTTGGGATGGGTGGCGTCCGACAGGCCTCGTCCTAGCATGTTGGAGTGGCGATCAACGAGCTTAACGGAGGGATGAAGAGTCGCCTACATGTCGGTTCTTCGCGTCGAGATAATTTTTGGCATGGGAAGCGGAGTGGCTGGGATGGGAAGGGAAATCAAGGGAGTCGGGAATGCCATCCCATCCCTTTAGGATTCTGTTTTACGCCGTTGCCAAAACGGGGATGAAAAGGAGTGAATATCGGTGAACTTTAATCCCCGTGGGTCGATCTAGACATACCTACTTGTTTGGAGCATGATGCCATGCGAGCAGGGATGTGATGGATCAATTGTTTTTTGTAAGGTTCCTCGTTTGTGACTCTCAGTTCGGCCTCAGCGGAGCGAACGCCTACCGCTATTTTCTTTTGTGCGACGACTTACTTTGTTCATTTTTTGTCATTGGGATTTAGTTCGTTCCCGCTACAAACGCATCTGAGAACGCAGCTAAGTCCTGCGACGGCGAGCGTGTTAGCGGGCCTGATTCCCATCGCGGCTTGCACGACTTACTTTCTTTTTCGCTTTGCGGAATCAAAAGGTTGGATGCACCATCCTCAGCGCGCTTTATTTGTTGCCGCCATCGGAGTGGCGATGATGCAGGGGATGTTGGGTTACCGATTGGAGGCCATCGCCCAGGGGAGTGCTTTCTTTGGGCCGGCGATCGATGTGGCTCTCTGTTTGCTCCTACTCGGGGCAGCTCAATCCAGTGTGATGACGTTGCTCAATCATATCGGTGTCGCGACGATGGGCTCGCTTGCGTACACCGTGCGCGCGGCGGGATCGGCCGGTTACATGTTTGCCTTGATGGTGATGGGGGCGATTAGCGCCGAATGGTTTATTGTCGAGAAACATCACTTGTACGTCGGCTCGGTGGTGAGCGCGATGCACTGTGGTTTGGCCGCGGCGGCTTGGTGGCTGGTGCCGGTTGTGGAAAAAGAGCCTGCCGCGCAAGGCAGCCCGGCGGTGCGGGCCACGACCTCGTCGGTTAGTTGGGAGTGGATCGGATTGCTGGCTCTCGTTTGGCTGGTCGCCATCTGCGAAATGTCGTACGGGTTGTATTCGCACGAGTTCTTGACCAAGACTTTTGGCGGCCTGGGGTACTTTGTCTTTGCGGGAGCGGTCGCGATCGAAATTGCCCTTTTGATGGCGATGCCGATGTTTCCTCGATTGAAGAGCAAGCTTCTCTTCGTCGGCCCGCTCGGGTGGATGATCTTGTTCGCGGGCTGCGTGACGGCGATGACCGGCATCCCTGCGTTGGGATGGTGCGGATTATTCCTAGCGTTGAATTGCCCGTTCCAAATCTCTGCGAACGAACATGCCCATCGCATGAAGCCGTCGGTGATGGGAGTGGCGTCGATGACGCTGGCCCAGTCGCTGGGCTACATCACCGCTGCAGGGCTAGCTTCGGGAATCGCCAAGTGGTCGGAAGGATTCTTCAGCGACGGAGGATGGAGTATTCCGGGAATGCCTGCTCCCCTGTGGGCAGCGGTATTCCTCTCAGCGGCTGCCGCGATGGCGCTAGCGCTTCGAAAACTCGCCCGCCAAGACGCGACGCTCGATGTCCACGATTTTGGCCAAGCGAGCTGCGTGGCGGGGAGCGGGACTGTAGCGTGCGTTCAGGAATGCTCGGACGATTTCGAAGGCGACTTCCGGGCCGATCACGCGAGCGCCGATGCACAAGACGTTCATATCGTCGTGCTCGACCCCTTGGCGGGCCGAGTAAGTGTCATGGCAGAGGCTAGCGCGAATACCGGGGAATTTGTTGGCCGCTACACTTACACCGACCCCGGAGCCGCAAACCAAGATCCCGCGGTCGATCTCGCCAGCGATCATTTTGGTAGCGACCGCCTCGGCGAAGTCCGGGAAATCGCATGAATCGGAGGAGTGGGTTCCGCAGTCGATGACCGACACGGCCATTCCCTCCAGCATCGTTCGCACTTCGTTTTTCATCGAAAAGCCAGCGTGATCACCTGCGATGGCGTAACGAAGGGTGGATGGTTGCCCCATGAGTATTCACTTGCTCCGTTTTCGACGAAGCAATCCGAGAGTCGCTGTTGCTGGGAAAAAGAAAGACTGATACACTCATCAGCCTTCGTGTTTTCTGATTTTTCCGGGTTTGCTTTGGGCAGGTCCGTCAGGAGACGAGTACTCTAACCCCGCCGCGTCGCAGTCCGTTTCAAAACTTTATCGCCAAGAAGGAATCCCGTAAATCGATCTTTTGTCGGTTGTAGTTTCTTTCCTATGCGTCTAGGTCGACTCCGATCGCGTGCCTATTCAGGACATCTCTACGCATGGTCAACCGCACTCTTATCCGCTCTTTGGAAGACGAACTCTTAGAGCAGGAACTCGACATGATGTTCGGCGATACCGCCGAAGAACTCATTCTCGATTCGCTCGAAGATGCCAACCGACAGTTCGACGTCAACCAAATCGTCGAAGGTAAAATCGTTGAAATCAACGATGAATTCGTCGTCGTCGACGTCGGGTTCAAGAGCGAAGGTGCTATCCATAAGAACGAGTGGGAAGAAGGGGAGCCACCACCGCAGATCGGTGACACGGTCAAGGTTCTGATCGAAGAAGTCGAAGATCAGCACACCGCTCCCGAAGATTCCCGAGCGATGATCAGCCTCAGCAAGAAGAAGGCTGAAAAGATCATCCAGTGGGAAAAGATGATGGCCTCCGTGCAAGAGGGCCAAGTGGTCACCGGTACCGTCATTCGCAAGATCAAGGGTGGTTTGCTGGTCGACATCGGCGTCAATGTCTTCTTGCCAGCTAGCCAAGTCGACATTCGCCGCCCCAACGATATCGGCGATTACATCGGCCGAGTCGTGCAGTGCGAAGTCCTTAAGATCGACGAAACCCGTCGCAATATCGTTGTCAGCCGCCGATCCCTCATCGAGAAGCAACGCGAAGAAGATCGCGAACACCTCATGGCGGAACTCGAAGTCGGACAGATCCGTAAGGGTATTGTCAAGAATATCGCCGACTTCGGCGCATTCGTCGACTTGGGCGGTATCGATGGTCTGCTCCACATCACCGACATGAGCTGGGAACGCATCGGTCACCCAACCGAAATGGTGGCGATCGATCAAGAAATCGAAGTCAAGATTCTTCAAATCGACCGCGAAAAGCAAAAGATCGCTCTTGGTCTCAAGCAAAAGCAAAACAACCCTTGGACCAACATCGCCGACAAGTATCCAGTCGGTTCGACGGTCCCGGGCGAAGTTGTCAATGTCATGAGCTACGGTGCGTTCGTGAAACTCGAACCAGGCATCGAAGGCTTGGTGCACATCTCCGAAATGTCGTGGACCCGCCGCATCAACCATCCAAGCGAAATGGTCCAGATCGGCGACAAGATCGACGTCAAGATCCTCGGGGTCGACGCACAAGGCCAACAGCTTTCTCTCGGTATCAAGCAAACCCAAAGCAATCCTTGGGATGTGGTTTTGGAAAAGTACCCAGAGAACGCGGAAGTCACCGGCAAGGTTCGCAACCTTACCAACTACGGTGCCTTTATCGAACTCGAAGAAGGAATCGATGGCTTGCTCCACGTTTCCGATATGTCCTGGACTCGCAAGATCAGCCATCCGAGCGAAGTTCTCACGAAGGGACAAGTGGTCAAGTGCCGTGTCCTCAGCGTCGACCAAGCTCGCCGCCGAATCGCGTTGGGACTCAAGCAACTCGACGACGATCCATGGAACACCACCATTCCTGCCAAGTACCAACCAGGACAGTTGGTGAGTGGCAAGGTAACGAAGATCACCAACTTCGGTGTCTTCGTCGGATTGGAAGATTCCTTGGAAGGACTCCTTCACATCTCCGAATTGGCTGACCACAAAGTGGAAAACCCAGAGGATGTCGTGAAGGTTGGCGACGAGATCGAAGTGAAGGTTCTTCGCGTGGACAGCGACGAGCGAAAGATTGGCCTCTCTCGCAAACGCGTCGATTGGTCCGAAGAGCAAATGCAAGCCGAAGCGGAGAAAGAAGCTCAGCAAGCGGCGTCTGCTGCCAAGTCGGAGAAGCCAGCCGTTGAGCTCAAGGGTGGTCTCGGAAGCGATGGTCCTCTCATCGCTCCTCCAACCTAATCAGCCAATCCTATTGGCATCTAACGATTGCCAATCCGATCCAACAAAGGCCTGGGAAAAACTCCCAGGCCTTTTTGTTTGGTATCGGTGCGGGAGGTTTCTCGCCACGGCGCCACGGCGCGGGCGGAAGCGAAGGAGCGGGATGTCTTACGTGATCCCCGTTGCGAGCTTTGCGCCTTCGCGAGCAACCTACTTCTCCCTTGTGGTTATTGGCCTAAGAAGGACTAACCGCGGAGATCGAGGAGAGGCGCGGAGGGTAGGCTCATGAAGACCAAAGAAACCAGAGGCCGGATAATCGATGCCGCGATGAAGGGTCATACACTGCTCGTCCCTCCCATCCCGTAGTTCCAACTGGACAGACGTTTACGTTTGGAGATGTTGGCTAAAGGAGATTGGAGCGGGCTGTTTCTCGCCACGGCGCCACGGCACAGGTGGAAGCGAAGGAGCGGGATGTCTTACGTGATCCCCGTTGCGAGCTTTGCGCCTTCGCGAGCAACCTACTTCTCCCTTGTGGTTATTGGCCTAAGAAGGGCTAACCGCGGAGATCGAGGAGAGGCGCGGAGGGTAGACTCATGAATACCAAAGAAACCAGAGGCCGGATAATCGATGCCGCGATGAAGGGTCATACATTGCTCGTCCCTCCCATCCCGTAGTTCCGGCTGGACAGACGATTACGTTTGGAGATGTTGGCTAAAGGAGATTGGAGCGGGAGGTTTCTCGCCACGGCGCCACGGCGCAGGCGGAAACGAAGGAGCGGGATGTCTTACGTGATCCCCGTTGCGAGCTTAGCGCCTTCGCGAGCAACCTACTTCTCTCTTGTGGTTATTGGCTAAGAAGGGCTAACCGCGGAGATCGAGGAGAGGCGCGGAGGGTAGACTCATGAATACCAAAGAAACCAGAGGCCGGATAATCGATGCCGCGATGAAGGGTCATACATTGCTCGTCCCTCCCATCCCGTAGTTCCGGCTGGACAGACGATTACGTTTGGAGATGTTGGCTAAAGGAGATTGGAGCGGGAGGTTTCTCGCCACGGCGCCACGGCGCAGGCGGAAACGAAGGAGCGGGATGTCTTACGTGATCCCCGTTGCGAGCTTAGCGCCTTCGCGAGCAACCTACTTCTCTCTTGTGGTTATTGGCCTAAGAAGGACTAACCGCGGAGATCGCGGAGAGGCGCGGAGGGTAGGCTCATGAAGACCAAAGAAATCAGAGGCCGGATAATCGATGCCGCGATGAAGGGGCATACACTGCTCGTCCCTCCCATCCCGTAGTTCCGGCTGGACAGACGATTACGTTTGGAGATGTTGGCTAAAGGAGATTGGAGCGGGAGGTTTCTCGCCACGGCGCCACGGCGCAGGCGGAAACGAAGGAGCGGAATGTCTTACGTGATCCCCCGTTGCGAGCTTTGCGCCTTGGCGCGACACCTTCCTCGCCCCTCCCAATAAGGGGCACCACAAAGATAGGGTGCCCACGATTCCAACTACTCGCTGGTCTTGACCAAGGTCGATTTGGGGGTCGAGTTTTCCAAGATCTCGTTCTTCGGGTCCATGATCAGTCGCTCGTTGTATTGTTGAGAGTCCATGAGCGTGAACCCCAAGAACAACGCTACGAAAATCAAACTACTAAAAATCGCGATGGCATTGAGAGGCTTGTCCCAAACCAAGTGCATGAAGAACGCAATCACCAAACCCGCTTTGATCGTTGCGATGATCAACGAGAATACGATTTCCAAATCACCGAGGTCAAACTGCGCCTGGAAGACGGTCAAAAACGTCAGACCCAACAACGCGAAAAACACGGCCAAAAGCATCCAAACCGGCATCGGGTGTGAAAATTCACCCTCTGCATGTCCATGGCCTGAATGAGTGTTGGAATGGGTATCTGCCATCGAAGGTCTCGTGATTGATTGCGTTTACTGGATTGCTTTAAAGAACGGAGATGGATTCAAAACCCTTGCTAGGTGATCAAATACAACAAGGGGAACAGGTAAATCCAAATAAAGTCGACCAAGTGCCAATAAAGGCCCACGTTGTCAACCGGTCCGTAATACTTCGAATGAAACTCTTCCCGCGCCGCTTTGACGATCAACCAAGAAATCACCAGCATTCCACCGATGATGTGGACTGCGTGTACACCTGTCATGCAGTAGTAGATGCTGAAGAACAATCCGGCCATACCTTGGTTGTTCACCGCAGCGTTGGGAATAGCCGACTCTTTGGGGTCCACAAACACGTCATGCAATGGGCTGGTTCCCGTGGAGACCAACGCCACCGAACCATCGGTCGCTGGCGTTGCATTGGCTGCTACGGTCCCGGCCTCTGCGGTCGCCGATCCCTCCGTGGAATGATCCCCCTCGTGGCTCGAGTGTTCCGCATCGGAGTGATCACTATGACCTGCGTCCGCATGGGCCCCATGCGAATCACCATGGTGCTCACCACCTTCGATAAGCTGCCCCAGTTTGATCCCACCGAAGAAACACAATCCGGCTACCACCAATGGGCCGGCAACGCGCTGATGGAACTTGTTGGCCATCACCAAGGAATAGACGTAATACACCGCGAACAGAGCGGTAAGAATGGCAGGAACAATGCAAATGGGAGTGAGGAAATCATAATCCGAATGGTACCCATTCTCCATTTGTGCGACATACATCCGACCGGGCAACAATCCGAGTCCCCATTTGTGGGTGTACTCAACCGACTTCACTCCCAAAAAGATCGCTGCACATCCGAGCGTTGCTCCGAGCATGCCTACCAGCAACTTGTGCTGCTTCAACTGCGCGGCACGCACGGCCCAAGCCATCGTGAGGGAGCTAAACAAAAGCACCCCTGTGTTGATGGCTCCTAATTTTTCGTTCAAGAACGTACTGCAAAATTCGAAAACCTCCGGATTGCGATTGCGGTACAAAACGTACGCGCAAAACATCCCCGAAAAGAACAGAATTTCGGTGACCAGGAAGAGCCACATCCCGAGCTTCCCAGAATCGAACTGCTGTTCAGCATCGTCGAAGTGGTGGGCTAACCAAGAGGGATGGTCGTGATGCCCATGATCATGTCCATCCGTGTGTGCGGCTACTTCTGTCATGTTTTCGCTTATAGGATTTTTTCGAATGAAACGTCGTTCGGCTGCTTGGACTACTTCTTTTTCTTGTAGTATCCACCCGTTTTGCCATCGTATTCCACGTTGGCAAAGTCATAGGGATCGCCCACTGCAGGTGGGTGGCTGAAGTTATCGTGGGGAGGTGGCGAAGCACATTCCCATTCCAGCGTCGCTCCCCCCCAAGGGTTCATCGGAGCCTTCTTTCCATAGAACAAGGAGTGAAGCAGTACCAATCCCGCAACCAGCAGTCCGAATCCAAGGATGCAAGCCCCAACGGTCGACAACTGGTGCAGCGACTGGAACTCAGGAACGTACGACGCATACCGTCGAGGCATGCCCCGAGTTCCCAAGACAAACTGTGGCAAGAAGGTGAGATTGAATCCCACGAACACAATCGCTCCGGAAACGATCCCGGCCGCATCGTTGAACATCTTTCCAGTCATCTTCGGCCACCAGTGGAACAGACCACCGAGGAACGCCACCAACGTACCACCCATCATCACGTAGTGGAAGTGAGCGACGACGAAGTACGTGTCGTGAAGGTGCATGTCGGTCGAAAGAGCGCCGAGGAACAAACCGGTCAATCCACCAATGGTGAACAGGAAGATGAACGCAAGTGCGTAAATCATGGGCGTATTGAGCGCCACCGTTCCCTGATACATCGTTCCAAGCCAATTGAATACCTTGATCGCCGACGGGATCGATACCGTGAAGGTCAACGCACTGAACACGATCGTGGTGACGTCGGCCATCCCCGAAGTGAACATATGGTGCCCCCATACCAAAAAGCCGAAGAGAGCGATCGCAATCGAGCTGTAGGCGATCATTCGGTAACCAAAGATCCCCTTGTGACTGTGTACGCTCATCAGTTCACTGATGATTCCCATCGCTGGAAGAATCATGATGTAAACAGCAGGGTGCGAATAAAACCAAAAGAAGTGCTGGAATGTGACCGGGTCACCGTTCAAGGCCGGGTCGAAAATCCCGATCCCGAAGGTTCGCTCCAAGGCGAGAAGCAGAACGGTGATGCCCAATACTGGCGTTGCCAATACTTGAATGATCGAGGTCGCATACAATGCCCAAAGGAACAAAGGCATCTTGAACCAAGACATTCCGGGTGGACGCATCGTGTTGATGGTCACGATGAAATTCAATCCGGTGAAGATCGAACTGAAACCGAGAATGAAAACGCCAATCGTTGCCGCTTCGACCGCACTTTTTGCCTCAATACTGTAGGGCGTGTAAAAGGTCCAACCGGTATCGATTTGGGTCGAGAAGAGTGTGTAGGCGAAGAAGATCAAACCCGTAATCCAAAGGTAGAAACTACCCAAGTTCAATCGGGGGAAGGCCACGTCCTTCGTTCCCAGCATGATGGGCAAAAGGAAGTTCCCCAAAGCGGCTGGGATACTCGGGATGATGAACAAGAACACCATGATAGCCCCGTGCAACGTGAACACGCGATTGTACGTTGCGTTGGTGAGCCATGCCGCTTCAGGGTCTTGATTGGGGGTCCACAGGTGGATGCGGATCGCCAAGGCGAATACCCCACCCAGGAAGAACGCGAAAAGGATCCCGGCCAGATACATCATCCCAATTCGCTTGTGATCCAGCGTCAATGCCCAGCTCAAGAAACCGGACGAGTGATTGAGGTAATGATGCTCGGTCGCACCGTCGTGCGTAGTCGTCGGCGCTGTTATCGGAGTCGTAACGGCACTCATGAATCTATATCCTTAAAAGTCTGTCAACTCGTTGTGTTCGGAGGTTGGGACTCAGCCTACTTGGCTGGTGTCCCGGCTGTTTCGAGCGATTGAATGAACGCGATCAGCGCGTCGATTTGCTCGTCCTTCAGCTGTCCTTTGTAGGAGGGCATCGCGGAGGCAGTTTCGTAACCTTTGCGATGGGCCGCTGCTGGATTCAAAATCGATTCGCGAACGTAGTTCTCATCAAACTTGACCTCGCGTCCATCGGCCAGGGGAACCTGCTTGCCCCACGAGCCATTGTAGCTTGGTCCCGGTCCCTTGGATCCCTCGTTTCCTGCGTAATGACAACCCTTGCAAGCCTTCCGTTCGTAGAGCCACTTTCCTCGCTCCACGATGTCTTCAGGCTCCTTGACCAGCTCGGCTAGCTTGGCCGCGTACTTCTCGTCGGACATCACTTCGACCTTCGTGATCATGGTCGAGTGGTTGTCCCCGCAATACTCCGTGCAGAACAGGTCATAGATCCCCTCTTTGGTCGGGTGGAACCACATGTACTGGTACCGACCAGGAACCACGTCCCGTTTCGCACGGAAAGCTGGGACGAAGAAGCTGTGCAACACATCCTTGGATTGCATCGTCAACTTGATGTCTTTTCCGACGGGTAAGTACAAAACCGTGCTTTCAGCGCCGTTTTGCTTGTACTTGAACGACCAGTTCCATTTAACAGCCGTCACTGCGACATCGACCGTGTCGTCGGGCATCCGGGTCATGTCCAAAAACCCAATCATCCCTTCCCAGAAAATCCAAACGACGATAAACGTCGGGACGACTGTCCAAGTGATCTCAAGCGGGGTGTTGTGCAGGGCCTCTGGCGACCCTTTGTAGCCCGGCCGCTGCCGAAATTTCACCATGAAATACAACATGGCAATCACGATCGGCACGAAGAACAAAATGCTGATCCAAAGAATCGCCATGTACAAGAAATCTACTTGTTTGGCGAAAGTCGATGCAGCTGGCGGGAACCAAAAACCGGCTGCTTCATCGGCTAAAAATGTGAAGTTCATACTACGCTTTGGGTCAAAAGGAACGGGCGCTTCGCGACGCCGGATCTCTAAAGTGTACTCAATGAGGAAAAAAACGACGCGTGACGAATTGTCACTCCCGCCGCCGTTTCCATCGTGTTATCCGCGTACCGATCGGGTTCGTTCACTCGCTTTGCCCGCCCGAAGCCCTGAACGGCTGGGGGTCGGCAAACCGACTTTGCTTCCGTTGACGCGAAAGCCAAAATGGAACCAATCCGATCAAGCCAACGACTACGAAGCCCCCCGCTGTAACCGAGAGGAGTATCCTAGCGCTGGCGGAATATCTGTTTTCATTCGCATCGTAGTGACTGCACCACAATACGAAACGTTCAAAACTGCTTCCAATCTTTCCTTCCCCCGCTTCGATCAACGCCATGCGAAGGGTTTCCCCTCGAATGAAGCCGACTTCGTAAAGGTACCGCGTGATCCGTCCCTGAGGAGAGAGGAATATTGCAGCTGCGGAATGATTGAATTGCTTGTTCTTTGCGTCGTAGGTGTACCGGAACCCGACGGAGTCGGCCAACTGAACGATGTTGGCCTCGGTGCCCGTCAGAAAAAACCAACCCTCCGGAGAGTGATGGTCCTCTAAATCCTCTACATACTTGACGCGTGTACTGGCCGCCTTTTGGATCGACTCGCTGGGGTCAATGCTGAGCGAGACCATTTTAAAGTCCTCGCCCAACTTGATGCCGCTCACATCGTTGACTCCCTGAATCATTCCATTGAGCTGAGCAATGCAAAGTCCAGGGCAGTTGCTGTAATTGAGCGTCAGCAAAATCGGCTTCTTGTCTTCCAACAACTTCCGAAACGTAACCGTCGCCCCTCGGTGGTCCGCGAACGTCAAATCGAGAGGAATCTCCCCATCCAACTTTTCATCCACTCCGACGCCGATGAGGTTCCTTGGAATCTCGTCGCGGAAGTCCCCCCATACATTACCGGCGCAGCATGCAATCAGCATCCAAGATGCAACTGCAAGGCTTCGGAGATGGTTTGAGAGGCTCACTATCAAGGTTCTTCACCCGTCCTACTTTTTGGAATACTCCTGAATGACCAGTTTCTTCGCTTCGTCGATCGGAATCATCAAGACTTCTTTCATCGCACCCGGCGTCGCCGAAGCTTCGTCGAGAGCTTGACCCTTCTTGTAACCGTTCAGGGTTGCGAGTTGTTCACTCTTAACCTGCCCAGGAGTGTCCGAGCTCCGGTTTTCCTTGCGAGCGTCCTCATAATTCACCATGCTGTAGGTCAGCGCTTGCGTTCCTTGCAAAACAATCACCAACACGACGATGCTCAAGACCGTTGCGTAAGCGATCATGTTGGTGTTCAGGTCGTCGTAACGTGCCATGTTCTTATCGTTGAATTAAAGGAGCGGATTGGTGTAGGTAAGTGCTTCTGGCAGCCGAGGGTCACGCATAGCGACCAAAGGTACCCCGGAAGACCGGATGATGAAAAATGCGGAAAGCATCAGGAGCATTCCGACGCCCCCAACAAAGTGACCGACGAGAGGCAACACGGGGAGTCCACCAGGCACGTTCGGCATGACCAAATAAGTCATATCCATCCAGTGAACGACGATCAGCCAGCAAGCCCAGAAGTAAAGACCGGTTCGATGGCGACGCACGTGGTGACTCATCAAACCGAGGAACGGGATGATGAAGTGGACGAAAATGAGTCCATAGGAGAAGTACTCCCATCCCCCCATCAACCGAACCTTGTACCAGTAAGTCTCTTCGGGGATGTTACCGTACCAGTACAGCAGCAACTGGGAGAAGGCGATGTAGGACCAAAACATGACAAATCCAAACATGAATTTGCCCATGTCGTGGTAATGCTCGATCGTCACCAAATCCTTGATCTTGCCTGCATTCTGCAGATTCATGCAGAGGACGACCATCAACGCAAAGAAGGCCATCATACTCGCGGAGAAGATGTAAACGCCGAAAATCGTGCTGTACCAATCCGCGTCAATGCTCATCACCCAGTCAAACGCAGCAAAGCTGGCGGTCAACGAAAAAACCATGACCATGGGGCCGGCCCACTTTTGACGGTCGATCGACAGCTCGACATCGCCGGTCTCATCCTGCGCGCGGCTCTTGTTGAAATACCACAAGGCAATACCGCTCAGAAGTCCGATGTAGAGAACCGTTCGGAAGGTGAAAAAACCACGCTCCAAATATCCTACCTTTGCCCGGATCACCGAGTTCTCAATCGCTTCCGCCGACTGGTTCCATTCGTAAAGGCTGATGTCGTTGGCGAACAACATCAAGAGCACGGGGACGAACAAGACAGCCGACCAAGGAAGGACCGCCATCAGGATCTCCGCCACCCGACGAATGGAAGAACTCCATCCCGCTCGCGTCAGAAACTGTATCAAAATGAAAAACAATGCACCCAGCGAAAAGGAGAACAAGAACATGAAGTTCGACAGGTACGAGTGCATCACGTACTTTGTCGCCGAAACTCCCGGCACGTTTGCCGACTTGCCACCCACGAAGCAAAGTCCAGCTCCCACTACCAAACAGATCAAGGCAGCGGATATTAGAAGCGGCGCCTTGGCCTTCCAGGTCTCTGGAATCTGAACGGTTTCTTGGTCGTATTTCAAACTCATGTTTATGGTCTTCGAAACGAATTCGGTTAGGTGCGTCAAGTACCAGCAATCGGGGAAAGCAACTACTGCGCCGCTGCAGGGGTGGCCGCAGCAGGAGGTGCCGCAGCGGGGGCAGTTGGTTCTGCGCCCGCTGCAGGAGCTACGGACTGAATCTCCGACCGCTTGTCAACGGGGATATCGTCGATGCTCGCGTTGCGTGATTTCTGCAATGCCTTCACATACAAAGCGACTGCCCATCGCTCTTTCGGAGTCAGCGATGCTGCGTACGCGGGCATCTTTCCTTGGCCCTTCGTGATGGTATGGAAAATCTGTCCGACCGGTTGGGCTCGAACGCGATCGATGTGCATGGAGGTGGGGGGTAGCCAGTAGCCTTGAGCCAACGCATCAGCACGCTTGTGAACCAAGCCATCGCCAAAGCCGGTGTAGCCGTGGCAAGCTGCACAATAAGTCTGGAACTTTGTTTCTCCCAGCTTCATGTTCGCTTCGTTCGCTTCGATCGGAAGCTGCTCCAACCAAGGCAACGCCGGTCCGCCCGTCGCTGCCGCAGGGGCTGTCTGGGCTGTCCCACCCGTCTGGGCTGCCCCGCTTGGAGCACTCACAGGTGCGGCAGGCGATGCACTATCGGAAGTCGAGCCAGCTGCCGGTTTGTCCCCATCTTGAAGTGACACAAGCCGCGTTGCACTGGCTGCTGCAGTCGTAGCGGCCAGCTTCTCTGGATCGTATCCGAGATAGAACGAATCGGATTCTTCCAACTGGCCGCGAGCAATCGTGCCTGCCACCTGGGGACGCATCGTTCGACCATCCGTAAAAATCGTGGTCGTTTGCTGCGCTTTCTTCTTGGGCTGGAAATCCATATCGAAGAAAACGTGAAATCGTGGTTTCGTGCTGTACCCAGCTCGCATGTTGAGGACGATCATCGCCGGAATCAAACCGGTCAAAACCAACAGCAACGCGCCGAGCCATATCGCTTTGGGCATCGCGGCAGGAGAGGAGTCTTCGATGACCTCTTCCAAGTGATCGGGGGATGCTCCAGCAAGCAGCTCACGAACCGATTCTCGGTTGTAGTACTTGTCCTTGGCACTCACATACAAAAAGAACTTGTCGTCGGTGGCCCGGTCGAATCGGGGGCTGGTGAACACTGGATTGCTAAATCGCGGCAATCCATTGAGGGCGATCATCCCAAGAAACGTAGAGAAGGCCGAGAACAAAATGGTCATTTCGAACGCGACGGGAATCGACGCTGGGGTGATGCCAAACGGCTTGCCCGAAATGATGTACATGTAGTCGACCCCGTTTGTCCACCACTGCATCAGCAGAGCCAGACCCAGGCCGGTCAACCCGCAGCACAACACAATAAATGGCAGCTTGGTCGGCTTGATCCCGAGCGCATGGTCGATCCCGTGAACGGGAAACGGCGTGAACGCATCCGTGTCGGTGTATCCGGAATCGCGAACCTTGCGAGCGGCCTCGAGCAGCTTGTGCTCGTCGGAAAACTCCGCCATCCAGCCAAACGCTCGTGGGGGTCGGTTCCCATTCGTTGTCTTTGGCTTGTGATCACTCATAGTACGATCGTTAGGTATCGGTTGATAAATGGATTGGTAAGGTGGGGTAGGTCCAAGACACACCCCTCGCGTTCATTTGGAACGTTTAGTGGTGATGCCCGCCATGCCCGTTGGAATGGCCATGTCCCAGCAAGGCAGCTTGCGCGTGCTCGGAATGCTCGGTGGAGGACATGACACCCTTCACTTCCGACATGGCAATCGTCGGCAAATAACGGCAGAACAGCAAGAACAGGGACATGAAGACACCGAAGCTTCCGAAGAACATCAACCCGTCGAAAATCGTCGGCTTGAAGTAACCCCACGAACTGGGCAGGAAGTCTCGGCTCAACGATGTAATCGTGATCACAAATCGCTCGAACCACATTCCGATATTCACAAAGATCGAAACGATCACCATCAATATCGGAGTCGTTCGTATTTTCTTGAACCAGAAGAGTTGCGGCGAAATGACGTTGCAGGAAACCATCGTCCAATACGCCCACCAATAGGGGCCGAACGCTCGGTTGAGGAACGCGAATCCCTCGTATTGGTTCTGGCTGTACCAGGCGATGAAGAACTCGGTACCGTACGCTAACCCGACCAAAGACCCCGTTGCCAGAATGATCTTGTTCATGTTGTCGAGATGCCGGAGGGTGATCAGATTCTCAAGCTTGTAAATCTTTCGAACTGGCACTAGCAGCGTCACCACCATCGCAAATCCCGAGAAGATCGCCCCGGCGACGAAGTAGGGTGGGAAAATCGTCGTGTGCCAGCCAGCGACCTGGGAAACCGCGAAGTCGAAGCTAACAACCGTGTGCACCGAGAGAACCAATGGGGTAGCCAACGCCGCTAACAACGTGTAGGCCTTTTCGTAACGAAGCCAATGGCGAGACGAGCCGGTCCAACCAAGGCAAAACAGACCGTAAATGAAACGCTTGAAAGGACTCTTCGCGCGATCTCGGTAGGTGGCCAAGTCAGGGATCATTCCCATGTACCAGAATACCAACGACGTCGACGCGTAGGTACCAACTGCGAAAACGTCCCACAAAAGCGGGCTACGGAATTGCGGCCACATCCAAAGATTCAAACTGGGATAAGGCAACAACCAAAATGCCAACCAAGCTCGACCGACGTGAATGCCAGGGTAGATGGCTGCGCAAACGACCGCAAAAATGGTCATCGCTTCTGCGGCTCGGTTGATGCTCGTTCGCCAGTTTTGGCGGAACAAGAAAAGAATCGCCGAGATGAGGGTCCCGGCGTGACCGATACCGACCCAGAACACGAAGTTTACGATAGGCCAAGCCCAAAAGACCGGGTTCTGGTTACCCCAGATACCAACCCCCGTGAAGATCAAATACCCGATCAGGGATAGGAACATCACAGCTGTTACCGACGAGAACCCGAACAGCACGTACCAAAGCATCGGCTGAGGCTGCTCTGCCACACGGCAAACCATCTCCGTAACCGAGCTGTAGGTCTGATTCCCCGTAATCAGCGGAGATCGTCGCCCCGGAATATCAACCGTATTGTCAATTTCACGAGGGTTGTAGGAAGTACTAGCTATGGTGGCCATGGTCACCTGATTCTTGTGAGTGGTCATTCGAATGTCCGTGGCCATGGCCTGGACGGTTCGGATTGATTTGGATGGAGGTGGCTAGACGCTTGGGCACGTTGCGAATGCGGGAAAGATACAGCGTTCGCGGTTTGATGTTGATCTCTTCGAGAACCGCGTACGATCGTTCATCTTGATGCATCTTGTAAACCCGACTGGATTTGTCATGCAAATCGCCGAAGACAATCGCTTGGGTCGAGCAGGCAGCTTGGCAAGCCGTGATGACATCCCCGTCGTGGATCCGCCCATCTCCCTTGGTCTTCGCGGTGATCTTCGCATTCTGGACGCGTTGGATGCAGTAGGTGCATTTTTCCATCACGCCCCGACCTCGAACCGATACCTCAGGGTTGAGCACCAACGATTGCAGCTTCGCAGAGGCTTGCTCGCGTTTGTCCTGCCAACCGTAGAAGTAACCGTACTCGGTGTTGTAGTTGAAGTAATTGAAGCGACGTACCTTGTAGGGGCAGTTGTTACCGCAATATCGAGTTCCGATACAGCGGTTGTAGGCCATCGCATTGATCCCTTCTTCCGTATGGACTGTTGCAGCCACCGGGCAAACTTGCTCGCAAGGGGCGGTCTCGCAGTGTGCGCAGGCCATCGGTTGCGTCACAATCGTCGGATCAATCGGATCCTTGAACGAACCTTCCTCGTAGGTGCGATCGAAATCGCACTGGAAGTACCGATCGATGCGAAGCCAGTGCATTTCCCGGCTTCGAATCACTTGCTCTTTGCCAACGATCGGAATGTTGTTTTCGGATTGGCAAGCCACCACGCATGCGTTGCAGCCGATGCACTTGTTGAGGTCGATCGCCATCCCCCACTTGTAGTTCTCGTCAACCTTTGGTTCCGTCCAAAGGGACTCGTTCTCGAAATGGTGCTCCACGATTTCGCCGGTGAACCCGACGTTCTTCTTGTACTCGTCGAGCGTTCCTTCCCGAACCAGCTGGGGCGAGCGCTTCGCATTCTCTCGCATTCCACCTTCGTCTTCGAGGGCGAAGTGGTCTTGAGTCGTCGCGAGTGGATAAGGCTTGGTCGTGTTACGGACTTGAACGCCCGTGTACACAGCCGCTTGATTCCAGCGACGGAACGAAGCCAAATTCGTTCCAACTCCGCTCCCAATCACCCCGGCTTTGCTCTTCGCACGCCCATATCCCGTGTTGAACGTGAACGATCCTTCCGCATGTCCTGGGATCAAGAAAACGGGGAGCGTTACTTTGGAATCGCCTGCGGTGAAGATCGCCAGCTCGCCATGCTTCAGCCCAAGCTTTCGAGCGGTTCCGATCGAACAAAACGCAGCGTTATCCCAAGTCAGCTTGGAAATCGACTGCGGGAGCTCCTGCAACCAACCATTGTTGGCCAAGCGACCGTCGTATACGCACTCACTCGAGCGAACCACTACCTCCAGCTTGTCCTTGTTCAACGCCAATTGAACGGCACCATCCGGCAGCTCATAAGTGGTTGTCGATACCTCACCAGCCGATAAAGCCTTCGCGTCGGTCTTCAACTCGCCCGCAAAAGCCTTCGCTTGGCTGTCGGGCAAGAAACCACTGTGAAGTACTTCTTTCCATTGTCGCTCGGACAGAGAACCACCTGCAATCTGCTTGGCCGTTTCCATCACGATCTTCTCACCGGCTGTTTCCGGTAGATTCGCCAAGATAGCGAGCAACTCGATCGCCGACTTTCCTTCCAACAACGGGGAAATCATCGGCTGACCAACCCCATACGTCCCGTCGTGCGATCGAACGTCTCCCCAAGCCTCCAAGGGATGGGTGGCTGGGATCGACCAACTTGCAAGGTCCGCGGTTTCGTCGTCGTGATTGGCCCAATAAACCGTATTGCCAATCTTCTTCATCGCATCCGCCAAGGCGACATCGCCTGCGACGGTATAGACCGGGTTGAATGCAAAGATCCAAAGAGATTGGAACTGCCCCGCTCGATTCACGAAATCATCTAGCTTGATCGTTTCGACCGAAGCCAACTCATCGGTCACCTCCGTCAGCAACACCGTCTTGCCGATGTTCCCAAGCTTTGCATTGATGCGTAGCGCGGCAAGCTGCACGTTGAGGTCCAAATGCGAGCCGACGCAAAGGACTGCTTCACCCTTGTGACTGAGCAGATCGGACGCGATCGATTCGATCACGCGCTGTACCTTTTCGTCGTCGGTCAGGCGATTGAATGTCTTTTCCTCTTCCTTGTCTTCCACCACCGTCCCCTTGTCGATCGCCTCCTCAATTTTGCGAAGGAAGACGGGGATTTGGGACGATTGGAGGGCAAGTCGGAAATCGGACGCGGTTCCGGTGACCGAATACTGGGGCTCAATGCTGTAGAGCCGGTTCATCCACTCCCCGTCGGGAGAACGGTGATTGGTGAACTGACGCGAATAATGCACTGCATTGGGATCTTCGCCCAAGATATCCGCGTCGAGCGCGACGATAATTTTCGCCGCATCCAGATTGAAAGATAGCGACGCATTGCCGGCACCGACGGCATCCAAAGCCTTGGCCACTTTACCCGAGTAAATGGATTCGTATTTGACAAAGGTCGCTTTGGGCAGCTTCGCCTTGACGTCCGCCAAGGTGCGACGCATCGAGGGGCTTTGGGTGGGCTCGAAAACGATCGCCAGCCCTTCTCCGCCGTTCGCCTCAAGCTTCGTTCGCTCTTGAGCGACGTACTTACCGAAGGCGTCCCAAGCCGCAACGCGATTCTTGGTTTCGTCTTTGTCGAAGGCCTCGGGAGCAACGCCTGGCTTCGATCGGAAGAGTGGTGCAGGAATGCGATCTTGGTCGTAGAGAGACAAGATCGACGCTTGTGCGAAGGTACTTGTCCCGGCCGATCGGAGCTTTGCATTTTCAGCAAAATCCTTGGGCTGGGAATTGGCGTAAGTGGGATGGTCCGGATTCCCGTCCACCTTGATCGGTCGCCCCTCGAGATTGGTGATCAAGGCATTGACCACTTCGCCGGCGAACTCGAAGTTCGTTGCAAAGAATTCCGGGAGACCGGGAACTCGCCCCTCGGGCCGCATTACGAAAGCAGCGACCTCTTCCCGGTTGTACCGGCATCCCGCCAAACCGCCGAGGGCCAGCGACGCCCCCATCATCTGAATCCAGCGTCGCCGCGACACTCCTTCGGGGAACTCCGAAGCAGCCTGCGGGAACTCGCGGGTCAGAAATTGTTCGAACTCGGGAGTCTTTTGGAGCTCGTCGAGACTACGAAAATAACGCTGCTGATGATCTAGACCGGTGAAGCTCATCGGTGACACACCGCACAGTTGGTTTGAGGTTTGATGTTGTTTTCTTCAATGAGCTTCTTGCCCAAAGCAAGTTGCTCTTCCTCGGAGCCGGCGCTCCAAGCCAAGTTCGTCACTTCTTCGACCGGTCGGATGTGGGGCGCTGGATTGCGATGGCAATCGATACACCAAGTCATCGACTGGTCTTTTGCCTGGTAAACCACTTCCATCCGGTCGACACGACCGTGGCAAGTCACACAGGAAACCCCTCGCGCGATGTGAATGGAGTGGTTGAAGTAGACGAAGTCAGGAAGGCGATGGATTCGGATCCAGTCGACCGACTCCCCTGTCCGCCAGCTCTCATGCACAGGTTTGAGCTTTGGGCTCTCGGAATGGACAGCGGAAAGCGCTGGAGAACCAGCCGAACTTTTTGGGCTGTGGCAGTTGATGCACGTCTGCGTGGCCGGAATCGTCGAGTGGGCAGATTTGTCAACCGAGCTATGGCAGTAGCGGCAGTCCATTTTGAGTTCGCCCGCATGAAGGGCGTGACTAAACGGAACGGGCTGCTCCGGGCGGTAGCCAGTATTGAGCGTGACCGGGCTGGTCGCCCCGAGGAACAATACGCTGGCGTATGCGCCGCCACCCGCGATCAACACGCCGAGCAGAGCCAAAAGCTTGTTGGTCCACCTTGGGAACAAGAATCGTTGCATGGTCATACGGTATCTTTTCTCTAGTGCATGTCAGGGCTGCGCGTTCCAGGATTGCCGTCGAAGGCTTCGTGGACAGCCGGTAACCTAGATGGTCTGGATTGTGAAATCCGAACGATCCGCGCGTTTTTCCAACATGGTTTCGCGAATTTCGCAAGAGTTTACAAACTACCCAGAAGGAGCGAAAGGGATGCACGGGAAAGTTGCTTTTGTCAGGCTCCCCTGTTTCGACATTATTCGAACCGAAATCTTGGAAATCCCTTCGCAGAATCTTCGATGGACAAATGGTCGCATCGGACAAGTGTTTGAAATAGGATTCCCAGAATAGAGCGATACTCCTCTTCAAGCTCCAATCGCAAAGCCTCAATTCCCCAGCCCCCAGCTATCCAGCCATCCAGCCTCCAATCCCACATGCGACCACATATTCTCAATCGACGCATCCACTACTGGGGGACCCTCGCGGTCGCGATCCCTATGCTCATCGTCATCGCAACCGGCATTCTCCTTCAACTCAAAAAAGAAATCCCATGGGTTCAACCCCCGGAACAGAAAGGAACGGGCGCCACTCCAACCGCAAGCCTCGATGCGATGCTCAGCTCGATCCGATTGGAACCCGGTTTCGAATCCCTCTCCTGGGAAGATGTCAAGCGGATCGATGTCCGCCCCTCCAAGGGGATGGCAAAGTGGACGCTAACGGGCGACTGGGAAATTCAAGTCGACTCGGAATCGGCTCAAGTCCTCCAGACTGCCATTCGACGGTCCGATTGGATCGAAGCGATGCACGACGGGTCCTACTTCGGAGGGGATTGGATGAAGTATGGCCTCTTCCTCCCCGCCGCAATCGCGCTGCTAGCCATGTGGGGGAGCGGGCTCTGGATGTTCTGGCAACCCATCCAAGCCAAACGCCGCAAACGCGCCTCACGCCATCTGAAAACAGATCCGCGATAAAGCTCAGCGGTGTGGATCATCCTCAGCGGTATTGCTGAGCCTGCTCGAACCCCTCGCACGCCTTGGTCGCTCGCTCCCATTGGCCGCTTTGGGCTGTCTCGATGATCCACTGAAAGTGCCGCCACTCCCGCTCGGTGAGCTCCGACGTCTCTACCTTTTTTTTCAAGACTCGCTCCACCCCAGCAACATGCTCCACATTCTGTGCCGATACTGCCGTTCGTAACAACTGGATGTACCGAAGCTGCCCTTCCGAAACGACCGGGGGACGCAGATACCATCGCACTCCCCATATCGTCAGGCCAATGAAACAAACCAACACGATCGCAACGATCGCTGGTCGAGAAGATCCATTCGAACTCATGGTGCGAAGTCTCCGACGACTTCTCCTTTGGCACAACTCGACATCGCCGCCCATGTCGGTTGATGGATCGACGCGCTGATGAAGTGAACGCTGCCATCTCCCATGGCGACGTTGGCACCCCCGGGGTGACCGCTAAACATTTGGCAAACATGGGAAAGGGGACTGTTCGGGGGGTGAATGGGGGCAAACCCAAGCTCCGGATCGATCTCCGCAGAGGAAGGCCCCGAGTGGACATTCACAAGTGTCGCCGCCATGTCGCAGTGCGCCAGTGGGAATCGATTGGGAGTATTTCCACAAACCTTGGCCCCAGGCACCACGCCAACCCATGTCTTGTCGCTCAGCAAGGAGTCATGCTCCCCTAGGAAGATGGTGGTACTCAAACCATCCGTGACGTCTGCGATGCGAGTCCTCGCATTCCGATACATCGGCCCATCCGCGATTCCACGGTAATCCTCGACCGTTCTCCCCCAAGGCTCCTCTTGTCCCGCATTGGCGACGTAGGTGCTTCTTCCGAACACCGCAAGGAGACTCCCCGACTCGTTCCTCACATTCACCGGCGTGTCGCTCCCGGATGCGGAAGGACAAAGAAACACGGGAAGCTTCGTGCGAACCATCGCCCCTTGGGTGGGATCCCAGCAAGGGGCGGAGAAGTTCAAATTGCCATGCAACGCCCCCCCCTCCAGTTGAGGCAGGACCAATGCCCCCCAACCGAAACCATTCGGACCATCCAATGTGATTGGATCCCGCTGTGGATGCCGCGTATTCGCAACATACGACGGTGGAAACGATCGAAACGCGCTTTCGTAGTTGAGCAACGCCAACGACTGCTGCTTGAGATTGTTCTGGCACCCCATCCGCCTCGCTGCTTCCCGCGCCGCTTGAACCGCCGGCAACAACAGCGACACCAAGATTCCGATGATGGCAATCACAACCAACAACTCGACCAATGTAAACCCCTGCGGTCGCACGCGGATCCGCTTCCGATCGCGATTCCCTCGTTTCATTTCCTCGAAACTCCTCGTTCGGTCATGAATCACTCAAGTGTAGCCATTGCTACAAATAATGTAGCCGTGGCTAAAAATATTGCAAGCGTCCGGCGAAAAGTACTTCTCCCCTACCCGAGGTGGCCGAACGCGGGGATTGAAGTAAAATGAGGATTCGGCGAAATTCCACTTCCTCTCGCGGCCCGGACCGGCCCTCGACGTCCGAATCTTTCATGCGACAACCTTCGACGCGTTCTACCTCCACTAAGAAATCTCCCCCCACCAAAAATCAACATGAAAGCGTGCGCAAAGATCACGCAACCGAAACCGCCCAGGACTATGTGGAGGCGATCGATGACCTGATCGCCGAAAAAGGGGAGTGCCGGCTGGTCGAAATCGCACGCCGATTCGCCGTGAGCCATGTCACCGCCAACCGTACGATCGCTCGCCTGAAACGGGATGGCTTTGTCCAAAGCGAGCCGTATGGACCTATCTCGTTGACCGCCTCGGGACGGAGGATGGCCATCGAATCCCGCCGCCGCCATGAAATCGTACTGCGCTTCCTAAAAACACTGGGAGTTCGCGAAGAAACGGCGATCCTCGACGCGGAAGGGATGGAGCACCATGTCAGCGAGGAAACACTTCAAGCCATGGAACGCTACGTCCAACGGGAATCAGGCGAGGAGCAAACCGCAGCTGCCAAGAACACAGCAGCCGCTGGAAAGAGTACAGCAGCCGCTGGAAAGAGTACTGCAGCCGCTGGAAAGAGTACTGCAGCCGCTGGAAAGACGACCAACGCGGTGACCCCTAAGTCCCGCGGCGGCAAATGATCGGGCTACAACCGACAGTTGTTGATCGAGGTCTCTAGAATCGCCTTCGCACCCAGTGCTTCCAGCTTTTCCATGATCCCGATGACCTCTTTGCTCTTCACCATGGCCCGGACCGCAAACCAGCTCCGGTCCTCGAGCGCTGTCACGGTCGGCGACGTGAAGCCAGGGGTTACTTTTTCCGCATCGCTCAATTTGTCGCCAGGAATGTTGTACTCCAACAACGAATAGTCGCGGGCGATCACCACCCCCTCCAGACGCCGCACAATCCGGTCCGCCGTCGCTTGATCGCGGCAAGCTGGACTCTGCACCAAAACCGTTTCGTAGTTGCCGATGTCGGTCAAGATGCGAAGGTTGTTCGCAGCCAGAGTGCTTCCGGTCTCGACCAAGTCGACGACCGCATCGGCCACTCCCAGGGAAATCATGATCTCCACCGACCCATTCAGCTTCACTAAATGGACCGGTGCATCGTGTTGTTCTAAAAATCGAGCCGTGGTGTTTGGGAAGCTGGTCGCAATACGCTTCCCCTTCAAGTCCGATGGGGTGTGGATGTCCGATTGGATAGGTACGCAGACCGACAGTCGACAACGTCCCACTCCGAGCGCCATCCGCACGTGAAGGTCTGCCCCGGCCTCCTCGACCAAGTCGCTCCCGGTGATGCCTAAATCGATCGCTCCCTCGGCGCAAAGCGTCGGAATGTCGTCCGTTCGAAGAAAGGTAATATCGACGGGTAAAGAATGAACGCGGGCAAACAGCGAACGATCTTGACGACGAAAATTCAATCCAGCCTGAAGCAATAATTCCATGGCTAGCTCGCTCAATCGCCCCTTGCTGGGGACGCCGATGCGAAGATTGTTGGTCGCAAAACTCATGACTGGCTCTCCGAACGGCGTCTCTTCTCTTCCAAACCTGATGTTCCTTCGCGACGCAACAACTCATCGCGAATGGCATCGACGTCAATCCCGCGGGTCGCAAGAAGGACCCACAAGTGATAGATCACATCGGCCGCCTCGCGAACCGTATGAGCTGTTCCGCTGTCGCCAGGTTCGCCTGCCGCCTCGATAACCTCATGGGCTTCTTCGAGGATTTTCTCGGCTATTTTCGGAATTCCCCCTCGAACCAGTTTGGTGGTGTACGATCCTTCGGGTAGATCATGGACACGCTGATGCAATTGCTCCATCAAACGGTCGAGGATGTCATCAGCCATGCGTTGAAAAGAAACGTAGGAGGGAATTTGGCCGCGCAAACGGGATGCTCTTCCCCTGGAAATAAACTACCATGGGATTCGGGTCTCGAACAATCGCCCCCCAAGAGCCGGATCAATCCTAAATTCCCTCGGTCTTTTTGTCGATTGCAAGCAGGAAAATGATGCCAGGAATTGCTGAATCACGATTGAGCGATTGGTTGCGGCCCCCCCTGGAAGACGCGATCTACCTGACCGGACCCACCGCTTCGGGAAAGAGCCGGCTGGCGATCGAAGTTGCCCGATTGACCAACGCGGAAATCCTCTCGGTCGACTCGATGGCTGTCTACCGAGAAATGGATATCGGTACCGCAAAACCGACCGCAGATGCGAGAAAAGAAGTTCCCCACCATCTGATCGATCTCGTCGACCCGACCGACGATTACAGCGTCTCGCAATTCGTGATCGATGCTCACGACAAAGCAAATGAAATTCGCTCCCGTGGCAAGCGAGTCCTCCTCGTCGGAGGCACGCCCCTCTACCTGAAATCGTTGTTTTGCGGCATGTTTCTAGGCCCCGAAGCGGACTGGGATTTTCGCCGCCAAGTCGAAGAGGATGTCGCCATCCATGGGCTAGGTGCCCTCCGCGCTCGATTGGAACAAGTCGATCCCCTGTCGGCCCACAAGATCCTTCCAAACGACCTGCGGCGTATGACGCGTGCACTCGAAGTGGTTCGAGCCACCGGCGTGCCTCTCAGTCACTGGCAGTCGCAATTCGAACGCATTCAAATGCCCTCCACCTGCCGCGCCTATGTGCTCGCTTGGGACCGAAGTGTGATGCACCAACGCGTCAATCAACGGGTCGAAGAGATGTTCTCCCAGGGATTGCTGGATGAAGTCAGGTCACTTGTCGAAAGACACGGCCAACTCGGTCGAACTGCCTCGCAAGCTGTGGGCTACAAAGAACCGATCGAATTTCTCAACGGAACGATCGATGAAGCCATGATGGTCGATCGAGTCAAAGCCCACACAAGACAATTCGTTCGCCGGCAAGAAATCTGGTTCCGCTCCATGCCCAACCTGACCAAACTCCCGCTGGAGTCCGAAGAAGACCTCCGAAGTCTGGCTCACCGAATCGCCGATGACGTCAAAGCCGCTTAGAGCCTAGTCTTAACCGGTCGCTGACCGGTTTCATTGCTAACTTTTTTCTGAGCGGTCATCTCCAATCGCGATTCTCGGCGTGGAAATCTCGGACTGGAAATCTCGGCGTGGAAATCTCTGCCCGATCGGTCCTATCCTAACCCAGCCGGATCAGTCCCCGCGGAGCTTGAGGTTCATCGCTGTCAGCTTCTCGCGAACTTCGGTCAGGCTCGTTACCCCGAAGTTCTTGCACTCGAGAAGATCGTCGCCTGTCTTGCGAATCAATTCTCCGATGGTGTTGAGCTGCAATCGGACCATGCACTTGCGAGCACGTACCGACAAATTGAGCTCGGAGATCGGACGATCCAAGAGCATCTGCTGATCCGGAGTCATGCCGGTGAGATCGAGCGGTGGGTCCGCTTCCTTCTTCTCATGGGCAAACTGACCAAGTTGCAAACCGCGTGCGGTGAGCATCTCTCGAATCTCGATCAGCGAGGTTTCGCCGAAATTCTTGCTCGAAAGCAACGCCTGCTCCGAGACGCGCGTCAGATCGCCCAGCGTCCGAATGCCCATTTTTTGCAAGCAATTGCGGGATCGAACGGAAAGCTCGAAATCGGTGACCGGCACATTGAGAAGCTGCGCCAATCGCTCGTTCTTCTTCTGGGAGTCTTCGTCGTAAAGAACGTTTCCGCCCGCTGCCGCATCCTTCAAATACAATCTGGCCTGAGGATGATCGGGGGCGGTTTCCAAGACGCGGCGGTAGCATGCCTGGGCACGCGCGAAATCGTTTCGGTCTTCGTACATCAGCCCGAGATTGATCAGCGTGCCGATGTGCGCGGGGATCACGCTCGCACCCCGCTGGTAGTAGTCGAAGGACAAGCTATCGTGGCCCATTCGGTCGCTCTCGACGGCTAGCCCAAACAGGGCACCTGCGTGGCGAGGATTGACTTGCAAAGCACGCTGGTACAACGCCATCACTTCAGGCAAATTACCACCGATCGCGGACAAAGTCGCCGCTCGTTGGTAGGGATACTCGGCATGCTGTTCAACCGGGCCAAAAATGTTGTCGAGAAGCTGCAGAGCCTCTTCCTTTCGACCGATGTACCGCAATACCTCGGCTCGCGAAAGCTGACACCATTCCGGGGTATATCCAGCCTTTTCTGCCGCTTCATAATACTGGAGGGCTCGATCGTATTCGTCGAGCTGGAAGCAGACCTTGCCCAAGTAATATTGGGCCAACGCTCCCCCGTCCCCTTGCTTGAGACTTGCTTCGGCATCCCGGAATTTGCCGATCAAGTATTGGCAAACTCCCAGCCGTGTCATGCTCGCCGGGGAAGGATTCGGGCTTTGTTGAAGCTCTTGGACTGCATCGCGCAGCAGAGCAGCCTGGGTGAAGTCCTCTTCGATCGCTCGTTGAAGCTTGTCGATATCCTGAGGTCCAAAAGTCTGGTTCGAAAGGACGACTTCCCGAATATCGACAGTTACCGCTTGAACCATAAGTCCTTTGTTTCCTTGTGGTTATTGCCACACCCTCGGTGGCACAAACGACCACCAAACACGTGTCAAAACGCCGAAAAACCAATAGGAACCGCAACGGGTTCCCACCATCAAAAGCCGGCAGTGGGAGTCGAACCCACAACCCCCGCATTACGAATGCGGTGCTCTGCCAATTGAAGCTATGCCGGCATCTGACCCTCTAAGCCTGGGCGTCCGCATGTTCCGCGGCGACCGTGCAAGATCGCATAAGATAATTTTCCAGACTAATTATCGTCAAGGGCTAAGTTACGGCAGGCCAAGGCGATGCAGATCGCTTTCCCCAACTTTCCCAAGCCGACCTCTCCGACTCCCTCCCCGGTTTTCCCCTTCACACGAACCCGTTCGGGAGGGATTTGCAAAATCTCAGCGATTCTTCGCTGTATCGACTCCTTCCAAGGGGAAATCTTGGGCTTTTCTAACTCCACAACGCAGTCGATCTGGGATAGTCTCCATCCCGTTCGCCGAAAGGACTCCATGGCCAACGACAGCATTTCTCCGGAATCTCGCCCCCGATTTTCCTCGCGATCGTTCGGAAACAACTCTCCGATGTCAGGAAGCCCCGCGGCGCTCAGAAGGGCGTCGGTGATGGCATGCAGGAGGACGTCGGCATCGGAATGCCCGACAAAATGGGCCGGATAATCGATGGAGATCCCCCCCAAAATCATCGGCCCACCCGGCTCGATGCGGTGGGAGTCGGTCCCCAAGCCGATCCGTATGTCGTCGTACGGATTCATGGATCAAGCGACCCCGACGGGGTTGAAGTAATCGGGTTCGTTTCCTTCCTTCCACTTGATATTGCAACCGATGCTAGGCTTTTGCGGCTCCGGAATGGGACGGCCATCCAAAATCGCATCGAGCGCTGCACGCAGATCCGCACCGTTCAAAGGCTTGTCGTTTTTAGGACGGGAGTCGTCGATCTGGCCGCGATATACCAGCCGCCGATCCGCATCGAAGACAAAAATGTCGGGCGTGCAAGCTGCATGGTAGGCTTGGGCAACCGACTGATCGGCGTCGAGCAAGTAAGGAAACTCGTAACCCCGCATTTGGGCTTCCTCGACCATCTTTTCCAACGAATCCTCGGGATACTTTTCCGTGTCGTTGGAGTTGATCCCGACGAAGCCCACTTCTTTTGCCATGTATTCCGAAGAGAGCTTTGCCAACTCGGGGGCGATATGCTTCACGTAGGGGCAGTGATTGCACAGGAAGACAACAACCAATGCCTTGTCGCCAGAAAAGTGATCGAGCGAAATCGTCGTTCCGTCGACTCCCAGCAGCGAAAACGATGGGGCTTGGGTTCCGAGGGGGAGCATGGTGCTCGCAGTGCGTACCATGATTATTTCCTTCCTTTTCCTTGGTAAACGGCTTCTTCTGTCACCACTTTGTCCATGTAGATGTCGTGGCTTTCCGCTGGAATTTCCTCGAACATCTGGCATTCGAAGGCGAGCGCGACAAGCGGCGTTTCCGGTTTGGCATGCTGCAACAGTTTATCGTAGTAGCCCTTTCCATGCCCGGTCCGTCCCCCGCTCCGATCGAACGCAACGCCGGGGACCATGATAAGGTCCAAATCTTCTGGGCCAAGCTTCTTAGAGGCTACATCTCGCAGCGATTCCTTGGGCTCCAAAATGCGATACATCCCAAGCTCCAACTCCTCCATATTCTCCAGCCAGAAGAGTTCTAGTTCGCCGTCGACGCAATAAGGAACCACGATTCGCTTTCCGCTCGCCAGCGCGTCAGGCAATGCCTGCCTTGTCCGGACTTCATCCCGAACATCGACATAAAACATCACCGTCTGGGCGGCGTCGTACTCCGGCAAGCTCATGAATCGCTTGACGATCGTATCGGATACGCCGTCTTTGTCGGGCTGATTTCGACGATTCTCATGCGCCGCCTTGCGAATGGCGTTCTTGCGCTCGTACAGTTCAGATGCGGGAGAAGATTCCATATCGGTCGCCAAGGATCTTTGGATCGTGGAAAGAAATGTCGGAACGGACGCCCTTATGGTAGCATTCCGACTACTCTCCACAATGCTCGCCACCCTGCACCTCGACATGTCTCTAGAATAGAATCGGAGTCGAGCAACACCCTCTTTCAATGATTGTGAGCGTGGCTAATCGGATGACGAAGTCGATTTGGCCGGATGGCGATGTAACCGCAGAACTTCTTCAAAACGCACGGCAGGGGGAGCCGGAAGCGGTCGATGCTCTCATGGACCGCCACCGCGACTCGCTCCGACGGATGATCCAACTCCGGCTCGACCAACGGCTCAACCAACGGATGGACGTCAGCGATGTAATTCAAGATGTCCTCGTGGAAGCGAACCGACGCTTGAAGGACTACATGTCCAATCCCGTCATCCCCTTCCATCTTTGGATCCGGCAGATCGCAAAGGATCGGATCATCGATGCCCACCGTCGGCATCGCTTGTCCGCCAAGCGGAGTATCGACCGGGAACAACCGCAGCCGGGCAAGGGACCGCCTGACCAATCCACCATGGAACTGGCGAACCAGTTTCGAGATGGAGCGCTCACACCGGCTGCAGCCGCCACCCAAAAAGAACTGGCGGCACAAATCGAAGCGGCAGTCCACCTGCTTCGCGATCAAGACCGTGAGATCATCTTGATGCGGCACTACGAGCAACTCAATAACCAGGAAATCGCTCAGTCGCTCGGGCTGTCCGAACCCGCCGCCAGCATGCGATATCTCCGCGCCTTGAAACGCCTGCGAGAAGTCATCGACTCCCTTCCCCGATTCCATGACTACCTAAGAGAATAATGGTCTTCTCGAAACCTTTTCTGTCGGAACAAGTCGATTCACCAGAGGATGCTGGCGATGACGCGATCGATCCGCGACTAGCTCAGCTGGTGTCGGACTTGGCCGATCGAATGCAGCGAGGCGAGTCGATCGATATCCTCGCCGAGTGCGGCCTTTATCCGGAATTCGCGGAAGAGCTGAAGTCCCTTTGGGGGACGATGGTGGTAACCGAAGCGGTGGGAGGATCGAACCATCCACTCTCCCCGTCCGTCGAGGGGGATTCGGGCGCCTGGCAGATGCCGCTCCCCTTTCGGATGGGGGACTTCGAACTGCTCGAGGAGATTGGCCGCGGAGGAATGGGGATCGTCTATCGCGCCCGACAGATCAGTTTGGAACGAGAAGTCGCGATCAAGATGATTCTCAAGGATCGGCTGGCCTCTCCCGTCGAACGCCAACGTTTCTTCGCGGAAGCGAGAGCGACGGCGAAATTGGAACACACCGGAATCGTTCCCGTTTACGACGTAGGGGAAATCGAAGGCCGACCTTACTTCGTGATGAAGTACATCAAGGGCAAAACGCTTCATGATCGGATCCTAGCAGGGGACTTGGCCAACATCGACGCGGTGCGGTTCCTGGAACAGGTATGCCGCGCCGTGGATTTCGCACACTCGCATGGAGTCGTGCACCGGGACATCAAGCCTTCCAATATCCTCATCGACGAAACAGGGCACGCGCGCCTGACCGACTTCGGATTGGCCAAGCAATCCGACACCATGGACTCGCTTACCCGAACGGGAGCCGTGCTGGGCACTCCGAATTATATGAGCCCTGAACAAGCCAGCGGGAGGATGGGGCCTATCACCGCTGCCTCCGACATCTACAGCTTGGGGGCGGTTCTTTATCATGCGGTAACAGGCCAAACGCCCTTCGCTGCCAAGTCGCCGGTGGAGTTGCTCCTCAAAGTCCTCGAGCAGGACCCGCCCCCTCCGAGAGTCCTCAATCCCAACGTGCATCGCGACTTGGAGATGATTATCGTCCGAGCGCTGCAAAAACCTCCCGATCTTCGCTACCGGTCCGCGGACGCGTTTGCCGACGACTTGATGGCCTACCTTCGGGATGAACCGATCTCCGCCAGGTCAGGTCAGTTCGCGCAAGTCGTCGCGCGATGGTTTCGCGAAACCCACCATGCACCCGTACTCGAAAACTGGGGGCTGCTGTGGATGTGGCACTCTCTCGTCCTTTCGCTCGTCTGCATGTGGACCCAATACATGCGTTGGATCGATGCGAACCGATGGACCTACCCGCTTCTTTGGACCGTCGGCCTGGGAGCTTGGGCGGCCGTGTTCTGGGCACTGCGACGACGCATGGGACCTGTTACGTTCGTCGAGCGCCAGATCGCTCATGTTTGGGGAGCTAGCATGATCGCTATCGGAATGCTGTTTCCCATCGAACGGGCGCTCGAGTTGGATCCTCTTACCCTCACTCCGTTGCTTGGAGTCATCAGTGGTATGGTCTTTCTCATCAAAGCCGGGATCTTGAGCGGTGCATTTTACTTTCAAGCAGTAGCGTTGTTCGCATCGACCTTCGCGATGATCGCTTGGCCCCTTTACGCTCATCTCATTTTCGGTGCGGTCGCGGCGGTGTCTTTCTTCCTACCCGGCCTGAAATACTACCGCCAAAGCTTGGGCCGGCTCGACTAGAAAGTCCGGATCAAGAAGACCAATGCCATGATCACCGGTAGCAGCAACGAAAAAATGACCAACCAAGCTACCGGGCGTTTCCAATCACGCTTCTTCGGTGCCACTCCGAATTCGCTTTCGACAAACTCATCGTAGTCGAAGTCATCTTCGTCGGAATCGTATCCACCATAAGGTGCAGCGCCATGTTCGGAACCGATCGATTCCTCGACGCCAGCTTGGCCGAACGAACGTTGGCATCGATGGCATCGCACCGCATCGCTTCGGACCGATTTGCCGCAAAAGGGGCAAGTTCGGAATTCAAGATTCTTGGGCATGGGTTAGCTGGCGTCCACGTTCATCGAGTGCTAAAAGCCTCGCGGTGAGTTCGGCAAGAAGTTGCGTATCGTCCCACGACATATAAAGAACGGACGGAATGGGTTCCCCGAATACCACCGCAATCGGCCGCCGCGTCGGCAGCTTCGTTCCCCGAGGAAGACAATCGTAGGCTCCTACCACGGCGACGGGGACCAAGGGGACTTCCGAACGCCTCGCGATGGGAATGAACCCGGGTTTGACGGGACCGACGAAACCGTCCATGGTTCGAGTTCCTTCGGGAAACATCAACACGAATTCCCCTCGCTTCAGTCGCTTGAGCATCTCCTTCAGGCCGCTCAAACCGCCCCGTTCCCGATCCAACTCGATCGCATCCAACGTACGAATCAGGAAGGCGAAAAGGGGATTGTGAAAAAGTGTCTTCCGGGCCAAATAATTCAAGCGACGGTTGACGACCATTCCTATCAGAACCGGATCCATCATGGATTGATGCGTGGAGAGAACCATGCCCCCTCCTTCAAAATCCAAGTAATGTTGGCCTTCGCTTCGAAAGGAAAAAAGAAGGGATGCCGTCATGCGCGAGACAAATTGCAACCATCGGTAGAACACCCTTCGAAATCCTACTTGAAGTCTCCCGATCCAGCTTTGGTTTTTCGCCACGTCTGTCCTTTCGCTTTTCGAGCGCGTCCTGTTAGGAACGTGTCGCTGACGTCTCGCAGTCGGAGTAAGGGGTTCCCGCTCGATCTCGCAAGACAGGGCGGCTCAAGTGATTGGCGTCGCAACGTTGGCAAACAATATCGATCAACTGCTCTAACACTTGATCTTCGGTGAGTGAATCGGTATCGACCGAGATCGCATCTTCCGCCTTCACGAGAGCTCCCACAGGTCGCGAGCGATCGTGCTGGTCCCGCTCGATTTGGGAACGGAGGATGGCGTTCAAGTCGGCGGGTAGGCTCTTTTCCTGCAGTTGTAGAAAGCGGCGTTCGGCGCGAACCTCCGGAGAAGCCGTCAAAAAGATCTTGCACTCCGCGCTGGGAAAAGCCACCGTTCCTTGATCGCGTCCCTCGGTCACCGCGTTCTTCCCTGCGGCCCATCGTACCTGCGCGGCCACCATGCAAACTCGCACGGCCGTGTTGTCCGCCACTTCTTTGATTGCCTCCGTGACTCGCGGTTCGCGAATCTCACGGCTGACATCCTTGCCGTTGAGCATCACACGCGCCCCGTCGAACTGGATATCGGACGAATTGGCGATCCGAGCAACGGCCTCGGCATCGGTCAAGTCGATTTGGTGGTCCAAGCAATAAAGGGTCACCGCCCGGTACATCGCACCTGTGTCGAGAAACTCAAAACCGAGAGCATCCGCAAGCCGCTTGGCAATCGAGCTTTTGCCGGCCCCCGCTGGGCCATCTATCGTGACGATCATGCGAAAACTCCGGCGTGAAAATGAGTGGGCCTAAAAGACGACAATGCAACCGCGACAAGTCGAATGGCAACCGCGACGAGTCGAACGCTCCCCTCTATTGTGATGGAGGAGAGGACTGAGGCAAACCGCAATTTTGCCCAACTTTTAGCCCGCTCCAACGCGAGATCTCCGCGTCGCGAGGGAGTGTCGAGCTATACTAAAGGAATCTCCTCTCGAATCGATTCATCGAAACTGCGATATCCACACAGCTTCATCGAAACAGCGTCATCGAAATCTAGGTCTTGTTATGCGTATTTCTATTGCGGCACCCGTGCGCTCCGTGGCGATTCTTGGACTGCTGACCCTCTTTTCCCTTTTTCTCTCCGAAATCGCCACCCGTTCCCAAACGCCTTGGCTCAATCCAGTAACTCTGACGGGACAATCGCTTGCTTCCCCGCTGGCCTGGCAAGAGGGAAACCCAGCGGCGGCTCCCAAGCAAGAGGACTCGCCCTCAACCAAAACAGAGTCGGACAAATCGGCCGACTCACAGAAATCAGCCGACTCACAGAAATCGGCCGTGGCGGAGAAATCGGCCGTGGCGGAGAAATCGACGGATAAGCTCGATGCCAAGCCGACGGAAGAGGCAAAACCGATCGACGACGCAAAACCGACCGAGAAGGCAGTCGATAAGCCGGCTGAACGAAAAGTTACCCCGAAGGAAAAGCCGGTCGCCAAGAAACAACTTCGCTGGCTTGCTCTGAGCGGTAGTTACGAGGACATCGCAACGCCAGGTGGAATCGATCCCACCGAACTCCTTCTAGGGGGCTCCTTGAGCAAACCGAAATCGTTCTTCAAACTCTGCGATTACTTGGAGGAAATGGCAGCCGAGGAGAATCTCGTGTCCGTCCTGTTCGATCTTTCCGATTCCAACTTATCGTTCAACACCGCGCAGCTCGACGAACTTTCTCGCAGACTCGAGCGATTCAAAGCGAAGGGAAAAAAGACGATCGCTTGGCTGGAAAACGCTGCCAACGTCCATCTTGCCATCGCGTCCCAATGCGATGAAGTCATCCTCGCCGACTTCGGATCCGTCGATATGCCCTCCTCGTCCATGAACACGATGTTCTACCGCGAAGCGATGGATCTGGTGGGAGTCAAAGCCTCCGTGGTGCGCGCGGGAGACTTCAAGGGTGCTGTCGAGCCCTATATGAACCCGATGATGAGCGAGCACTTGAAAGATCATTACTTGAAAATGTTGGAGTCGATCAACGCGTCGCAAGTTTCGCGAATCGCAAAGGGACGAGGACTCACAACAGCCGCCGTTCGAGAACTTCAAAAGAAACGGATGCTGCTCCCCGCCGACGCGCTCGCAGCCGGATTGGTCGACAAACTGGCTCCCTACGGTTCGATGAAAAAGACCGTCACCGAGCTGGTGGGCTCCGAACTTGAATGGACCCGTCCTAAATCCAAACCGAAACGGGAAATGTCGCTCTTTGAATTGATCGGCAAATCCATGGCCGGTCCCAAAGAATCGACGACCAAACTTCGCGAGGACTCCATCGTCGTTCTCCACCTACAAGGTGCGATTGTCGATGGCAAGTCGGCATCCCCGGGCTCGATCGTGTCAGGTCCGATGGTGAAAGCGATCGAAGAGCTGATGCAAGATGACAAAGTCAAAGGTGTCGTCGTACGAATCAACTCGCCAGGCGGCAGCGCGACCGCGAGCGAAGCGATTCGCCAAGCCCTTGCCGAATTGGCCAAGAAGAAGCCGGTAATCTTCTCGATGGGAAGCGTAGCCGCGTCGGGGGGCTATTGGGTGACTTGTATCGGTGAACCGATCTATGCGGAACACGGAACAATCACTGGATCGATCGGTGTCTTCTCGCTCAAACTCAGCTTTGGTTCGCTCATGCGACGAGTCGGGATCCATGTCGAATCCGTAGCCCTCGACCCCACCGCATCTTCGGATGCCGTCGATCGAGCTTGGTCGGACGACGAAATCGCGAATATGCAACGTTTCATCGATGCGGTTTACGACAAGTTTCTCGTTTACGCGAGCGAGTCTCGCAAACTCCCCGTTGAGAAACTGAAAGGATTGGCTGGGGGACGCGTCTGGTCGGGTGATCAAGCGAAACAAGCCGGATTGATCGATGAAATTGGAGGACTCGACGACTGTTTGGCTGTCGTCTCCAAAAAGGCACAAGTCGCTAATTACAAAGTCGTGCACCGTCCCGATGCGCCCTCGGGCATGAGTCTTCTCGATCTCTTAAGCGACGGCGAGGATGACGCAGAGATCGCTTCGCCGATTGTTCGCGATGTGGAATCCAAGCTGCAACAAACGCTCAGCGGTCTCGGGTTCCGACTCGACACCCTTCGGACGCTCCTTCGCTATTCCCAACCTCGCGGCCGTTCGATGCCGACGATTTGGGCGATCATGCCCGATGAGCTCTTGGTGAAGTAGCGAGGAAGACGAGGGTGCCCAACGCGATCCATTGGTCGAAGCTAGCTCGACCGCAATCGATCCTCCGGCAATTCCTCATTCCGATCTTGCTCGCCGTCCTGCTCACGGGAGTCGGGGTGGCGAGCGTCTCCAAATGGTCTGCCGATCGAGCTTCCAGACAAAGCTCGGCAACCCGGATGCAGAACATGGGTGAGTTGATCGTGCAAGCACCGTTTCCCAAAACGGGAAATGTCCTGGAGCAACTCCATGAACTAACCGGATTGGAGTTTGCTTGGTTCCATCTTGAAGATCCTTCCCTCAACGGGACAGGGACCAGCAAGGTGTGGATCCTTTTGGAATCCACGATCGCATTCACATCAAACGAAGAGGCTTGGGTCCGCCGATCCCTCGATTCGCCGATCCGAGTCGGAGTCCCATCTCGCAGCAACCGTTATCTGCTGGAAGGAAAAATGGCGGGGGAATCGGTGAGGCTCCTTTCGGTAGCCACGGATTCCGAACGGCTCCTTGTCATCGAACCCGCCCGACAAAGGGGGGACGGGTGGATGATTTTTGCTCTTCCACTGATCACAGGGATCCTTTCGTCGATCGGTATTGCGATCGTCGCTGCGTGGACCGCCAGTCGCCTATCCGATCGCATCGAAGATCTTCGCTCGGAGGTCGCCCGGATCGCGGAAGGAGAGTTTGAACATCCTCCTGCATCGGGGCCGGAGGATGATATCCGGATGTTGCAAACGTCGATCCACTCGATGGGAGAGCAGCTTGAAGAATCCCAGAAGCAGATTGCTCGAAACGAACGCTCCCGATTGATCCACATGCTGGGAAGCGGACTGGCTCACGAGTTGCGAAATCATTTGACCGGCGCTCGATTGGCCCTTCAAACGATTCCGTCTGAAGATCCCAATCATGAGACGTTGGGAATCGCGCTCAAACAATTGGACTTGGCGGAGTCGCAGATCAAACGATTGCTGGCGGTTCGCTCTCCATCGGGTGGTTCGTCTTCGGTACCGATGAAGATCGAGGAGATCAATCGCACGGTCCTGGAATTGGTGGGCCCTATGGCAATGCACCGAAGCGTCTCGCTGGACGTTTTTCCGCCGATGGATGACAAACGATCGGAACGGGCTACGATGAACCGTTTGGTCGTCCCCGCCGGACAAAGCATGGTCAATGTCCTCCTGAACTTGTTGGTCAATGCCATCGAAGCGGTTGGAACGGGCGGAAACATCCGATTGGAGTTCGACACCATCGATCAGCCCTCCTCCAGCGCACGCTGGAGAGTGCTCGATGACGGACCGGGCCCAAGTCCCGAGATCGCGGCTTCCATGTTCGAACCTTTCGCCTCCACCAAACCAGAAGGGGTTGGGCTCGGGCTAGCGATGTGCCTGCAGATTGTTCAGTCTGTGGGTGGAACGATTCGATGGGGGCGTGAAGATGACAAAACCCTTTTCGAAGTCATGATTCCATTAGAAAATATTCATGTCGCTTCCTAAACAACTCAATGCACCGACTCCGGTCGTTTGGATCGTGGACGATGAGCCCGCCATCTGTTGGTCGTTGCGCAAAGCGATCGAAGCCCACGGATTGCGAACGAGTGTTTATTCGAATGCAGAGAGCGCAATCCAATCGTCTGCGGATAGCCAGCTACCCTGCGATGTTTTGGTCACCGATATTCGGCTTCCCAAGAAGGATGGGTTTTCGGTCGCAGAAGCTTTCTATCAGCATCGCCCTCATGTGCCGATCATTTTGATGACGGCGTTCGGAGATCTCGATACGGCGGTCAAAGCGATGCGGGCCAAGGTTTTCGAATACCTTGTTAAACCCTTCGACTTGAAAGATGCGTTGCGAGCGATCGACAAAGCCATGGCGGAACGGGACCAACCAACCGTGGCTATCGATTTTTCTTTGTCGATTCAAGAAGCGTTGTTGCTTGGGAAATCCCCGCGTATTCAGCAGGTCTACCGTCAGATAGCGGTGGCGTCGCAAAGCGAGCAACCGGTCCTCATCACCGGTCCCGAGGGAGCGCCCTTGGAGTCCGTGGCATCGGCCATTCATCGCAACAGCGATCGAGCCGCCCAGCCGTTCCTATCGATCTTGCCATCGACCATTTCTTTGTCGGCATTGGAACGGGAGTTTGTTGGTTGTGCATTTCTCGAATCCTCGAAAGACTCTATCAAATCGAGGACGCTCAAAACCGGACTCCTCGGGCTTGTCGGACAAGGGACACTGTTTATCGAGGAGGTGGCGGACTTGCCGCGGAGCGTGCAGTTGCAGTTGCTGCGGGTTCTGGACCAAGGGAGTTACCTGCCATTTGATTCTCACCAGGCTTTGCCCTTTCAAGGCCGGGTAATCGTGTCGTCGACGCGTGAGTTAAGGGACTTGGTCGAGCAGGGTGAATTCGATCCTCACTTGGAACGCAGGTTACAAGTTTTGCGCATCGAAGTCCCGTCGCTTGGGAGTCGCCAAGAAGATGCTACGGAGATCGCCGAAGCTTTGGCAGCGCGATGCCGTGTCGACGGGATGCGAATCGAAGCGGACGGGAAGGCTTGGATTGCGGAACAGGAGTGGCCCGGGGACGTGCGGCAACTCCGCAACACGGTCGAGCGCGCAGCCGTCGCGTCGCACGGAAACGCATTGAATGCGGAGGATCTTCGAAAGGCAGCGACAGTGCTGGACGCTCGCAACGCACCCCGAATGGTTGGCTCTCGCCAATCCGAGGTGGAGCTAACCAGTGCGGTCAAACACTGGTTGTTGGACCATCTCAGTCAGCAGGAGGGAGCGAACAGCGAGGAAGAACATGGAATGCTCTACGAAGATTTTCTCGCTGTGGTCGAGCCACCCCTTTTGGAGGAGCTTTTTCATCGCCTGCAGTTCAACCGAGCGGCCACGGCGGCCAAACTCGGTTTGCACCGATCGACGCTTCGCCAAAAAATGCGAAAGTACGAGATCGACTAACCGCTACGCATGCGAGACTACTTGTCCGCTAACGCTTCGGAATCGGCGGCATGGGTCCCGAAGTATTGGGTGATTTGATCCACCAGATCTTCGGGAGCAGCCTCTTCGAGTACGGGGATTCCGCTTGTGGACTCATCGAGATTCATCATCTTCTCGGCGACATCCAAACGTGTCGAGATATCATCCAGTGTTTCACGCACGTTGCTCAGCGAGCTGTCGTGCAGCGAGTATTGGCTGCTGGCGTCTACGACTTGGTGCATCGTCCAACGGGCTTGTAGATTCTCGACCGTCACCTCGTGTTGACGTTTCGCCGCCAGCATTGCATCCAGTTTGCGGCGGGCTGCATCGAGATTCTTCTCGCGAGCTTCCAGAACCTTTTCCAATTTGTCGTAGGTAGCTTCTTGGGTTTGGAAGTGTTTGAAGCGGTCGTTCAAATCCTTTTTGACTTGGTCCATATCGTAGGTCCGACCACCGTACGACACGAACTTCACCCCGCTTTGCAAATCGTCTTTGAGTCGCAGAATCGCCTCTTTCGATTTGGTCAGACTCGTTCCTTTCGACTGCACTTCTTTTTGCAGCTTCGCGACTTCGACTTCTTCTCGGGCGATAATTCGAAGGTTCTCGGCAATCTCCGGCTTGAGATTGTGGATCATGTCACGAACCCGTTTGATTTCCAAATCGATTGGAATTTGGTCTTTGATATGATCCCGCACCGAGTGGTATCCCGTCCTGACGTAGCTCATCGCCGAGGTCCCGCCGATGAGAGCTCCTGTGCCAGCCACGAGAGCAGATCCGATCAGTATTTTCTTCAACATGGTATTTCCCCCAATCGCAGATGAAACAGGCGGTACAAACCGCGCTGCCGCTCCCATTCATCGCGCCGTCCGAGGATCGTATCTACCCGTTGTAGATCGCAAAATCCTGCAAAGACCGACTGGACATGAGGGGCACGGACAAGGAGGATTTCGGGAGTGATTCCCGGATCTTGGAAACTTTTGATGAAAGGGGACAAAATGAAAAAAGAGGATTCAGCTGCGGACCGGTCAGCTACAATAGGGATAGCGAACCAGCCAAGATCGAACCAACCGCAATCGATTGCTAGCGATCAAGGGACGGAATCGGGAGCCAAACCATTGTCTCTAGAAGCATTGGGATACTCGATTGGGAAAGACAGTTCGAAAGAGCCACACGCATACCTCGAAGCGAGCGACGCAGGGCTGTCGGGAGAGTAATCTCCCCATTTTGCAGCGCGTGATGGGCTTGGAGACCGAGTATGCGATCATGCATTGGGGGAGCGCACCCAAAGTTCCCTTCGATTTTCATCGCTTCATCGCTTCGGTAAAGCGGACCACTCCGGCCGTCCCAAGCTTGCGAAACGGGTTCCGATATTTCCTCGCAAATGGCGGCAGCTATTCCTTGGAAAATGGTTCTTCCCCCGATTTCCGGCGTGTTTTGCTCGAGTCGGCGACAGCGGAGTGCACCAGTCCGCTTCAGCTGTTGGAGTCGCAATGGGGAATCCGAGATTTGGCCGTGTCGGCGGTCGAGGAGAGTTGCCCAGACGAGAACATCTGTTTGGTGCAGGGGAATCACGATGGGCACGGACACACGTACGGCCAACATGAATCCTACGACGTCCGCATTGCCCAAGGAGGCTGGCTTGTCGGTTGGCGGATGGGTGTGCTGCTTTTGTTGCCTTGGGTCCTGGCCTATCGATTTCTTGCAGCCGTTTGGATTCTCTGGATTGTGCTCTTGGCGCGGGCGGAAGGCTCGATCCATTGGTTGATGCGACGGGGCAGGTCTCGCCAAGGCGGTTCGGATTCTGCAACTCGGAAATCGGACGAGACGCCTTATATTGCGACCCGTTGGTTGATTCTATGCGCACAGGGATTGCGCGTGCTGCATAGCCCTCTCGCGTGGTTGCTTTGGTGCAACATTCAGCTATTTGCGTTGCGCCCCTACCGCAGGCAGCTCGGTGCATTTTTCGCGAGCCGCTGTATTCTGGATGGGAGCGGCTGCATTGATGAAGCGGGTCGATTCAGCATCAGTACGCGAGGGAAACAAATCAACTGCATGATCGGCTTTGGCGGCTACAGCCGCAGCCGCCCCGTTTTTCGCTGTGACAATTGGCTACGGCAACTCTGCTTTGGCAGTCCCTTCTCGATCAAGGGGTTTCTCGGGCTTCTCCGGCAGAAGCAGAGAGTCGAGATTGCCGTGGGGGATTCAGGCGTGTGCCAAGTGTCCCAGTATCTGCGAATGGGAAGCACGGCTTTGGTGTTGGATTTAGTGGAACAAAATCCCACTGCCATCCTTCCTCGACTCCGTTCACCCATCCAATCGTTGCATCGCTTTACGACGGATTGGATGCTCCTCGCCAAGGCAACCGACACCAGTGACTCGCAGTGGCAAGCGTCCGAGATTCAAAATGCGTACGCGTCCCAAGTGCGAAACATGCTCGAGCAATCGCACAATGTTCCCAATGAAGCTTGGAAGATTCTTCATCATTGGCAATCCACTCTCAACTATTTGGATTTGTCCGACGATACCAGTTCCCCATCCAAAGAGCTTGTAGGGCGTATCGATTGGATCACCAAGCTATGGCTGCTTGATCAATTGGAGAAACCTGCATCGGTCGACGCCCGCCGGAAGCTGGATTTGCGATACCACGAACTCACGTCGGATGGCTACGGATTGAAGATTCAAAGTGTGCTCGGTGTGCCCGTGCTGGCGCGCCCGGATCGCGTCGAGCGCGCTAAATCCAATCCACCCGATAGCGTTGCCCCCCAGCAACGCGCCTATTACATTCGTGAGTTCGGAGGCGAATCCGCCAAACTCGCCATGGATTGGAACGAAATTCGCTTTTCCATCGACGGCAAGTGGAAAACGATTCGCTTGCAACGTTAGTTCCTTTCCCCAAACAAGGTCTTTCACATGGATGTTGCGGTATTCGATACGAAGGTTTACGACCGCGAACACCTTCTCGGTGCCATGCACGACGAACGCCTGCATTGGCGATTCCACGATTTTCGCTTGTCCCCCGAAACGGCCCAGGCCGCGCAAGGCTGCGAAGCGATCTGCATCTTCGTCAACGATCGATGCGACCGAGAGGTATTGGACCGTCTTCGGCAACAAGGAGTCCGGATCATTGCCTTGCGATGCGCAGGGTTCAACAATGTCGACTTGAACGCCGCCAAGGAGTTCGGGATTGCGGTGGTGCGAGTTCCCGCGTACTCACCCCATGCTGTTGCGGAACACACGGTAGGGCTGTTGCTCGCGGTAAACAGAAAGTTGCACCGAGCCTACAATCGAGTCCGCGAGCAGAATTTTGCGTTGCACGGGTTGGTTGGATTCGATATCGCAGGAAAGACGATCGGCATCATCGGAACGGGGCGGATTGGAAAAGTGACGGCTCAGATTCTCCGTGGATTCGATGCCAAAGTTATTGCGTTTGATGAGTACCCCGATCGCGATTGGGCAGAGCGAAGCGGAGTCGAATATGTCGATAAGGAATTGCTGTTTCGTCAAAGCGACATCCTCTCTCTGCATATCCCGCTCACCGATAAAACGTACCACCTACTCGATGCGACCTCGCTCGGATGGACCAAACCTGGCGTGACGATCGTGAATACCTCCCGTGGGAAACTCATCGATACCAGTGCGCTGATCCAATATCTCAAATCCGGGCATATCGGCAGCGTCGCCTTGGACGTCTACGAAGAGGAGGAAGGGGTCTTTTTTGAGGACTTGTCTGGGAAAATTCTCCAAGACGACGAACTTGCGCTGTTGCTGACCTTTCCCAACGTTCTGCTGACGGCCCATCAAGCTTTCTTGACCCGCGAAGCCCTTTCCGAAATCGCACGCGTCACCTCCGAGAATCTCCTCGCCTTTCAAAACAAGAAAGTATACCTCCCCGGCACTCAACTGGTCTGAGTCGATTTTGCCAAAGGGGAGTAAATGCCCCTTAGGGGCTGTTTGTGGGGCCGTGTGCTTGCGTTTCGCTTGGGGCGCAAGTACGATTCGGGGTCGTGCGTATACGTTCCGTCGTTGCGGTTGACTCGCAAGCAGATTCTTATCATCGAAAGGCACTTTATGACCACTTCTAGGAACACCAGTCGTCGCAGTTTTCTGCAGACCACGTCCGTCGCCGCTTGCTCAGGGTATTTCGTAGGAGCCGCCGGCGTTTCACGAGCTCTTTATTCTCCTAATGAACGGCCTGTCTTCGCCACCATTGGGCTCAGGAATCAAGGCTGGACTATCACAGACAAGTCGACCAAGTACGCCGACTTCGCTGCCTTCGCGGATGTCGATGCGAATGTACTGGGCGCAATCAACGAAAAACTCAAAAACAAAACGTGTAAGGCTGCTGAAGGCTACAAAGACTATCGCCAGATCCTCGATCGCAAAGATATCGATGCGGTGATGATCGCTACTCCCGACCATTGGCACACGAAGATCACCGTGGAAGCCTTGCTCGCAGGCAAAGATGTCTACTGCGAAAAGCCTCTGACGTTGACCATCGAAGAAGGGAAGCTGATCGAAAAGGTTGTGAAGCAAACGGGACGGATTTGCCAAGTCGGCACGATGCAGCGAACGGAATTCGACAATCGCTTTCTCACCGCCGTCGCCCTCGTTCGAAGCGGCAGGATCGGCGAAATCAAGAAAGTGACATGCGGCATCAATGGTGCAACAGGATCACCGGAACTACCTGCCATCGATGTGCCCGAGGGGCTGGATTGGGACATGTGGCTCGGGCCTGCTCCGAAGGTCGCTTACCGCGCCCTCCCCGAGATTCGCAAGGGATATGGTGGAGGAGTTCCCCTCTACACCAACTGCCATTACGCTTGGCGAAACTGGTATGAATACTCAGGTGGTCAAATGAATGATTGGGGGGCACACCACGTCGATATCGCGACTTGGGCGCTGGGTGCTGCCGAAACGGGCCCGAACAAGATCACACCGGTAAGCTTCTCTCTACCAGTCGAGTACGAGAACGGAAATCCCAAGGTAGCCGATCGCTATAACTCGCCGACCAAATTCGAGATCCTCGTCAACATGCCCGGGGACATCCCTATGGTCATCACCAGCGAAGGGGATAACGGAATTCTCTTCGAAGGAACAAAGGGTCGATTCTTCGTCAATCGAGGGAAAATCACCGGCAAACCTATCGAAGAACTTGAAAGCAATCCGCTTCCAGAAGGAGCGATTGAACAAGTCTACGGCGGTCCCGTTAGCGAGAACCACACCGATAACTTCATCGCATCCATGCGATCTCGCAAACAGCCGATCTCGGATGTTTGGACCCATAATCGGATGCTCGAAACCTGCCATCTGGCCAATATCGCGATCCGCTTAGGCCGCGAACTTACATGGGATCCTGTGAAGCGGGAAATCGTCGGCGACGAACAAGCCAACGCATTCCTCAAGCGAGAGAGTCGCAAGGGTTTCGAGATCAAGGTCTAAACCGACGGTCTTGTTCGGAGCAAGCAGCTCCAACGCGCGTTACCCGAATGAATTGACACGCCGGAGTGCTTCGGTGCAATATCTTGCTCCGAAACATCCGGCGTTGTCCGCCTAAAGCAAGCCGGCGAACCGAGCTTGCATGACGCATGGAATTCTTGGGAGGACTTTCTTTCCTCTTTCTTACTGATCGCCGATCCAAACCATGGAGGATCGGTAGATCAATTCGATTTGACGGCTAGCTGGAGCCAAAGGACCGTCGAGATCAGGATACACGTCTTTGGGGGACTCCTTCGCTGTGTCCATAAACAATCGCCATCGGATCCCGCGAGTTGCGGCCGGCATGATGAATTGTTTGGTCTCGGGGGTTCCATTGAGCATGATCAGGATATCGCGTCCAAAGCCTTCGGGGTCTTCCGCTGGCGTTGGTTTGCCGAGCCAGCAAACCAACGTTCCATTGGGGGCGTCCCAGTGGATCGGTTTTCCAGTCGACTCGAACCAGCTGACATCAGGGATGCCTCGTTGATCCTGGGGGCGTCCGGTCAAGAATTGCTGCCTTCGGAGCGAGGGCTGCATCTTGCGGAACTCGATCAAGGATTGGGTGAAGCGGAACATCTCGCTCTGCGAATCGACTTGATCCCAATGGAACCACGATATGTCGTTGTCTTGGCAGTACGCGTTGTTATTGCCTCGCTGCGAGCGTCGGACTTCGTCCCCCATCACGATCATCGGCACACCTTGGCTCAGCAAGAGTGTCGACATCATGTTCTTGATCTGTCGAACGCGGATGTTTTCGACGGCCTTCTTTTTCGTGGGGCCTTCGACTCCGTAGTTGTCGCTGCAGTTGTTGTTGTCCCCGTCGCGGTTTCCTTCCCCGTTCGCTTCGTTATGCTTTTCCTTGTAGGTAACAAGGTCATTCATGGTGAAGCCATCGTGAGACGTGACGAAGTTGATGCTGCAGTACGGTGCGCGACCCGCGTGTTCATACAGATCCGAAGATCCGCTCAACCGGGTGGCCATCGCACCGACCATGCCGCCATCGCCGCGCCAATACCGTCGCACATCATCTCGGAATCGCCCGTTCCACTCGGCCCATCGCAGATCGCCGAACGATCCGACTTGGTAGGCTCCCGCAGCATCCCATGCCTCGGCGATAATTTTCGTATCGGCCAGCATGGGGTCTTCTGCGATCAAGTCAACCAAGGGTGGATTGGGCATCAGATTGCCGTATCGATCGCGAGACAGGATGCTCGCCAAATCGAAACGGAAACCATCGATGTGGTAGTTGTGCACCCAGTGGCGTAGGCAATGGAAAATCAATTCGCGACAAACAGGATGATTGCCGTTGAACGTATTTCCGCAGCCGCTGTAGTTGCTATAGTGCGCGCCGCCTGAATTGAGGATGTAATAGACCTGGTTCTCCAGCCCCTTGAACGAAAGGACGGGACCCCGTTCGTTTCCTTCGCAGGTGTGATTGAAAACCACGTCGAGGATGACTTCGATTCCTGCTTGGTGCAAGGCTTTGACCATCTCCTTGAACTCGTGCACCTGGGCACCCGGTTCTTTCGAATGCGAGTAGCCTCGGTGGGGAGAGAAGAAGTTCATGGGGTCGTAACCCCAGTAATTTTGACGTTCGGGAACGTTTCCGTAGACATCGAGAATCGGGAACTCATGCACGGGCATCAATTCGACGGCGGTCACTCCCAAACTTTTCAGGTAGGGAATCTTCTCGATGACACCCAGGTAGGTTCCAGGGTGCTGGACGCTCGAGGATTTGTGCTGGGTGAATCCACGCACGTGCATTTCGTAGATGACGGAGTCGCTCAAGGGGCGTCGGATGTGACGATCTCCCTCCCAATCGAATGCATCATCGACCACCACGCATTTGGGAGGGCGAATGACACCATCGGTTGTTTGTTGACAGCAACCCGCGAGCGCTTTGGCATACGGGTCGATAAGTCGTGCGTTGCCATCGAACCACTGACCCGACTCCGGATCAAAGGGCCCGTTGGCTTGCAAGTGATAGAGTTGCCCTGGTTTGAGTCCTGGAACAAAGATGCTCCAGACATCTCCCCATCGATCCGCCTTGCGGTCGAACTCGATGATTTCGCTTGGCTCACGGTCGTTCACGTCCGTGTAGAGCAACAACCGCATTTGGGTTGCCGATCGACTAAAGATCGTGAACTGAACGCCACGTTCGTGGACGTTTGCACCGTACGGCAAGCGGTAGGCGAATTGCAGATCAGGAAGCGGGTGCCGCATGAGCATAAATTTCGGGATGTCCTTTCCTAGCGGGATGGGTTCCAAGCTGACTTGTGGGTCAGCAACCTTAGCACTCCGCTTAGAAATCTAAAACAAATGTTCCCAAAACCTCTCAAAATAGAAATGGAACGGGTAGGGCTTCTCCGCATGGCGAACAAGTAACGCCTGGAGGCAGGTGTGACGATTAAGGAGAGAATGCCACATCACCCGGAAACAGCTCGTGAGAGCCTATCAGCAACAAGGCTCCTCGGGTCCAGCGCAGCTGTCAGTGACCTCAAATCCTAAGTCTCGTATCATGTTGTAATCCTCTTCGGGTGGCTGCCCCTGCGTGGTCAAGTAATCGCCAACAAAAATACTATTCGCTACAAACAGACCAAACGGTTGCAACGATCGCAAGTGTCGTTCACGGCCACCCGCAATGCGCAATTCACTGCGAGGGTTCACGAATCGCATCATGCACAAGGCCCGGATGCAATCGCGTGCGTTCAGATACTCCTGCTTTTCAAAAGGAGTGCCATCGATCGCATGCAGAAAATTCAGCGGAATCGACTCGACCGATAACTCCTTCAAGGAGAATGCCATCTCGACGATATCCTCTTTCTTTTCTCCCATCCCAATGATGCCGCCGCTGCAGAGCTGCATGCCTGCATTGCGCACATGCTGAAGCGTTTCCACGCGATCGTCGAAAGTGTGGGTCGTGCAGATCTCGGCATAATGCTCGCGACTGGTGTTCAAATTGTGATTCACCTTGTCGACGCCGGCCGCCTTTAATCGCTTGGCCTGATCCTCGTTGAGAAGTCCCAAGCAGGCGCAGATATTGAGGCCATAGGTCCGCTTGATCTCGGGAACAATCGTCTCGACCGCCTTCATCTCTCGCTCGTTGGGGGCCCGGCCACTGATGACGATGCAATAGGTTTTACTTTTGCGTTCCGCAGCCAACCTCGCTCCATCCATGAGCTTGTCACGGCTCAATATGTTGTACTTGGGAATTGGAGCATCCGAAATCTTCGACTGGCTGCAGTAGTGGCAATCCTCAGGACAGAGACCGCTCTTCGCATTCATCAAGAAATAAAGCTGGACTGTCTTTCCGAAGTACTGGTGGCGGATTCGATAGGCAGCCCCCAAAAGATCCAGCCACTCCTCGTCGGAGGACTCGAGAATCGATAACGCTTGGGAACGGCTGATCTCTTGACCAGCTAGAACCGAGGCTGCAAGCGAATGCCAAATCGAATCGGTCAAAGGGACTGCAGTGGGAGAAAGCATTGGAATCCAGAAACAGAGGTAAACGAGGAAGCGTGCGGAGCGGCCATTGTAACCCATACGCCGATTGTCCGCCTTTTGAGGACGTTAACCGATGCGCCGAAGTCGAGGATTGTACGGCGGAAGGGTTTACAGGCAAAGGCTTTGCGCGTCGAGAATAATCGCTACACGCCATCCCTGGGCGAATTCTTTGGATATGCCTGCATTCCCTCGACGATACGGCAGGGGTGGAATGCTATCTAGCTTCGGATTGTCCGTTCGGCATTCCCTAGAAGCCCCTCGACCAAGCATCGGAGCTTTCATGGCAAAAACTGGCCCATACTTAGACGAAGTGGAGGAGCCACAGGACGAAGAGATCCGTTCGATCTCTCGTCGACGCAGTCCCAAGGATGGTGCACAGCTTCAATCTCCCCTGGAGACCTATCTCCGTGAGATTAACGAGACCAAGCTCTTAACGGCCGAGGATGAGCAAATGCTCGCCAGAGCGATTGCGAAAGGAGATGCGGCTGCCCGAGACCGAATGGTCCGAGCGAATCTCCGACTCGTGGTGAACATTTCTCGCAGCTACGTGGGCAAAGGTCTCGCGCTGCAAGATCTCATCGAAGAGGGAAACCTGGGATTGCTGCGCGCTGTGGAAGGGTTTGATCCTGACATGGGGACGCGATTCAGCACCTACGCCAGCTATTGGATCAAGCAGTCGATCAAACGCGCACTGATCAACTCCGCAAAGACCATTCGCATTCCGGCCTACATGGTCGAACTGCTGAGCAAATGGCGTCGAGCCACTGCGAGACTCTCGGATGAACTTGGGCGAATGCCAACGCAAGAAGAAGTCGCTCGCGTTCTGGGTCTTCCCAAGAAGAAGCTCCCGATCATCAAAAAAGCGATCCAAGTCTACAATGCCACCCCTCAAAGCGATCAGTCTGACTCCGGATGGTCACTTGGAGAGATGGTGATGGACGAAAGGTTGAAGAGCCCTGACGAAGCGCTCCTCGACCACGATGTCTTGAAAACTGCTATCGAACTGCTAGGGACGCTCGATACCCGAGAAGCAACGGTGCTGAAACTCCGCTTCGGACTGGGGGACACTCCCCCCCATACACTGAAAGAAATCGGTGCCGAACTCGGTCTGACACGCGAACGCGTAAGGCAAATCGAAACCGAAGCGCTCAATCGATTGCAGCACGCCCTGAAGGATCCGAAAGAACGTCTGGGGTTGGCTTAACGCCCAACCGATTCAGAATTCTCCTCCGTCGACTCCTTGAATGTCAAAATGCCATCGCCAACCAGCGATGGCATTTTGCATGATGGGCTAGGCAAGCCGAGTGGACTACCAAAGCCGCCGATCGCGTGGGTCACGTCGGTATTGTCGATATAGCACGCTGTCGGGTTCATCAGGCATCTGCATCCTGCAGAAGGCTGCGGCCGCAGCCCCTGCCACAAAACCACCGATGTGAGCCAGATAAGCAACACCGCCCGCGGAGACGGTGGTCGCAGCGATGGAACCATAACCACTCACCAATTGCATTAAAATCCACATGCCGAGCACCACGATCGCTGGCACCGTAACAACTTGATACAAGAATATCGCGTTGATTCGATTGTGTGGAAACAAAACGAGATAAGCTCCCATAATTCCGGAAATGGCCCCGGACGCGCCGAGGTTGGGAATAACGCTATCGGGGTCCATCCAGATCTGAGCAAGGCTCCCGACCAGCCCCGCTGAGAGATAGAAAAGCAAAAACTTGGCGTGCCCAAATCGATGCTCCACGTTGTCGCCGAAAATCCATAGGTAGAGCATGTTGCCAGCGATGTGCCCGAATCCGCCATGCATGAACATGGAACTCAAAAGCGTGAGCCACACAATCGGAGGCCCAGGAGCTTGCGGGATCATCACGACCCCTTGTCCGGGGATCTCCAACGGTTGAGGTTCGACGAGATCGATCCCGCTCACGATCTCTTTTGGTATCACGCTCCATCCATACGTGAACATCGGGTCCACAAGCTGGACCACAAAGAGCAGGACATTGGCTGCTAGCAGCCCGTAGGTCACATAGGATACGGTGGTGATTTCGCGATCATCGTCGCTGATTGGAAAAAACATGGGTCACCGTGCAGGAGGAAACGAGTAGCTCAAGGTCGCTCATCTTACTCCATCTCGCTTCTGCCCGATCGCAGGGGTGGCAGATCCCGATCCGAGAACGCTCAGAGAAGGATGCGAAACGGTCAGAGAAGGATGCGAAACGGTCAGAGAAGGATGCGAAACGGTCAGAGAAGGATGCGAAACGGGGAGCTGGCACCCTGCGAAGGGGAGGGCGAAATTCCGGCGACCGGCGCGCTGCGACTGGGTAACCACGAGAGTGGTTCTTCCGATTTTCTTTTGTGCGCAAGAATTCCATCGACCAGATCCGGACGCTGACTCAAATGCTGCTCCAGCCCTTCGCGGAATGGCTCGGCCCCGTGGACGGTCAAGCGATCCTGATGGTCGACCTCGAACGAAATAGTCCCAGGTGTAAAGGGGGCCCCCAACCGCTTGCTCGCCCCCTCCATCCATTCTCGGAGCGACTTCTGGACTTCGGACCAACTCAACCCCTTTTTGGAGTTCGTTGCATCACCAGCGGATGCTGTTGCTTCGCTCCCGTGTGGAGCTTCCGAGAGGCCACTGTCCGATGGATGAAGGATTTGAGAGAGCAGATCGCCAAAGGCTTCGCTCGTCTTTCCCGCTACTTGTCCCACCGACTGCAGGACTGCGGGTGCTACCGCGAGGGAGGCACCCATCCAAGGGAGGGGAAGATTCATCCGAAGTCTCGCTTTTGCGATGGGATTCCATAGGGAAAACGCTGATGGTGGTAGAGGACACTATCACGGAGCATGTTTCTTATTCGGCAATCTGGATACGTTGCGTGAATCTTTTCCGGTTGGGTGGAGAATTTGGAAAAAAACAATTCAAACGATTGGATTGCCTTCAGAAGATTTGCTTTGGATGCCGATACTACCGTCTGTACCTAGGGGGAAAGAGGTATGCGTTACGAAGGGAACTCTGTGCCTGGAGTTCCCTTCGTAATGCTCCATATTCCATTCGCAAACCTCCTCCACCCATGGTTCACCAATCCATAGAAGCTCGACGACCGATTGCGTTTGCGATCGGGATGCTTTGCGGGATGCTTCTCCTGTGCACCGGGTGCGCCGCGGTTCCCGATGTGCGGTACAAACCGAAGTACCACAACCCGTTTCCCGAACTCTCTCGGGTCGCGATTCTTCCGTTTCGCAACCAAAGCGAAGAACCCACCCTCAGCGGCGCTCGCGTTTCGCTCGCCTACTACAACGAACTCCAGTCGGTCCCTGGCTTCGAAGTCCTTCCGCTCGGCGTCGTCGAACAAGCTCTCATCGCCTTCGAACAACAACGGCTTGCCCGACCCATTGCCACCGCCGAGGACTTTCAACAATTCGCCCAGTTCCTCGGAGTGGACGCGGTCCTCCAAGGTGCCGTGACGGACTACACGCCTTATTACCCCCCTCGGATGACGCTCAAGGTGAATTGGTACGCAGCCAACCCCGGTTTGCATCCCATTCCAGTCGGCTATGGACTTCCCTGGGGAACGAAAGAAGAGAAGAAGATCCCGGAATGGATTCGGCTTGAATCCGAAAGAGCCCTGGCCCGCGAACAAATTGCAACTCAAACGCCTCGCTCCGGCACCGCGTCCGCCGAGCCACCCAATCTCGCCTCACCTCCCGTTCGCTCGCAGGAAGAACAAGATATTGCACCCGAGGCCACTCTTCCGGCTGCGGAGGATCCGGGTTCGGAATTGCCAGCCCCCGCACCGAATGGAAGCTCGGAGGAACAAGTAGAAACGCTAGCGAATCGTCGTCGAACGATGAAGTCTCCGATTCAGTTCGCTTCGTGGGAAGAACCGTTGGAAGAACCGTTGGAAGAGCCGTTGGAAGAGCCAGCGCGCATGCCCGCGAAGGTCCGATCGTTGGAGGGGCAAAACCCATTGATCCCACAAGCGGACGGTAGCTTCCGGATCGATGCTTCGATGGAACGAACGATCGGCATCCAAGAAGAGGTTCATGAAGAAGTTTTAGAGCAGACCGATTCGCAGGGCGCGTTGGCCGTCGAACCTTACCAAGTCGGTGCCATCGCGATCGGCAGTGGCGTTGTAGGGGGGAATGAAGGCAATCCACCCAATTGGCCCGATGCGCGAGGGTTCATACCAAGGCGTCCGAGTACCGAACCCGCCCCATTCGTACCTCAATACGAGCCGGTCATTTCACATATGAAGGCCTATAACGGTAATGACGAAGATTTCACGCAATCCCTTCAGGAGTACTTTTACTTTCGTGACGACGCGCGTTTCGGAGGCTGGCAATCGTATCTCCAACGCAGCGAAGACTTTATACGTTTCTGCTGTCATCAGCATATCGTGGAAACCCTCTCGAGCCGCGGCGGACAGCTTGAAAGTCGCCTGAATCTCCGGTGGCCTGTCTACCGATACGAACGCTAGCCGCAAACAGGCACTGCGGCGCGTTCGGGTGCGATCGCATCCCGGATGAGTTCGGACACAGGCACGGAGGTTCGCTTCATGAGTGGCGAAGTAAGCGTCGTTGCGCTAGTGCGCGGCGAGGAACAATACATTTTTATGTTCGACGAGGCGAGTCGAACGGAAACGCTTCGCATGCTCGGACGCTATGCAGCCGATCCAGACCTTTCCTTCACGTGGTATGACGCTGCAATTCTCAGCCAGCGTATTCGCGAACTCATGCCAGCTGCTAGCATGGGCGCCACTCCCAGCGCACCCAAAGCGAACTGGGTTCAGAAAAAAGGAAATCATCCCAACAGCAGCCACAGTCTTCCGGTTCCGACGAATCAGCCTCGCTTCCGATTGCCGACCGAAGGGAGCTAACGGATTCGACGCTCTTGCACCTTTGTGTGGACTAGTTGGCCAGTTTCGTTCGCTTTTCGAACGATTCGGCTGCCATGAGCAGCTGCGCCCGATCATGGGCCGCAGAGACTTGCGTTCGAATGCGGGCCTTCCCCTGCGGGACGACAGGGTAGGAAAATGCGATGACGTAAATGCCATCCTCCAGCATCGTTTGCGCAACCTGCGCCGCTTGCGAGGCATCGCCTATCATCACGGGGGTGATGGGGTGCGTTCCAGGGAGAATGGTCATTCCACGTCGGAGCATCTCCTCGCGGAAGAATTGCGTATTGGACTCTAACTTGTCGCGCAAATCCGTGGAGTGCTCCAAAATCTCGAGCGCACGGATGGCACCCGCGACGACCGGGGGGGCGATGGTATTGGAAAAGAGGTACGTGCGAGACCTCTGCCGCAGCAGTTCGACAAGCTCTTTGCTGCCGGATGTGTAACCGCCGCTTGCACCACCCAATGCTTTGCCAAGTGTCCCGGTCATGATGTCGATGCGATCAAGGACGCCGCAGTGCTCGTGCGTGCCTCGCCCTTTGGCCCCTACAAAACCGACCGCGTGGGAGTCGTCCACCATGACCATTGCATCGTACTCGTCGGCCAATTGGCAAATGGTGGCCAAGTCTGCGATCGTGCCATCCATGGAGAATACCCCATCGGTGGCGATCAAACGAAAACGAGCCGACTTGGCCTCCTCGAGCTTGGCCCGAAGATCGTCCATGTTATTGTTCTTGTAGCGAAGTCGCTGGGCTTTGCACAATCGAATACCATCGATGATGCTGGCATGATTGAGTTCATCGGAGATGATGGCATCTTCCGATGTCAAAATGGTTTCAAAGAGTCCACCGTTGGCGTCCCAGCAGGAATTGTAGAGGATCGTATCTTCGAACCCCAGGAATCGACTGAGCTGTTTCTCTAGATCCTTGTGAATCGATTGCGTCCCACAAATGAAACGAACCGATGCCATCCCATATCCCCATCGCTGCAGTGCCTCCTCGGCGGCCTGCTGCACACTCGGGTGATGCGCTAAGCCCAAATAGTTGTTCGCGCACATATTGAGCAACTTGCGTCCATCCTCCAACTCCACCATGGCTCCTTGCGCTGATCCGATAATGCGTTCCGTTTTAAACGTTCCCGCATCGCGCATGCTTTGGAGGGAGTTGGACAAGGTTTCCAAGAATTGGGATTTCATTCGTTCGGCTCCAGGCAAGAAAACAGGATGGACGAGCATGGTAGCAACGAATCGCCTCGCCGCCGAGGGTTTCCCTAGAATTAGACGAACCGAAACCTCCCACACTGTGTCTTGAGGATCGTATGAAGCACCATTCACGAAAACCTGACTTTGCCACCGGAAGCGGCGGTCGCTCTCAACCGAGCGTCGATCGCAAAACACTCCAGCTTTGTTCGCAGGTTCGCCGCGTCCTGGAATACGGTGTCGACGAGGTCCTCCACGGCGAGGCGTTGGTGGCCGTCACCGATGTAATCCCCGCGCCCGACGCATCGCATTTGCTCGTGCTGGTCCAGCCCATGGGCGATACCACCGTCGAAGAAACTGAAGCGATCCAGGAACGTCTCGTCGCATCCGCATGGCAATTGCGAACGATGGTTGCCGAGGGAATCTCCAGACGGAAAACGCCATCGCTTTCGTTTCAAGTCCTCCCACCCTTCCTCCTAGACCAACAACCGTAGTTCTGTCCTTCGAGCCTCCCCGTCGTTATCTTCCTCAGCGCAGCAGTACTCGTACTCAGCGAAGCGGTACTCGTACTCGTCCTCGCAAGGACTTTTAAGCCCCTTCCAATCGTTGGCCATGAAAACGAAAAGAGGGTGGCCATGCCACCCTCTTTGGTTCGTTGATTCAATCCGTAACAGCGATTAGCTGACGGTCTTGATCGTCTTGAGAATTCGCGAAACGATCTTGTATGGATCGGCTTGCGAGTTCGGACGTCGATCTTCGAGGTATCCCTTGTATCCGTTGTTGATGAAGGCGTGGGGGATACGAATGGATGCACCGCGGTCGGCAACACCGTAATTGAACTTGTCGATCGACTGGGTCTCGTGGAGACCGGTCAATCGAAGGTGGTTGTCTGGACCGTAAGCGGCGATATGTTCGTCGCGATACTTGTCAAATGCAGCCATGAGCTTCTCGAAGTACTCCTTGCCACCTTCTTCTCGCAACTTCTTGGTGGAGAAGTTCGTGTGCATACCGGAACCGTTCCAGTCACCCTTGATAGGCTTGCAATGGAACTCGATGTCGATGCCGTACTTCTCAGCCAGACGAATCAAGAGATAGCGAGCGATCCACATGTCGTCGCAAACCTTCTTGGAGCCTTTGCCGAAAATCTGGAATTCCCACTGCCCCTTGGCAACTTCTGCATTGATCCCTTCCAGGAAAATGCCTGCGTCCAAGGTGATATTGATGTGCTCTTCCACGATCTGACGCGCGATGTCGCCGCAGTTCTTGTAACCGATACTGGTATAGTAAGGGCCCTGCGGTCCTGGGAATCCCTCTTCAGGGAATCCGAGGGGACGACCGTTTTCGAAGAAGAAGTACTCTTGCTCGAATCCGATCCAAAGGTCGGGATCTTCATCCACTGTATTGCGGAAGTTCGATGGGTGTGGCTCGCCATTAGGGAGGAGCACTTCACACATCACGAGAAAGCCGTTGACGCGCGTGCTATCTGGGTAGAGAGCAACGGGCTTCAAAACGCAATCGGAACTCTTGCCTTCGGCTTGTTGGGTAGAGCTACCGTCGAATCCCCACAGAGCGAGATCCTCGACACTCTTTGGCGCAGTATCGACGACCTTCGTCTTGCTGCGGAGGTTGGGCTCGGGCAAATAGCCGTCCAACCATACATACTCGAGCTTAAATTTCTTTTCAGAAGACATTCAGCTACTTCTCTCTACATAAGGAACATAAGCGATGAACTCGGTCGAGTGACGGCATACCAATCATCAATCCCAGAACACACGTTCCACGATTGGAAACCAGCCCAAGCACGAAACAACTCCATGATCCAATCCGCCTGATTGAAACTGGATTCTGCGCTTTTCGAGATCCGGATCGGGCTTTGCTCTACCCATTCAAAGCCCAATCGATATCGTTCGGTTACTATAGGAACTCCATCCACAAATAACCGGCCGCCTAAAGCGTGTCGCTGCGTGTTAAGCTAGTATCGCTCCACCGAGCCAATACCTTACCTACGGAGCGTTCCTACAGCAAGCGACCCTCAAGGTTTCTTTAATCCTACCCCTCTCCGATCAAACGGACTAATGATGCACGCAATGCCAATCATGCTGGGAGTTTTGGCCGCGATGGCGGTGGCCTATCGGTACTACAGCGCGTTTCTCGCCGCCCGCGTCGCCTCGTTGGATGAAAGCCGAGCCACTCCTGCCCAACGCCTGGATGATGGTCAAAATTACCATCCGACCAATCGATGGATCCTTTTCGGCCATCACTTCGCTGCCATCTCTGGCGCAGGCCCTCTCATCGGCCCCGTTCTGGCGATCCAATTTGGTTATATGCCCGGACTGATTTGGTTGATCGTCGGTGTCTGCTTGGCAGGCGCGGTCCAGGACTTTTTGGTGCTCGCAGCGAGCGTCCGGCACGATGGAAAAAGTTTGGCAGAAATCGCCCGATCGATCCTGGGCCCTACCGTCGGATGGCTCGCTTCCCTGGCCATTCTCTTCATCGTGATCATCGCCCTCTCCGGTCTGGGGGTGGTGGTGGTCAAAGCGCTGGGGGGCGAGCAAGTCAATTTGCTGGCGGGTGCTAAGATCGAATACTCCGGTGAACTCATCACCTCACCCACCCCTTCCGGAACGTTGCTGGAAATCCCCGAAGGTTCGAAGGTGATCTACCCGCGAGGGGAATCCTCCCGCAGCGAACGATTCACTATTCGCGTGCCCGAAAGTGAACGGGTGACCGCGACCTCGCAGCCCGGGTCGATCGTGATTCCGCCCAAGTCGGTCGAACTGATCAAGGGAAGCTCCTGGGGAACATTCACCATTTTTTGCACGATCCCGATCGCACTCTTCGTCGGACTTTATATGTACCGGTTTCGACGCGGACATATCGTCGAAGCTTCGTTGATCGGAGCGATCGGAGTGCTCGGAGCGACGGTGGCCGGAAACTGGATCCCCGGTTCCTGGTTGGAGCCTTACTTCTCGCTTTCGCGCGAAGGGATCACGCTGTCGATATGCCTCTACGGATTCATCGCCTCGGTACTCCCGGTTTGGCTTCTCTTGTGCCCTCGCGATTATCTGTCCAGCTTCTTGAAGATTGGAACGATCGGTGTTTTGATCGGTGGCATCTTGATCGCCAACCCCAGACTCGAAGCGCCGGCTTGGAATGAATACTACGCGGGGGGTGGAGGACCTTACTTCTCCGGCGCGGTCTTCCCTTTTGTGTTCATTTGCATCATGTGCGGCGCGATCTCCGGATTTCACGCATTGGTCTCTTCGGGCACGACCCCGAAGATGATATCGAACGAAAAAGACATTCGCTTGATCGGCTACGGTTCAATGCTTATGGAAGGTCTCGTTGCGGTCTGCGCTCTCATCGCTGCCGCATCGCTCCCCGCCGGCGACTACTGGGCGATCAATATCGATTTGAGCAAGATTGAGAAACATGCTGAGATCCTTCAAAAGATGAATGCCGACACCGATCACTTGCAAGAACTGGAACGACAGGTTGGTGGCGAAACACTCCGGGGACGCACGGGAGGGGCGGTCACCCTCGCGGTGGGAATGTCCAAAATCATGACCGACTCGATGCAGCGCTTCTCAAGTTCCCTTTCGATGGATGGAGTGGTCAAATACTGGTTCCACTTCGCCATCATGTTCGAAGCCTTGTTCATCCTCACAACCATCGATACAGGGACACGAATAGCCAGATTCCTACTGCAGGAGATTCTTGGAAAACTGCACCCTCAGTTTGCAAAGATGGATTGGATGCCCGGCGTGTTGATCAGCACTGCGCTCGTCACGTTGGGCTGGGGCTCTCTGATCTGGAGTAGCTCGATCGATACGATCTGGCCCATGTTCGGTATCGCGAATCAACTCCTCGCCGGAATCGCATTGTGCGTCGTTACGGCATGGATGTTTCAATCGGGGCGTGGCAAGTGGTGGTGGGTCACGGTACTACCGCTTTGCTTCATCGCCCTGACAACGCTCACGGCAAGCGCCCAAATGATCACCGGGAACTTCTGGCCCATGTTCAACAATGGTCTTCGTGCAGGTGTTTATAGCGACACACTGCGAGGTGGACTCTGTACCGCTGCCATCTTGTTCTTGATCATATGCTTCGTAGTGATCGTGATCGCGACCATCAATCGCTGCGTCGAGTTCTCCAACCGCCCCAAAAAGGAAGCATCGTGAACGGCCCCGAAACCCCTTCTCGCGATCAAGGCCGACATGGCGTCGTGGCGGTCATTCAAGAAGAATCTCGATTGCTGGTGATCCGACGCTCGGCATTGGTTCGGGCTCCGAACCTCCTCTGCTTCCCAGGCGGAGGGATCGAGCCTGGGGAATCGATCGCTGAAGCAATGCAACGCGAGATGCTCGAGGAACTACAGCTGCCTATTCACATCGAACGACACCTTTGGTCGTCGGTGACACGTTGGGGTACCCACCTCGAGTGGTTGCTCTGCCATCGGGCCGAACAATCCGAACCGGTCCCGAACCCCGATGAAGTCTCTGAAGTGATGTGGCTCACTCAAAACGAAATCTTGCGACGAGACGACCTCCTCGGCAGCCTCCCCGACTTCTTTCAAGCGCTCGCGAACAAGCAGTTCGAGCTCTAACCTAGTTTGGTGGAGCCTTGGCTTCGCCTTACCAAGGGGCTCTCACGCCATAACAAACTAGAGTCATTCAAGAGTTTTTAACCACGGAACACACGGAATACACGGAATACACGGAATACACGGAAGGGGAGTGTCGAACGGATGTGGCTTTCATTTCAGTGTGTTCGGTGTATTCAGTGGTTCCATTTGGTGGTTCTAGTCGGTGGTTTAACCGCGGAGGGCGCGGAGGATCGCGGAGTAGAATCCAAGTCGTTGTTGGCGATGCGTGCCTTCCACCGTGTTTGCTGTTTGGTCGCCTTCTCTTGCGTCCGATTCTTTTTCTTTGCGCCTTACCGCCTTGGCGAGAAACGGATTGATAAGCACCCATCTTTCGAGGAATCGTTCCGGTGAACCGCCAAATGAAGTGGTCCAGTCCTACCATCTCTGTTAGTCCGAATGCAGACTTCGCCAGCAGCTATTCATTACGACTTTTTCCATACGCGGCACGCGGTAGTTGCTTTAGTATTTTGGTCTCCACGACACCAATGTCTCGAGACTGTCCCTCGGCAATGCTTTCTTGGATATCGATTCCAAAGTGCAGTGTGGAAATATCGTATGGCGATGGTCGAGGCATCCCTTCTGGTGGTTCAACTTCTATGGCGGGAATAGTAAAGGTATAGTCCCCAGCCGAGATCTCATCGAACTCGAAGTATCCATCACTCTGCACAAAAGAGCTGTAAGTTTTAGCGTGATCCTTGCCTTGCGTTGTGGCTCTAATCTCAAGCTGTTCCAACCGCACTTTTGCTTCCTTTGGCAACGACAACTTCCCTGAGATTTTTGATGTTCCCGTAAGATCGACAAGCACTTCGAAACCTGGCTCGACCTCAAACGAAGCAAGGACATTCTCCGTGATGAGTCGCTGGTTAGGTCGCATCGCCCAATCTACAAGAGAGATCGTTCCACCCAATGCTCGTTCGACAACGATCTCATCTGGAATATCACCTCGGGTAGGATTGACTTGTATGGATAAAGAATTGGGGATAGGCGTTCCATTGTACAGTACCTTAACCTCCTTCTTCAAAATAAAGTTCGCCAGCTTGTTCTGTCGCATGTTTAAGGGCAACCGAATTCGAACTCGTGAGTAGGGCTTTAAAACAACCGGTTTTGCAGGATCCATGTCGCTCAAGCTGCCGAAGTAACATCCTGAATCTCCCCAAACTACAATCGATCCAATTTTTGGTTCTGCGGGAAGAACGAATTTCCCGTTCGAGCCTGTCTTGGTATAGGTTCCAGGGAGATAGAGTCCAGGATTTCGAAGACGATCCAGCAAGATATCGTCAGGATCAAAACGAAGTCCACTCCCTTGGCCTGTCCTCTGCAATTCCACATTGACATTTGATGCAGGCATTCCGTCTGGACCAACCACTTGGATCTCCGTTCCCGTATCGTGCTTCACTTTCGTCAAGCGGTAATTGCGTTGGGGTGATACGTCAGCGTCGGAGACGACAATATCCTCAAGAGTTTGATATCCGTTGGCGTGGACCTGTAAGATCATTCTGTCGAACGCATAGTCACTGACAAAGCTTAGTAATCCATCCTTGCTTTGATCACCAATCATCCCTCGACTTCGAAATCTTTCATTGAGGCTGACGTCATCGAACTTCTCATCGCCAAAATACCAAGAGACTTTTCGTTCATATCTTCGCGTAACGATAAAGTCCTGGATGCTCTCTCCCGTTTCGTCGTCGACGGCAGTGCAGGAAAACTTTAAGGGTGGATACAAAGTTATCTCTGCAGTTGCTGAAGTCTGTGAGTCTACAATTGTCCATCCCGTGCGAAACCCCTGGCGTCGTGCCGCGAATACAAGCCTTCCGGAAGGCGCCTTGGGCCAGACGACTTCACCCTCGCTGTTGGTCTTGTCCGTAAACTGGCGAACGCCACTTTTGTTCCATGATCCTAGGATGATGTCCGCATCCGCAACTGGATTTCCCGTGTGATCTTTCACTCTTATCGTTACGTTCTTCGGTGGAAGAAGCTGGATGGTGTTGTTGCTATTTGTGCTGCTTGCATTGGAAAGTGTCCCGGCTTGGCCATCGTCGTCGATTGCCGCAATATTCATTACAGAACTTGATGCGCTGGCAAATTCAAAGTTACCTTTCGTGTCAGTAGTGAGAACTTTTCGAGGTGGCTGTGCACCGTCTGCGTCGATGAAAACGGAAACCTTAGCTCCAATGACCGGTTTTGAATCGGCCCCAAGTACCACGCCACGAATCTTGTATGCATCGCGCATGACAATCTGACGTTCTCTCGGTCCATTAACCTCAATTTGTTGGCTCAGGTATCCATACTTGGATAAGTGAAGTCGATAGACCATGGGAGTTCGCCACTCGAAATAACCCTCCTCGTTCGTGGTCATTTCCGAATCCAAACGATCTTGTTCGTTCAACTTGATGTCAAAAACTCCCGGTGATAACCTCACCCCAGCGATAGGAGTGCCGCGCGCGTCCTTGATATGACCAGAGAACAATACGGCGCCTTGTGTCGACTTGGCCACGGGCGGTTCGTCAGACGCCAGAAGCGTCGCAGTAAACGAACTTGGGAGAAACGCTCCGCAAAATGCTGCCAAAGAACCGAACGCAGCGGCGAAGACCATCGTTGAAGTAACGGATGATGGCACTCGACTCTGGCGAGCATCGAGAATGTATCGCAGTCGGAGTGTCAGCTCGGTTTGCTGGATAGCACTCGCTGTACTTGCAATCAGATCACTTTTTTCTCGAGTTACACCCAGCTCTCTAGCAATGGCAATGAGGTGTTCCGCGTAGGAAAAAGCGTTGATCGCTTGCTTGCTCGCAATGTCATCACAGGCCAATTCCCGAAGTCGTGTGATTCTTGCGACAGCGATCCATGCTAAGGGATTGATCCAGAAAGCCGCTCGTAAAACGTAGGCCACCGTAGTCCAGAAAATGTCTCCGCGTGAGATATGTGCGCTCTCATGCTGAACCACAGCCATCAATTTATCCGCCGGCCAGCTTTCCGTATCTTTCGGCAGGAGAATCACTGGCCTTATCAAACCAACCACCGTCGGTACCTGGATATCTCCGGAGGCTCTGATCGTAATCGAATACCGCCGCGACCATTCTTGTAGAAGCGAGTGACTTCCCACGTTTTCGATGGGCTCGCTTCTAGAGCGAAACAGGAAGGCTCTCCAGTGCGTGTACAGAAGTCTGCATAGCAAAACGCAAGCAAATCCCAAGTACAGATTGGACCACGAAAATGTTCGGCTGCTATTGGATGCGGGATTGATTTTGCTTTCTGTTGCTTTGGTTGACTTGGGTGTTTCCAAGAGCGCGGTGGGTGTCTGGTGATGTTCGGTTCCAGGTTGCCCCTCAAAACGTGGAAGCGATCCTGATGGGCTAGCGTACAAGGATTCGTCGTCCCGATCACTCAGCGATCCTGCTGCTGGTGCTGACGGTTTGAAGGCAACTGGCCATGGGACATCGATTCGGTACAAAATAGGTGCAGCGCACATCGAGAACATGGCAAATAGCCAAAGTTTACAACGCAAATCAGCAGAAAACCGGCGAGAAAAAACTTCGGCGAATACCGGAATAGCAAACGGCACCACGACTGCCGTAACGAACTTCAACGCTGGCAAGTACGTGTTGACTGTCTCAATCCAATGCATTTCACACCTCGGGCATCTTTGAAAGAATAAGGTACGTTAAACGCGCTTCCTTGCTTCCGAAATCATCTCACGCAATTGAGCTGCCTGTTCCTCGGTTATTCCGTCTTTTTCTAAATCGAGAATCGCGGCTACGGCACTGGTTGAAGACCCACCAAAGAAAACGTCAAGCAAACGTCGGACAGCGTTCTGCTGAACCCGTTGCTTGGCATGGGCTGCCGTGTAGACATAGCGTTTTCCTTGCTCGGTAACTTTTAGATAGCCTTTTTCAACTAGGATTCCAAGCATGGTGCGGACAGAAGAATAGCTTGGCGCCTCGACCATATTCTCACAAACCTGTGCGACGGTGGCTTTACCAAGCCGTAACACGGTTTCGTAGATTTGTTGCTGCCTTTTGCCAAGCTCTACTAGCCTTGTGTCTCGCACCACGCCCCTCCATATGTTAATAAATTAGCACTGTGCTAACAAATTAGCAGGAAGGTGTCGCTGTATCAAGCCCACGAAGCCTTCTCAGGAGAGTTTTTTCTAGAGTGGCACTTGCTTTTTAACCACGGAATACACGGAATACACGGAAAGGGAGTGTCGAACGGAAGTGGCTTAATTTCGGTGTGTTCGGTGTATTCAGTGGTTCTCTAATCTTCACCTGCTGGAAGAATGGTTTGTTCATCCGTGTCTTTTTCCATGACGGTTGCTTCATCCATCGAGTTTCCGACACTTGCAATGACTCTCCACACTCCACCCGCTTCTTGCTCGATAATCCTCACCTCGCGAAACGTATATTGAATTGGTGAGATGATGGTCGCCGAAACATCGGCAAAAATTGGATCGGTGCAAATCCCATTTCGCGGATGAATCAATGTGACGTGAGGAATCAGATTTCGGGCCTCGTTTGGCAGAATGGCTCGTCGGAAGTCGTGGTAGTTGGAAAGCCCATCGAGCACTGGCAGGAAGACGAAGTTGTTTTCTCGGACCGGGGCGCCAAACGTGAGTGTGATCGCCATAGGCACCAACGATTCCAACCTAGCCTGAAATGCATCCCAATCAGTGACCTCGTCCTCTCGGCAAAGGGTCACATGCGCGGGAATAAGCCGAGCCTGGATCGGGTTGTAGCGAAATCGGATAGCCTCAATTTGGAATAGATCGGGAAGAAAAAGGCTTGCTTGACGACGCCTCATTATGGCTCCATGAATGGGATGTAGGCTTGTTGCGAATCAAAATCATGGAGCCCACGACTGCGATCAGCAATCCTATTCCTGATACAGTCAGAATCCAAGCAGCCATAGCCCCCGGGTTGGTGTACATATAACTGCCATCGGGCCGGTAATTTACGTTCTCCCTACCGACCAACGTGTCGATACCCAGCATCATTTCCAAGCCCGGAAAGACGATGAACCGACTGAACACGATGATGAGGATGCCGAACGCAATCGAAGCAAAACCGATAATCTTATTAGACGTCATCTGAGTGTTCGTCTCGTTCCGTCACATAGACGGTCTAGTTGCCGGCGTGTTTGAACGATGATCAAGGAGAAACGATTGTATCCGCTCATTGGCATTTCGGATCTCCTCGTTGTCGCTCCCGTCAGTCATTTTTATGACGCGCAGCCCACTGGGCTGCGCGGTATTCGATACATCAAGCGACGATGGATCAAATCCAAAATCGATGCTAACGTGTCCCCGAACCCAATCCAAATTGGGCACGCCATACTCGCTGCCGTTGATCGACGAGAAGTCAGATGCGAGATCCTTCCAATCGGCTGGCCACTTTCCATTCGTCTGGCGCATATGGGCCACGAGCATGTCGTGCGTGATCCAGATGGCACTGAACGTTTCATGCGATTTGAAGACGGTTTTGTAAGCACGGACGCTGATGCCCGTGAGGGCTACAAGCATAACGACTCCCCCAATGCAATAAACAATTCCACGCAATTGGGAACGACTCGTCATCGTACTCACCATTGTAATACTCGTGCTCGTGCTCGTACTCGTACTCGTGCTCGTGCTCCTGCTCCTGCTCGTCCTCCTGCTCCTGCTCGTCCTCAACATCGTGCCACTCGTCTTCGTCCTCGATACAACCCTCTGCCCCCTCTTGTCTCTCCGATCAATCGAGTCAGCATCGACGAGAAGCGTTTGAAATCCGTTTTTGCCACACCGAATCGATTCTACATCCCAAGCATGGCAATCAACAAGCAAGTCGCGGATCGAACGAGATAGCTGCAGGGAGCAGGGAGCAGGGAGCAAGGAGCAAGGAGCAGGGAGCTGGGAGCAGGGAGCAGGGAGCAGGGAGAAGGAGAAGGAGAAGGAGAAGGAGTACGAGCAGGAGTACGAGTACGAGCAGGAGCACGAGTACGAGCACGAGCAGGAGAGGGAGGGGGAGGAGTGATGGCTCGTTTGCGTTGGCGGAACGATTCGAGATATGAGGTGGAGAGCGAAATGTGTACTGTGGGGGGCTTTTAATTGCGAGGAACGAGTTCGGGGGTGCCGAATTCGCCGTCGATTTTTCCCGGCAAGCGCCAAACCTTGTCCCCTTGGGAATCGGTGAAGTACAAGCGAGATGGACTAAACCGATCGGGGTTCCCATCGGCCCAGAACGCATAAAAGGGATCCTGAGCTTGCCGCGGCCTTCGGATGTAATTGTGGTTGAGCGAACTTCCCTGCGTCACCTCACGTGGCTCGCTCCAAGTCGCGCCGCCATCGCGACTTTCCATCCATACGACTTCACCGCCGCCCCCCCATGACTGCGGGCCCGGCCTGCACGGGATCAAAATGCGCCAATGGTCGCCAGCAACATAGATGCTTCCCATGTCGTAGTTATGATCGGTCTCGCCGATAATTTGCGTTTTCCATTCGGATCCGGTCCAACGTGTCAATCGAAACACGCGCGGGTTGTTTTCCGGGCCTGGTTCATGACCCTGGCTCGTCACGTAAAGCAACACTGGGTTCCCCGCAGAATCGAAATGGAGATCGCATGCATACTGATTCAGTCCCTCTTTCACGTAGTCGATGACCAATGCAGGATTGGTTATCTCGGTCAATGGAACTGTGAGAGGTCGACCATCGGCAGTGACCCAAGTCTCACCACCATCCCGGGTCTCCATGTAGTAAAGGTTGGTCCGTTTATCCACATTCCCCCCCGGATGGTAATTGAAGAATGTGCCGATCTTCTCATTCCCCTCGGTACCGAGGAAGTATTCGCTCACTTGGTAATGTCCGCCGATCCCGGCTAACTTCTTCGTCTCCGACCAATGCAATCCGTCGCGACTGGTTTCCCAATAAAGCTCCCGCCCCTTCGTGTATTTGGTAAACAAGTGGAGCCAACCATCACGCTTGGAATACCACGGCTGCGGGTAAGTCATTTCCGCCTCGCGAACCAATTGAAATCGATCAATCGACCAAGGGGCTTCGCTGCGATAGATGAAGCCAGGTCGATTGCGACCACGGCCACTGATGAAGACCCACACGTAGCCATGCTCGTCGAGCTGCAAACTTGCATTGTCGTGCGGATCGTCGACTCCTTGTTTGTCATGCACGACCACCGGTTTAGGAACCGTCCCTGTCTTGTGATCGAAGTAGGAAACCATGATCAGCAAGTGCCGTTGATCGGATTGCGTCGTGCCACCGTAGGTGAAAAAGGTCCGATCCACTTCAGGCGAATAGACCGCCAGAGGATTGTGACTGGAGGTGTAGGTTCCTAGTCCACCGGAGTACTTATCGCCGTGCTTGGAAAACTGTCCTAGGGTAAACCAAATACCACGATAACCATCCAATCGATTGTCTTGGCCAAGAGATGACGAACGTGGAGCGAACATCACCAGAAGGAATCCGACGCACACCAGCCGGATGAATGAACTTGTTGAACCCATTCCCTCTACTCCTCATCACCACTGTAAAGGTCGCATCCAGTAAAGGTCACATCCATTTGACAAGCAACGTTTGGGGGATTCCCCGTTCGGAAAGGCTAGAGATGCAAACCCGCGGCGTGCCCGGTGCTCCAGGCCGCTTGGAAATTGAATCCCCCAATCGGTCCATCGAGATCCAAGATCTCGCCTGCGAAGTAGAGCCCCGGTTGTTTGCGACTCTGCATATCCTGAAAGTTTACCTCGCCGAGGGCCACGCCGCCCGCGGTTACCTCCGCTTTCGGATACCCACGCGTTCCATGGATCGGCAATGTCAAGGCTTTGATGCGTTCTAGCAATTGATTCCGATGCTTCTTCGAAAACTCCGCTGCATGGACTTCCTCCGGCGCACCGATCTGTTTCATCAAACAAGCGGCCACACGTTTCGGGATACGCGTGCTCAATAGATTGGTGATAGATCGATTCGAACTTTGCATCGCATCCAACAGCCATCGCTCGCAGGCATCGCGTGATAGATCGGGGAGCAAGTCGATATGAAGCGACAGTTTCCAATCCTCGTGTGCATCGGAAAAGCAACGCGAGACGTTCATGGCGGTCGGACCGCTGCACCCGAAGTGCGTCCACAGAAACCCACCGCGCGAAACGGTCCGTTCCATCGGGATCGACTTGCCGTCGGATTGCAGCACTTTTGCCGTGATGGAAATATCATCGAGCGTCAGACCGCTCAGATCCTGCGCCCAAGACGCATTCGAGAGGAGGGGCGTCAGGGCGGGGCGAAGGGGAGTGATCGTATGTCCGAATTGGGCAGCCCAGGGGTATCCGTCTCCGGTGGTTCCGCAGCCGCTAAAACTGAGGCCTCCTGTCGTAATAAGAACGGAGTCGCAACTCAACTGCAGGTCTTCACCTCCTCGCGATGCGAAGACGGTGAAACCGCCTGCGGGATTGGATACGACATTTTGGACAGGTGCGCCGGTCCACAAGGCGGCGCCGGCCTGTGCAAGACGCTTGACAATCGCGTCGCGAACATCGAGTGCGCGATCGCTCGCTGGGAAAACTTTGCCGGTTTCCTCGACCTTGGTTGCGACCCCCAGCGCCTCGATTTCTCGAACGACATCTTGAGGCGAAAGTCGCTGCAAGACGGACAAGAGGATCTTTCCTTGCTTTCCGAATGCGTCGGCGATCTTCCGCTGATCGCAGTGGTGGGTGATGTTGCAACGTGTCCCACCCGACATGAGAATCTTCACCCCCGCCTTGGTGTTTTTCTCAAGCACCAAAATTTTTTTGCCGCGAGCCGCAGCGGTCCCTGCGGCCCACAAACCAGCGGCTCCTCCTCCGACGATGATGGCGTCCCAATGGTGGTGCATAAACGAATTCAAAGGAGTTCTATCGAGACGGAGGGAGCAATGTCGGGTAAACTAGTGGGACTCTGAGTCCAGAACACAAAAACACTTTGTACTCGCGATGACGACTGAAGCAACCAAAACCGAGATTGGAAGTTACTTTATTTCCAATTATCCGCCCTACTCCCAATGGAACTCCACATCGCTCCCATTGATTGAGGAGGCGATGAAGCAGCCGCCACGCGATGTTCCGCTCGGGCTGTATCTCCACATACCATTTTGCCGTAAACGCTGCAAATTCTGTTACTTCAAGGTGTTGACCAACGTCAATGCGGAAGAGATTGAGCGTTATGTTTCGGCTCTATCGCGTGAAATCGAGTTGGTATCCAGCCAGCCGGCCATGGGTGGACGGCCTATTCGATTCGTCTACTTTGGAGGTGGCACGCCGAGCTACTTGAGCGTCAAACAGCTGCGATCGTTGTTCGAGCGGCTGCACCGAAGTCTTACGTGGGAAAAAGCGGAAGAGGTGACGTTCGAATGCGAGCCTGGAACGTTGAGCGAGTCCAAAGTGCACACGCTGCGCGAGTTGGGGGTCACCCGCCTCAGCCTCGGCGTGGAAAACTTTTCGGATGCGATTCTCGAAGAGAACGGTCGCGCCCACCTGACCAAAGAAATCTATCGCGCGTGGGAGTGGATCCGCACCGCCGGATTCCCGAACGTCAACATCGACTTGATCTCCGGCATGGTGGGAGAGACGTGGGATAACTGGAAAGAGAACATTCGTCTGGCATTGGAGCTTTCTCCAGAGAGTCTCACCATTTACCAGATGGAACTCCCTTTCAACACGGTCATCTCCAAAGGATTGCTCGAGTCGAAGCAAGAGGCCCCCGTGGCGAATTGGCAAACCAAAAGAGATTGGGTTCGCTACGCGTTTGAGGAATTCCAATCTGCTGGGTACAGCATCAGCAGCGCTTACACGCTGGTCAAGGATCCGAACAAGGTGAACTTCTCGTATCGCGACAACCTTTGGACCGGTGCGGATTTGCTGGCAACCGGTTTGGCCAGTTTCGGTCACTTGTCCGGAGTCCATTACCAAAATGTCCCTGAGTACGCGCAATACCTGTCGATCTTGCTCGACGAGAATCGCCTCCCCCTCGGCCGAGCCTATCAGCCGACCGCGGAGCAAAGCCTCATTCGCGAACTGATACTTCTTCTGAAGAAGGGCTATTTGGACGTCGAGTATTTCGAAGGCAAGCATGGCGTTTCAATCGTCGAAACGTTTCAATCGCAATGGAACGAGTTGGCCGACGAGGGCTTCGCCACGCTGGTATCCAACAACGATGGCAAGGTGGTGAGGATCGAACTCACCATGGACGGACTCCTTTGCGTCGATGGATTGCTCCCTCGGTTTTTCGAGCCTCACCTCCGCGGAGTTCGCTACACATGAGCGAGCAACTCACGTTCGCGATGGGAGAGTTCATCGCCGAGTTGCCATGTGATCGACACTATATCAAGAACCACATGTGGGCTCTGGAAGTCCAGCCCAATGTCTTTCGATTCGGTTTCTCGGCCTATGCCGTTCGGCTGCTTCAAGACATCTACTTCATCGACTTCGATGTATCCCCCGGCAGCGAGTTGTCCAACCGGCAAGAATTCGGGAACATCGAGAGCAAGAAAGCGGAGAGCGGCATGTACGCTCCCATTGCAGGCCAAATCGTTTCCATCAATGAGCGTTTGCTCGACGATCCGTCTCTCATCAACGTCGACAAGTACGGCGAAGGATGGCTCTTGGAAATGACGCCCCTCACGGACAATCCTCTAAATCTAGGAATCCTCACGCCGGAGCAGTATGTGGAGCACCTCCATGCTGCGTGGGATGTCGCCCAAAGAACCATCAAAGGCCAAGCCAACACGGACGAAGAGTAACCGTTCATGGCCGACGGGATGGCATCTACTCTATCCCAATCGTGTCGGCCCTCGTTGGCTCGAATTCCGGAAGCAACTCCCGCTGCCGAAGAAGGTTTTCGAGACCGCTCCGATCCCATTCCACAACACCGGCTATATCGGTGAGTTCGAGCCCCGTCTCCCATCGTTGTCGCGAATCATTGGAGAGACTTACATTGTCGCCAAGCAATACCAAACCCTCGGAATGTTCAAAACGTTGCACCGGAGCATCCCCCGCTCCGCGATAGTGCGTGTCGCGAAAGACTAGTATTTGACCAAGCTCCAGTTCGCCGAATTGGCAACGCAACTCCACAGGAGAAACTTGCCCCAGCCCATCCTCGTTCTGGGGGGAGGGCTCGATTCCCGACGAGCGAACTTCGTCCAGGGAAACGCGGAGCAACTCCCGTTGGTTGAGACAGAGAATTCCATCGCCATCGACGCATGCCCAAAGGAGCCATGCAGATTTGTTTTGGAAGTCTGGAGCGGCGATATTTGCGCTGGACTCTTCTCCAAGACTGGAGATCGACCAATCGTTGCCGGAGACATCGACGGTCGACATCCATTCCACGCCAGGGGATCGAAGGGTGACTCGCATCCCCCACTCTTCGCTCCATCGATCCAGCTTGATGGCCACTCCGATATCTTCGACCGCGACCAAGGCGTGCGAGTCATGTAGGTTCCCGATGTAGCGGTTATCGATCCAACCACCGTCGGCTGTTTGAAAGAACAGCTCGGCAGTTTGGTTACCCAGAGCAATTCGTCCAGAGATCCAATGGGAACCGTCCGTCCATCGGTGTTGCAAAAGTGAAGAACTACCATCGGCAGAAACCTCTCCCTCGGGCGCTTTTGGAAAGGAAGAGACCGGATCGTTGGCATGGACGAGGACAGCTTGCTGAAGGAGCTGCGTGATCGACTTTTTCCATGGTCTGTTGTCGACCCATAGGTTCCCTTGCCGGATTTCGATTCGTTCATTGGGGAATCCCACCACTCGTTTGATCTCGCGCAAGGTTTGATCGGGTGATTGGATTACAACCAAGTCCCCTCGTTGCAACCCTTCGAAGTCCGTTGACTCACTCCGGCTCGATCGTTTGGCTGCCATGAGGCGCCGCGGCCAATAAGAGATTCGATCGGACATGCCCGTCGTTTCGGATGAAGGAGATATCAGGATCGGATGATCCGTCAATACAATCGGTTCGCTCGATAGAGAACCGCATGTCGGACATCGGAAGGGGGAATCGAGTAAGACCGAATCGCGTCCGAATCGATGATTCCAACCGCACTCCGAACAGCGCCATTTCAAGGAAGGTCCCAGCAGCGTGGGCTCCATGGAGTTCCCAGCCACCAGCGCGGTCCGGGGCGTTTTGCCACGTCGCATCAATACCAGCCCTGCGACCGCTAACGATACAGCGAGGAAGAGCATGAGACCTATACTGCTGCAAAGAAACCATCGGCTCGTTTTTCCGATGGTCGCATCGCCGCGACGTTCGCTGGGAATCGGGTTACTGACCAATCCGATACAGTCCCTTCTCCGTGCGTATGATCCAATCTTTACCTAAAACGGCATACGTTGCGAAGATGCGGCCTGGAAGCTGATTGCGGTGCAGTTCCTCCAGTGCGTCGCCGACTCGATACACAATCGATTCCCCGGTCTCGCTTTGCAGGATGAGCTTATCCCCTAGAAGAATGAGCGATGCCGAATAGTTTCCACCGATTCGCTTCTTCCAATTCTCTTTCCCCGTCTTGGCGTCGACGGAGGCGGCGATTCCCGAATCGCTGATCGTCAATATCTCATCTTCGTGGGGAACAAATGATGGGGTGTTCGGTGCGCCGCCGCGATAAGACCAACGCAAATGGGTTTCGGTAACATTGCCGGACCCGGTTGGATCGATCGCGAGAATTTTCGGAGTCATGTAGCCCGTGCTGATATACACGAGACCTTGATGGTAGACCGGACGGGGGATGACCGAGAAACCGTCGTAGGTCACATACCAAAGGACTTTTCCTGTCGCCGGATCTAAACTTTGAACAATATTCGAACCAGGTGAAACGACTTGTTCAACTCCATTGACGACGATCCATTGCGGGGTACAGAAAGAGAAGGGTTTGTCGCATGTGATCCCACGAGGGGTTTTCCAAACTTCTTTGCCCGTCTTTTTGTCGAGGGCGAGCGTATAGGGCTGATCCCCACCATCGCAGGTCAAGATGAGAAGATCCCGGACCAAAATGGGCGAGCCCCCGTTGCCGTGTGTGGGAGGGTAGACGTGATCGCGATTCGTCCAAATGATATTGCCATCCAGGTCGGTGCATGCAGTTCCTTGATGGCCAAAGTGAAGGTAGAGTCGCTCCCCTTCCAAGACGGGAGTGGGGCTGGCATGTGAATTCTTCTTGTGGATCGAAGGAGCATCTTCGGGCTGCTCCAAGATCGTTTTACTGAAGAGTCTTGCTCCGTTCTCGGCGTTGTAGCATTCGAGCACGAGTTTCTGAGCTCCCGCGAGCGGATCGGGGGATTTCGACGAAATGTCCTGGATCGCCGTCGTCACATAGATTCGGTTCCCAGAGATGACGGGTGAGGACCAACCGAGCCCGTTGGTCTGCGCGACCCACCGAACGTTCTTTTCTTCACTCCATTCCAACGGCAGATCGATGGCGGGGAGGACTCCGTTTTGCAATGGGCCCCGAAACTCCGGCCAATCCGCCCCCGAAGGTGTCGCCAGAAGAGCGCTCGAGATGGCTACGGACAAAAGGCTTGGCAAGTATAATCGACGGTTCATAAGAAATACGTTCTCGCATCAATAAAGGAGAAGAGCACCTTGTTCACAAAACCTACGGCCCGCAAGTCGCCGCTGAAATGGCTTGCCTGCCCCATGCTGATCGGGTTTGTTTCGTTCGGACTGCATCTTTCCACCGCGAGGTTGCTGGGACAGGATTCAGTCACGCTCTCTTCGGATGCCAAGGTAACGTTAGTCGCCGATGGCTTCAAGTTTACCGAGGGCCCGGCGGCCGACGCAGATGGGAACGTTTACTTCACCGACCAGCCCAACGACCGAATCATGAAAGTGGATTTGGAGGGGAAGGTGACGGAGTTTCTCAAGCCGGCAGGGCGCAGTAATGGAATGTTCTTCACCGCAGATGACAAACTGATCGCCTGCGCGGATGAAAAGAACGAGATGTGGGAGATCCTCTCGGACGGAAAACACCGAGTCCTGTTCAAAGATTTTGAAGGCAAAAAACTCAATGGTCCGAACGATTTGTGGATCGATGGGAATGGAACCATCTACTTCACCGACCCCTACTACCAGAGACCTTGGTGGGAACACAAAGAGAAACCGCAAACGAAAAGCTGCGTCTACCGGGTCGATCGCGATGGCAACAACATCACGCGTGTCGACGATGCGCTGGTCCAGCCCAATGGAATCGTCGGAGACGCCACCAAACGACTGCTCTATGTGGCCGATATTGGCGATAAAAAAACTTACCAATACGCGATCGCGAAGGATGGCTCGCTGGTCGATCGAAAACTCTTTTGCTCGCAAGGCTCCGACGGGATGACCATCGATCGAGATGGAAACGTCTATCTAACGGGGGGCGAAGGTGTCACGGTTTTCAGCAGCGAAGGGAAAAAGATTCAAGTGATCGCGGTTCCTGAACGATGGACAGCGAACGTCTGCTTCGGTGGCAAGGACCGCAAGACTCTCTTCATCACTGCATCGGACTCCCTCTACACCATCCCCGTTCGCACGCAAGGCTTCTAGTGCTCCATAACGCTTCTCACCAACGTCTTGTGTCCCATTCATCTTCTCGACCTCTGCCATGTCGCCATGCCTTGACCGAGCTATGGCAGCGTTATGCGTTTGCTAACGACGCGGGCCCCTACCTTCTCGTCCCGCAGGCGGTATTGCAGCCGGAAAGCGAAGCGGAGATTCAACAAATCTTTTCCGCCTCCCAACGGGAGCAAGTCCCCGTGACATTCCGAGCCGGAGGGACGAGCCTCTCCGGTCAATCGGTCACCGATGGTTGGCTTGTCGACATCGGACGTTACTGGCGCAACATTCAGCCCATCGACGGTGGCGCGCGGGTGCGCGTCCAAGGAGGAGCGATCGGAGGTCTGGTGAATGCGAAACTGCGTCCGTTCGGTCGAAAGCTTGGCCCCGATCCATCCTCTATCGGATCTGCGATGATGGGGGGGATCCTCTCCAACAACTCCAGCGGCATGTGTTGTGGCGTTGCGAACAATGCTTATCACACCGTCGAATCGATCCGATTCATTCTCCCGGATGGATCCGTATGGGATACGGCTCTTGAACACGAAGCGGATCGTTTTGAAAAAGAGCAAAGCCGTCTCGCATCCGAGTTGCGGACCCTGCGCCATGCGGTACTCGCCAACAGCGACTTGCACGAAAAGATCCGAAGAAAGTATCTGCAAAAGAACACCGTTGGCTATTCGTTGAACGCATTGGTCGACTACGAACGGCCCTTGGATATCCTCTCGCATTTGCTGATCGGCGGGGAAGGGACCCTGGCCTTCATTTCCGAAGCGGTGCTGCGAACACTCCCTGACCATCCTGAAAAAGCCACCGCGCTCGCCTTCTTTGCCGATGCGCATGCGGCCTGCGGGATCATCCCCGATTTGATCGAGGTCCAATGCGACGCGGTCGAATTCATGGACCGAGCATCCCTTGAATCGATTCGAAATTTGGAAGGAGTCCCAGATGGTCTTTCCGACAGGCTGCGAGAGCATCAGCAGCTGATGGGATTGCTGTTCGAGTTCCAAGCGCCCGATGCGGATGCTCTTTCGGACAAACTGGAACGATTCAACTCGCAGTGTGCACCGAGCATGCGTTCCCTGTCTTCCGTTCCATTCACTCGGAACAAAAAGGAGCAAGCCAATTTGTGGAAGCTCCGCAAGGGAATGTATCCGGCGGTGGCTGCGGTCCGCGGACGTGGTGAAGCAGCCATCTTGGAGGATGTCACCTTCCCGCTTGAGCGATTGGGGGAAGCGATCGAGTCCCTGCAAGGGCTCTTTGCCAAGCATCAGTACTCCAATGGCATTATCTTTGGACACGCTCGCGACGGGAATCTGCACTTCGTCATCTCGCAGGCCATGAATGGGCAGAAGGACATCGATCAGTACTCTCGATTCATCGATGAAATGGTCGATCTCGTCGTCCATCGCTTCGATGGCGCACTCAAAGCGGAACATGGTACGGGCCGCAACATGGCGCCGTTCGTCGAAACCGAATGGGGAACCGAAGCGGTCGAGATCATGCGGAGGCTGAAACGAGCCGTCGATCCCCATGGGCTCCTCAATCCCGACGTGATTCTCTCGAGCAAAGCGACGATTCATCTGGATCACATCAAAGACTTGCCCGTCGTAGAAGATGTCGTCGACAAATGCATCGAATGCGGAGCCTGCGAACCGCGATGCCCCAGCCGCGATTTCACCCTTTCTCCCAGACAACGCATCGTTCTCCGCCGTGCACGAGCTCGTATGCTAGCTGCAGGACAAAATGAGCTCGCCAAGCAATTGGATCGAGACTACGAGTTCGCTGGAAAAGCGACTTGCGCGACCGATGGCCTGTGCGCCCTCGATTGCCCGGTAGCCATCAACACCGGCGATTTGATCAAGCAGCTGCGATCCGAATCGAAAACGTCTTTAGAACGGGACGTCGCCAAATCGGTCGCGAAGAACTTTGGAATCGCTGAAGGGCTTGCATCGAGCGCCATTGCCACCGGTGCAGCAACTAGTTTTTTTCTAGGCGATGAATTGCTGAAATCGTTCACCTCCTGGATCGCTTATGTTTTGCCAGGTTTTCCGCAGTGGCACGCTGGGATTTCGCAAGATTGGGATCCCGCCTACCGTTCGCGACTCAGCGACGCCGAGACCGCGGAATGGATCTATATGCCTACTTGCATGTCCCGCATGTTCGGGGGAACCATAGCACCGCTCGTCCAAGTCGCTGAGAGAGCCAACGCGAAGATTCATATTCCATCGGGCATGCAAGGACTTTGTTGTGGGCAAGCGTTCGCGTCGAAGGGGTTCATCGAACCGGCGCTCGCCAAACAAGCGGAGTGGATCGATTCCATGTGGGAATGGTCGGGGCGTGGCGAGCGACCCATCATCCTCGACCTTGGTTCCTGCACGACTTTTTTGAAGGCAGGGATGCACGATCTCGATCCTGTGAGAAAAGAAAGATTGCAACGCTTGCGAATTCTCGATTCTGTTGAGTTTGCCGAGACGATGCTGCCTCATCTCCGAATTCACAAAATAACCGAACCGATCGCTATCCATTCGGTCTGTTCTAACCAAAAGAGCGGGCTTGATGCCCCCATGCTCGCGGTGGCTTCAGCCTGTTCCGACCACGTGATTCAGCCGCACGAAGGCCGCTGCTGCGGCATGGGAGGAGACCGCGGTTTCGAAGTACCGGGCTTGATACTCAGCGCGGGTGCCATGGTAGGCCCCAACATGGAACAGGCGGGTTGCTCCGTGGGGTACACCAATGCAAGATCATGCGCGATCAGTTTGTCGAGCAGCAGCGGCAAGCCATGGCATAGCCTTATGCATTTATTGGAAGAGTGTACCCGCGAGGACGATTAAATGGGTGCAACGTTTTGTTTCGTTCTTCAACGAGCTCGCGCGTGTGGGATCGATACTCTTGGGATCGCAATTGGAATGGGATTGCTATTCTACGGAGCATCGCAAGGACAGATGGATTGGCAGAAGCTGCCCCCGTTACCCGATCCACATGGATTCGCCGGTGCGTTCGTCGGGCTCATCGAGGATGAACTTATTGTCCTCGGGGGTGCGAATTTCCCGACAGCTCCGCCGTGGGAGGGTGGGATCAAACAATGGAGCCGCAAACGGTATCGCTTAGCGAATCGGGATGCATCGTGGGTGTCATTAGAAGACTACCGCGAAGAACTTGGGTATGGTGTTTCCATCACGACCGTGGAGGGGATGGTATGCATCGGTGGAAGCAACGCCCAAAGGCACCGCGATGCCGTATTTCTCTTGCGACGCGATAGAAGTTCCGATCGCACCACCTTGGAAGAGATCCAGCTTCCATCGTTACCCAAGTCCCTCGCCAATATGTGCGGAGTGGAAGCCGGCGGGTATCTGTATGTGATGGGTGGAAGCGAGACACCGGATGCCACGCAGTCTTCGTCGGCCTTTCTCCGATTGCGTTGGGACCGCAAAACACTGGAAGCGTTTGCGACGACGAATGGTTCGACCGATTGGGGATGGGAATCGCTTCCGAGTTGGCCCGGGGCTCCTCGGATGCTCGCCACAGCAGCTGTGATCCACGACAGTGTCCTCCTCGCGGGAGGGGTCGCCTTGTCAGCGGATGCGAAAGGAAAGCCGGTCCGGCGCTATTTGCAGGACGCTTTTATTTATTCACCGCAACGGGGTTGGGAGCAGATTCCCGACATGCCGACGCCCCTCGCAGCATCCCCTTCGCCGGCTTGGGTGCAGCAAGGAGTTCTGCGCATCTTGGGAGGGGACACCGGTTCGCGTGCTTCTCTCGCTCCTTCGAACGATCACCCGGGCTTTACTGGCTTGGCGTATGTCTTTGACATCGAGAATCGTCAGTGGAGCATTGGGGAAGAATCTCCCGTCGCCCCTGTCACGACGACAACCGTTTGGTGGCAAGGGACCTACATCATCCCAACAGGAGAAATTCGCCCCGGTGTTCGAACGCCCAATGTTTGGGCCGTTGGGCAAGGATCCGATCCGTATAAGGAAACGCCCCCGGACCCGGAAAAGTTTTGATTTCAAGAATGGAATCGTGGGGGGCATCCGTTGGACTCTCCGAAGAGCCCCTGGCGAACGAACTTTTCGAAATCATTGGCGCATTTTAGCCTAAAAACGATTCATCGCGGAGATCGCGGTTAATCCATCTTCGAACCACCAAAGAATGGGTACCTTCGATCGACTCTTGGCTTTAGTCCCGGTAGGGACGAAAGATGGTTATCCACGCCCCCGTCAAAATCTCGCCCGCACGCGATTCGCATTTGTCAAAGCGAATCCTGATGCCATCCTTCGCGCACGACACATAACAAGAAGCCGCACCCATTCGATATTGCCTCGCATCGTGATGACGAAAAGATAGGTGTCTTCCAATCCGAAATAATATGCAAGTCGAGCGGAGCGACTATGTAGGAAATCATACTAGGGATCAAATCTTGGACGAAGAATCCATGCGTCTTGTGTGGTAGAATGAGTGAAAACGGAACGCCGAATAGCAAGCTGAGAACCAAAGCCGCCGCGATGGCGTGTTAGTTCCATCTAGCTCAAACCTGGCGGCATTGGTTATCGCCGCTGTTCGCCACTTTGATTGTTTGGAGATAAAATGCAAAGCTACGTACGAAGTCTTCTTGTATCCTGCGTCACGATTTTTTTTGCTACGGAATCGAAAGCGGATATGGTTTCGTTTTTTGATTTCGAAGACCCTAACAATCGTTTCGGATGGACGGTTTCTTCACACGATGTAGTTCAATTTCGTTTCCAAAACGTTGATGGCCTTTTATGGGAGTCAGGTGGTGGTACTGACTTTTCCGGAGGACTGCGTTTTAAGGAGCAGGCGAATTGGAGTTGGACTGAGACATTTGTTGCGCCGCAAACTTTTGTTGAAGCGATCAACGGCTCTCATCAAAAGCGGATTTCATATGATTTAGCCACCGACGCAGACGGCGGTACCACTGCTCCTGTTCCAGGGACCAAGTTGTATTTGTTTGGCAATGGCATGTTTCTATACACAAATGCTGGACCAATGCCTTTATCGGATGCTGGATTGAGATCTTATGAAGTTGACCTGCTCGACATCAATCGAGAATGGCGGAATCGGTTTGGCGATCCAAATATTATCATTGACTACAATACGGTTTTGTCGGTCGTGAACAGTCTTGTAGACCTACATATTCAGGCTGACCATCCGGATACCAATTCAAGCGTCGCAACGCAATCGGCTTGGCTTGATAACGTAGGCTTGAATGTCACCTCCGTGCCTGAACCTTCGTGCTTTCTAATGTTGTTGGCTTCGGCTGGTGGATCACTTTTCTACAGACGGCTGCGAACCAAGGTGTGAACGTGCGTACTGGAAATGACCCCCGCCTCGCTTCTTTTCTTTGCGCCGTAGCGCCTTGGCGAGAAACAGCCCGCTCCAATCTCCCACACGCGAACGTCTATCTAGCTGGGACTGCGGGCTGGGAGGTCCCAGCACCGCAAGAACCTTCATCGCCCCATCGACTAGCTAACGGGTGATGTTCTTGGCCTTCCGAATCTTGATCAAGTGCACGCGATGTGGAGGGCGTGATCGATGTCTGCCTTGAGGTCTTCGATGTCTTCGAGCCCTACCGAAATTCGGATGAGGGAGTCGACGATTCCGAACTTGGCACGAGCGGCCGCATCGTAGCTGGCATGCGACATCGAGGCGGGTTGCTCGATCAGCGACTCCACGGCCCCAAGGCTCACGGCGAGCCCAAAGAGCTTGGTCGATTCACATACTTTCTTTGTCTGAGCGAAATCGCCGCGAATCTCAAAAGAGACGACAGCGCCAAAGCGATCTCCCATCAGCCGTTTTGCCAAATCGTGTTGCGGGTGGCTTTCCAGTCCAGGGTAAAGGACCCTGCTGACCAGCGGATGGGTTTCGAGCCATTGCGCGATTTCCAGCGCCGCTCGGGATTGCTCTTTCATGCGGAGGTCCAAGGTCTTGATCCCGCGTTGAAGCAGGAAACATTCCAGACCAGCGAGAACCGCTCCGGTTGCATTTTGAATGAAGTAAAGCTCTTTATGCAACTCCGGGTCCTTGGTCGCCAACACTCCGGCTAAACAATCGCTGTGACCCCCAAGATACTTCGTCGCCGAGTGCATGACGATGTCGGCTCCGAGTTCAAGCGGTCGCAGGATGGCTGGCGAGGTGAATGTGCTATCGACACCCAACCAAGCACCATGTCGGTGCGCGATCTCGGCAATCGCGGGTAAATCGGGGACCGACATCAAGGGGTTGCCGATGCTCTCGACCCAAACCATCTTCGTGTTGGGCTGCATCGCTGCTTCGAACTGCTTCAAGTCGTTCACAGGAGTGAGTGAAACGGTGATGCCAGCTCGGTTGCAAATCTTGTGGAGCAATCGGTACGCTCCGCCGTAAATATCGCTGCCCGCGACGATATGATCTCCGCTGCGAAGCAGCATCGTCGCGCCATGGATGGCTGCCATGCCGGACGAAAATGCGAGCGCTCCGCAGCCTCCCTCTAAATCCGCGAGCGTGCGTTCGACACCCGCTCGGGTCGGTGAACCGCTTCGGGAGTAATCAAAGGCTCCCCAAGTCCCCGCGCCGGGTTGCACGTAAGTGGTGGCTAGATAAATAGGTGGTACGACCGCGCCGGTAGCCGGGTCCGGTTCGCAGCCAACATGGATTGCCCGTGTACGAAATTTCATAATTCTAATGCTTGTTTCAAGTCTGCGATCAAATCGTCTGCGTCTTCGATGCCACATGCCATTCGGATCATGTTGTCCGCGATCCCGAATTTGGCGCGCTCCTCCGGTTTGTAGTCGAAGTAGCTCATGACAAGCGGTTGCTCGATCAATGACTCCACCCCTCCCAAACTCGGCGCGATGCGAGGGATTCGGCAAGCGTCGATGACGGCACCCGTTTCTTTCCAATCCGCACCCTTGACCAAAAACGTGATCAATCCGCCGAAACCGCGCATCGTTCTCTTCGCGACTTCGTGCGTGGGATGTGATTCGAGGCCGGGATAATAAACGTGTTCGATGCGAGGGTGGTCGGCTAGGAACTGCGCGATTCGCATTCCGTTTTCGTTGTGCCGTTCCATTCGCAATGCAAACGTCTTCAAGCCCCGTTCCAGCAAATACATATTGTGCGGAGAATTGATCCCTCCCAGGATCCCCCGAAGCTTTCGAACATCTTCCAGTTTCTCTTTGCTGCCGCAAATGACGCCGGCGAGCAAATCGTTATGGCCCCCCATGTACTTCGTCGCGGAGTGCCAAACATAGTCGACTCCATAGTCGATCGGTTGCAGGTTGTAGGGGGTTGCAAGGGTCGCATCGATCAACGTTTCCACTTCATGCGCCTTTCCAATCGCAACGAATTGTTCCAGATCGATACAGCTCAAGTGAGGGTTGGTCGGCGACTCGCTGACAATCATTTTGGTCCGCTCATTGATGGCGGCTTCCATGGCAGCATAGTCCCCCGTTTTGACTTGCCGGGTGATGACGCCGAACCGTGACAAGTGTTTGGCGCAAAACTCGCGACTTCGGTGATAGCATTGGTCAAAGAAGACAATCTCGTCGCCGGAACTGAGTTTCGTCATCAGCAGTCCGACAATCGCTGCCATCCCGCTGGAATATATGATGGCGTCCTCTGCATGATCGAGAGCCGCCAACTTTCGCTCGACCACTTTCTCGTTCGGATTTCCGTAACGACCATATTCCTCTCGATCCTGCTTCTCTGTGATGTAGTCGAGGATGCTTTGGGTTGACTCAAAGGTGTAGGTGCTGGAACAGCAGATCGAGTCGGTGATCGCATCATTGGGCTTCTGACGGGCCTCGCCGGCATGAACACTGGTGGTACTGAATCCTGCTCGCCGCGCGGTGGGTTCGAAATTCATGCTATTGGTATCGGAACTGGAGGAAGGGTTGAGGGAGGGGTCTTTCTCTTTCGACGACAACGCGGATTCAGCATTCATGAACGGAGCACCCTTTTGGAAGAACCATGCCTTGCTCGATCAAACAAGCAACGAACCAGACCCATGGAAGTGTTTCCCGAGAAAACAGACCTACAACAACTTGGTGTCTGAGAGCGACTCTCCGCGAAGAAGCAGGCGTCCGGGTGGGACGAAGGCCCTGGCAAGAAATCACTCCAGGCACCCGCGGGTAAGAACGCTGTAGTCCGACCTCAAAAGAGCGTTTGGCGAACAACAGTGGCTTTTTAGCAGTGAGGCTGCAAGCGGCCGCAAATCCCTGAAAACATCACTAGTCTACCTCGCTCGGACGAGGGGGGCAAGAAGTTTTGTTGCGGGCCGCGCGGAGAAGTTCGCGCGTCGAGCCTGCTGCGCGCAGACTTTACCACTTAGCGAAATCGCGCAAGGTCCCTTTGGCAGGTGGCATTCGAGCAAGAAAGTCCCTATCCTTACACTTGGACGGCGTTTCTGCATCGAGTGCAAAACGATCTGCCGAGGCCAATCCCGAACGCACTAAGGTTTCTACCATTCCATGATCGACGGCCCCAACGCTTTGACGACACTCCTTATCGATCGATGGGGAAGGGCTATCGATCGCCGGAGGCGGGTTGTCGATCGCCGGAGGCGGGCGCGAGGCTGGTCCGTCGGATTGCTTGGGATGGCGTTCTTTTTCTCATCGATCGATTCTGGCCGAGCTCAGTCGGAAAAGGATGGAGCCGCCCCATCGGAACAGCTTGGCCTGGTCGTTCCCCCGCGTGAGGACGCCGAGAATCGGAGCGATGAAGAGCGGGCCCGACTGGCGCAGTGGATCGAAGGCCTGTCGGCACCTCGATTTCAGACACGCGAAGATGCGACCGAAGCGATTGCTGCTCTCGGCGAGGAATACCTTTCGGATCTTGATAAAGCCCTCGAGTCGCTGCGCTCCCCGGAAGCCAAAGCCCGGCTGAGCGGAATCGTTGCCAAACGGAAGGAGGAGCGAAAGCAAAGGATCACGCGAGAATTCCTTCGCTCCAGAGAGCTTAGCCCGAATCACGAATTCCAAGGCTGGCACAGTTTCAGCAAAGCAACGGGTTTCTCCGATCGGAAGACCAAGGCGATGTTCTTGCAACTGCTGCAACCCTTCCCCTCCCTCATCTACACCAAAATCGAAACGGCCGACGAGGCCTACAAACAAGCGAGCTTGGTCGCCGGGAATATTTCCCAACGACTCGATATCGCGGGAGAAGTGACCTCCGAGGATGGCATCGCGCTGGCTTACTTAGTGGCCCTTTGCGAAGACAAACTGGATGTTGGCTTGGAGCGAACCAGTCATCGCGTTTTCTCCCGGAGTCCCTTCGCGACTTATTTGTCACTCAATAAACAAACACCGAACGCGCTATCCTCGCTCTATTCCAAATTCGCCGTTCGCGCCACCGACAAGCGAATGGTTTTCTTAACCTGCTTCAATGGCGAAATACCGGCGGCCCGGCAGGTCGCTGTCGATTATCTGTCGCAAGAAGACGCGACCAAAGATGCGGAGTCGTTTGAGCTGGCCATGCAAGCGCTCGCGAAATTCGGGACCGATCAAGACATTCCCATTGCCGAGCGTTGGATCGAAAACGCCACGGTCATCAACCAATTCCAACGCATCGCCTCGCCAGACCCGAACGAATTTCGATCGGCGAACTACATCATTCAAGCCAGGGACTTGGCCCTCATCACGAGCATACTCCTTCATCGCGAGAATCCCTACCTTTTCTTCCCCCTCTTTCGCGCCCACCCGCTGCGAGGCTTCACGACCGACACCGTCGGCTTTCCCGAGGGAACCACCGAGGAGACACGGCAGCAGATTCTCAAAGACTGGCGGGAGCATCTGAAGAAAACTCCGAAGCCACTCAGCTGAAAATGTACGCATTTGAGGTTTTCGAAAAGGAATTGGCAGAGGACTGCCAATGGTGGACTTCGGCAACCGGGCAGTCGATTTGGAACTCGATTCTCGCGTCCCCGACTTTCCACCCAGCTCCAGCAGGTACGGACAGAGCCACCCTCCGAAGGCGCCTGGATTTCTTTCGATTGCAACGTTCGTTTCAAGCATCGGCGAAGGACAAATTCCCCGACCCAGAGCGTTGGTTTTGGACTCGTAAACTCCTCGAGCAATCCAGCGATCATTGGTGCGCTACGGAATCGGCTCAAGACTTTCCGGAAGGGGAATTCGTTGCAGACCTCTGCTGCGGTGCAGGTGCCGATGCAATCGCATTAGCACGGCGCAGCAAACAAGTGATCGCCTGCGACTGCGACCCGACCGCCCTCCAGTTGGCTGCACTCAATGCGGCGATGCACGACGTGAATTTGACATTCGTTTTGGACCGCGCCGAGTCGATCAAGCTTTCACGCGACAGCTGGATTCATATCGACCCAGATCGCCGCGCGGTAGGGAAGCGTTCGACGTTTCAGCACGCGTTTGCACCCGAATGGAAAGATGTGGAGTCGATGATCGATCGATGCCGTGGAATCTCGATCAAGGTCGCACCGGGGACCCGCTACGAAGGGGACAGGCAACCTCCCGTCGTTCGTTTCCTGTCCCGTCAACGATCGGTTCGACAGCAGCGATGGCTTTGGAACCTAGACCGCTGGCCTCAGGACTCGATCGTCATCAGCGCCATGAGCAGGGAAGTTTGGCACCACGAGATCTTCGCGAATGCCGAATGCGAAGCGAGTGAATTCCACCCTGCATCGGAGTTCGGGCTCTTAGGTTATATCGGAGATTACGATCCAGCCATCCGCGCAGGGGGTGTGTCAAGCCCGTTCGCAAAAAGACTTGGGTGCACCATGTTGTTCGAGAACGGATACTTGACAGCCAGTGAACCGGTCGAGCACCCGCTGGTCCGCTGGTTCAAGGTCTTGGAGTGCACAACGTTGGATCGTAAAAAGCTCGCGGCCTATTCCCGATCCGTAGGTGTTAGGGCTTGGGAGCTAAAGAGCCGAGGGTTCGACATCGACTTGGACGCCCTTCGCAAACAGCTGCGAACCGATCCCAGCTCTGACCGGACGCTGACCCTTCTCTGCACCAGAGTGGAAGGCAAAAACCGTGGCATCATCGCCGAGGAAGTCCGATCTCGACCAGTTCTTTAGAGATCAAGGCTATCCAGTTGATCGATCAAAGAATCGAGCGCGTCTCGAGAAGACTTGGTCGCGCCACCGTTCTCCGCGATCGCTGGAGCCGAAGTAGCCGGCTTGGTATCGGTTGGAAGAGTCGCAGAACCAACGGCAGCACGTCCGGCGAGAATCAGCTGCTCGTCCCGTTCTCGCGCGGCAGCGGCTACGGGATCTTCATTACGATCCGGTGCACCGAAGAGTTTCGACAAATCGATCTTGAACGCACCACCCGATTCCACCGGGGCACCGGCGATCGCTGGCGATTTATGTTGGGGGAAAATAATCGCATTCTCTGGGCAGACTCGGGAGCAAGCGGGGCAGCCCTTTCGGCAATTGTCAGGTTGCTCGACGAGGATCGTTTCCGCGCGATCCACTCCGTACACGCCGAAGAGGCAGAAGTCGATACACTCCATACAGTTGGTGCAACGGCTGTAGTCGATGACCGGATACCATCGCCTCGCAGGATGTTCATCGATCCGAATTGGAGTGATCCCGAGGGGAGATTCGTGAGCGATCGGAAGCAGATTTTCGGGCGGCGTTGCCTGGGGGGATTTCGATGCGTTGGCGTCGAGCATCCCGAGCCTATCCGTCGACAAAGCGGTCGAGTTGGTAGGATGTAGGAACCGCTCGAGAGTCAGCGTCTCACGTCCCTCGCTGGACTCTCCACCATCTTTAGACGTCCAGTTCTCCAACGTCAGGATGCGGCGAAACTCTGTTTCAAAGGCATCGACGCGATCGCTGGCTCGTAAATCGATCGAGTAGATCTTTCGATTCGGACGGGGGTGCGTTTTTGCGACGCGATCTTCCTCGCGTTCATCGACAGCGGCCTCGTCTTCGTCCTTCTCGTCATCGTCATCCAATCGCGCGTCTGGGTTGATCAACTCGACCTCTCCAGGCGTACCGCGAACGTCCATGCGATCGAGAATCCAGTGGGCGGCTCGATCGAACAGCCACGTCAGAATAACGAGCGGTCCATTCCACTGACGTATTCGGGCCAAACTCTCACTGTCGTTCCCTAGGTCGTAAAGGTGAGGCACGACGAGCGCTACCGTATTAGGGAGCCCAGCCGCCATCTCTGCGATTCCTTCTTCCAGAGCCCGCTTTTCGGGGCTTCGGCTTTGCCCCTGAGAGAGAATGACCAGGAGTCCATGGTTTGCTTGGATCATACGTCGCGCGGGGATGGAGGATCGATGCGTAGGCGGGGACCTATAGAATACCAGTGCGCAACTCAGATGGACAGCGATTACCGGGCGGAAACAACGGCGAGCAATGGAAGACGCGATTGGTCGGAGACGACGACACCGCCCGGTTTTTCGATCGTGATGGCGAACAACGTCGGTTCATCCACCTTCAATTTGGCATGGATCGGCAAAACGACTTCACCTTCTTGATCGATGTCAAAGACGCCACCATCCACCGGTTTGCTGTCCCGATTGGGATCGAGAATCCAAAGCTGATACTGTTCCTGGGTTGGATCGTTCGGCTTCAAGCCTTGGATTCGCATATAACCTCTCTGGAATTTGGAACTCCAAACGACGTCCCCCAGATCGGCGTTCCCATTCGTTGGCGTTGCGTCGGCAGGACGAGTCCAGGAAACGCGGACCAAATCGTCAGCAGAGGCTAGCAACGCAGCGCGGTCGACTGCGGCCTGTTGGGTCGAATCCGATCGAACTCGACCTCCAGCCGACCCATCGTTCCAACTAGGAAGCCAACTGGCGATCGCCAATGCCGTCGCCGCGATGGCAGCAAACCATCCCACCATCTCGCGCAGCTCCATGGAGGTCTTGGGTTGCGTCCCCAAGGTACTTTCTGGAGCGGGCAAAGCGGACGATGAGAGGAATGTTTCCTCTATCGTCGAGCGACTGAACAACCGGAGTTCGTCGCTCGCGGTATGGGAGCTCCAGGCCTGCGAGGTAAGTCGCTTTCGCAAGTCGTCAGGCATGCGAGCAAGGTGCGGGGACTGGCCTTCAAAGGCGAGTAGAGCCCGAGCGGCAGCCGCTTCCGTTCGCTCGATGGCAAATTCCACTTTCTCGCGAGGATAAGAGTACAGCTCCGCGATCTCATGGTCATTGAGATCACCTAGAGCATACCCAGCAATCAAATCTTCGAATCGTTCGTCTTCGTTCAAGGTCGCTTTCATGGTGACACTCCCTGCCGCACCGCTCTTCGTTCCATGCACTCCCTTAGCTGGATCAAGCTTCGTCGCGCATATGTTTTCACTGTGCCGAGCGGCAGTCCGAGCTGCTCAGCGATTCGCGAATGCGAGTCTCCGACTTGAATGGACCGGCGCAAAACGTCGCGATGCACAGAATTGAGACGCTCTAAACATTCGAGAGCTTTTTCCGATTCGTCCAAGACATCGACTAGCTCGCTGGAATCTGCTGCGGGCAACTCCGCTTCCGATCCGATACTGGCGACTTCGAGCGAGCGACTCGTTTTGCGAAACCGATCGATCAGCTTCCGTCGAGCGATCATGGTGATAAAGGTCGACTCGGCAGATTTCTCCGCATCCCATCGGTGCGCCTTTTGCCAAATCTCGACGAAGATTTCTTGCGTTGCGTCCTCCGCATCCGCGTGGGTCGATGTGAAGCGGTTCGCCAACGACCAAACCAGCGAACCATAACGCTGGATACACTCCTCGAAGGCTGCCTCCTCGCGCATCGCTATGCGTTGAAGGATTGAAGCGTTGGACATCTCGTTACGCCGTGAGCCGGTCTGTCTTGCCGGCTGGAATGTTTTGGTGCGGGATGGGAGGGAAACTGACAGGGGATCCCGAATCGATAGCGTCGACATCGCGGTGAGGACTCCTTCGCAAGAACCACAGCGTTCTACGTCAGAACCGAGTCGACGGATTCATCAGTTTAGTTCAGCGCAAGCTTTCTCTGCAGTGGAGACGCCAAAAAGTGTGCCAAATTTAGCCGCCGGACGAGTCAGCGATGCCCTCGTCTCCCCCACCACGTACCGAGTCGGGAATACGGGTCCACAAAAGGCGAATGCCGTTGAAGACGACCAGTAACGTACTTCCTTCGTGCCCTAGAACCCCCATCCACATGGGAAGATTGAAAAACGAGGAGGCGACCAGCAGTCCGATCATGCCAAACGAGAAGAACAAATTCTGGCGCACGCGTCGGTTCGCAACCCGACCGATCCAAATGGCGATGGGTAGTGCGCTCAAGTTATCTCGCATCAACACCACGTCGGCCACTTCGAGGGCTACATCCGATCCCACTCCTCCCATCGCAATTCCGACTTCTGCAGTTGCCAAAGCCGGGGCGTCGTTCACACCGTCCCCTACCATGGCAATACATTTTTGGCCCTCTCGGAGCCGAACAAGATGCTTCACCTTTTCGTCCGGCATCAGTCCCGCGACGATTTCGTCGAACGGCAGTTTTCCAGCGATCGCTTGAGCAACCCGAGGATGGTCTCCTGTTAACAAGACAATCTTCGGAATCCCCAACGTCTTGAGGATCTTCAATGTGGAATCGGTATCCGATCTCAAAGGGTCGGTAACGCTGATGATGCCGAACATACTCGGATCGGAGGTAACGACTGGCAGCGCCGTCTCGCCGCGCTCGCGCATCCTGCTGACTTGTTCTTGAATGGAAGCTGGGAACGGGTGATCATGGCTTTCAAAGAGTGTTTCCTTTCCGATTCCGACCCATACACCATCGATGCTTGCATGAACGCCAAGCCCGGTATGGCTGTGGAACTCCTGCAGCACGACATTCGGGACGGCTTCGCCACGTTTTGCGAGTTCATCGAGGATGGGTTGGGCCAATGGATGTTCGCTCTGCGTTTCCACCAGCGCGGCGTACGCGAGAAGCTTGTTGGGGGAGCAGCCGGGTGGAGTCCAGATCTCTTGAACCGTCGGCTTTCCTAACGTAATGGTTCCCGTCTTGTCCATGGCCAGGACATCGATCGTCCCCAGATGCTCGATGTGAGTCCCCCCTTTTACCAGCACTCCATGCCGTCCTGCGAGGGCGATGGCGGAGAGCATGACCGATGGAGAGCTGAGGACTACGGCGCACGGTGAAGCGGCTACGAGCAGAACCATCGCATGGTAGAACGCATCGTTCCCATCGGCTCGATTCCAAAGAAGCGTTGCGAAGAAGGTGACCAGGGCGCCAACGATGACAGCGATTACGTAGGGCTGTTGCCAAGTATCGACGAATCGTTCGGTGGCTGTCTTCTTCGTCTGCGCCTCGTGAACCATGGCGACAATCCGTTCCAAGGTGGTGTCGCCGATCTCCTTACGCATCTCCACCACCACGGTCCCAGCGCCATTCATGGTTCCCGCGTAAACGTCAGCCCCTGTTTGTTTGGCGATCGGCCGGCTTTCCCCCGTCAGCGTTGATTCATCCACCCACGTTTCGCCATCGACAATTTTCCCATCGACTGGATACCGCTCACCGGGGCGAACGCGGACGCGATCGCCGATCGCCAGCGATTCAATGGAAACCGACTCTTCCTGTAGAACATTCGATGGTTGCGAGGTTGCGACAATCCGGTTGGCGGTGCTGGGGCGCAATCGAATCAACGCCTCGATAGAACGGTTGGTGCGGTACGAAGCGAAGGCCTCGAGCGTTCCGCTCAATGAAAAGAGGAATAATAAAACCACCCCTTCCACCCAATCCCCTAGGATCGCGGCTCCGAGAGCAGCCAATATCATCAGCAGATCGATGTTCAGTTTGCGATGCCACAAACTAATGGCCGCTTCTTTCGCCGTTTCGTAGCCCCCCGCCACGTAGGCGCCCACGAGAGGGATCAATGCTCCGTATTGATAATCAGGCGAAAGAAATCGCTGGAGTAAGAAACCGGTGAGTCCGAGCGCGAAACAAACCAAGGTTTGAATCGCCTCCCATTTAGGCGGCTTGGAATGCTCGCGTTTCAAACTCTTCGATGGAATCGTCGTAGTCTTCTTTTCCATGGAGGGCTATTTCCCTTTTCCCTTCGCGATGCGGTAGCCGCGAGCAAGCAACGACGATTCAATTTTCGTCATTTGGTCCCCTTGAATTTCCAACCAATCCTCGCCGCAGCTGCCACCTGCGCCGCATTGGTTCTTCAGTTCCAGCAGGAGCTGTTGGATTTGCGCTGCGGGACATGAGAACCCGGTAACTTGGGTGACGAAGCGTTGGTTCTTTCGTTTTTCCAATCGAAGCGAGACACGTTGTTTGTCCGGTGGAACATCCGGAGGTGGACACGTGCAGATCTTGATGTCTTGGTGACAACGTTCGCACAGGATGGGGCGTTCCAGTGATGTTCCGTCAAATAAACCCAAAGCAAACCCCAAACCATCGGATAGGAAACGAACAAAGGGAGCGCAATGGATGCACTCCCTTTATTGTAGCGGTTACTTGTTATTGTAGCGGTTACTTGGTGTCGGCTCGAAACCAAACGACCATGGCTTAGCGATAAAGATTGGTCGGTTGGGGGAGTCCTGTCGCCGTTTGAGGCACATTCACACCGGGCAGACCCGTGTTGGGTGCCCCGGCTGCGGAAGGCTGGCTGAAGTCATAGGACGTTTGGCGAGCCGTGCTTCCTGGACGATAGGGAGCAGCTCCTGCGTAAATGGGTGCCGCAGGCTGTTGCGGTGTGTAGGACGCAGGGGCGGCATTGGGCATCGAGCTCATGGTGCCGGCAGGCATACCCGCTGGAAGACTCGCCATGTTCGTGCTGCTCATCCCAACAGGGAGGGCCGGTACTCCAGCAGGAGCACTCGGCATCCCATAAGGAGCCGTTGGCTGAGGGGCGCCGAATGACGATGCAGATGCCAGAGCTGGATTGCTCGGTGGAGGTGCCATGCCGTTCGGTGCGGCACCCGGAAGGCCGAAACCAGTCGGTGCCGTCGGAGCGCCCGCAGGTGCTCCGTTCATCGCGAAGCTACCCGTAGGATTTCCCGCCGGTACACCGGATGGTGCTCCTGTCGGTCCATAGCCTGTCGGTGCTGTGAATCCGGTTGGACGATTACCCGCGCTCGTTACATACGGACCGGTTTGATATCCATTCGAGGCGGCGGCTCCACCTGCAACTGGCCCTGTAGAACCGGTCATGCCGGTCGGGGTGCCGTAAGGAGACGTCTTTGCCGTCGAGGCCAACATGTTGGGCGTATTGCGAAGCGCAGGACTAGTCGGTGCACCCGAGGCGGCTACCCCAGATCCCATCGAAGCTGCCGAAGGGGAACTGATGCTCGGGTTGCTGCCGGCCAGCGTCGATTCCGACGGCTTCTTGCTCCACGAGAACATGCTCGCACCAGGCATTTTCCATCCGCTCTTGCAACCGACCTGGGTACCGCTCACGACGAGCACAACGAGAGCGAGTTTGTTCCAATTTGCGATTTTCGTTCGCATAGCTAGCAATCCTTTGATAGCACTCAACCCCGTTTCCAACCGCGAAGGTTCTTCGTTGTCAGGGCATTCGATTACTTGTGACAGGTCTGCCTCGATGGGCAGCGATGGCGTGACCTGCCACCGTTGCTTTTTCTTATCGGACCGTTGTCTTCGTTTTTTTAGTTACAAACGGAAAAATTTACCAAGTTTGCCGGGCGAGCATGGTTTCCTGCTAGGTGTATAGACAAAGCGTTGCGGACGGGTCAATAGGTTTGCCGGTGAGTTGCCGTTCCATTTTCTTCGCAAGGACTCTATTGTCACGACGCCCCAAACATTTCGGTCCGCGGCGTCGCACCGCTTTGGAATCACCCCGTTGGGCTTCGAACTCATCCTGCAGGGAACCGAACATGACCATCGTCGTCTTTGAAGATCCACAGTGCGAACTGTTGGCCCCGATCACACTCGCACGCTTGGCCGCGACGGTGACGTGTGGCAGCTACCGACTGGTCGATTTTTTGGAATTCCTCGGCGACGACGTCTTCGCTGTTTCTCGCCCCCACCTGCAAGCCATTCAACGGATCGACTTTCCCGCACTCAAGACGCTGGAGTCGGAAGTGAACGGTATCGCCGAAGACCGATCTGTCGCCATTCTCCTCAACGCTCGCGTGGCCCCCACTGCAAGCAACTTATCGACGCTTCAAGCGATTCTCGATCAGATCCGCGATGCGAATGCCCCAATTCCCCCCAGCGTCATTTTGGATCGAGAACATGTCGCGGCGGTGATCGCCCCTCCGTGGTCGCTGCACGATCTGTTTCAATCCGGCTACTTGGGGGTAGAGGAGCTTCTAGAAAAAGCAAAACGATTCACCCCGATTGAGGCAACGCTATCGACGATTGCGCTGCCCCACGAGTTGATTCAAATCCACATGGATTGCATCCGAGAGAATTTGGACCTTCGCATTCGGCTCTCGCAGTTGGATCCATCCGGTTCCCAGGCGCTGACCCAACTCAGCGATGGCTTGTTCGTAGCCGAGGGTGCGACGGTAGGTGATTACGTGTTGAGCGACACTCGAAAGGGGCCGATTATCGTCGACCGAGGCGCGGAGATCGGTCCTTATACGCTCCTCCGGGGGCCGATTTATATCGGTCCTAAATCTCGGATCTTAGAACACTCGGCTATCAAGGATGCTGTCTCCCTTTGCCATACCACCAAGATCGGCGGTGAAGTGGAAGCATCGATCGTCGAACCTTATACCAACAAACAGCACCACGGATTCCTCGGGCACAGTTACCTCGGTAGTTGGATCAATCTGGGGGCAGGAACCTGCAACAGCGATCTGAAGAACACCTATGGAACGGTGAATATGGAGTACGGTTTCGGAAAATCCCAAACGAATATGCAGTTCCTCGGCTGCATCATGGGAGACTATTCCAAAACAGCGATCAACACGGGGATCTTCACGGGTAAAGTCATCGGTGTGTGCAGTATGATGTACGGATTCGTGACCAGCAACGTTCCAAGTTTTGTCAACTACGCAAGGCTCTTCGGGCAATTGGCAAGCCTTCCTCCCGAAGTGATGGTCAGCTCCCAGCAACGCATGTTCTCCCGCCGCAATGTCCAACAACGGGGGTGCGATGTCCAACTGATCTACGATATGTATCGCTTGACGCAGATCGAACGGGATCGACAGGGAGACGCCTTGGCCCTCTGAGAGACCTAGCCCTTTCTCAACATCCGGCTACTGTGTAGCATCGAGGGATCCCTTTTACCCTTTGCAAGCCGGATTTAAGCATGCCAGTCAGCAAAACAGAGTTCCAGAAATATCTGGAAACTCTCCCCTCCCGGATCAAGGAGGAAAAGAAGTCGAAAGAAATCGACTCCTACCACGCGTCGATGTCGGGAAAAGATAAGGACGCTCTGGTCAAGCGAACGCATCGCTCGTTCTGGCAATTGTTTCGCGCATTTTGGCAATTGCTCGCTGGCTATCAGTCGAAGATTTATCTCGGATTGGCGTCTCTCACAATCTCCACACTTCTCGCCCTGTTGCCACCGCTCGGCACCAAGGTCGCCATCGACAGCGCGCTGACCAACCCCCCCGCTCCTCTACCCGAAACTCTCGCTCGGTGGGTCGGCTCTCCTGAACCGATCACGCTCCTCATCGGCATCGCGATCGCTGTTGCCCTCGTGACCTTGGTCCGCACTGCGATCCACCTTTACGGACGCTGGCTGTGCACGCAAGCGGTCAACCAAGTCCAAATGTCGATTCGGCGCCGAGTCTTCGATCACATGCTCCACATGCCGCTGCATAAAATCCAACAACTGAAATCGGGCGGAGCGACGAGTTTGATCCGAGAGGATGCGGGTGGGATCGCGGATCTTATTTTCAGTATGGTTTACAACCCGTGGCAGGCCGTCGTGCAGCTCCTGGGGAGCTTGTTGGTCCTGATGCTGGTGGACTGGCGACTGTTGGCGGCAGGTCTACTGCTTCTGCCCGCCGTATATTTCAGCCATCGGACTTGGATCTACGCCATTCGCCCTTTGTACCGAGACGTTCGGAATCGACGGCAAACCATCGATGCGAACACGACGGAAACCTTTGGAGGAATCCGCGTTGTCCGCACCTTCGCGCGTCAACGAAGTGAATCCAAGCGATTTCTCTGGTGGAGCCATGTCCTCGTCCGGCAGCAGCTCATGGTTTGGTGGCGAACGAGATTGATTGAAATCGTTTGGGAAGTTCTCATTCCACTCGCATCGACCTCCCTGCTCGTCTACGGCGGATGGCAGATCCTGCAAGGGGAGCTGACACTAGGAGACTTGATGATGTTCCTCGTCTATCTCACGATGCTCCTCGGTCCTATCGCAACCCTCGCTGGGAGCGCCGTTCAGTTCCAAAATAACTTGGCCGGACTCGATCGCATCTTGGATCTCCTGGCATCGCCGCGTGAGCTGGTCGATCATTCTGGATCGATCCGCGTACCGCGCTCTCTGGCGAAAGGGCACATCGAATTTGAGAATGTCTCGTTCAAGTACCCTGAGAATGAAAATTGGGTGCTCCAAGATGTCAGCTTCGACGCAGAACCTGGGACTACCATCGCCATCGTGGGAAGAAGCGGGGCAGGCAAGAGCACGCTTTGCAATCTTGTTGCCCGATTCTTTGATCCGGACCGTGGCTCGATCCGCCTCGACGGAATGGACTTGCGCGACATTCGGCTCCATTCGTATCGCCAATTGCTCGGAGTCGTCGAGCAAGATGTGTTCCTGTTCGATGGAACGATCGCCGAGAATATCGCGTATGGACGTCGACATGCGACCCAGGATGAAATTGAAGAGGCCGCTCAAGCCGCTGCGGCCCACGAATTCATTCTGCAATCCCCCCACGGGTACGAGACCAAGATCGGCGAGCGCGGTTTCAAACTCAGCGGAGGGCAACGACAAAGGCTGGCAATCGCACGAGCCATTTTGGCGGATCCTCGTATCCTCATCCTCGACGAAGCGACTTCCAATTTGGACAGCGAAAGCGAGAAACGGATCCAAGAAAGCTTGAGTATCCTGCTCCAAAACAGGACTTCGTTTGTCATCGCCCACAGACTGAGTACGATAATCCATGCAGATCAAATCCTGGTGTTGGACGCAGGTCAGATCGTTCAACGCGGAACTCACCGGGAACTGATGGAGCAAAACGGGGTCTACCAGCAAATGGTGAGACTCCAAATTGAAAGCCCCATCATGCAGGAGTTTGTGGACGAATAATCGATTGGTCGCTTTCTCGTCGGTAAGCCTATGGATATTCAACTTGCAGGAAGATGTCTTCTCGCCTCCCCCTTCATGGAGGACAGCAATTTCAGCCGAACTGTCGTGCTCATTCTCCAACACTCCGATCAGGAATCGTTTGGGCTGGTGCTGAATCGCCCCACCGACTTTACGATGTCCAAAGTTGTTTCCATGGTTTGCGAATTGGAGTGCGTACATTCCGAGCCTCTCTATTACGGTGGCCCCGTCGATGGCCCACTCATCGCCATCCATGACAGTCCCAACGTAGGAGGGCATCCGTTTTCGGAGATGCTCTATGTCACGAGCGACCAAGACGATCTCAAAAAACTGTTTGTCACCAAATCGGCCCGCGTGAAACTGTTCGACGGATTCTCGGGTTGGGGGCCGGGGCAATTGCAATCGGAACTTGATACCGGAAGCTGGCTCGTGTCCGATATTACGGTGGAAGAGATTCTTTCCAAGTCGGATCTTTGGGACACGATGGTCAAGCGAATCGGACACCAAATCCTAGCCACAGGTTTGGACCGAGTCCGATCGGTTGCCGACCCCAGTTGGAACTGATCGATGGGACGCGCCCCGAGAGCCAGCGAAGGGGGCTTCCCCTACCTCACGGTCTGCCGAGGCCTCGATGGTCTGACGATCTTTCCCGACGACCAAGCTCTCGTCGGGTTCACGGGTATCCTGCAGGAGTCATTGGAACGATGGGAGCCACGTCTTCTCGCCTACGCTCTCTTGCCAGACCAGTGGCTCGCCCTGGTCGTACCACGCAAAGATGGCGACCTTTCGAAATGGATCGGATGGGTTACCTCGGTGCACGCAATGCGCAATCGCCATCTGGCATCGGAAACACAGCAACGCGGCATCTACGAACGCCGCTATCGCTCGTTTCCCGTTCAAGACAACGAGCGGATTCTCGATGCCATGCTGTACATCGAATCCCTCCCGGTGCAGTTGGGAATCACGTCGGATTCAAAAGCGTACGCGTACACCTCGCTGCACCAAAGAGCGACAACGGTGTCTCGCTTGTCGAATTGGATCTCGCCCCCTCCGGTCCCATTGCCCTCCGCCTGGGAAAGCCATCTTCAAGAAGGATTGGCCCAAGAAAAACTTGAGCTGATCCAGAGGAGCATCGAACGGGGATCACCTTACGGAGATCCTGGATGGGTCGAACGGATCGTCAAGCGATTTCGATTGGAATCGACGCTTCGACCCCGAGGTCGCCCTCGCAAGGCATCGCTTTAGCGAACCTTAATCTTCAAGCCAGATGCGGAGCATGCGACGAAGGGGTTCGGCGGCTCCCCAAAGGAGTTGATCTCCTACAGTGAACGCCGAGAGGAACCGACCTGGTTGGCTCGGTTCTAAATCGAGCTTTCGCAATCGCCCAACGGGGCAAACGAGTCCGCCCGTCACTGCGGCAGGGGTCAGATCTCGCATGGAGGCATCTCGCTCGTTGGGAACAACTTTGGCCCACGGATTGGCGGTGGCCAACATGTCCACGATTTCGTCGATCGGCACATCCTTTTTCAGTTTGATCGTTAGCGCTTGACTGTGACAACGCATTGCACCGATGCGCACACAGACCCCGTCGACGGGGATTGTATCGGGAGCCAAGCCCAAGATCTTGTTCGTTTCCGATCTCCCCTTCCATTCTTCTTTGCTCTGACCGTTTCCAAGATCTTTATCGATCCAGGGAATCAAACTTCCAGCCAATGGAACGCCAAACTGAGAGGTTGGATAGTCCGAAGAACGTATTGTACTGGCGACTTGTCGATCGATTTCCAAGATGGCCGACGCTGGGTCGGAAAGCAGATTTGCGACGCTTTGGTGAGCGACTCCCATTTGTTGCAAAAGCTCTCGCATGTTTTGAGCCCCCGCTCCCGATGCCGCTTGATAGGTCATGCTGGTGAGCCACTCGACCAAATCATTCCGGAAGAGCCCATGGAGCGCCATGAGCATCAATGACACCGTGCAGTTGCCCCCGATGTAGGCGAGGATGCCATTTTTCAATCCATCGCGAATAACATGGTTGTTCACGGGATCGAGAATAATGATCGAATGCTTGTCCATGCGAAGGGTCGATGCGGCATCGATCCAGATTCCATTCCAACCGCTGGCCCGCAACTGCGGATAGATGGACGACGTGTAATCTCCTCCTTGGCAAGAGACGATGGCGTCCATCTTCGAAAGAATCGACAGATCGGTGGCAGATTGCAAAACCCCCGATCCGGCTCCTCCGACCTGTGGCGCTGCGCCACCCGAATTCGATGTCGAGAAAAAGACAGGTTCGAAGTGCTGAAAATCACTTTCTGCCGCCATGCGCTGCATGAGGACGGACCCGACCATCCCTCGCCAACCGACCAAACCTACTTTCTTCACGATACCCTCGATTCCTCAGGTGCTGTTCTGGAGTGTTTTATGGAAGGATTGTTCTATTGAATTTGGAAGATTGTCTCGACGTTACCCCGCAGGATTTGGCGTCCCAACTCGATCGCTTTGGCTTCGTTCCACCCTCGTCCCACGCAGTACTCCGAAGCCAAAGTCTCCGCCAAAAGTCGCTTGTACATTCGGAATTTGGGGAGGATGAATTCCAGTTTGTAGGCGTCGCTGTAATAGCCGATTTGTTTGTTGCGAGGAATGGCTTCGATGCGTCCTCGCAAGTCATGGCGAATGTAATTGGGGGTGTTGCTATACCACCAATGTCCGTGCGTGATAACGTTGGGGAAAATCCACGCGTAATCGACAAGCTCTTGGTTGGTGACCGACGCGAGTACTGAGATCGGGAACATGAGTTTGGGGAACGCTTGAAACAACTCGCTGTACTGGATGAGCGAAACACGCGAGTCGTACAAATCCTGACCTTGGAAAACACCCTCAGGATAGACTTTTCTGTTCACACCGATCATCAAATCGAACGGCAGCCCATGTGCGTCGGAGAGTTCGGCAATCTTCCAAAAAACCCATTCCGCCATCGTCTGCTTGGCTAAATCCGAGGCCTCGAGACCTCGCGCGAGGAGTTCATCCATCGCTTTGGAGGCGGCGGCTGAGTCATCGGAATAGGCCTTGGGGGAGAACCAAGGTGGTAGAGAGATGGCGCAAGCCCTGGCTTGGTTCGCGCAAAAGTGCTCGAACAACTTCGCAATGGCCTGTTTGAGAACCGAGAGATTGGAAGCTTCTAGGCCGGTCGCTTTCGCCAAACGATCGCGAACCACAGGATTCGCCAAATGGAAAACGAGGTCATCGGTTCGCAAGCAAGGGACATAACGTTGCGTGTCGAAGCCTTTCAATGAATCATCGAAATCGTTCGTCAGAAATACTTTTTCAACACCGCTCTTGCGAAGGACATGCTCTTCCCAATCAGGCTGCTGCATGCATTGGGAAGCAAGATCATAAACCTCCTCCCAGTTCGAAGCATCGATTTCTTCTCCCTCAAACCCGAACAGCTCCCGAGCGAGCTCGAGGAACCAAGACCACTGGATCGTATTGTCGATGTTTCCTAAATGCGTAAAGAGACGGGAGACCTTTTCTCGTGAAGAAATCCCGGGTTCCTCAATCTCCGACCGGGGCTTGCCAGACGAATGAGCAAGCTCGGTGTAGTAATGGTAACCAAGCAAATCGGCGAGATCGCGCGACGCAGCGCTGGTGGGATTGATGTGAGAGTGCGAGTCGATCAGAACGATCGCATCGAGCTCTTGGAATAGAGTAGTGGCCTGGGGATTCATAGGTAACTGCCTTTCAGCCTCCACTGACGGGAGGAATCAATGCGACTTCAAGGTTAGGAAGATCGGGAGTAATGAGAAACTGGGGATCGACAATCTCATGGTTGACCGCGAAGCGAGAGGAAGCGAGGTAGGGCTTCAGTCCTGGGACCTGTGCCCCCAAACACTCTGAGACTTGCTCGATCGTGGCAGGCAATTCCAGCTCGACTTCGACCGACATTGCGTTCGCAGCATCCCTCGCCCCTCCGAACAGCAAAATCTGCATCATGCCCCCCAAAAATCGGTTTCGAGTGTCGCTCCAGGTGGAACGTTCGAAGACTACGAACGGTAGCGACTCTTTCCGGTCCCCCCGACCGCCTCTCCAATGACGGAGCAAGCAAGACCTTGCGAGCGAATCAACGCCTGCACGCTATCGGCATAGTAAGGGCTTACTGCAAAGACCAAGCCGAGTCCCATGTTGAACACATGCTCCATTTCGTGCTGCTCGACTTCTCCTAGCTGCTGGATCCATTGAAAGACCGGGAGGACTTCCCATGAGCCGCGTTCGAACACCAAATCGACCGTCGGGGGCAAGATCCTCTCGGTGTTCTCCAGAAGCCCTCCTCCTGTGATGTGCGCGATACCATGCACGACCGACTTCACTTTGTAACGGCTCAATACGGATCGAACCACCTTGCTGTAAATCAATGTCGGTTTGAGCAAGGCATCAGCCACCGTGGTGCCCAAGTCGGCTATGTGGCTATCGATATCGAGCTTCGCTTTGTCAAAGACTACCTTGCGGACCAAACTAAATCCGTTGCTATGAAGTCCCGATGAAGGGACGCCGATCAGGACATCTCCCGCTGTGATCGCACTTCCGGAGACCAAGCGTTTCTTGTCGACAACTCCAACGCAAAATCCCGCGAGATCGTACATGTCGTCGTGGTAGTGACTCGGCATGATGGCGGTCTCACCCCCGAGCAAGCTGCATTCGGCATCGATGCATCCATCGGAAATTCCTCGCACAATCGCTTCCAAAAGAGGTGGGTTGTCCTTCCCCATGGCTACGTAATCAAGGAAGAATAACGGTTCGGCGCCAGTGCATAGAACGTCGTTCACGCACATCGCGACCAGATCGATCCCGACCGTATCGTGCTTGCCAGCTCGCTGAGCGACCTGCAGTTTCGTACCCACTCCATCGGTTCCCGATACCAAAATCGGTTCTTCGTAGTTTCGAGCAAAAAGCGACTTGGCAAAATCGAGTGCATAGAGACCAGCGAATCCTCCATCGTTGCGGACAACGCGGGGTGTGAAGGTGCGGTGCATGAGCGAAGGGAGCTTCTGCATCGCTTGTTCGTAAAGCTCGAGATCCACCCCGCTGTCTTTGTAAGTCGTTGCCATCGGCGAATCTAAGATTTTCTGGTTGGGAGTCGATCACACGCCAACCGCAGTGAAACGAATTGCGAGAAGCAGTGCGACGAGCGATTGGATGCAGGGAACAGAAGTGGGGCTATTATGGTCTTTTTTCTCGCCTCGTGAAGTCAACTCGGGAGACCAAACGAAGAGATGTTTCCCACGCGACACAGGGCTTAGGCAAAATCGAGCTAATCGAGCCGAACGTGGGTCACCTCATGTGCGACCATCCACTCCAACCAACGCTCTTGGTCCTCGGTCAACTCGATTTCCGCGACCGATTCGGCATCCAGCGGCGAAACCAGGGTGAAGATCCCGTCATCGAGCCACCGCTGAGCATCGGCCGGCTGAATCCAATACTCGCCCCGACCGCACGCCGGCGCTCCGGGAGTATCGGAGGGGGTCATGAAGTAAACGATTTCCTTGCGAAATCGCTCCGGCATGTCGATGGAACCTGCCTTCGACTGATCGAGCGAAACGACTTTCACCATGGTGTTTTGGGTGGTGTTCTGGGTTGGGTTTGTGGAAAGGCCCTGGAAATATTCAGGACTCGAATGGCGTAGCAAACGCCGACGCGGAGGCAAGATGGCGTAGCCGATCCTGACGGGATCGCCTAAACTTTCGGTTTTCAGGCAAGGTCTCGGGAGAGGTTTCCCGCCGGGCTTCGCCGACGTTTCGACGACCTACTCCCGTTCCTCATTAGCGAGTTTTCCGTGGCATCTTACAAGACCAGTGACCTGAAAAAGGGCCTCAAAGTCCAAATCGATGGCGAACCATACCTCCTTTCCGAAGTCAACTTCGTCAAACCCGGCAAAGGAAATGCCCTCTACAAGTGCAAACTGAAGAACTTGATCCGTAACACCGTCCTCGACAGAACTCTCAAGGGTGGTGACGAATTGGAAATCGCCGACGTCGAAGAAGTCGAAACCCAATTCCTGTACAACCAAACCGGCACCTTCGTCTTCATGGACATCGTTTCGTACGATCAATTCGAACTGACGGCCGATCAAGTCGACGATAACTGGAAATACCTCAAGGAGGGAATGCCGGTCGCCATGGTTCTCTTCAATGGAAACCCCATCACCATCTCCCCCCCTTCCCACGTTAACTTGAAAGTCATCGAGACCGAGCCAGGTGTCAAAGGGGATACCGCCACCAACGTCACCAAACCTGCCAAGGTAGAAACCGGGGGCGAGTTCAACGTCCCGGGCTTCATCAAAGAAGGCAACGTCATCAAAATCGACACTCGTACCGGCGATTACGTCGAACGGGTCAGCATGGACTAACGCTTTTTCGTTGTCCTCACCATTCGCATCGTGGATAATGCACCGATTCCCTCGGTGCATTTTTTGTTTCCCTACCGGAGATTGCCGGAACCATGCGACTCCCCCTCCTGCCCCTCGCTTTCGCTCTTTTTATCTCCATGCCGATCATCACCTCCGCGCAACCCCCCGGCCGTTTCTTCCCCAATGACCCCGAAGAACAATTCCGCATCCTCCGGGAACGTTTGATCGACAACGTTCTCGTCCCAGGCGGTATCACCGACCAACGAGTCCTGAACTCGGTGAAGACCACGCTGCGCCATCAATTCGTTCCCAAACAGCATATCGCCAAGTCGTACCAAGACATTGCGATTCCGATCGGCGAGAGCCAGACCATCAGCAGCCCCTTCATCGTCGCGCTGATGACCCAAGCGTTGGAGCCAAAGCCGACCGACAAAGTTCTCGAAATCGGAACAGGCAGTGGCTACCAAGCGGCTATCTTGAGCCCGTTGGTCCAAGACGTATACACCATCGAGATCGTTGAGGAATTGGGCTACCGTACCAAACAATTGCTTGCCGATCTGCAATACACCAATGTCCACTGCTTGGTCGGCGATGGCTTCAAAGGTTGGCCCGAACATGCCCCCTTCGACAAAATCATCGTGACATGCTCTCCTGAGAAAGTCCCCCAACCGCTGCAGGATCAACTCAAAGAAGGTGGGGTGATGATCATCCCCGTCGGAGAGCGATACCAGCAAATGCTCTGCCGGATGAAGAAGGTCAATGGAGTCCTCGAAAAGGAATCGCTGCAACCGACTCTGTTTGTGCCCATGACCGGGCAAGCGGAAGCGAGCCGTGAAATTGCCCCGGACCCAGCCAACCCCAAACTCCTTAACAACAGCTTTGAGGAAGATCTCATCAAGGAATTTCACGTTCCAGGTTGGTACTACCAATTCGGTTGCACCGTGGTGGATGATCCCTCGGCACCAGAAGGAATGCGAATCGCTGAGTTTTCCAGCGACGACCCGAGCCAACCGAGCATGCTGCTGCAGGGCCTCGCTTTGGACGGACGTGTCGTCAAACGCATCCGCTTGGGGGCTTGGATGAAAGTCGACGACGTTCGAATCGGTCCAGACCGTACGCGTTCTCCCTCCGTCGCGATCCAATACTTCGACGAGAAACGCAACTTGATCGGATACAACTACGTCGGTGGACTCAAAGGAACACTTCCATGGAAACGCCATGAAGACGAGTTCCGAGTCCCTGCAGCAACCCGCGAAGCGATCGTCTCGATCGGTTTGTTTGGCGCCCAAGGGACCGCACGCTTTGATGGGGTTTTCCTTACCCCTAACACCAGATAATCCACGGCAACCGCATCCCCGGCCACCCGCATCAGCTAGCAGCTGCATCAGCGGCCTGCTGTATCAACCAACTACTGCATCAACGGGCTGCTGCTCTCTTGGCGTTTTCAATCGCGAAATCAACTAGGCGTTGTTCGCGAAAAAAACCCTCCCAAAAACTGTGGCCTTGCCCCGGTGCAACGATAAGTTCCACCAAATCCGCAGCTCCTGCCTTTTCGTAGCGTCGCTGGAGTTCGGCTGAGTTCTCTTCCAGTGGCACCACCTTGTCCTGGTCGCCATGAATGATGACGATCGGAATTTTCGACTGAGCCAAAACTTGGACTCGAGAGATAGGATTCAGCTTTTCGTTCTGCGAAGCTAGTTCTTCGGTAGTCATTCCGTATGCAGGAGCCGCTTTGTCCAACTTCGGATAGGTCCTGAAATCGAACACGGGATAGATCCCGATGATGCCACTCACCATTTCTGGATGAGCAATCGCCCAACTGCTGACCCACAACCCACCTCGGCTTCGACCAAAGCAACAGGCTTTCGGTGCAAAGCCATGCTTCTGCGTCAACTCTTCATAAAGCTTGAGAAATACTTGGTGACTCGAAGGACTCCCGTACGCTTCACCGACATCCACGCCCGCGACCGCAACCCCGGCCTTCAAGAACTGTTCGTGCATCCAACGCTCTGCTTCGTCGGGATAAGCAGGCAGGGTGGGGGCATAGAAAATCCAGGGCTGCGGTTGGGAACGCTTCGAGTCTTCCGGCAGGAAAACAAAAGCGCGGTGATCGTCGATGGCCCACGTTTTTCCGGGAAGCTCCAATCGAGGAGGTGCGCCGGTTTGTTTCGGTGCACCGGTTTGTTTCGGTGCATTCGATTGCCCTTTGGATTCCCCCGATTGCCCGAGGAGCGACGACGACAACGGACTGCTCCCTCCCGCAAGGAGAAAGAGCAAGAAAACGAGCAAGGTACGCATACGTGCGATAGCTCCGGGTGAAGTAAGGATTCGCAAGGTGAATGCGTGCGAAGAGTCGAATGTCGATCCCGTCGCGACTACTTTTCTTCTTTTCGAAGGACGTAGCTCTGGATCGACCACCCATCTTCTTCGGTTCGAATCACGCTTCCTGCGGGCATGAAATAGCCGCGGATGGCGTCGAACGGTGGCAGGCTATCTCCCTTGAGCTTTTGTTCCTGCTCGCGATTCTTGTGCTTCGGATCGAGCAATCGATCGAGCACCGCTGCGAGAATACTTCGGGATGCGTTCAGTTTTCCTTCTCGGAAAAGTTCGTACTGCATTTCAAACGATTTGTCGGTTCGGTCGATTTGCAATGCACTGACCGGACTACCGCCCGAGATGGCTTCCATGGTGCTCCGAGCGCGTTGAACGTCTGGTTGCTTGTTGAACTCGGATTCGGCAGGAGCTGCCTTGACGCGATCGATCAATTCTTTGATCAATTCCGTGTCGGAGCCGAAGACAAAGTAGCCTTCTACGATGCTGATCGCATATTGCTCCAGCAGTGGCTCGTCTGATTCCTCTTCCTCCTCCGCGTTGCCAGCGGTTTTAGGACTTCCGAAATCGAGTTCGACTTCGACTTCTTCTTCGTTTTTAAAGCTCCAGAGACGGTAGCCTTCATAATCCTCTGGAGTGCTGATCGTTTCGTTGCTTCCGTAACGATCGACGACGCGATTGAGTTTCTTGTCGGGATCGTTCAAGCGGAGCAATACCAACGACCGTTTGCTCTCCGGTGTGACCGGTTTCACGATTTCGGTGGAGAGGAACAACTCGGTCGAGAGGTAAGGAAGCACCTCCTTGGTAATGTCAATCTGTGGACCTTGTGGGTCGTCTCGAATCCCCTCCATCATCGCTTCGAAGGTTTTATCGCCGATATAGGCATCGACGATGTACTGGAACTTGGGAAAGGCATCTTTCAAATTCCAGGAGAAGCCAAGGACCAATGCGCTCTCTTTATTGAGCCAGACCGGGGGTTCCAATTTCTCGACGTTCGGAAAATCCAAGATCTCCACCGAGGGCTTGATCGGTTTCTCCAACTTCACAAATCCGTGATGAAAGACGTCGAAATCGCTTTCATTGAAATGAATGTGTCCGATGGCGCAGCGAATGGCGTCGAACCCTTGCTCTTCAAGTAGCTTGATCAAGTCCTGTTGGTTCTTGGGCGGTTTGCCGCTGATGGATCGAAGGAGTTTGGCGATCCCGATGGGACGAACGAAGTACTCGACTTCGGCGGGGCCGTCACCTTTCACTTTGGACAACGCGTCTTGATAGAGCGGGGAGTCGGCGAGCGCTCCCGTTCGTGTGCCGCTCTGCGCCGCCAATAACTCGGTCATCGTCGCAACGTCATCGGTCGCGATCAATTGACCGCCATGCACGGCATAGTTGGACTCGAGAATGCGATTCTCGTCCGATGGAGATGGGACAAAGTACTGCGTGATCTTGACGCCGTTGTCCTCCCACGTTTTGACTTGCGCTTTGCGATCTTTGAGCTGCTGGTCCACTCGTTTAAGAAACTTTTCGGCTTCGACCGTTTTGTCGCCGATATCGATGACCAGCCCGATCGAGTAAGGCTTTTCGCCTGTGCGAGCAATCCACCCCAAGGTGGTTTGTCCTGCCGAAAGATGCTCCAAGTCGTCGACTTGAAGGCTCATCTGCCAGCCTGCATCGCTGAACCGAGACTGAAGTTCTTTTCGCTGTGTTTCCCAGAAGGAGACCAGCTTGTCGTCGATCGCGAGCTTTCCGAGCTGGGTCTTATTCCATAGCTCTAAGAAAGTCGGCGTGTCTGGGAGGGTGATGAATGCCTGCGTCGTGTCGGGAAACATCTTGCTGGCCGGAACAGTCTCCCCCCATAGGTCGCTAGCAGGCAGGCCGAGCGATACAAGCCCCATCGACAAGATCGCCTTCCTCAAGAGTCGACGAATTTTCCCGTGCGGTCGGATCGCACTCTTTCGTGAGCTTGGCACCGATGTCCCTCCTCGTTGCATTTTGTATCGAAATCCTAATAGTCAGCGCGATTCAAACCGTGTATCGTATCGCAAACCCAAGGGAGATGGGAGCCCGGCTTGTAGATGGCCCCCGTCGGTTCCCCCCACACCCCACACCCCACACTCCACACCTCACACCCCACACTCGTCACTCGTCTCGAGCTCGAATCCCCTTATCTCCCCCCTAATCGCGATGGCCAAAGACGAAGAAGTACTCGTAGTGCCCGCACGGCTCCTGGACGAACTAGGCTCTTTTTCGGGGTTCCAGCACAACGTCGATCGCTATCTGCCAGCGATCTTGGACCGAAGCAATCAGTCGTTTCTTCCCCGTAGCATCGTCGAGGAAGACCCGTCGTTCAAACAGCTGATCCCTTACATCATCTTGGAATGCAGCGACGCGAATCAAACACAGCTCTTCCAGTACACCCGCGGAAAAGGGCAAGGAGAAAAACGTCTCCATGCCAAAAAATCGATTGGGATTGGAGGGCACATCTCCATCGAAGATACATCGGGTGACGATTGGTACAACACGGGGATGCAGCGAGAGCTTGAAGAAGAAGTAAAGATCGAATGCGGCGGGCAACAACGCGTGGTCGGCCTGATTTATGACGACACCACCGAAGTCGGTCGCGTTCATCTCGGTGTTGTCCACATCATGCAACTTTTCTCCTGTAAAGTTTCCAGCGCTGAAGAGGACCTCCAATTCGCTGGCTTCCAGAAGATCGATCAGATTCGAACCGAAATCGATCGCTTCGAGACTTGGTCGCAACTTTGTATCCAACACCTTTATTCTTAATTCGTTTCTAATCCAGGACTCCAACCCATCCTGATAATGCCATGCACGACAGCTTGGAATTCGGATACCTGGAGCGTCTTACCATTCAGCTGACCGCTGGCGCGGCCCTTCTCCCAGATCCCCTTCGCGATCGGCACGCTGCATATATTCTGCGGTTGCAACGCGAAGATGGTGGATGGGGAGGGCGAGAAGGAGGTAGCGATCTCTATTACACCTCGTTCGCACTTCGCTCCTTGGCCATCCTGGGTGAACTCCAAGGGACCGTTGCCGACAACGCCAGCCGTTTTCTTCTTTCGCGCACCGAGCACCAAGAATCGATCATCGACCTCCTCTCGTTGATCTATGGGGCCTCGCTCATCGAAGCGTCCACAGAAGTTCATCCGCTCGCTTCCCTGTCGATTGATTGGAAAGGGCGATTGAGCGATCTGCTTCATCGCCTCCGCCGCGACGATGGTGGATTCGCTCGCATCGAACAAGCCAACGTGGGGAGCACATACCAAACGTTCTTGGTCACGATTTGTTTGGAACTGCTCGGGCATCCGCTTCCAGCCGACGATCCCGCCGTCTCTTTTTTGTTGAAACAGCGCCGGGACGATGGTGGCTTTCTCGAGGTCCGTGTTGCCAAGCGATCGGGAACCAATCCGACCGCGGCCGCCATCGGGGCCCTCCGAACCTTAAACGCTCTCGAACCCGATGTCGCAACGACCGCTGCCGATTTCCTGCTCGATGTGCAAACGGAGGAAGGTGGCTTTCAAGCCAACACACGGATGCCCCTCCCCGATCTGCTAAGTACCTTCACCGCCTGTGTCACTCTCTGGGATCTTCAAAGGCTCGACGACGCGGACACCCTCCGTGCGAATCGATACGGGGCGAGCATGGAGCGAGAAGCAGGGGGCTTCGCGGGCTTTGAATTAGATGACTCCCAAGACATCGAGTACACGTTTTATGGGCTCGGACTGCTCAGCCTGCTTTCCCCGTGGGTCGCCGATTCGACCGTTTGATTGGGCTATACTGATCACGGCTACCGATCGCAACATCCGATCGCACCTTGCTATTCGGACTTGATCATGAAGTTCCGGATTTCCTCGCACTCCTCTCCCCTGTCGTCGAAGGCATCTCGGTGAACGCATCGAATAAACTTTTCTTCTGGTCACTGACATCGGCTCTCGCAGGATTCCTGTTCGGATTCGATACCGTCGTTATCTCCGGTGCAGAAAAAACCATCCAATCGCTTTGGCAATTATCGGATTTCGAGCACGGCGTCGCGATCAGTTCTGCACTATGGGGAACCGTGCTGGGATCGATGATCGGACAATTCCCCACCGATCGTTATGGCCGGCGCAAAACGCTGTTGTGGATAGGTGTCTTGTACCTGGTCTCGGCTGTTTGGTCCGGACTAGCTACAGGGCTCTGGACTTTTTCCATCGCTCGCTTTATCGGTGGCGTCGGTGTTGGCATCTCTACCGTGGCTAGCCCGCTTTACATCGCGGAACTTTCCCCTCCGCATCGACGCGGACGATTGGCTGGGCTCTTTCAATTCAATATTGTCCTCGGAATTCTCATCGCACTTGTCTCCAATGCCATGATCGCCCAAACCGGAAGCGAACACGCGTGGCGATGGATGCTGGGCGTCGAGGCGCTCCCGGCTCTTGTGTACACCGTCATGTGCTTTGGGCTTCCCGAGAGCCCTCGCTGGCTACTCGCTTTCCGAGACGACCATCAGGGGGCCCGCGAAGTGCTTCGAGCTCTAAGCCCAGAAGCCAGCCCGGAACAACTCGACCAAGATCTCGCTACCCTCACCGCTGGCAAAGAACCATCCGACCCATCGAATCGTTTGCCCCACTCTCACTTTTGGTCTCGATCCCTCGCTCTACCGATTGCGATCGCATTCCTCGTCGCCTTTTTTAATCAAATGTCCGGCGTCAACGCGATCCTCTACTTTGCCCCTCGTATCTTTGAGTTGACGGGGCTTGCCGAGCAAGCCGCATTGCTGCAGTCGGTTGGTATTGGCGTAACCAATCTGGTTTTCACCTTCGTCGGCCTTTGGCTTATCGATCGATTGGGGCGAAAAACGCTTCTGGTCCTAGGCTCGTTTGGCTACATCGCATCGCTAGGCCTCTGCGCTTGGGCGTTCTCAACGAAGACCTATTGGCTTGTTCCCGGGTGCATCTTTGCGTTTATCGCCGCCCATGCCATGGGGCAAGGGGCCGTGATTTGGGTTCTCATTTCCGAAATCTTCCCAGACCAACATCGAGCCAACGGCCAAGCTCTCGGGAGCTTCACACACTGGATCTTTGCGGCCCTGTTAACGCTCGTTTTCCCGATCGCAGTAACCCAATTCGCGCCCGAAGTCATCTTCGGGTTTTTCTGCTTCATGATGTTTCTGCATTTGCTGTGGGTTTTCGCCATGGTCCGCGAAACCAAAGGTGTGCCGCTTACTTGATGCGCTTGATGATGTGCCAACCAAATTTGGATTTCTCTGGATCGTACTCGGCTAGTCCATATTCACCGACTTGAAGCTTGAAACCGACATCCCCAAACGCTGCAACCATCCCACCGCGAGGGGAAACCGAACGGGTTGGATCGGCTGGAACCCCATGGTTTGCCATCGAGTAGATCCCAGGTGCGGAATCGTCCGTAAACTGGCGCACGATCTCATCGAACTTGTCTCCCGCTTCGAGCATTTTCATGAGGTCCTTGGCCAAGGCTTCGGCTTCTTCTTTGGTTCGACGAACGGGCTGATCCCCCAATGAGCCTTGAAAGGCGATCAAACAATGCTGGACAGTCACCTCCTTTGGCTCGCCGTTGGGAAGGAGATCCTCGACGGCAGCCGTTGGTGAAGCAGCCGGCTTTTCGCTGGGAGCTGTACCCGGGGCACAGGAAATCCCCACAAAAGGAAACAAGATCGACGCACAAACCAGTATTTTTTGATGAGTCATAGTAGATTGAACCAGACGGGTACGGAACGGATTTCTAGTAGTGTAGTTCTAGTCCCCAGAAGCGGCAAACAGACTTCGTTCTCCGCAACGTTTCGCTCCTGCTTCCCCCAACTGCTGACTCCCTATTTCTTCCTTCTACATCCTTACCTTTATGTTTGCATCGATCCGATCCGCCACCGTTCCCATGCTGATTCTCTTCGCCTGCATGACGACAAACGCTCGCGCGCAAGGCGATGAATCTAGCCAACTACGAAGCTTCTTTATCTTCCTAACCACAGGACGCACAACCGCAGGAGTCGACAAGGAGGAAGTGCAGAAAATGCAAAAACTCCACATCGACAACTTTGTCGCTCAAGCCAAAAAGGAACGACTCTTTGCAGCGGGGCCCGTTGCGGACCCTAATAAAACACTGCGAGGCATCGTCGGCGTTCGGGCCCAAGATCGAGAGCGAGTCCCCGAACTGTTCCGCGATGACCCCTACGTCGACCAAGGATTTATGAAACTCGAAATCAACGAAATCTCTCGCGAGCTTGGTAAATTCGAAATGATCCTCGATCCTGTCGGCATGGAAGAACATCGACTTGCGCTCTTCACAAAGAAAGAGACCGCAGGCGAACTCTCAAAATCCGACCGAATCCAACAGTGGGAATATTGGCAACAGGCCTCGCGAGAAGGAAAAACTTCCGCAGCATTTCAATTCGATGACCGCTCCCCTCGGCTCGCCGTCGCGATTATCAAGAATATGGAAGGATCTTCGGTGCAAGAATTAGTTCAGAAAGATCCACTGCTCGCTAGCGGCAAAACGGAAAGCCAAATCATACCTTTGTACGTATCCAAAGGGGTGTTGAACTATCAGGCCGAAAGCAAATAGTCCACGACGGGGCTATACAAAGGCTTGAATCGCCCGTCGCACTTCGTCGGCCTCCATTCGCCTTACGGATCGAACCTCCCCAATGCTCACGGGGAGAATAAGGGTCAGGACACCATGCTCATTCTTCTTGTCCGTTTGCATGGCTGATAAAATTGCTTCCCTGTCGATTCCCGGCTCGCATCGGGTTGGCAATTGGAGACGCTGTAAAAGCTGCGTTTGCCGCTCCCAACTCTCTCGTGGCCAAAGCTTCTGCTCGGCAGCAAGCCACCCGGCCATTGTCATTCCGATGGAAATCGCTTCTCCATGCAAGTACTTGCCATAGGTGGTGGTAGCCTCGATGGCATGGCCAAAGGTATGGCCATAATTCAAGACGGCGCGCAAGCCGGTCGTTTCACGCTCGTCGCTCGATACGACTTGCGCCTTCAACTCGCATGAACGTTGGATCAATTTCTCCATCGCGTTGGATTCCCGGCTTAGGATGGGTGCAACGTTTTGTTCGATCCAATCGAATAGTTCCGGATCGAGGATAACTCCGTATTTGACAATCTCGGCGATTCCGCTTCGAAACTCTCGATCTGGGAGAGATTGCAAGACGGCGGTGTCAATGAGAACCGCATGGGGCTGCCAAAAAGCACCGATCGCATTCTTGGATTGGGGAAGATTGATTCCGGTTTTCCCGCCGACGCTGCTATCGACCATGGACAAGAGCGTCGTTGGAACTTGAAGAAAGCGAATGCCTCGCATGTAGGTCGCAGCAGCAAATCCCGCTAAATCGCCAACGACGCCACCGCCGATTGCGATCACCACGGATTTACGATCCATACGAGCGGCCAACATCGCCTCCCAAATGGCGGACAGGGATGCGACCGATTTGCTCGCTTCACCGCTAGCGACTCGGTAGCCCTGCACGCGGATACCACGACTGTTTAGTCGATGGGAAAGGGATTCTCGCAATGGTTCGAGATGCTCGTCCCAGATCAGAAACGCATGCTGCAATGATTCGAACGAATCCAAACATCGTTGGAGATTCTCGTCCCATTCGTCGGTTCCGATCCAAATGTTGTAGCTTCGTTCTTGCAAGTCCACTCGGACCGATTTTGTCATGACCTGGGGAGTTGGTTGGAGTGTTGTTTCTCAGTGGCAAGCACCACGCGTGTTCTCGACAAGTAATCATGAAGGGATTGACGGTCCTTTCGAAAAATCGCCAAGGCAGCATCGGTCGCCACGAATAGGACCAAGGCCAAATCGGGCCATCGACCAATCCCCTCATAATAGAGAGTCAGATAAATCACCAAAGGCCCAATCCACGAAATCGCATTTCGGAGGACTTCGCGCGTCACCATCTGTTCTCGACGCGGTGTGAGTCCATTCTCTTCGACAATGCGCAACTGAAACAAATACCGTCCGATCGATCGCCAGCCGCGATAAATGAACGTCAAATAAATCGCAGGAACGATGAGCGAAATGAAGGCGATGATCGGAACCATCCACTGAAACGCTTTGAACGTCCGATCTCGAAGCAAAAGGATGACGATCGCAAACGGTAGCAAGCAAACGAGCAAAAAAAGTTGATCGGCCAAGTACGCCATTACCCGCGATGCCATCCCCGCCGTCGTGGTGCTCACAGGTTCGATCGCCTGCATATCCTCAAGCAACTCGTCATAGGTGCGATACCGATCCTCCGGCTTTTTCGCCAGAAGCCGCAGGACGACGGAGGCAAACTCGCGAGGAATTTGATTCGGCCACACCTGCGGGAAATCGATGGTCGCAGTGATGTGGGTGCTCAACCGCTCTCGCACCGTATCGCCTTGCAAAGCAAATGGGGTCCTTCCAAAGACAAGCTCAAAGAGAGTCACCCCGAGCGCGTACATATCGGATTGAATGGTGTTGGAACTCTGCAACAACTCGGGGGCGAAGTAGGCCGGCGTTCCGGAAACCGATTCGGTGCGGTTTTGAGAAGCTGTGTTGCTGGAAAGCCCGAAATCGGAGAGCTTGATGTTGTTGTCCGACGTCAACAAAAGATTCGCAGGCTTGATGTCACCGTGCACGATCCCGAATTGCGATGCGTGGTCCAATGCCGAAACGACTTGGATACCGTATCGGATCGCGTCCGCATAAGGGATCTTGCCGTCCTGCTTGAGCTTTTCCGCCAACGTAGGCCCGGGCAGTAACTCCATCGCGAGAAAGGGCTCTTCTCCCTCGCGTCCCACATAGTAGATCGTCACGACGTTGGGGTGGTTCAAGCGAGCTTGGGCAATTGCCTCTCGCAGGATAGCAGCCACCCGCGAGTCCACGGTTTGGTTCGGCTGCCGCATGACCTTCACAGCAACAAAACGCTGCAGGGACGTGTCGAGTGCTCGATAGACGGAGCCCATCCCTCCAACCCCGAGCTTTCGGTCGAGCCGAAAGTGCCCGTAGTGATCCTGGGGGAGCTCGTCGGATTCGCTCAAATCAAAGCAACTCAGATGCGATGGCTCCTCCAGGCTGGTGATGGAGACCGTCGCACTCATTGCCGTCTTCAATGCTTCCGGCTGGACTTGCCTTTGGCAATCGGGGCACTTGCCACCCAAGTTCAAGTCGACCCGAAACTCCGTTCCGCATACGCAGCGATAAAGCAGATTGCGTTGGCCTGCGATTTTCGACTTGGGATCGGCGGTTTCGGTGGGGTCCATGCCCCAAGTTTACTCGGAGCCCGGATATTTTGCAGTCGTTTTGCAATCGCTAAGCAGCTTTGGATAAGCTCGCGGTACGAGCCCCCGAGACCTTGGGACTGGATTGTTGCGATGCAGCACTTCGTTTCCAAAGACTCACAATCTCAGCGATCAAACTTCTTTTGACCGTCTCTCGAAAGAGACTGTCCGCTGGAAGCCCCGCCATGAGGCGTCGATGGGCTTTTCCAAGATTATGGTACGGAATGCTTGGGAAAAGGTGATGGGTGGCATGATAACGCGTTCCCGTCGGGCCCCACAGTTCGGTGAACCAGGGACTATACGGATAATCGCAGGAATCCAAAAGCTGCTGCTCGAACGAAAGCTCAGCTCCCTCGCCGGTCCAACGATGGGCACCAAGTGTCCGGACATTGTTCATCACAATCATCGAGACGCTCACGGCGTACGCATAGAACCAAAAGGGGTCCAGCCATGTCCCCGCAATAAGGGGGCCATGCAACAAAATGAACCACGCGACAAGGAGGCAAGCGACCTCCTGCAATCGCATGATTCTGTAAACCTTCTCACCCGCCTCTGGGCGTACATAGGTGATATCCATCACCATGGTCGACGCACGAGCGAAGGTCCATTTACGCATTTGAGGATAAACCCAAGCCATCGGGGTGAGGATCCCCCATCGGATCAATCCAACAAACGGAGTAACCAACGTCCCGAGCATGTACCAAACGATCGCACTCGGCGGTTGATGGCTCAAATTCAGATACTCCGCATCCTCCTCGGTCCCATAAGACTTCCTGCGGTGATGGTCGATGTGGGGGTAGTAGGTAAAAGATGGGATCATAAACGGAATCCCGCACAACGTATTCCACACGACTCGAAACGCGGTCCAACCTTCCTTGGGCAAGTGAACTAGTTCGTGCGTAAACATCGCCGCTCTGAGGTACAGCAAGACGTTGGCCACAAACAGTCCCGCCTGGATTGCCCAGGAAACCGGGGAAGAAAGATCGAGCCACTTCCACGAATTCACATTCAGCGAAAAGCAAGCGTGGCCGGCGACGATGGTTATTAGAAAGTCGGTCCAAAACAGCCAGGGGACCGGCCTGTGGAGGTCTTTCACAAGCTCTTTGGCTTGTCGGATGGAAAACTTGGGCGTCTCGAGCGAAGTGAGTTCCATGGCATTGGTCCGGAAGGAAAATTCCGCAAGAATGAATCACGGTAAAACCATTATCGACCTTCAATCCCTTTCCATACGCTCTCGCCATTCCTGGCTGAATTCCTTTTCCAGATTACCTAAAACATCGTATCTTTCAGCATGTTCCTCTTTGATTTTAGGGGGCTTCCATCGTCACTCCCCCGGGCGATCGAACTCCAAAACTTCTGAAACGACCGATTTTGGGGACTCCCGTGAAAAATTGAGTATTTTTGCCACACATGAGGACCTTAAATCGTTGAACCTACACGGCGGAGACGGGAGAATGATTGGTTCGTCGACGACATGCGGGTTCGCCTCCCCAATCGGTTTCCCCCCCAAGGTCCCCTCAGTTCTGAAACGCGAAAGCCATGCTAAGACGACCAAAGGATGAAACCGATTCGAGCCCGCCGAGCGATCTGCTTCCCGGTCCATCCGCGGAAAATGGCACGGATGGTCTCGAAGAGGAATTGGCCGACGAGGAAACCGCTAGCTGGATCGATGCGGACACAAAGTCCTTTATGGTGAGCATGCTGGTCCATGTCGCCGTGATCGTCGGATTGGCTTCCTTCACCGTCGTCACGCAGCCGGAAGTCCTGCAAATCCTTATCCAGTCGACTCCCGCGGAAGACGAGCCACCGCTCCTCGATGTCGTCAGCGACCTTGCCTACTCCGAAGCACCATCCGAAGAGATCGGAGCAAACTCGGAGGGGCTGGCCGATATGGCCCTGTCGACCGCTGCCTCCCTGGCAACCATCTCCGAGCTTCCCTCGACGCCACTCGATGTCTCGATTCCAAACGGGGAATTGAATGTCTCGATCGATATCCAAAAAGCAATCGGCATCACCGAAGCTCCCAATGCTGTGAAAGGCATGACCGGTGTCGGTGTTACCGGTACCGACGGGGCGGTCGATCGAATCACGTACGAACTTCTCCAAGCCATCGAACAACGTCCAACTCTTGTGGTCTGGCTGTTCGATAGCTCCGTCTCTATGGCGAAACGCCGCGACGAAATTCGCAACCGATTCGATCGCATCTACGAGGAGCTCGGCATCGTTCAAGAAGAAAAGAAAAAGAGATCCGCTGGAATCGATTTGAGCCAACCACTCCTCACCGGAATCGTTTCGTTTGGACAAGACGTCAAGTTCCTTACGAAGAATCCCACCGCAGACCTAAGCGAAATCCGACAAGCAATCGAAGGGATCGAGGTCGACGAGTCGGGGGTCGAAATGGTCTTTAAAGCGGTCAAGACCGTCGCGGACAAGTACAAAACGATGCGTGTTTCTCGCGGTCCCGACGACCCCGAACGGAATGTCGTCCTGATTACTATCACCGACGAACGAGGCGATGACGCCTCAGCCGCCGACGAAGCGATCGCGCTGTGCCGCAAATTCGGCATCCAATCCCACGTCCTAGGTGTTCCAGCCCCCTTCGGCCGCGAATTCACGTACATCAAATTCGTCGACCCCGACCCCAAATACGATCAAACTCCCGATTGGCGACAGGTGGATCAAGGACCCGAGACCCTGGTTCCGGAACGAGTTCAACTCGGCTACCAAGACAACTACTACGAGGAACCTGTCATCGACTCGGGGTTCGGCCCCTATGCTCTCTCACGGATGTGCTACGAAACAGGTGGTATCTACTTTTCCATCCACCCAAACAGGAAAGTAGGACAGCGAGTGCAAGCGAACGAAGTGGAAGCCTTTGCGTCGCGCATGAGCTACTTCTTTTCTCCCGACGTCATGGAAGCCTATCGCCCCGATTACTTGTCCGACTCCGAATATATGAGTCGCATCAAGAAAAGCCCGCTGCGGGCCTCGCTGGTTCAAGCGGCCAAGCTCTCGCGTGTCGGAACGCTCGACAAACCCAAACAAATCTTCATCAAACGAGAAGAAGCGACCTTCATCCGCGACCTCACCCTCGCCCAACAGGAGTCTGCAAGACTCGCCCCGGAACTCTTCCAAATGTGCGCCATGCTGGCAGAAGGTGAAAAATTCCGAGCGCGCGAAACCTCGCCGAGATGGCTGGCGAGCTTTGACCTCTCCTACGGCACTGCACTGGCAGCCAAAGTTCGCGCCGAATCCTACAACGCGATGCTGGCCAAAGCGAAACGAGGGATGCCCTTCGAAAAGAAGGAAAGCAACACCTGGAACCTCAAACCAAGCGATTCCGTCGGCGGCGATAGCAAACTGGAAAAGGAAGCGAAATTGGCGCGCGAACTTTTGCAAGGCGTCGTCGATCAGCACCCCGGAACCCCTTGGGCACTCCTCGCCTCGCGCGAGCTGGACCATCGCGTCGGATGGGAATGGGAGGAAAGTTTCACCGATCTAACCCCCCCTCCACGCAACAACAATCGGCCAGCCAATAACAATCCCCCTCCCCCCGCACGCGACGAAGAAGCTCGCATGCTCAAACCGCCACCCCCCAAGCGTCCCGCGACCAAGATCTAGTCATAATCCTTGAATGCCGACAGGCCGAACCGTCAAGCTCAAGCCTGCCAACTCAAGCCCGATCGACCATCCATTGGTCGGCGATTTCTTTCCGCACCAATCCGCCGGCTACCAGCCTACGCAGGGATTCATCCATGGTGATCATCCCTTCATTTCGGCCTGTAAGGATGTAGTTGTCGATACTTTCCAGTCTGCCATTTCGGATCGCCGCTCCGATCGGCGCATTGTTGAAGAGTATCTCCAGTGCAAGCTCTTGTTTTTCATTCGGGGTAATACCTTCGATCAACCGTTGGCAAATCACCGCACGCAGGGAAGATGCCAATTGCGAACGGACTTCATTCTGCACCGACTGTGGAAAGAAATCTGCGTAACGGGATATCGCCCCCTTCGCATCGCGCGTGTGCAAAGTGGAGAAGACCAAATGCCCTGTTTCCGCGGCGCTCAACGCCATCTTGGCCGTTTCTTGATCTCGAATTTCCCCGACCAGAATCACGTCGGGATCTTGGCGAAGCCCATACTTCAATCCGTCGGAGAACGTCTCTACATCGGTGCCGATCTCACGCTGAGTGACCAAGGAAGTCGGGCAGACCGGGAACCGATACTCGATCGGGTCTTCGATCGTCACGATTCGACATCCTCCTTTCCGGTTCAATCGCTGGATGATCATCGCCAGCGATGTGCTCTTCCCTGCCCCGGTGATCCCTGCAAAAAGAACCAATCCATGGGGAAACTCAATCAATCGGCGAGCGACATCTTCGGGGAAGGAAGCCCAAGCGAAACTGGGGATCTGATCGGGAATGAAACGAATGCATGCACCGATCTTCCCGTAGCTCAAAAAGAGATTGATCCGAAGTCGAATGGTTTCTTCACCGTAGCGAACGGCAATAGCCAGATCGCAATTCTTGATGGAGGTCATTCGCTTTAACGTTTCATCGGTGACAACGGGACGGAGGGCTGCGAGAATCCGTTCCTCCGTCAGCGTGTCCTCTTCGATCGGCACCAGCTTCCCAAAGGTTCGAAGCATAGGTGGATTGTCGGCGATCAAGTGAAGATCGGAGGCGGCGCGTTTCGCACCCTCGTGGAACCAAGTGCGAAAATCTCCTTGGATAGCATCCCATTCCCATTCGGTGGCCATCTCATTCTCCATCCGCATTGAGGCGTATCAATCGTTGTTTTGTCCGAGCGGGAGGCTATCATAACCTCTTGTCGCCAGGGGGACGCTGCCTTGATAACGATTCAACCCTATGGCTTCTACCGGCGATTCTGATTGAATTCCGTAACCGTCACGTTTTCATCTGCTGAGGCGATGGAGGAGCACTGACTTTGCGTGATGAGCAAAAGCCCATCGAGCGTTTTAGCCGAGGCGAGGAACATGTCATCTATTGGGGCGATGTCCTCCAGGTACTGGAGGAGTGTGTCCCGGATCATTCAATAGATCTTCTCTTTGCGGATCCACCCTACAATATCGGCAAGCGATACGATTCGTTTTTGGACCGATGGGAATCCGACGAATCTTACGCGGACTGGTGCTATCAATGGCTCGCACTAGGTCTTCAAAAATTGAAGCCGACCGGATCGCTCTATGTCATGGCCAGCACCCAAGCGATGCCCTATCTCGATCTGTTTCTCCGAAGGCGGTCCACGGTGCTCGCGAGAATCGTTTGGCGTTACGATAGTTCCGGTGTACAAGCGAAACGGAAATTCGGCTCGATGTACGAGCCGATATTGCACTGTGTTATGGATCCGAATCAATACACATTCAATGCGGATGCGGTGCGCGTCGATGCCCCAACAGGCTCGGTCCGACGCTTGATCGATTATCGCAAAACACCACCCGTCCCCTACAACAGCTCCAAAGTTCCTGGCAATGTTTGGGAGTTTTCCCGTGTTCGTTACCGCATGAGCGAATACGAAAATCACCCAACTCAGAAGCCAGAGTCACTGTTGGAACGAATCGTGACCGCCAGCAGTCATCCGGGAGATTGCGTTCTCGATCTGTTCTCAGGGACCTTTACGGCGAGCGCCGTCGCGAAACGCTTGGGACGCCGATCGATCGGAATCGAACAATCGAGCGAGTATGTCAAAATTGGATTGCGAAGGCTTTCAATCTGCGAGGACTTTCATGGCGAACCCCTGGTTGCTATCCAGAAGCCTTATGTCCGAAAGAACAAAAGTTTGCCTTAGCTAGCTCCCTTTCTGAGAAGCATGAGCTCGGCATGAAGCCCCGGTCCAAACGCGATGACTAGACAGTGAACCGGAGTCGTTGAAACGGGATTCAAGCCAGCTGTGATGCGTTCGAGAATGAAAATAACGGTCGGGGATGACATGTTTCCGCACTCCCGAAGAACAGCCCGCGAGTCCTCTACCTTGCTCGCAGGCAATTGAAAGGCAGCCTCGCATGCATCCAAAATACGTGGGCCGCCTGGATGGATCGCCCAGTGATCGATCTGCTCGATCGATAGTCCCTGCGAAGAAAGCCAACGGGAAACCGGTTCACACAAGCTGTTTCGGAGCACATTGGGCACTTCGGGGGACAACTGCATGACAAAGCCGTGGTCGCTGATCTTCCAGGACATGAATCGATCGGTGCCCGGAATCCAAATCGAATGGGTCGAAAGAATCTCCCATCCCTTGCCCGTATCCGCTAAGGCGTGATCCCGATGGACCACCACCACTCCTGCGGCTCCGTCCGCAAACAATGCGTTGGCGACGAGTTGTTGCGGATCGTCTGTGTATTGCTGATGAAGGCTACAAAGTTCCACCGCTCCCACAATCGCAATCGCGTTCGAATCGGCTCGTACCACAGCATCAGCGGCCCGCAACCCATTGATCATGCCGTGGCATCCCATAAATCCGACGTGCATTCGCTGAACGAGCGGACTCATGCCGATCGCACCCATGAGTTGGTGATCGATGCCAGGTGAACAAAAACCAGTGCACGAAACGGTGATCAAGTTTCGGATGTCTATCGGAGAAATTCCTGCTATCTCGATGGCACTTCGACACGCCCCTTCTAATAACTGAGGCGCGTATCGCTCGTACGCTGCCATTCGCTGGCTGGTCGTTGGCCCGTAAGGTGTTTCCGTTCGAGACAAATAAAAGTCCTGAGGGATCTCATCCGATTCCTTCTCCTCTCGAAGCAAAACCGAGTAGCGATGATCGACACCCGACTTTCGATATAGCGCAGGTAACGCATGATTCCATCGCTCACTGATTTCGAGCCTGCTCGCAAGACGTGCGGCATTCTCCTGATCGATTCCGACCGAAGGTAGCTGAGTTCGAAACGACTGCAGAAACGCCGTCATTGCATTGCCTTTCTGACGAGAAAACGACGAACCGGAGGGAAGGCATCCAGTCCTCGCAAAATCCATACGCATCGTTTGGGCTTTCGCGCCTGCGAAGCTACCCACTTCGCCACCCGCGTCTTCGACATACGTTCACGCAGCGCCCAATCGTTCCATCGGCTGGCTAGCCGACCCCATCCGTCCTCTTGAGAAGCATCGGACCATTCGGCCAATCGCTTGGCGCTTTCAAACGCCCAGGACATTCCTTCGCCCGTGAATGGCTCGATGTACCCGAGCGCGTCACCTACTAAGAAAGTTCGCCCGACTCCCACAACCGTAGAGGTTCGAGTAAGTGGGGGAGTTGCGGTCCACTTCGTGTCGAGTTTCCCAAATAGGACCTCGCGCTGACAATCTTGAAGAATGGAATCGACCACTTCCCCGATGCCTCGCCGGTTCCCAATCCTATCGGGATCGATTGCCGCAGCGAAATCGACATATCCATCATCGGAGAGGCATATCCCAAGATATCCAGCCTTGCCTACGAGCATATGAAGCTGCCGCTTGGTGACGAGGGATCGTAACCATTCGTTGCACTTAAGCTGAGACTGTAATTCGGATAGATGGCACAAGGCGTGAACACCAATCCGAGAACGTTCTGAGACTTGTTGATTCCATCTCGAATCCTTTTGAATCGGAGAACGGGTCAAGCCCGCTGCGACGGCAACCATCTTCGAAGAAACCAATCCTCTCTCGCGCGTGTCCCCTTCTCTCTGTACGTTCACGACCGCAGGTCCCAACTCGCCAATGTCGACGACCGTCCCGCGAGCGTTCCAACGAATCTCGCATCCCGCAGCGATGGCTGCCTCCGCCAGCGCTTGATCGAGTGTTGAACGCCGAATGCTGATCATGGTCGGCACCCGCCAAGACGAGACGTATCCATGGCAATGAACGACGAGTTCCTCGATGGGGGTTCCAAGTGACAGAACCCGCTCTAGGATCCCCAACTCTGCAAGGTGTTGCTGAGCGCGACGATTCAAACATCCTCCACAGACCTTCTCGCGCGGAAACGCCTTCGACTCCAGAATCAAAATCCGGCGGCCGGCTCGAGCGGCCCGGATGGCGAAGCTAAGTCCAGCAACGCCTGCTCCGACTACGACGCAGTCCCACTCAGCCTCCTGGTTGGCGCGCGCCTTGGAATCGCGGGAGGTTTCTGCGATCATTCGGTCCGTTCCCATCTCAAAAGGAATCGCATCGGCCAACATCCTCGAACGGAGATGGGATGCAATCCGGCATCGGCTGCGAGCTTACCGATTTCGGAGATCGTGAATGCGGCTCGAACCGATTGCGGGCCATCGAAATGAACGATCGGAGATCGGGAGAGCAATCGGCACCCAGCCTGGGCAAGGAGCCAGCCTCTTCGCGAGCGCACCAAATCGTCCACGATGACAGCATGTTCCGCGAGCGATGCCATCCTCGTTAACAATTCCATCGTTTGCCCTTCGGTGAAGTGATGCAAAAACAACGAACAGTAGATAATGTCAAATGGACGGGATTTACCCAGCGCTGGAGTTGTGGCTAACGCGTTGCGACATTCGAAACGAACCTCACACGAGTGCTTGGTTGCGGTAGAACCTTGATCGCGACGCGCGGTTGCTTGCGAGACGGCCGTTTCGCTAAAGTCCCATCCGGTAACCGAAACAGGATGGTGATGTGCTATCCGCCTCGCAACTTCGCAAGCGATATCGCCACTCCCGCACCCCAAGTCAAGGATACGGCAATGCGCTAGCTTCCTCTGCTGGATCAAAGCTTCGATCTCGACGGCGATCCGGTTAGCTGTTCCGCTCAAACGATTGATACGTCTCAGGCCAGCCAATGCCAACTGGTGTTCGGCGAATTCCAATTCTGGATCGTCCATTAATTCCGGGACGAGGTGACGTGTTTGCATCTATGCCTCCACGAACGGGGAAATAGTACTCGGCTCTCGACTGGGAGCGACCCAACGGCCGAACCGAGTCTGCAACAATGCTGGAAGCAAACAAAGGTCCCCGACCAAAGCGAGGGACAGGATCGAAATCATCAAGAAAGCAAACTGCTTGGTTGGATTAAAATCAGCGAACAAGAAGGGAAGCATCGCGCAGCATGCAATCAACGTCGTTTGAATCATCGCCGGTGCACACGCGATGAAGGTTCGTTGGACTGCATCGACTGCGGTGCACCCAAGCTCCTTCTCCTTTCGATACCAACAGATGAAGTGAAGAGTGTCGTCCACAGCAATCCCGAGAGCCACGCTCGCGGTCAAGATCCCAGCGATGTCTAGCGGATACCCCAACCAAACCATCGCTCCAAACGCCATCGTAACAGGCAACACGTTCGGGACCATCACCAGCAAACCACCCCTAACACTCCGAACAACCCACATCATCACCGGCGTGATCAAACCAAACGCAGAAAGAAAGCTGTAACCCAAATCGGATAACAGCGCTATTTGCGTTTCATGCATGACGGGTGCCAATCCCGTAACCGAGACGACGGCATCGGATTGCTCTCGATCGAGACACTTGTTGACGGCCGTCTCCAATCGATCGGTCGCCTCTCGATAACTAATTTGCGTCAAGGCAGAGACTTTCGCCGCCAAACGCCATGTGGTGCCGGAGGGGGAATCATGTAAAAAGCCACGCTGCTGAAGTTCGGGAAAAGCCCCTTCGATCCTCTGTTTGTAGACACCTCGTTGGGCAGCACCTCGCACGCCACGTGCCTCTCCAACTTGCGGGAGAAAGGTTGCAGCGGAAAGGGTCGGACCAACCTCCGATAGCTTGCCAATTTCTCGTTGGACCATCGAAACCAAGCGAACTTGCTCCAGCGAATTGGCAGAACTGTATGCATCAAACCGAAGCACCACCTCTACCGAAGCGATCGGACCTAGATGATCTTCAAACCAATCCATGTCCCGGGACACGGGATCGGATGGTGGGAATAGATCGCAAAACTTTGTCGATGCGTTCAGCTGCGTCAGTCCCTCCAGCGAAAGACAAAGCAGCAACATCCCGATCGTAGAAATCCATGCAGCATTCTGCGATTGCCATCGCAAGTAGTGATTCGCAAGGAGCAAGAACAGCGAGGGTGGCGAGTTCCCTTGTGGTCTTTCACGCAACGAACGGGAGGGTCTGGCAACTCCGAGTAAATAAGGAAAGTACACGAGCAACATAGCGGTTGCGACACCGAGGGAAACCGCGGACAACGCCCCAAACTCCCGAACAGGAGAAAGCTCGCTCACGAGAAGCGACCCCATGCCGAGCATGGTTGTTCCCGAGGAGAGGATACAAGGCCAGAATCCATGCTTGACCGCTTCCCATCCCGCACCCTGTTTGGTGGATTGCTTGGATTCTCGTTGATAATTGATGAGGTGTATGGCCCCCGACAGGGTCAGCATGAATATCAGCGTTGGCAACACAATGAGAACGGCGCTGAACTGAAATCCGCCGTAGAAAACCAGGGATACCGATACCAATTGCCCAGCTGTCGCCAAAAGAAAGGCGATCAACGCATAACGCCAACTTCTCAACAGCAGACACGCCATGACAACCGCTGCGATCGAGGAAGGGATCACCAACTGGGATAGACTCTTCGCCGAGGCAACGTCGATCGCATACGACTCGTAAAGTGAACCGACCATGCGCAGGGAATCGCTTCCAAGCAACTCCGTTTCGTCGGCAGCTAGTCGAACTCGCCGAATCAATTCCGCATGGTTATCAACACCTGCTGGCGAAGCGATGAGAAACAATGCACAGGTACCGTCAGGACCAAGCAACGTGCCTTGCAGTCGCTGTCTTGCCTGCTCGGGTCGAAGCCGTAACGGTTCCCCTTCGAGCGTCGCCAACACCTCCGGAGTCGTGACGATCGAAGTCACGTACCCTTCATCCACCACCGATGCTTGAAGTTTGGAAACCAAGGCGGGAATGCGAGGATCCTCCGCAGTCGCACCATCCCACGAAATCAACAAGGACTGATCGCTGCCAAATTGCTGTTGAAAAAGATCGTACTCCTTTTTCTCAGGCCGCGAGGAGGGAAGCCATTCATGCACGCCGGCCGATCCAATAGGCAATTGAACCGTGGCATGGAGTGCAAAAGGTATTGCAGCCATTGCAACGATCGCGACTATCCAAGAACGATGGCGAAAAAAATTCACGGTCTCTGCTTTTCCGACTAGTCAATGATGCCGACTGCATGCTAACGTGATCTGCAAACTTCTATTGCAATCAGGCGCTCCGTTGCAACCAGTCTCATCCTAACGACGAAAGGATTTCTAGGTGAGAGCAAATCTTTTATTCGCAAATACTTGCGGGCAGATCGCATGGCACGGTCGTTCATTACATCCGAAGCGATCAGGCTTCGCAGGCAATCTCGCGATGTCTGTGCTTCTGCTGCTCGGTTGCTTGGTTTCGCATGCGACCGCGCAGAATGGGAATGAAAAGAATTGGGTCCCGGGAGAGATCAATACCCAATTCAGCCGCGTTTTCATCTTTGTAGACAAGTCTGGTTTGGTTGGCCACCAGCACGCTGTCGAAGGGCGATTAACGGGTGGACATCTCGTTATCGATGATGTCAAAAATTCGTCTTTGATCTTTAATATGAAAAGCTTTGATGCGGATACACCACTTGCCAGGAAATACCTGTCAATACAAAGTGAGATCGATGAAGAAACGAGAAAGAAAGTTAATGAGAACATGCTTGGCCTCGAAATACTTTCGGTTGAACACTATCCTGAGGCGACGTTAAAAAACGTCAAATGGAAGCCGACAGGTAAGACCTCGAAGCGGAATCTGCCGGAGTATTTACTTGAGGGTGACTTTACTTTGCACAAGACAACACGACCGATCCAGGCGGTATGCGATACCGAGCTCAAGGACGGTTGGCTACATGTGCGAGGTGCATTTCGCATTTTGCAGTCCGACTATGGAATCAAACCGTTCAGCAAGATGATGGGGGCGGTTGGCGTGAAAGACGAGCTTCGAATCTACGGCGATCTCTGGGTCGTTCCACCATCATGATTGAGTGTCCAGCGATTGAAAAACGAGTGATCCGAAATCACTATGACGTGAGCACGCTGTTCTATCGGCTCTTGTGGGGCCCCCACATCCATCACGGATACTGGGAGGGGAGCGAACCACCCGCCACAGCGCAAGTCGCATTGACGGAGCGCCTCGCGGGGCTGGCCGGAATAAGGAATGGTACGGTCATTTACGACATCGGCTGTGGAATGGGAGGCTCTTCGATCTGGTTGGCGCAAAAGCGAGCTTGCCAAGTTACAGGGGTCACGCTTAGCCCGGTACAAAAGCATTGGGCAACCCTCGCATGTCTCGGTCGCTCCTTTCAACACAAACCATCCTTCCGTTGTGGCGATGCCGAGTCGATCCATTTCGACCCGCAGTCGGCCGACTATGTGTGGAGCATTGAATGCACGGAGCATCTGTTTGATAAACCCGCTTTCTTTAGACGGTCTGCAAACTGGCTGAAGCCGGGTGGTAGGTTCGCATTGTGCGCATGGTTAGCAGGGGCCCCACCCTTGGATTCCGATCGTGTATCTCAAGTCATTCAAGTATGCGAGGGGATGTTTTGTCCGTCGCTCGGTACCCAAGAGGACTACCAACACTGGTTTGAACAAGCTGGAATGCGAGTCGTTGACCAAGGACTTTGGACTCGCAACGTCGAGCGAACTTGGGAGATTTGCAAACGCCGTGTCGAGCGGTCGGGCGTCCGTGTGATTGCCAAACTGCTTGGACGAAACCACACGTTGTTTCTGAACCATTTTGATGCCATTCTTCAGGCTTATCGAAGCGGTGCCATGGAGTATGGATACTTTGTCGCGGAGAAGGTCGGATGATTCGTTTGGCAGGGACGCTTTTCGGAATTGGGACTCAATTGTTGTTTCTTTACACGGTTGTTTTTCTATTTCTCTTTCTCCGATATGGAACCGAACAGGGATACGCATCCTGGTGGTTTGCGGATTTGGTGCTTGCGGTCGGATTCGCTTTGCCGCACAGCCTTTTGTTGGCACCTCCTGTTCAAAAATGGATGAAGGCGTACGTCCCTTCCGCTTGGATAGGATGTGTTCACTGCTCGGTGACGTGCATTAGTTTGCTGGTTCTGTTTCGTTTTTGGGGACGGAGTGACGCCTACATCTGGAATCTCCATGGAGCGAGCGAGTATATCGTTCTTGGGCTTTTTTACTTGTCGTGGGTGGCGCTCTTCTACAGTCTTTGGTTAACAGGATTAGGCTATCAGACAGGACTAACTCCTTGGTGGTATTGGTTCCGTGGGGAGAAGCAACCACCGAGACAATTTGTTACCCGCGGAGCGTTCAAGTGGATGCGGCACCCCGTTTACATGAGTTTTCTCGGGCTGATCTGGTTTACACCCCAGATGACCTTGGACCACGCAATCCTGACTGTGGTCTGGACCGTCTATATCTATCTTGGTAGCTACTTCAAAGATCAGCGATTGATTCGTTACATAGGACAACCGTACGTGGACTATGGCACGCGAGTCGTTGGTCTACCCTTGATCGGCTTCGGCTCCTTGCGGAAACTACCATCCAGAACGAAAACCGATTCCTAACCAGCACCGGAACCTTTCGGATCATGATTCTGCTCCCAATCTGCCATCGCGGTCGCGAACATGACCGATAGGCTCGACCTAACACCGTACCCGGTCAAACCTCACAAACTTTACGCGATCGTCCTGCTTCTCTCTTTTGGAGCGGAGTTCGTTGTAATGTCGCTGCTACCGTTCATCCTCCCCAGCGGTAGCAGTACGGTCTTTGAGGCCATCATCGATTCTTGCCTACTGACACTTCTCCTAGCGCCTGCACTCTGGTTTTGGATGATTCGCCCCATTCAGCAGCTCGCTCAAAGCCGTATGCTCTTTTTGCGGCGATCTATGTTCGCCCAAGAATCCGAGCGACAGCGGCTTCGACAAGAATTACACGACGGAATCGGACAATCGCTTACCAGCGTCCTTCTCCGCCTGCGCGCGATGGAGGAATCCCCGCAATCCAACGAACTTCGAGGTGAACTCTCCGATATCCGAAAAACAGGAGCCGAGATCTTGGTCGAGTTGCGTCGACTCGTTTCCGGTCTTCATCCCGCCGTTCTCGATACCTTGGGATTGACTCAAGCGATTGAAAGATTGGTTCGCGATATGCAGCTATCCTCGAAAGCAACCATCACCACCGCATTCCAGGGAATGGATGCGATTGCGTTTGAGCGGAATTATGCGACGACGGTGTATCGAATTGTTCAAGAAGGGCTGGCGAATGCGATCAAGCATGCAAACGCTTCTTCTGTTTATGTAGAATTATCGATAGACCGTCAGGAGCTTCATGTCCGTGTAAGGGATGATGGCATAGGGATGGCTCTTTCTCGAGCCCTACCGGTGTTGTCCGGAAATGGGCTGATCAGTATTCGAGAGCGGGCTATGTCCGTCGGAGGTCAGGTGGAGGTTATGAGTTCCGAAAATGGGACTACCGTGCATGCGGTGCTTCCAGCTCGCACAGAGGACATATCATCGTGACGAGAACGCGGGTGCTGCTGGCAGACGATCACGCATTGGTGCGAGCTGGTATACGACTTCTCATTGAGACCCAACGAGACTTTGAAATTGTCGGTGAGACGGGATCGGCAAGCGAAACGATGCAAGCAGCCCAAGCGTTGCAACCCGATTTGATTCTCTTCGATCTTTCCATGCCTGGGGGAGAGCCATCGCAGACGATCAACCATATTCGATACCAAAATGCGAAGAGCAAAGTACTCGTCGTGACGATGCACGATGATCGAGAAATCGTCAGAAAGATGCTTGCCAGCGGCGCGCATGGCTACATCGTGAAATCGGTTGCCGATGTCGATCTGCTCAATGCAATGCGATCGGTGATGGATGGAAAACTCTATATCAATTTGGGAACTCTTGCCGATCCCCCGGCCCTGCTCTCGAATCCAGTGCAAGCGCAAGATCCATTGGAAGAATTAAGTCAGCGAGAAAAGGAAGTTCTCGGGCTGTTGTTGCGGGGATACACCAATCAAGCCATCGCGGACCAATTGCGTGTGGGTGTAAAGTCGATCGAGTCCTATCGCTCGCGCATGATGACCAAACTGAACTTGGCATCGAAATCGGACTTGATGGAATTCGGAATCCGACACGGCTTGATTTACTAATCCTATCCCCTTCTCTCCACTTCGCATGTAGTGCAGTTCTCTGTGCCTGCAGCTTCGTCAACTTTGTTCCAAGGGCCGTGAGACCCGAGCAACGAGCGATGGTTGCCTCTAAACGAAGTGAATGTTCATGCACACTCACTCCCTCTCCCGGAGCCCCGATCGCCCCCCATTTTCTTCCTTTGCGGGCATGGCGCCGTGGCGAGAAACCTCCCCCATCGGTTCCAATAAGCGAGGATGCTGGATGGTCACAACGCAAATACCAATGTGAGTGCGACTTTGTGTAGACTATAGATTCAGCCATCGACCCTTGCGCGCCTTCCCTCCCTTCAAAACCGCTTTGTCGGATTCTTCATGCGATTCCTAACGACTGGATGCCTTGTCCTCACCGGATGCATGGGACTACTCGTAGGCCAGCACACGCAGGCCACCGCAGCACCCCAGAATGGACCCAAAACGGCCACCGTCACTTCTAATGCGGCGCGGCTTGAGGATCGGGTGCGCGAGTTGTTCTCGAGCAAGTGCTTCGAATGCCATGGAACGGATGCTCAAGAAAGCGATCTTCGACTCGATCGCCGTCGATCCATGCTACGTGGTGGAGATTCGGGGGAACCGGCGATAGTGGTAGGCGATGGCTCAAGTAGCCATCTCGTCGCTTTGGTTCAAGGTAAAGAGGCCGGTAGGGTCATGCCGCCCGACGAATCCAATCGCCTCTCCAACGAAGAAATCAATCTCCTGATCGCGTGGATCGACGCTGGCGCTCCATGGTCTTCCCCCACATCCGATGACCAGGACGATCCCCCTCTGTCCAATCATTGGTCTTTCCAACCCCTACTCTCACCCATTCCACCTTCGATCGCTCACCCCTTCATCGCGAATCCAATCGATTCGTTTATCTTGGAAGAGTTACAAGAACAAGGCATTGCACTGAACCCGCTCGCCTCCCAACGCATGCTGATTCGGAGACTTTACCTGGACATGTTGGGGATCCCTCCCACACCGGAAGAGGTTCTCGCGTTCGAAAACGATTCTTCACCCGAAGCGTATACGAATCTTGTGGAACGGGTGCTTCAAAGTCCCCATTACGGCGAACGCTGGGGACAGCATTGGCTCGACCTGGTTCGCTTTGCCGAAACGAACGGCTTCGAAACCAATCGGGAACGCCCCAATGCTTGGCCCTATCGCGATTACGTGATCCGCGCATGGAATGCAGACAAATCCTATTTTCAATTCGTTCGGGAACAGATTGCCGGCGATGTTTTGGGAGTGCCGGAAGCAACCGGTTATTTGGTTGCGGGGCCCTACGATCTAGTCAAGAGCCCAGATCCCTCGTTGACACTTATGCAGCGACAGAACGAGTTGGACGATATGGTCGGGACAACGGGTACCGTTTTTCTGGGACTTACTGTCGGTTGCGCACGCTGCCACAACCACAAATTCGATCCTATTCGACAGACGGACTACTATGCGATGCAAGCGATCTTTGCAGGCGTCGAACATGGAGAACGGAAACTCCCACTCAGCGAATCAATGAGGCAATCGTTAGCGCAGATCGACGCACGACTGGAACGGCTCCAGGAGAGCTTGGCTCCGTTTCTGAAAGATCCCAGCCGATCCCGTCCGCCGGTAAACGCCAAAGGAAACACGGAATCCTTTCCCCCGATCGAAGCCCGGTACCTGCGCTTCGTGATCGAAGAAACCAATAGCGGCGAACCATGCATCGATGAGCTCGAAGTCTTCTCCGATGGAAAGAATGTCGCCCTCGCCTCTGAAGGGACCATCGCGACAGCATCTAGCTCCTTGCCGAACTACGAGATTCACCAGCTGAAACATATTCATGACGGACGGGGGGGCAATTCCGCCAGTTGGATCTCGAACGAGCCCGGAAAAGGATCGCTTCAATTGGAGTTCCCTCAGCCGATGCGGATCGATCGGGTTGTTTGGGCTCGCGATCGCGAGGGGCGATTCTCCGATCGGCTGGCCACTCGCTATCGAATCGAAGCCGCGCAGACCTTGGGTCGGTGGACACCGATCGCGTCGTCCGACGATCGCATGCCCCCGTCTAACGCTCCCTTGGTGGCCCGATATGACTTTGAACGATTTGCGGCAGACGAAGCCGACCGCGGTAGGAGGTTGCTCGCCGAATTTCTCGAATGGGAGCAACGCCGCCAACAGCTGATCGCATCGCAGACCGTCTACGCGGGAATATTCGGACAGCCGGGCCCGACACATCGCTTGTTTCGGGGGGAGCCCACGGCCCCTCGCGAGAGGGTCGAACCTGGAACGATCGCCGCGTTAGGTAGCCTCGCAATCGACGACGCGACTCCAGAGCCATTGCGTCGGCTAGCATTGGCCGACTGGATAGTGAGTTCGGGTAACCCGTTAACATCTCGCGTCATCGTGAATCGAGTCTGGCAATACCATTTCGGTAAAGGGTTGGTCGATACGCCAAATGACTTTGGTGAAGCCGGAGTCGCACCGACCCATCCTAAGTTGCTGGACTATCTTGCCAGGTATCTGATGGACAACAACGGTTCGCTCAAGCAATTGCACCGACTCATCCTGCACTCAGCGACCTACCGTCAGAGCAGCGAATCCCGCGAGGACGCCATGCACAAGGACGGAGGCACTCAATGGTGGTGGCGATTCCCTCCCCGGCGAATGGAAGCGGAAGGGATTCGGGACAGCATACTCGCCGTCACGAACTCCTTGGATCTGCGTATGTATGGACCGGGTTTCAGCGGTTTTGAAGTTGAATTGGAGAATGTTCGCCACTACTTTCCCAAGAAGGCGTATTCGATCGAAGATTGGAGACGCATGGTTTATATGACCAAGGTTCGTATGGAACGGGAATCGGTCTTCGGTGCATTCGATTGTCCAGACTCCTCCATCTCGGTTCCAAAAAGGAATCGCTCTACGACTCCGATGCAAGCGCTCAACCTATTCAACAGTCCCTTTGTATTGCAACAGGCGCAGCTTCTGGCGAATCGATTGATACGGGAAGGTGGTCCGGATCTGGAATCCCAAGTCCGACGTGGTTATTGGCTCTGCATGGGGCGGGAACCAACGCGGGACGAGTTACTCGATGCTTTCGCCTTCATCCAATCAGAAGGCATCGAATCGGAAGGTCTGACTGCGTTTTGCCGGGTTCTTTTGAATTCGAACGAGTTTGTTTTTCTGCCCTAGTACGCCTCCCTCTCGGTATCCTGCATGTCCTCCTTAAAGATCCCGCAAAGTGCGCACTTGCTCGAACGAAGAGCTTTCCTGGCCCATGCTGCAACAGGGCTAAGTGGAATTGCGCTGGCGGCAATGCTCTCCGAGCAAGGGTTGTTGCGAGGTGAAGATTCGGGTGACGCAATCGTCAGCGGCAAGTCGCCGATTCGTCCGTCGATCGATCCCTCAAGACCCTTTGCCGCGAGGCCATCGCATTTCCCGGTGGCGGCCAAGAGAGTACTCGTCATCTTCTGTTCAGGAGCTTGCAGTCATCTCGACACCTTTGACTACAAACCTGAGTTGATCCGCAGGCATGGGCAGTCATTGCCTGGCGCAGACAAATTGATCACATTTCAGGGAGAGCAAGGGAATGTGACCCAGAGCCCTTGGACATTTCGTCCGAGGGGGGAGTGTGGCAAGATGGTTTCTGATTTGCTCCCTCGCATTGGGGCATTGGCTGACGATCTCTGTTTCGTTCACTCGGTATATGGGAAGACCAACACCCATGGTCCTGGCGAAAACTTCATGTCCACGGGCTTCACGCTCGATGGTTTCCCCAGCATGGGAGCTTGGACCACCTACGCATTGGGGACGGAGAATGAGAATCTCCCCGCGTATGTCGCCATTCCGGATCCGAGGGGAACACCGCAAAATTCAGTGAACAATTGGGGGCCAGGATTTTTACCGGCGGCCTATCAAGGAACCGATTTCAACGCGCTCAAACCGATCCGCAATTTAGCGAGACCGGAGGCGACGTCTGCGGAGTCGGATCGCCGAGCACGCGATTATTTGAAGCGGATGAACGAGCGGATGCTGGAGCGTTATCAGGGAGACAGCGAACTAGCAGCCCGTATTGCGAGTTACGAGCTGGCTGCCCGCATGCAACTCAGCATTCCTGAGATGAGTGAGCTTGCGACGGAGACCGCCACGACCCTTGCGAATTACGGGGCCGACGACACATCCAATCCTTTGAAGGCCTCCTACGCCAAGAACTGTCTCCTCGCTCGAAAATTGCTCGAGAAGGGGGTGCGTTTCGTGCAGCTTTTCAACGGCGCCTACCAAACGGGCGGAGAGGGGGTGAGCAATTGGGATGGGCACAAGGCACTGGAGCAGCAATACAATTTGCATGGCCCGGTGTTGGATCAACCGACTGCGGCGCTGATCCAGGATTTGAAGCAGCGAGGACTACTCAAGGACACGTTGGTCGTGTGGTGCACCGAGTTTGGACGGATGCCAACGTTTCAAAAGGGAGCGAGCGGTCGGGATCACAATCCCGAAGGCTTTACCTGCTGGATGGCAGGTGCCGGCGTCAAAGCCCCATTTAGCTTCGGTGCAACCGATGAGTTCGGTTATAAGGCCATCGAGAACAAGGTTTCCGTGCACGATTTTCATGCGACGATTCTGCATCTCTTGGGGTTAGATCACGAACGGCTAACCTATTACTACAACGGACTAGAACGTCGATTGACCGACGTCCACGGAAAAGTCATCCGCGATATTCTGATCTGAATCGAATTAGGCCTGCGTACCGCCAATCCAGTTGCGAAGGAGGGTCGCGGCAGCGTCCGGGTTTTCGCGGACCATGTTGGTAAGGTTGCTCTTCAAGTCCCCGCCGGTAGTTTTGAATTTGGGCGGCACACCGGGTTCAGAACTTTTCGATGCACCGGGGTAAGATTCATCTTCTTCCCCCGTTAGGCTCGTAAGGTTGAGATCGATTGCATCATCGATCGGGATATCAAAACCGTTCTCAAACGGTCGTTCGTCGGAAGAGGGGGCGGATTTCGCGAAGCTTCGCATCGATACGATCGCAGCCAGTGCGATGGCAGCCAACATGAGCGTCTGCCATGACTGCTGAAGCCAATCGAGGGCTTGTGTCATGACCGACGGGCCGGCTATCTCTTCGTCGGGGAAGTCGACGTAGTGGCTGACGGTGATATTCGGAACTTTGGCTTCCCCCTCGATCGACGTTTGCACGATTGCCGTCAAGACACTTTTTACATTTGCCTCGACCTTCTGTTTCACCGTTGCCAGGGTGGCTTCGTCAAAAGGGGGAGCATCTTCGGTCTTTTTGTCTGGGTTCAGCTGTAACCATTCACCCAGATAAGCGGTTCGATAATAGGAAAAGGGAAGGAGGACGGAGAAAGAGACTTGTTTGGTTTGCAGTCCTGCTTCGCGGATCGTGGACAGAGTGCTCCCAACGACTTGTTTGGTGCTTTCTGTCGATTCCTTTTCCTTATTGATTTGTTCTGGAGTGGGGCTGATCGATGCACTGCGATTGGCCAAGGCATTCGGTTCGGTACCGGGTCTTCCCCCTGGGCCCATTTTTTGGAGATCCGAATCCCGCTTGGACGTGCTGGATTGCACGGTAGTCGGTTTGGGGTCGTATTTGATGTTGCTCGTTTCTTTACCTAATGTGGGATCGATGTCGACATTGACTTCGATTCGTACATTTCCGTAGTCGGTGAGCAGTTGTTGGGCGCGTCGCTTGAGATCTTGCTCCCGTTGCTTTTTGATTTGGTAGTAGCGTTCTTGTTCTAAAGCGAGAGGGTCGTCTTCGCCAGTCCGTGTTTGACCTGTGCTAAGGTCGAGTAGGGCAATGTCGGCTGCACCGAGACCTGCAATCGACTTTTGTACGTATTGCATGATGCTGCGGGATTGATCGTTCGTGAGTCCAGTATTGTGCCGAGGCAGGATGGCGATTGAAGCCACTTTGGGACGTTTTGATGAGAAGCCTTCTCGCTTTTCATCGAACGTGACAAACGCCTTGTGAACAAAGGGCATCGTTTCCAGCGATCGCGAGATAGAGGAGAGTTTCGCGGAGAGTTGTTTCGCTTCGGTTGTCCGAGTCGATTCGAGGAAATTGCTTTCCTTCAGCGCCTCGTCTAGTTGCGAGTGGAGGCCCCCTGGTAGGACCTTGGCTTCCGCGACGGCTTTGAGGTATTCCGTTTTGTTCGCAGCCGGGATTTGGATCCGGTATCCCACGCGTTCCCATTCGCGGAGTCCGGCGGCGCTAAAGGCCATCTCGAATCGGCTTAGCTGTTCCTCGCTGAAGCTCTCACCATCAAACAGGTAAGTCGTCTCACCGCTGCTGGAACGGTAGGTCGTGGCGAGCATCCCCACACTTGCAGCGATCGCGGCAACGAGAAGAACAGCAAGAACCCGAGCTTGTGCCGTCATTCCTGCAAACAAGGTTTGCAGTTGTTGCGAGAGCTTGGTGAGTTGATTCATGTTCTGCGTTTCGTGTTATGTCGGCGGTTTGTATGGTTCGATCGAAGGAGGGGGCCGTGGCCCCATCCGGTTTACACGCGTATGGAGTTTAGTTCTTCATAAGCTTGCATGAGTTTATTTCGTATTTGGACCAGCATGCGGAATGACATGTCCGCCTTTTGAACGCTCGTAAACACTTCCGCTTGATTGACATCGCCGCCTGAGAGAAGTTGCTCGACCAGATCTTGAGAGTCCAATTGAAGCGAGTTCACACGACCTATACCTTCGGTCATCAGCGAAGCGAACGGAGTCTCTTCTTGAGGTTGATCGTCGATGACCTTTTGGCGCGACGCGATCTGATCCAGCATTTGCTGGACTCGATCTTGATGATGGGAAAAGAGTTCCTGGCCTCGCAGTTGCATGATTAAGCCAGGATGCTAAGGGTTTGCCGGGTCATGCCCTTGGTGACTTCAATCACCCCAACGTTCGCCTCGTAGGCGCGCGACGCTTCGAGGGCGTCGACAAACTGTTCATTCATGTCGATGTTCGGGTAGGCGACATACCCCTTCCATTTCCCCTCGTTGATGGCCAGAGGGTGATCGGGTTGATAGCGGTATTTGGGCTCCGACTGATCGATCTCGACCGTATCGATCTTCACGCCCGCTGCTCCCCCTTCGGCTTGGTCTTCATCGGTTTTGAAGACCACGAAGCGAGGTTGGTAGGGTTTGTTTTCCCCGTCTTCGTTCTTCAGGGTCGACATGTTCGCGATATTGCCGGAGATGGTGTTCAGTCGGACGCGCTGCGCCACCAATGCACTGGTGCTGATATCCAAAGGAGAAATCATGTCGGCCTCCTGCCAAGGTTCTGCGATCGACGGCGGTTCAGACTTCCCATCCGATCACCGTGGTGATTCGGGGTGGAAGTCGGTGCAAAGCGCACCGGTTTGTTCGAGCTTTAGCAAATCCCGGAAAAATTTCCAAGATGCCTTCTAGAAGCGTGGTAAATTGGGGGAACTGAACAAGCAGAGAGGTTGCATCCAGGTATGACAGAACAAGAATTTTTGCAGCATCACCAGCTGACACGGAATCCCTTTTCCGACGAGGACGCCCAGACCGACGCCGTTTTCCAGGATTTTTGCATTTCCGGGATATTTCATCCCTCCTGGAGCAAGGTCGTTGGGGACGCCAGCCAGCCTGCCACTTCGATCGTCTTTGGCCCAAAAGGTTCAGGGAAGACCGCGATCCGGCTTCAGTTGAAGAAGCATATCGCCAGCCACAACGAAAAAAATCCGCATTCGAAGGTCTATTTGGTAGAGCTCGATGATTTCAACGCGTACTTGGGCCCGTTCCAGCAACGGTTCTCCAAGCGGGTTCAGGCTCACCCAGAGAAAGTCTTGCAGGGGCTGCACCTTTGGGACCACATGGATGCGATTCTGTCGGAGGCTATGACGCCTTTGGTCGACCAAATCCTCGGAGTCCAGTCTTCCGTCCGACCGATCGAACACAATCTTGCGATCGACACGCTCGGGACGTTGGATCGAGGGCAAAAACGGGACCTACTGCTGTTGGCATCGGTATACGATCGTTCGTCGGTCGGAACGCATGCCGATCGGATTCAGCGGCTTCGTTCCAAACTTCGGTTTTATTCGCTCTCAACGTGGCTTCCGCTCCTTGTTGGCATTTTGGGGACGCTATTGGTGATTGGTCTCGGAATCTTCCTGGTGCAGTCCGAGGTACTTCAGCTCAAGCGGATGTTATGGTTCATTCCCCTTGGGCTCGCGATCGCTTGGGGATTGTACGCAATTCGATGGTTTCGATGTTTCCAGTTGGCCCGAGGAATTGTTCGCAATTTACGCGTCATCCCCCGAGACGCGGGACAGCTTCGAGGGCTGATGATGCGATTTTCCGGCAAGGAGCTTGATGAGCAGCCTTTACCCGTTTCGAATCGTTCGGATGATCGCTACGCGTTGCTGGAAAAATTGCAGTTGCTCCTTCGATCGCTTGGTTACCCTGGGATGATTGTGATTGTCGATCGGGTCGATGAGCCGGATTTGGTCAATGGCTTGGCGGAGCGGATGAAGCTTCTGGTCTGGCCTTTGCTCGACAATAAACTGCTCAAGCACGATCATTTCGGAATCAAGATGTTGTTGCCGAGCGAGTTGCAGTATTTCGTTGATCGCGAAACGCGTGAATTCCATGAGCGTGCGCGATTGGATAAGCAGAATGTGGTCCCGTCGTTCGACTGGACCGGGGAAGCGTTGTATGACTTGCTCGCCGCCCGCATGAAGGCTTGCTCGAGTGGCAACATTCCGGTCAGCCCTAGGTCGTTGTTCGAGAATGGGCTTACCGAGAGCCGAATGATTGCTGCATTTCAGTCGCTGGGTACCCCGCGAAATCTATTCCGCTTTCTGTACAGACTGATCACGGAACATTGCAAACGATACCGTTCCGAGACACCGCAGTTTCAAATTTCCGTTGAATTGTTCGAAGCGACACTCGCCTTGGCTATTTCTGAGGAGAAGCGAACGGCGGGCTGAGCGGATGGCTCGGCCTACCGGCCCCAACAACGTTCCAGTGGAGCCAGCGAGGGGAATCGGGTATTCTAAGAGGTGATTTGGCACGAACGGGTCACGGACTCTTCGCCTTCACAATCCTTCGGATGAATCTCTTCGCATGAACGATGAACCTGATGATGACTCCGAGTTGGAGTTGGATCGAGCGCTTCTAGAATTCATGCGCCGTTATGATGTGGGAAATCCCGAGGATCGCGCAACATTTCTACAGCGTTACCCACAATACGCGAATCATCTCAGCGAGCTTTTAGATACCGCGGATTGGATCGAATCGATGGCAGGTCCGATGCTCGCGCAAGCGGAGGAATCGGATCGGGAGTCTCGCGCCCCGAAGCCGATCGACGATGAGAGCTTACCGGCGTCCAAGTCGTTTGCGGATCCAAACGCTGTCACCCTTCCAGGCGCCAGCGGTGGGAATTGGAGCGGCAGGTCCTTGTCCCCAGACGAATCAACCCTCCCGCCCCCGACGCGATCGATTTCGCGGCAAGGCAGCTTTTCCGCACTTCCCAATCTCGACAACACCCAAGCCACGTTGCCCTGCCGTTTCGGTGAATACGTATTGGAAAAAGTACTTGGACGGGGTGGTATGGGGGTCGTTTACTTAGCGACCCAATCCAACTTAAGTCGTCAGGTCGCGGTCAAGATGATCCGCTCGGGTGCGCTGGCGAGCGACGATGAAGTGATACGATTCTATGCTGAGGCTCGCAGCGCAGGGAGCTTGATGCACCCATCGATCATTACGATCTACCATTGCGGAGAGCACGAGGGACATCACTTTTTCTCCATGGACTATGTACCCGGAACCGACTTGGCCAAAAAGCTGAGCGAGGGGCCGATGAATGTCCGAGAGGCAGTTCGGTATGTCCGGGATGTTGCCCGGGCCATCGACTATGCGCACTCCCAAGGTGTTGTCCACAGGGATTTGAAACCGGCCAATGTTTTGATCACACAGGAAGATGAGGTTGTTTTAACGGACTTCGGATTGGCAAAGCGAATCGGAGCCGACGAAGGGCTCACCGCGACCGGCGCTGCTTTGGGCACTCCTAGCTACATGTCACCTGAGCAAGCGGCGGGAAAGAGCGAAGAGCAGGGTGCGTCGACCGACGTGTATGCGATGGGTGCCATCCTCTATGCGTTGCTCGTTGGCAAACCCCCCTTCCAAGCCGAGACGGTCCTCCAAACGATGATGCAAGTCATGAACCGGCCTGCACCCAGCGTTCGTTTGTCCAGGCCAGATGTCCATCCCGATCTCGATACGATCGTCATGAAGTGTCTAGAGAAAGCTCCTTCGCGACGCTATGCGACAGCCCGTGAGTTGGCGGACGATCTCGAACGCTTCTATCAGGGATCCCCGATTTCAGCGCGTCCCCCTTCGATGTGGAGGCAGGCCAAGTATTGGCTATCGAACGTACCGGTCGTCGCTGCTCTTTCCGGCACTCGCAATGTCGAGCCCACTCCCTCGCAACGCTTGACCCAGAATATCGTCCTCTTCTTACTCGTCGCCGGATTGGTGACTTGGCTCGTCGGACCGCGCATGCTGGAAGTCGTTCGTGACAACACGCTCCCCCGAAGAGTCACGATTGCTTCTGGATCACCTGGTGGCATGTATTTCCAGTTCGCAGGTCAGATATCCGCTGAAATCGAACGCGAAACAGGATTGCACCCCAATGTGATCCCAACCAACGGCTCCCTCGACAATTTGAAGCAATTGCAAGACGGCAAAGTACACTTGGCGATCATGCAGGAGTCTGCTGTCCGATCGGATCAAGTCGCGGTGGTGGCACCGCTGTTTTACGAAGCCGTGCATATTTTGGCGAGAAAAGAATTAGGTATTCGTCGCATTGAAGATGTCGCCTCGAAACGCATTATGCTCGGCTCCAAAGCATCCGGAACCCGGCAAGCAGCGATACGTCTACTAACTCACTTTGATATGGACATCGAAGAACTTTCCACCATCGATGGCGATTGGTTTCAAGAAGAATTGCGCCGCCAAGCGGAAGTCGTTGTGGTCGTGGTGAAGGTTGGGCAACAAGGCGTGAGGGATATGCTTCATGCGGAAGGTTTTGAGATGTTACCCATCAGCAATGCTGCGACCCTGGCATTGGAGGAGCCTATGTTCCGCCCTTACGAGATCCCGATGAAAGACTATGGCCTCGAAGGCGCAGGTTCGGTGCAAACGCTTGCAACGACCGCATTGCTCGTCGTGCGTCGAGATGCACCATCCAGATTGGTAAGCGAATCACTGCAGGCGATCTATCACCAAAGTCCGACGGGCGCCAGTATCGGTGGCCTGATTCCATTGGAGTTGGCGGTAAACTGGCAAGGCCTCCCGTATCACGAAGCAGCGCGTCGTTTCTACCAACAGTACGAACGTTGATTCGAGCTTTCTCTGAGTTTTCCCCCATTGGATGTTGTTATGCCAATCAAACCGAGAGAGCGATGGTACAGCCTGGATGGCCAAGCCAAGTCCAGGTCGATCGCGTACGAAAAATCGACGGGAATCAGGCGATTGGTTTCGCTCGCCATGCTGCTTGCCTTGGTGATCATTTTGATCCAACGCATGTCCGACGTGAAACAGATCGAGAAAGTCGGACGCGCGGTCGGACTCTTTCCAGCCGCATCGGAAAGTGCTATCGATTTCCCTTCGAGTGCCGCGAATTCGGACTCGACTCCGGCATTGCCAGTCCATGATTCGGCGATCGATTCCTTCCTGCCGGAATTCGAGTCGTTTCGCTTGCGGAGCCAAGACCAATCCTTGCAGTCTCGCGTCGAAATGTGGACCGCACTGTTAACGACTCTTTCCGATGAAGGAGTCACGTCGATGGCCACATCGCAGTGGGGTGAGTCTCCTTCAAAGGAAGTATCTGCCCCATCGATCGAAGCTTGGAGGGAAAGCAGCCTGTCGAAAGTCCAACAGTGGATTCGAACGACCTCTGGTACCGATGCAGACGAGTCCGCATTGTACCGAGCCGCCTACCAGGAAATCGAGGCGACACTCGAAGCGGCCGACGGCTGGAAGGAGGTCTCCCGACCTTTTCAGCTCGCGATGGAGCTTCGCGTTTTGCAGGAGTTCCAAGACAACAGCGTTTGGCGCCCGTCGGAGCAGATCGCATTGCTCCGCACGGCAGCTCGGGCTAATCGCTTAGCAGCCTTCCTGCAAAAAGAGACTTGGCTTTGGAATGACATCCCTCGTGTGCAAAGTTCTCAGTTGATGTCTCCGTTCAGCGAGTCGACACGCGGGGTTCCGATCAGATTTCAAGGTGTTATTGGAAAGAAAGACCAGCGGCAGGGAAAGATCGTTAGACCTGGCTGGGACCCCTTCGATTATGAAGTCCTCTGGGTGAAACCGAACGATGTGAGCAGTCAACCAGTTGCTATCCTTCTTCCGAAAGGCCAAGCAAGTTCGTCGACGGACTTCGCAAGCGGCGCGACGATTGAAGTTGCTGGTCTGTATTGCAAACGATTCGCGTACCAGTCTCAACGGGGAAGCGAAATCGCACCAGCCATCCTAGCGGCAGACATTCGTAGCGAGTCCGAACAAACCGATGCGCCGTCCGGGCCTTACGCTGTGTGGCTTCGAAGCTTGCCAAGTTTGGGAGGGTGGAATCCACCCAAAGATGTCGAAGCTCCCTATCAAGCCATATTGGGTGCTGTAGGTCCCGTTCTTCAGAGTTCGACGGACGAAGATTGGCGAGAGAATGAGTTATTCCTTTCGAACGTCATCGCCTCGTTGCTCGTGGAATCGCAACGGCTGAATGGGCTTGCGGATACGCTTCTGTCCCTGCACACACCATGGAAAATAACGAACGAAGTCGAGCTTGCCGAAAGAGCAGGTATTGTCGCAAAGGTCGAGCGAATCCCTTTGAGCGCCATTCCCAAGTCGGGCACGGAATCTTCGAGCGGATTGGCCGCGCTGGTTCGGTCGGATCTTCAAGAGGTGTATCGATTGAAGGTAGAGATGATGGCCCCACTCGAGCCGCCGACGGCAAAAAAGCTTGCCGATGCACCGAAACCGGAAGAGATGATCGTTTATTGCAACCGTATCCCCAAAGAGTGGATGGCTGGCTCCCAGGGGGGCGCGGCGGAGGTACGTCAACCGGTCGTCCTGCGCGGATTTCTGGGCACACGAACCGGCAGCGAGTCGACGGCATCGCAGTGGTTTGTGGCCGATCATGTACGTTGGCAAATACCATCCGCGCAGCTTGCGAACGAAGAGCTTATCGCTGCGAATTGGCAGCCGGCCCTTTCTGCACCGTTGCAGAGGCTATTGCATTTGGGTTGGTCGTTAGATCGCAAAGAAATCGTTTCCCAACAACAACGTCCGCCGCGTCCTCTGGCAGGAGCTGAGCTACCCGCGTTGTATTCGCTGTTGCGACTAGAATCGGAGGAGGCATCCCAGAGAGAATCGAAGTGGGATTTTAGTAAACTGGAACGAGAGGACTTGGCCGTATTACTGAAGAGAACATTGCGCAATCAGAAAGAGCTGGGCGATGCGACTTGTATGCAGCCAGTGAGATCGAGCGGTCGGATCGTTCGCATTTCCAAGATCGAGTTAGAGGATGCGTCGCAACGAGAGCTATTGGGACGAGACCACTACTACCAATTGGATTGCATGGTCGATATAGGCAACACGACGTTCGAAATTCCAACGGATCGGGAACCGATTCTTTATCGGCACGAATACCCTGCGACTGGATTGGTGGCGGAGTTGCCCGAGTGGTTGGGTCAGGCCCAATCACCTGATCGCGCCGGAACCATCAGCGATGAACTTTTGGATACATCGATGAGCTTTCCTCGATTTCGGTTCGCGAGCAACGCTTGGCTCTACCGATTCTGGAGTTACAAAACCGAGGAAATGACGGGAAGCTTGGGGCAGCAGCACCGGCAGGTCGTCCCGCTTCTGGTGCTTCATGACTTTCAACCTGCAGCAGTAGGCTCCGCCCCCTCGGGCTCGGTCTCATCCGAGTCCCCCGCCAGCTCCTTTCGCTTGATGAGCTGGATCGTCCCTCTCCTCGCGATCGCTGCGATCTGGTTTTATGTTCGCCGCTACAGCAACATTCAACGCCGCCCTCGCCAGCTCAAACCATAGGTGGCGAGGACGCTAACGGCAACGAGGCTGAGAGCCAACCCCGCATCTTGATTTTGGACACCGTAGTGGAGCAATTCGAACATCCGCATCGAAACGGGTGTGACACTGGGAGGAAGCACCAGCAAATAGGATTCGAGATTGGCGAAACTGACAAAGAACACCGCGGTGACTCCTGCGCAAAAGGGGCGTGCGAGCGCTCTCCAGTGGGCCCATCGCCACGACCCGTCGAGGGCTAGCAGATCACCGAAGCGTTGCTCCCATCTCCAAGCAGCAATCCATAGCGATCCGAAAAGAATCGGGGCGCAACGGGTTTGAAGAGCCAGAACGGGAGCTGCGAGCGTGTCGTTCCCAATCCAGCCGAGCCAGCCCGTTTGATCCACAAGGCATCGTTGGATGGACCAATTCACAAGCGGTCCGGGCAGTGCGAAGCAGAAAACGAATCCCGCCGCAAGACAAACACTTCGAAAGAGAATCGAAGTGCGTGAACCGGCGAAAGCAACAACGATTGCAACGGCTGCAATGGCGATTGCCAGCAAGGTCGCGTAGAGACTAATCGCTAGACTCCACTGAAGCTCTGGAAGAAACTCCCGCGTTGCGAGGAGCGAATGGAGGACAGTGCGGAGACTCCATGTCCGTTCGATTGTGTCGCCGATTTGAACGACTTGCCACCCAGCCTTGATCACCAGAGCGAGGATCGGCAAACCGACAAAGCAAACCGCGATGCACCAAGCGAGAGATCCCGCTCCCCACTTCAACGAACGAGGAGACAGGCTTGAACCAAGGGAATCGCTTTCGACCTCTCCTCGGATGCTTTTGCATAAGAACAAAAGCGTCACCCCCGTCATCAAGGCGATTGCCACAGCATAGACGAACATACCTACCATGGGTACCGTTCGCGTCTTTTGAAATTGAACTTGTTGGTAAAGCGTCTCTGTCCAAGTAGGAACGCGAAACAAATTGGTCACCACCATGTCATTGGTAGTGAGAACCGCTATCAAAAGCCATGCGAGAGCAAGCCAGGGTAGGGAGTTTCGCAAAACCACTTTACGAAATGCCGAAACCATCCCCCGCTCGAGCAGGGCCAGCCGAAAGGAATCGTGAAGGGATCGTTCGAACGCGATGGAAACAAGCAAGAAACCCAGAGGCAGCCACGAAGCGGCTTGTATCCAAATGCAAGCGAGTATGGCATAGCCTGGATGAAGAGCCGCGGTGACTTGATTCCAACGCAGAATACTTTGGTCACCGAATCCAGCGCTCCACGCCGTCGCTTGAACGTAGAGGGGAACCAACACCAACGAGAGAATTGCTGCACGCAGCAATCGTCCACCTGGGATACGGACAACCACCGTCGCAAAAGCCAACACGACACTCAGTAACAAACATAGCGTCGCGGTACCAAGACTCACATACAAGGAGTGTAGCGAAGCATCGAATGCGGGTGTGTCCCAAAGCATAGAGTGATCTGCTATTGCCAGGACGCTCCGCCCCGAGCGTCATCAATCTTCGGTTCCAATCGGTCCGCTTGCAAGAAATCGGGTCGATTCTTCTTGGAGGAGATTCGCATCTCCAGCGTCGCATTTTACTTCTGCACGGAATCGATGCACCCCTTGCTGAGAGGCTTCTGCGAAAACACGCAACGTAACCTTGGTCCCCGCATCGACATTACCGATCGGTTCGAAGAGGACCTGCCCCGGCTGAATTCGCCCTTCGGCTCCTTCAAAACGGACCGGCTCGATCCCTTCCGAGAATTGCGCCAAGACTTGGACTCCGGTCGCTGCTTTGCTTCCTCGGTTATGGATTTCGATTTCATAAACAACAGGTTGCCCCACGGGCGCGGGAGCGATCGGGTCCTTAACGGTTAGCTTCAAGTCGACAATCGAATCGATCAACGTTGTGTGCGAGGAAGAGAGCGGCAGTCCGTTCTTGCAAGCAGCCGTGAACTCCAGAACATTTCCCCCTGTTTCATTCATTGCAAGTCCGAAGGGAAACGAGACCGACTCTTGCGGTTGCAGTCGTTTAATGTCCCAGTGGATGGTATTCCCCTTGCGAATCGCTCCGGATGGCAAATTCGATGGGCTCGCTCCATCGGGGATTTTCAAGGAGCATTCGGCGTTCGATGCCGCGACGTCCCCTCGATTGACGACGGTCACGCGGTATTCCGCCGAGGTTCCTTGGAAGAACTCGGACGGGCCAGTCCACGTAGCTTCGAGTACGGCCTGTTTGACCTTTACCTGGATTTCCCCTTTGGCCTCCAGTTTGGCCGAGTCACTCCTCGCCGTAGCTGAGACAGGAATCGTACCGTTTTGTTCGAACAACAGTTCGACATCGATCACTTTCTCGTCACCTGGTGGAACATCACCTACCTTGGACTGATTGCTACCGTAGTTTCCTGCCTGGAGAACCACTTCGACATTCTTTGCCACTGCGTTTCCTGGATTGCGGACACGCAATCGGTAGTTTTGAGGAGTTCCAAATTCGGCTTCTGATGGTCCTTCGAGCGCGACTTCCAGTTGCGGTTGTTGTACGCGGATCGCGTACTCTTGCGATTGTGGGACGGCGGTCCATTCGATCCCCATTGCGAAATGCTCAGGCTTGATCGTGCGAAGGGTGATTCGCAGGGAGACTTGCCCGCCGGCTTGGAGCTTTGGAATCTCCCAACCAATCGCATTCTCCTCGGGTGCATTCTCTGGTTCTGATTGGCCATGTGAAGCAGATAGTTGTCCGACTTCTACCGAGGATGGGACGGAGATGCGGAGCAACAATCCATTCAAATCGACATTCCCTTCGTTCTTCGCGAGAATTTCGAACGTCGCATCTTGACCAACCAGCAGCGCATCGGGGCCTTGTACGGAAACGCGAACACCGGGCAGTTGCATCATGCCGAGAGAAGATTTGGTGCTCCGCGTGTCGAGGTTCGGTCCTTTTTGGGGCGATCGCTGTTGGGGTGGGGAAGCTTCAAATTGATTCGGAGAAATCGCGGGTGACTTCGATGGAATGGTGGACATGGCGCTTGGTGGCGCGGTCGGCAACGGGAGAGGCTCTTCTGCCTTTACCGCGCGCGAACTGATCGGTTGGCTGGGAACTTTGGTGTTCTTCGAGCGACTGGTGAAGACACGAGGCACATCCACTTCGTCCGCCTTCGCAGTTTCGATAGGTCGGTGGATCGGAGCGGTCGCGGTTGAACGATTACCACTCGGGATATCAACGCCCGAGTTGTTGCCGTTCGAATTGATGCCGCCCAAGTTCTTGCCATGCGATGGACCAGGACTTGGAGAATTTGCATTCGATGGATTGCGAGCGATGGTCGTCGAGGAAGTTTTCGAGGAGGAATCGCTGGACAAATCGATGAGGCTGGGCGCGTCATCCTTATCCGTACGAATGGAAGGGCTGGGGGAGGGAGCGAGCGGAGACGAGTCCGAGCTTCGGCGCGACGAGTTGTTTACTGGTAGGCGGGCGTTCGGGGCGCTGCTACCTGCCCCGTCCGAGCGAGTGGAGATATCGGGCTTGGCGGGGGTACCTGCACCTTGGTACGACAGCGGAGAGTCGTCTGCATCGGGGGTTGAGAAGCTACCCGGGGCGCTCCGACTCACCACGGGAGGCGCGACGTCGAGTGGCGGGGTGGACTTAGGTGACCGGGTAGGAGAAGGAGGAGGGACCACGATTTCTTCCAGTTCGATCTCGCTTTCCTCGCGGTTGGGGGCAAAGCGGGGTCGGGGTAGATTTTTGAATGGCTCGCGGAACGGACGGCTTGGTTCCTCGGCAGCAGCCGACGGAGTTGGAGGGGGAAGCGACGGGGAATCGTCCGATTCGACCGGCTCGTCGGCACTTTGGCGGAAAACGCGGTTTGTGAAGGATTTGAGGGGGACTAGCAGGCCGCCACGGGTTTGGGGTTCGGCCGCGGCACCTTCTTCAGGTCGAGCGGGATTGGCTTCAGGTTGAGCGGGTTTGCTACGTCCGGGGCGAAAGAGAGTCGAGCCGGGCTTGAGGCTGATCGTTGGACGGGAGGGCTTCGGAGCTTGTTCCGACTCCTCTGACGGTTTACGGGCAAAGAGTTTGCTGAAAGGGTTGGAGAATGCGGGCTTCGGCGAGACCGATTCGTTTGCGGTCGCTTCGGGGGCGTCGTCCGATTGCGCGAGGGAGGGGGAGGGATAGGTTGCCAGCAGGAGCAGGGTCGCGATCAAGCATCCTGGTAGGGTGCGCGAGCGAACGAGGGTGTTTCCTAATAGCGACATCGATCAACTCCGTGATTTATTCTGTTGCGAAGGGGGTACCTCAACAAAGAGTCTTGATAAGGAGAGAGCCCTTCCTTTCGTCCTATCGGGAATTGGTAGTGAGAAGCTGAAACGAATAGGCAGAAGTTGCCGACTTTTCCGAAATCGCGGGGTTCTCCCGCGTACGATATTGCTACATTCCCCTCATTCAACCGCAGCAAAACGAGACTTCAATCTTTTTCTCTGCGGACTTGCAAGTTCCCTCTTCGTTTTTCCAAGTGGGATTTGGTGGGGAACCGAACTTTCTCCCCAGATTTTCCATTTTTGGAACGGAATACGCAGTAGCTTGCTAAAGCACCCCCATTCCGCCGCTCCTTCAGCTTGACCACGGCGTCTCGCTGAAGCTTGCCAGGGTCCTGCAGAGGTTTGTCAGGGTCTTGCAGAGGCTTTGCCGCGAAGTGGCGATTGGAGGGGGGAGTAAAGCGTCTAGGGTAAGTGTCAACCGGATGTCGTTCGAGTTAGATCGACGGAGGTTGGGGCTGTTTTGTTAGGGAATTGCGATGTTTTTAATGGCATCCTGCCTTGGCGAGAAATACGATTAGACGGTAGTTGGACCAATTTCTTCTCATCCATTCGAGCCGGTTTGGAGCGAATCGTTATGCGACTGTTTCTGGGTATGAATCGAGCTCTTTTGCTCGGCGTCGGGCTTCTTTGGAGCTGTTCGGCGTTGGCAGCGGATCAGAGTTCACGCATGCTGACATTTGAGGATCGTGGGCAAACGCATTTTGCGTTGAGTTTGACGACATCTCAGCTGGAAGCGGTACCGGGCAAAGCGAAGCGTGTTGCGGTGGTTGTCGACACGTCGGCGTCGCAGAGCGGGTCGTACCGCAGCGATTCGCTGGAGCTTGCCGAGCGTGTATTGGCAGGGTTGTCGGATGCATCGGTGGTCGCCTTGTTGGGTTGCGACATCGAGCCGACGGTGTTGGGAGTGGGTGGACCTGGAAGCGCTGAGATTGTTTCCGGATTAGAGAAGCTGAAGCAGACGGTTCCATTGGGGACGACCGATTTGGTGGCAGCGTTGTCGAAGGCTCGCGAGGTGTTAGGCGAGGGGAGCGATGCAAGTATTTTGTACATTGGGGATGGATTCCATCGTTGCAATTTGTTGGAGCCCAAGGGATTTGAGTCGTTGATTCAAGCGTTGCGAGAGACGCGCACGACGGTGAGTTCGATGGCGATTGGCCCGGACGCGGACGTCGAGTTTTTGGCGACGATTGCAAATCACACTGGTGGAATGGTTCACGTCCATCGAAATATTTCGGGTGCTTCGAATCAGCAGATGGCGGTGCAATTAGCGAAAGAGTGCACAGCCCCTGTATTCTGGCCCAGCGATGCGACTTGGCCCGATTCGATCGAGGTAGCGTATCCAGAGATGGTTCCCCCGTTGCGAACCGATCGGGATTCGATCGTGGTCGGGACTCTCAAGGGGTCGACGGCCGAGGGCCAAGTGGCTTTGCGAGGCGTCATTGCCGGCAAAGAGGTAGGGTTGAACTGGTCGGTTCAAACCGAGGGGATCAATCCCGATTTGGCGTTCCTTCCGAAAGTAGTTGAGAAGGCTCGGTTGGATGGCGGATTGCTTTTGCCGACCGCTGGCTCGGACGCTTTGAAGTCCCTGGGAAGTGTACTGATGTCCAGTTCAGAAGAATTGGTGAAAGACGCGCGGTACGCGTTGGGGAGCGGGGATCGCGATTCCGCGATTGCGATTGCGACCGAAGCATTGAAGCGTTCTCCGAATAGCCTCAGCGCCAAGAATATATTGGACGCCGCCATGGCGATGGAGCCAAACGGCAGTGGAGCGAGCCGACCCTCTGCGTCTGGCGATGCACGGAAGGGGTCAGAGCTTCCCAAAGAGAAGCCCGTGAAGGCACCCAGTGTATCTCCAAAGCCCAGTGCATCTCCAATGCCCAGTGCCTCTCGGAAGATTGTCAAGTTTATCGCTTTCCAAGCGGGTGATGATCCCTTTGGTGCACCTGCAACGCAGCCGGGACAAGATCCCTTTCAGGACGATAAAACCGCGACACCTCCAGCGAATGTTGTCCCGCCATCGACTCCAATTGTTCCCACGGAATCGGCTCCGGCTCCGACGTTAGGTTCCGATGCGGGGAGCCTGCTAAGCGCTCCCGGGGTTGCCTACGATGAGCTTGCAGATGCTGGGGAGCTGTTGCGAGAAGACGAATCGTTGCGAAGAGTTGCGGCACAGCAGCTTGAGGCACAGGTCAAGGCTGAGATTGCTGCGTCGCGTCGCGCCAGCATGCCAGGTGCACCGTCGACTGACTTCAGTGCTATGAAATTGTCCTTGAAGTCGTTGTTGGACCAAGTGCGAAGAGCCCCTGAGCTGGACGCGGGGAGCCGAGTTCGGCTTGAGAAGTCGGTTGCGGAAGCGATTCAGCGTGCGGCGCGGGCTGAGGCCGCCAAACGAGAAGAAATTGCACGAGAAGAGGCAGTCCGATCCGCACAGTCAGCAACCCAACGGTTATTGGCTGAGTCCGAAAGGCGAGAAGAGACGATCAAGCAGTTGGTGGATCGTTACGATTCTTTGATGCGACAGCAAATGTATTCCGCAGCGAATACGGAGGTAGCTCCCCAAATCACTTCGCTAGATCGCGAATCGGTGATCGATGTCGTTACGAACCTTGAGTCGAACATGGCAGCAAATGCCCGGTTGATCGAGGATGTCATCAATCAGCGAAACAAAGCCTTCGTCGATTCCCTCTACTTGAACGAAATGGGATTGGTACCGTTCGTCGACGAACCACCCATCCGATATCCACCGCACGATGTTTGGCAAGCGTTGAGCCGTCGTCGTCTGGAACGATACGGTTCGATCGATTTGTCCGGTGGCAAGGAATCCGAGCGCAAGATCTACCGATCGCTAGATGAGAAGGTCAACGTAGACTTCAACGGTCTTCCCTTGTCAGCTGTCCTTTCCCGCTTCGCGGACGATCAAGGTATTCCGATCGTTCCCGATGAGAAGGCGTTGGAGGAAGAAACCATTTCGCTGGACGAACCTATTACGCTTCAGTTGGCCTCGGATGTTTCCTTCCGTTCGGCCTTGAAGTTGATTCTAGAACCGCTGAATTTAACCTACGTCATCGAAGACGAAGTCATGCGGATCACCACCAAGCAGAGCTCGGCCAACGTTGTCCGTGTTTATCCTGTCGGCGACCTTGTGATCCCCGTAATCCCCGGCATGGCAGGCGGCGGGATGATGGGTGGCATGGGCGGTATGGGAGGCATGGGTGGTGGCATGGGCGGCATGGGCGGCGGCATGGGTGGTATGGGCGGAATGGGTGGCATGGGAGGCATGGGTGGTGGAATGGGAGGCATGGGTGGCATGGGGATGGGTGGCATGGGAGGTGGCATGTTCGATGTGAACGACACCCCCCAGAAAGCTTCCTCCGCAGCACCTGCCGCGAAGTCCCCTGCTCAGCTCATCGATGAGGTTGCCTCCGAAGATGAGAATGTGAAACTGGCCGCCGAAACCGAGCTTTCCAAGTGGGTTTTATCGAAGATGACCGCTGGGAAAAAGGCGATCGAAGCGGGTAACAGCCAAGAAGCCACGCGACACTTCCAAGAGGTGATCGATACGGTCAATGAAGCGATGCGACGCTCGCTTCCGGCAGGATGGATGTACGACGCGCTCAGTACTGCCATGCAAGCCAACGAGTATTCGCCGCAATCCATTCGTCGTGTACTCCTCTCTGCCCTGGATTACGGGGCGGGCGAGGGAGATGCGATCAAGATCGCGAGGTACTTGAGCGGTGCCGGCATGAAGAAGGAAGCATTGAAGGTGCTGCGAGACGTCCACGTTTCGAACCCCATGAATAAGGATGCGTTGTCGCAGGCATTGGCGATTGCGACCGACACCGAAGACTTGGACGCAATGCGTTGGGCCTCGGCTGGCGTTTTGCGTCAAAGCTGGACCGACGATGCTTTGCCGTTGATTGAAAAGGCGTTGCTCACCGCAAGAGCTTGCTATATCCGAATGACGGAAAACAAGGAAACGATGAACGCCTATACCTTTGAGCAGGAGCTCAAGGATGCGCGTACCCGCGACTTGATCGTCCGCGTTGTTTGGACCGGGGATGCCGATTTGGATATATCCGTCGAAGAGCCAGCGGGAACGGTTTGCGATCAACAGAATTCGCACACCGCGTCGGGAGGCATTCACTTGGGTGACGGCTCTTCCTTGGGCAAACCCTCGAAGGACGGCTACTCCGAGTCGTATGTTTGCGGCCAGGGCTATGCGGGCGCCTACAAGATCATCATCAAGAAGATTTGGGGCGAAGTCGCTGGCGGGAAAGTGACCGTGAACATCTTGTCGGATTATGGAACCCCCGAGGTAAAAGTGATCCAACAGGTCGTCGAAATGGGGCCGACCGCTCCGATGGCGGTGGTGATTGCCCACGTGAAGAACGGTCATCGCTCGCAGCCGATCGAAGAAGCCTATTTGGCGAAGGTACGAACCGCGAAAAACGCGATGGGAGCAGCAATTCTCGCGCAGCAAGCGGGAGATGCCGCAAACAACGGTGCAGCAGGCGGGAACAACGGCGCCGCAGGGGGGAACAACAATGCGGACGCAGGTTCGCTGAGTGATCTCGAACTGTTCTGGGCGAGGTATTGGGCAGCACAGAACAACAATGGCGGATTCAATAACGGGCGATTGCCGTTCTTTGGGCGCGGTGCCGTTGGTTATCAGCCACAGATTACCGTTATTCCTTCGGGAGCATTCATGACGCCGCTGGCGGTTATTTCGGGCGACCGTCGATATGTTCGAATCGGATTCCTGCAACCACCGAGCTTCAATGACATCATCTCGGTCGACACGTTCAATATTTCCACCGGATCGACCGGCACTGGAGGCACGGGTGGAGTGGGTGGAGGTCTTGGAGGCGGCGGCCTGGGAGGCGGCGGACTCGGTGGTGGGGGCGGTCTCGGCGGCGGCGGCGGCGGTTTCGGAGGAGGCGGGTTGTTCTAATCCCCCCTTTCCTCGAAGAGTCAGCGGTCGGGAAAGATCATCCCAGTCTGGAACACAGACCAACCCTCTCTGCAGGGACGCTGATTCTCTCAATTGCTTTCATAACGAGGGCTCGGTTTTTGCCGAGCCCTCTTTTTGTTTGTTACCAAGGATTGGAGCAACGGGAAAAGAACACTCCCTGGATTCCTCGTCCCCATGACTCGAAGTGTTATGATAGGGGCACAGAAAGTAAGTTCGGAGCGTTAGGAACTTTTCCGATCCCGCCGTGTTTCTAGCTAGACCCCAGTTGCAAGAGCAGACAATTTGAGCGATCAACCCAACCAGACGGACGCAGCAGCTATCGATCCGGACGTAAGTCTGATGCTGCGAGTCCGTGAGGATGACGCAGTTGCGTTCGAAATGTTGATCGACCGGCACCAGGGGAAGATTATTCGATTTATGCTGGGTTGGGTTTCCAATCCGCAGCAGGCAGAGGACTTGGCTCAGGACGTATTTCTCCGAGTCTTCAAAGCCCGCAAGACATATTCCCCCACCGCCAAATTCACGACTTGGCTTTATCGCATCGCCCACAACATTGCCTCGAACCACCTTCGAGACAGTGCCCACCGAAAAGAATATCAGTTGTCCAAAGGAGCGGACACATCCACCTCCGGCGTTATGCTTGAGAATATGGCTGTCGCTCCCAGCGGATTCCAACCGACCCGCTCCATGGAAAGCAATGAGAGATCCAACATCGTCTTGCAGGCATTGCAAGCGTTGGGAGAGCGACAGCGCACAGCCATTATGCTTAGCAAATTCGAAGGAATGAGTTACCAGGAAATCTCGGATACCATGGGAATGAGCGTGCAGGCGGTTAAATCATTGCTGAGCAGAGCCCGGGTGAACCTAAAAAACTTGCTTGAACCCTACGTTTCCGACGGTTCCCCGCTCGGCGCGACACCCGTACAGTCCGACGAAATGCCCCAATCTAGCAGCGAGGCATCGCGAGAATGAATCCGAATCTCGAACCCTCTTTTGCCGACGAAGTCGATGAGCAGCTCACCGCATATCTAGATGGCGAGCTCTCCGCATTGGAATCCAGCCAACTGGAGCAGAAGCTCGTACACCACGAATCGCTTCGTTTGCGTTTAGCAGAACTGCGACGCGCCTACGACCTTTTAGATGACTTGCCCGAAACGCCTCACGATCAGAGGTTTACCCAGAGCACGATCGAGCACGTGATTCAGAAGGTGAAGGAGTCGCCTGGATCCGACGATTCGATCGGCACGTCGTCCAGTGCCTTCGGACGCTCGAAGACGTTGGGAACCGACTTCTGGCGAAATGTGTGGAGGAAGTACAAGTTACCGATTCTGTTGACCACCTCCGTCCTTATCGGCGGATCCGCAGGAATGTTGGCGAGAGGGTTGGTCAATCAGGCCGAACTCCGCCGCTTGAATTTGATCGCGAATATATCGGGGCTTGTGGACGTCAATGAACTGGACGTTGCCAAACGGCTCAGCGAAGAGTCCGTTGCAATTCGTTACTTGAAGGCCCGTTACTCAGATCGCATCACCACCAACGTGCCGGTGCGAATCCGAGAGCTTTCGGGCTGGATCGAGCAGCTCACCCCTGTGCAACAGGCTCATTTGATGAGTGAGCGGGAGATTGTTCAGCGAATGAATCCCGAGTCGCTGGATAAGTATCGACAGTTGGAAGATCGAATCGAAGAGCTCCCCAACGGAGCCGATGTTCAAGAAGTAGTGAGGCTTATCGGACTCGTGATGGATCAGCTCGCCAACTCCGAGCGTCGTGCGTTGGACGGAATGCCCGTCGAAGATCGCATTCAGCATTTGAAAGGTCGTATCTATTTCAAAGCCGCAGACTATTACTTCACGCAATCTCTATCGCATGCGGACCAGCAGGCGATCACCGATTGGAGCGCCAACCATCTCGAGCCTGCAATCCTGTCTAGCAACAACCGATTCAACGAGCGTGACATCAAGAAACTGATCAACGGTTTCTTCATGTACATGATCCGAAACTGGGACGAGGAGCGGCAGGCTTCGCTCATAGCCCCCTTGATGGCGAATCTGTCCGATGACGGAATCGTATTGATGTCCGGATTGAAACCGATGGAGCAGTTGCAGATTCTATTCAACAACTTAGCTCCGAACCGCCAGCCATCCAGTGAACAGATGCTAGATTCCTACAGTCGCATTCCGCCCGCGAACCGTGAGGATGTCGATCTCAAGGATCCGACATTTAGCCCCATGGTTATTCATGAACGCGCCAAGAGATATCGCTAGTGTACTTTCACTCTTTGGACAGCAGATGGATGGCGGGTTTCCCGGCAACGCCGGCCCCGTTGATCGCGTAGATAGCGATAGCTTTAGGCTCCCTGCCTGCTTCGCTGGTGATATGGAAGCTGTTCTCGGTTCGCCCGAGGATGGTTGTCTTCCACGCTGATTGGTGCAGTACCGACAAGCACCATCGTCGGACAGCATCAGGGTCCGCTCCCTTCCAAGTGACTTGGAACCCGTCAGATGGATGGCTTTCGACTTGAACGACGGGTGCGTCCAACGTTTTCGCTTCAATCCACTTGCATTCGGGCGTCAAAGCCTCGCTGGAATAAGCATTTTCTCGCAACCGATCGCTGATCCCTTCGCGATTTCCCATCAAGGCCTTCATGCTGAAGTGAATGGAACCGTGGCTTCCTGGCATGTACCGCGACAGGAAAACTTGGTTCTCGATTTGTTCCGCCGAAAAAGGTCTTGCCTTATCCCCGATGCGGCCGGTGTAGAGGCCTGGAGCTAGATGACGATTTTGGAGATTTTCTTGGCTCCACCAAGCGAGCAGTGCTGGAAAGCTTTGCTGATTGGCTGCGATGGACCAGTACAATTGGGGAGTGTAGTAATCGCACCACCCTTCATTAAGCCAAAGTCTCGCATCCGCGTAGAGTTTGTCATGTTGGGAGAAGCCCGCGACGCTCTCGGGGTACCCAGGCTTCCAAATACCAAAGGGACTGATTCCAAACTTCACGTGCGGTTTCGTCTTTTTGATCTCCCCGTAGAGCTGCTTGATAAATGCATTCATGGAATCCCGTCGCCAATCGTCTCGAGCGAGAACTCCTCCGCCCGATTGGTATGTCTTCCAAGCAGGGTCATCTGGAAAAGGAATATCGTCGACCGGATAGGGATAAAAGTAATCATCGATGTGAATTCCATCGACATCGTAACGGCGAAGGACGTCCAGAAAAACAGCCAAGGAATGCTCGCGTGATTCTGCCTCGCCCGGGTCCAGCCACAGGTAATTCGTCTTGTCATTCCCATATCGCTTTACGAGATGGGGTTTGGTCTGGCTGATATGGCCCGCGCTGTCGGCGTAGGTCTGACCCGAGTTTTTTGCCCGGAACGGGTTGAACCAAGCGTGGAGTTCTAACCCGCGGCGATGTGCTTCGTGAATCCAAAACTCCAACGGGTCATAATAGGGCTCTGGTGCAGTTCCTTGTTTTCCCGTTAAAAAGTAGCTCCACGGCTCCAGCTTGCTTTCATACAACGCGTCGCAGCTGGTTCGGACTTGAAGCACGACCACATTCATTCGCAATTCCGCGACTTTATCCAATATCGCGATCGCTTCTCGTTGTTGGTCTTGAGTTGACAGGCCTGGTTTGCTCGGCCAATCGATGTTCGCAACGGTCGCGACCCATACTCCGCGGTATTCGCGTTCCACCTTCGGAAGGCTTGGCAGTTTTGCAAGGTCTGCAGGACTCTGGGGCAGGGCATTGTTCTGAGATACCGCTAACGCCAGAACGAGATAGAGCCACCCAAGGAAGCGGCTGGAGTTCGCATTCATCGTTGTCAATTCCTAAGATCTTTTTCGCGTTGCTTTGGTAAGGATGCGATCGAGGGCGGATGCAAATGCTGTTTTGTCTTGAGCGTTATAAGGAGAAGGCCCAGACACCTCCATCCCTGCCCCGCGAGCCGCATCGAGCAAGTCCCGCGCGGCCAGGCGGCTTCGGACATTATTGGCATCGAGGATCAATCCGCGAGGGTCCAAAACCAATATTTTTCGATCCACTAACTGCGAGGCCAACGGAATGTCGGCGGTGACCACTAAATCTCCGGGGCTTGCATGATCGACGATATAACGATCGGCCATGTTCGCACCGCTGGCGACCGCAATACTCTGGACCCGTCCGCCGGACGGTGGGGCATAAATACTTTGATTGGCGACGAGGCGTACCGGGAGGTTCAGCCTCTTTGATGCTCGAAAAACAATTTCTTTGACTTCGCGAGGTGCCGCATCTGCATCTACCCAAATAGTGAAGGCAACGCTCGATGGCGAAGGGGCGGTACTGGAGTCATCGTTCATCGATCGGCCAACTCGTTGAGATAGAGCTCGATAAAAGGGTAGCCGGCATGACGGTCTGCATCCGATTCTCCCCGAGGGACGATTTTTGCGCTATCGAGCGGGTCATTGGGATTCAAGTTATGTCGTAGCTCCCATGCGTCGGGCATTCCATCTTGATCGGAATCCGGAGGCGGAGCGGCCTTCTCGAGACCTTGCAGGAACCATTCGTCGCTCGGCGCTGGGGGACTGCTGCGTCCCCAGCTACCGGTTTGAGATTGAACTTCTTCGATGGTTTGAAGTGTAACGCGATCGCGAGGCCAGCAGCCTGCTTTGCGGAGTACTAGCTCGTAAGCATCCTCCGGTCCGACGAGTTGAATCGGTGGCGTAGGAGCAGGAGCATCCAACTCACCTCCGTTATTGTTGAATTGCAGCCATTTCGGTGCGCTGCCGGGCTGCGTTCCCCATTTCCAATACTTCGGATGCCCCTGCAGGCCCCAATCTTCGAAGTAATTATCGTGGACGAAATAGTTCATCTTGGGTGACAAAGCGAAGGGGTAGATCCGATCTTTCGTTTGTGGACCACGTCGATAATAGTTCTTGTGAAGGTTGACTGCACTCTTAACGCGATCGCCATGGCCATCGTCGGTGTAACCACCTCGGCAATTGTAGATCACATTGTTGCAAAAATCGCCTGCGGCATCTTCGCGGTAAGGGGCCATACAGGGGACGCGTCGAGCATGATGAGCCCACAGATTGTGGTGAATGGAGACCGCACCGCTATCCTCCGCGGCGGAGATCATTCCGAAGTTGTGTTCTCCTTTATCGTGCCCTTGGTTATCCGACCCTTCGATGGTGCACCATTGCACCGAGACATGATGTGCGTGATAAAGATCGATCATCTCGTCGTTCCCCCAACTGAGCGAGAGATGGTCGAGCACGATGTTGTACGTACCCGTCTTCCTGGGCCCCTGTCCCCCCAATTGGATGCAATCGCCTCCGGCTCCTGTTGCGCGGCGAGGGCGCACCCGAAGGTGTCGCAAGATAACGTCGTGCACACCATGGTCATAGCTGGAGACAACTCCCTCGATCGTGATCCCTGCTCCGGGCGCTGTTTGCCCCGCGATCGTGATAAAGGGGTGGGTGATTCGAACGTCGCCACGAATAACCCCGCTCACCGTGAAGACAACGATGCGAGGCCCCTCCGTGCTACAGGCTTCTGCCAAGCTGCCTGGCCCTGAGGAGTTGAGATTCGTAACTCGAATCACTTTGCCCCCTCGCCCACCGCGACTTATGGCCCCCCATCCCTCCGCGCCGGGAAATGCGACGACCGTTGGCTCTTCCATCGCGTTCGCCTTCGTCCCGATTGCGAAAGACGATACGAAACCCAACATTAAGGTGCAAAGAAAAACAAATTGGGGGGAGCTCAAGGCTTTACGCATCACGATTTATAAGATTCCGTCAAACGAGTGATGCGGGGTTCGTTTTGCTCAGCGCGACGAGTAAGAGTTCGAACGAGTTACGAGGATCAAGCCATCGCATTATAGCGTATGCGTGAGGATTCACACGTTTGGAGTGAGGGGGAAGCACCTCGGAATCTTGAACACAGCGGCGAGCTCTGATAGAAAGCTTCAAGCACATTGGGAAGGCAATTACCACGCACGACGGTTCCCCTTCGCGACTCCTACTTCAGAATCCATCACCATTCTCCATGATCGATTTACGCAGCGATACCGTAACGCGTCCTACCGCCCCGATGTTGAAAGCGATGATGAACGCGGAGGTAGGAGACGACTTGATTGATATCGATCCGACGGTGATCGCGTTGCAGGAAAGGGTCGCATCGTTGCTAGGAAAGGAAGCGGCGATTTTTATGCCCAGCGGAACGATGACGAACCAAATCGCGCTTCGTTGCCACTGTTCGCCTGGTGACGAATTCCTTTGCGAGAGCCAGTGTCACATTTACAACTACGAGCAAGGAGCATTTGCGCAGTTGAGCGGACTGGTTGCACGGACCTTGGAGGGCGTCAAGGGGTTGCTCGCGCCTTCGCAATTGGCGGGGATTCGACGAAACGACGACGACCACCTTGTAGCCACACGACTCCTTTGTTTGGAGAACACACACAATCGAGGAGGAGGCAAGGTCTATCCGCTTGAGCGAACGGAAGCGATCTGTGCCGAAGCAAAGCAGCAAGGGATCGCGTGCCACCTCGATGGCGCGCGGCTTTGGAATGCCAGTGTCGCGATTGGCTGCAAGCTTGAGGAGTTGTCGAGGCCGTTCGATTCGGTCAGCGTTTGTTTCAGCAAGGGGTTGGGGGCACCTGTCGGGTCGTGCCTAGCGGGGACCAAGGAGTTGGTCCGGAAAGCGAGGCGAGCGAGAAAGCTATTCGGGGGAGGAATGCGTCAGTGTGGGTATTTGGCTGCTGCGGCTCATTACGCGCTCGACCACCACATCGAGAGGCTCGTCGAAGATCATCACCACGCTGCGATACTCGCGGAATCGATTGCAGAAAATCCATCCTTTCAACTCATGGACCCGGTTCCAGACACGAATATCGTGATATTCCGAATTGCGCAGGAGTGGGGGACTGCCAAGGATTTTGCGGATCGATGCTTGGAACATGGGGTAAGGGTCATGGCGTTTGGACCGCATAGTGTCCGGATGGTAACCCACTTGGATGTATCGAAAGCGGGAATTGAAGCGGCGTGCAAAGTATTTCGCCAGGTTTCGAAGATGGCTTGACGAAGCTCGGATAGGCTTTAAACTTCGTCGATCTTGTAGCAATCTATTGCGGCCGTGGCGAAACTGGCAGACGCGCTAGCTTGAGGGGCTAGTGGGAGCAATCCCTTGGAGGTTCGAGTCCTCTCGGCCGCACTAATGATTCTGAAATGGATTGGCATGTCTCGGGTAGGATCGGGGTGGTGGTCTTGCCCCGTAGCGATGAAATCCCTTCTTCGGGACAGTGGACGAATTCTTCCGCAACCGAACGAGTCGTTCAGCGGGCTTCTCATTGATTATCGCGAGATTCTGGGTAGGATAGCACGCTGGTTAACAGCATCGAAACGCCTCCTGCCTCAAACTCTCATTTCTCTCGAATCCAATGTTGGAGCATCTTATGAAGTCATTTTTGTTTGGATCGTTGGCTGTCGCCGGATCCTTGGTAGTGCCCGGAGTGGTCCAAGCGCAAAAGTGGGCTGATATTGAGTTCACGGTCGTCTTGGACGGCAAAGCTCCCGAACCGAAACTGATCGATGCGAATGCGAAAGATAAGTGCAACGCAGATCCCAAGGGGGTGGTGATCGAGGATCTCGTCGTCAATCCCAAGAACAATGGGATCGCCAACTTGGTATTTACCATCGACACGAGAAAAACCAAGCTCAAGGCTGACGACATTCACCCAGATCTTCGGGCTGTTCCCACGAAGAAGGCGTTGCTGGACAATGTGAAATGCCAATTCATCCCGCACGTGATGGCCGTTCGCGTTGGTCAGACGATCGAAGTCAAGAACTCCGATTCCGTCCCACACAATGCCAAGTTCTCGTTCTTTGAAAACGACGAAAAGAACCCAGTGATTCCAGCGGGAACCTCGGTCGACATCGCCACCAAATCGGAGGAAAAGGCCGCGACCAAAGTCGACTGCAATATCCACCCTTGGATGAGCGCTTATGTGCTGGTTTATGACCACCCCTATGTCGGCATCAGCGATGTGGATGGAAAGATCAAAATCGAGAAACTCCCTGCTGGGGTTCCGATCGATTTCAAACTCTGGCATGAGAACCAAGACAAATCGATTGAAGAGATAACCATCGGGGGCAAGAAAGAGACTTGGAAGCGTGGCTCCACGCAAATGACCCTCAAGGAAGGCAAAAACGATTTGGGCGTCATCAAGATCAGCGCCGATCGCTTCAAGAAGTAGATCCGCACCCGCTTCCGATCAGATTGCAAACAAAGGCCTCCGTATTGGGGGCCTTTTTTCATGGGCGGCTGGAAATGCGCCGGGATGACCCAATGCAAGGCTCTCGGGGCCAGAAAACCCGAAATGCAGAGAGTCCATCCACCCCGCCACTTTCGCAAAATCGGGTCTGCTAATAAGGGCTTCTGCCGGGCCCGCGGGAGTAGGCGACTCCTTGGGAACTCCGGGAAAACCACACCTGTTTCCGTTGCATTGCGGGAGAAATAAGAGTGTCTAATAGTTCTTGTGGGTGGAGGAATTGCCGAAATTTTTCTCCGGGTAAGAATCGTTTTGACTGCATGACGGAAGGTTTCGGATCTGACCGATTTGCGAGGAGCGCCGCCCATAGCACCCCCTCTTTTGGGTGGTTGGCGGTTTTTCTCAAAATCGGTTTGCGGTTCGGGGCCGGTCGAAGCAGACTTGTTGAGAGCATGGAGGCGTCGCCGTTTTGATTCCGGGCCAAGGGCCTGGATACCATTCCACGAAGACCGAACGCTTCTTGAAATCATGGCCAATGTTGACCGTGCATACAATCTAGTCCGACATGAACTTGCTGAGGTGGGATTGCTCGCCGATGGCGTCTATTTGGATGCTGTCGAGCTGTGCATTTCCAATGAGAAAAGCGGGGGCGAGCGAGGTTACGTCTTTGAGCGCGTAGGGCATTACGCAGCCCGTGGTTATCGTCCCGGAGTGATTTATCTCCCTCGCGACTTACCCCATGTTCCTTACAAGCCCGGGATGACGCTGGCGGACACCATACGCCACGAATACGCGCATGCTTGGTACTATTTAGATTCCTCGTTCTTTCGCCAGGATTGGTTCCCTCGAACCTTTGGGGCTGCGTACAGCAATTGCACCTCCATGCCCTATGACACGTGGCGAAAGGGGGTAAAGAAGGATCCGGTGTATCAGGCGGGTAAGAAGCGTCGCAAAACGGAGGCGGCCAAAGTGAAGTTTTTCTATGGCTATTTGCTTAGTCAGTTCATTACCGATTATGCGACGACCAATGCGAGCGAAGATTTCGCGGAGACCTTTATGTTCTTCTTGAAGTATCGCAGATCGCTGGAACGCTTTGCCAATCGACCGGTCGTCTATAGGAAGCTGAAAATGGTCGAGCGAGCCGTCGCGATGGGTTCACGGCGCTCGAGACAATTCCAAGATCGCTCGTATCGAGCGAGAACGGCTTAGCATGGACAGCTCGAATCGTTCCGATGCAGATCTGCTTCGCGGTGACGAGTCGGAGCTCACCGAAACGCAGATCCACGGAACGATCATGGGTCGCGATGGAGACTTGGATCGGACCGTTATTCGAGCTCGGGTTCCGCAGGGGGATTCGGCACCCGCTCAAGCGCCGCGCGGCTCGTTTCGTTTGGCGTGGCATGGTGCGGCGGAGGCCTTGATCGGCCAGCAGCTCGATCACTTCCGAATCGAATCGCTTGTTGGCATCGGTGGAATGGGGGCGGTCTTTCGCGGAGAAGACATCCGGCTCAACCGCGAAGTAGCGATCAAAGCGATTCCTGCAGCGGGTCGCGATCCCGAGGCAATGAGACGATTTCGGTTTGAGGCCCAATCTGCTGCCAAATTGGATCATCCCAACATCGCGAGGGTTTACTACGTCGGCGAGACAGCCGAATGGAGTTACATCGTCTTCGAATTCGTGGAGGGGATCAACCTTCGCGAATGGGTATTGCGTCACGGTCCGATGTCGGTAGACCAATCTGTCTTTTTGGTGCGTCAGGTCGCGCAAGCCTTGCAGCACGCCAGCGACCGGCAGGTCGTGCACCGGGACATCAAGCCATCGAATATCGTTCTCACGGCGAACGGGCATGCCAAGATCGTTGATATGGGGTTGGCTCGCGTCACGGAGATGGATCGTTCGACCAACGATCTTACTGCGAGCGGTGTCACACTCGGTACGTTCGACTACATCTCCCCCGAGCAAGCGCACGATCCACGCGACGCAGACGTGCGGAGCGATATCTATTCGCTCGGTTGCACGTGGTATTTTCTTTTGACCAGTTCTCCGCCCTTTCCCGAAGGAACGGCTCTTCAAAAGCTCTTGATGCACGGGACCAAGATGCCGGAGGATCCTCGGGCCCACCGCCCGGAGTTGAGCGATTCCCTCATCGCCATCCTTCGCAAGATGATCGCCAAACGTCCGGGAGATCGATATCAACAACCGATCGACTTAATCGACGACTTGCAGACTCTCGCTATCCTCGAGAATTTGCAATGGACCCGAGACACCGACCCTCGCGAGTTGGTTTCCGAGGCATCGGGATCCTGGGCCCGTTGGATGCTTCCCCACGCGGTAGCTCTCGCATGCATTGCAGGTGTCATGTTTTGGATGCAAGCGGAGGGGCTGCGCAATGGGCAATTCGAAATCCCTCGAGTCGTGCTTCCCGAATTGCAGTTGATTGATCGCGACACCAATACGGCCGCGAAAGGAGTCGAAAGTTCTACGCCGGTGCTCAGCGTCCCCGCAGAGTCCGGGAGCATTGTTGTCGACAATCGCTTCAGTCTGGAGCAACTAGAAACCAATCGGCAGCTTGCTTCCACGATGGATCAAGCGTTGGAGCGAATCAATTTGACGCCTGACGCTACGAAGATCGTGCTGCAATCGACATCGCTTCGAAGTCTTTCGAATTTGCGAGGGTTCGGGCGAACGCAGGGCAAGCTAACGATCACGAGCCCTCCGGGACAGCGATGCACGATCGAAGTCGATGTTCCCAGCACCGAACTAACCGACTCGAGAGCTTGGTTGGACTGTGGCAACAGCCAAGTTCGGATCGTTGGCTGCGACTTCGTGTGGCGAGCTAAAGATGCCCGGCAGGCCTTGTTTCAGTGTCGCAGCGGAGGCCAATTGGTGCTCGAGGATTGCAGCATCGCGATCGATGCCAATGCGACGATGAGTGGACTTTCGACCCTCCCCGCTGCAATTCGCTGCGAAGCGAGCCTCATACCCACTTCCCTGGGGGATAGTTCAGGTCTGATGGCTCCTGCCCAGATCCATGTCCGCAACGTCATCCTTTCCGGTTTTGGCGATGCATTGCAAGTCGTTGCACCCGTGCGAGCGGAGTGCAAGTGGGAAAACTCCCTGTTTGCATTGAGCGGTTCGGTGCTTCAGTTACCTCGCGTCAATGCAACGACGCGCGGCGCGAGCCGCATCGTGATGGATTTGCAGAATGTCACAACCTGGACGGCCCGTTCTTGGATTTATGCGTCCTGGGTGACCGGAAATACGACTCCTATTCCCGTGACGCGAACGGCGCGACAGTGCGTGTTCGGTGGCATGGAATCGATTGTGGTTTGGGATGTGGCCGCGAGCGAAGATTGGAAATTTTGGACCGAGTCCAATCAGGGTGAAGACTTGTCCAGGTGGCTTGATTTCCGAGGAGTCGACAACTGCTACGACGAAGAGGTCACGAAACAGCTTGTGGAGGCTCGCCTTCGAAACGGCATGAGCGAGCAGCTTCCGTTAACGGCCGAATCGAAGCTTCTCGCGGAAGAACGCGGTCTGGAGCTTTCGATTCCGTGGCAGAAACGTCCCGTCGAGGAAGCTGCCATACAGCCCCTGAGCGATGTGCTCCAATTCGAACTCTTTGAAAGCAACTTTCCTCGGGGAGCGGACATGAAACGACTGCAGTTGCTGAGGACGGCAGTCGCCACCCCTTCCCTCTCCTCCGCCACGGTCGATGCACCGAATGGAGTTCCAAGTCGAACCACTTCCCCAGCGGACTTATGAGTCTGGGGTTGGGATTTGGCTGAGGAAGAAAACGCGAAGCTCCCCACAACGGATATACTGGTATCACTAGACCGCGAATCGCTCCCGCCCCCTACCGATCCAATCTCACCATGATGCAGCGTTCAACCCAAGCCCTTCTTGGGGACCTCCTTCTTCCCACCCTTTTCTGTATTGTTACCATCGCGAGCTCCCCGGTTCGAGGAGAGGATCCGATTGAATTCAATCGGGATGTCCGTCCGATCCTTTCGCAAGCATGCTTTCGCTGCCACGGCTTTGATTCCAAAACGCGCGAGGCAGGACTGAGGCTTGATACCGCTTCGGATGCCTACGCGAGCCGCGAAGGGCAATCGGCTGCGATCAAGCCGGGAAGCTTGGGCGAGAGCCTCGCTTGGCAACGGATTGTTTCCACCGATCCTGATTCGGTCATGCCTCCTCCTTCCGCCAATCGCCAGCTGACCGACGAGGAAAAGAAGATTTTGGAGAAGTGGATCGCGCAGGGAGCGAACTACCAACAGCATTGGGCGTTCGAACCCTTGCAAAAATCCGACCGAGAAATCGATATCGACCGAGAGTTGAATCTCGCCATCGATCAGAACCGCTTGCAACGGAATCCTATCGCCGATGCGGCGACGCGCGTGCGACGGGTCGCGTTGACGTTGACCGGACTTCCTCCCGATCCGGCCGATGTGACCAGTTTGAGCACCAATCCCTCGCGTGCCAATTACGAACGGATTGTCGACAAGTACTTGGCCAGCCCTCATTTTGGTGAGGAAATGGCGAAGCATTGGTTGGATCTCGCGCGGTACGGAGATACGCACGGATTGCATTTGGACAACGACCGGTCGATCTGGGCCTATCGCGACTGGGTTATACGTGCCTTCAATGCCAACCAGCCATTCGATCAGTTCACGATCGACCAGCTCGCCGGTGATTTGCTTCCCAATCCCACGCAAGACCAATGGATCGCGACCGGCTTTAATCGTTGCAACGTCACGACGAGCGAAGGGGGCGCCATCAACGAGGAGTTCTTGTTCCGATACGCGGTCGATAGGACCAGCACGACCGTACAGACTTGGTTGGGTCTCACGGCGGGGTGCGCGGTATGCCACGATCATAAATACGATCCTCTTTCGACCAAAGAGTTTTACTCGCTCTATGCGTTTTTCTATAGCGCGGCCGATCCGGCGATGGATGGGAATATCTCGACAACCGCTCCGTTCAAACGGCTTGTCTCTGCGGAACATCAAAAGGAACTCGATGCGTTGCAGCAACAAGAAAACGCCGAGCGTGAGAAGTTGCTGGAGATTGCCAGGAATTACGAGCGTCGGACCCCGATCGCCAAGGGAGCCATTCGCGAGGAAAAGACGCTCCCCCATCGCGTCTCCCAAATTTGGATCGACGACGAGTTTCCCTTGGAGAGTCGTACCCGCAATACCTCGCGGAATAAAGAAATCTGGCGAGTGGAATCGTCTGCTCCCATGGGTGTCAGGTTTCTCAGCCAATCGTTCGGGAATCGATTCGAACAGACCCTATCGGGCGGCTGGCCTGCACTCCAAGTCCCGAAGAACGGGACGCTCCAGTTTTGGGTCCGACTCGATCGATACGAACCGGCTCGAGCGATCACTGTTTCGGTGAAGTCAGGGAACAAGTCGACGCGATGGACTTGGGCCAATTCCCCCGAGGATGCGATGTTGATCGATCGAGGGAGTAAAGAACCGACGGGTCCTCTTCCCGCCCCTGGTGTTTGGACTCAGTTGTCGGTTTCGCTCGAAAACCTTCCAGCTGAGGATGTGCAGGATCTGCAAATCGGTCTGTTTGGGGGCAATTGCGATTGGGACGGATTTGTTGCCACTGGCGAGTTTCATTCTGCCGATGACGGTGGCTTTGAGGCTTGGTGGACGAAACAAAAGAACAAGTCGCTTCCCCTAGCCTTGGGAAAGCAGGCTGAGGCAATCAAAGAGGGAGCCCAAAGCGATATTGGTAAGGCTCAGCGTTCGTCGGTCGAAGAATATTACTTCGCCTACGTCGCGGATTCTGTTTCCGATGAACTCAAAGAGCAGCGGATCCGATGGAGGCGAGCGGGCATCCGCCGCCAAATGCTCGAAAACTCCTTGGCAGGATCAATGGTCTTTGGAGATGTCCCGAAGCCACGCGAAGCCTTCGTGATGACGCGCGGTCAATACGATCAAAAGGGCGATCCGGTCGAACCTGGAACACCTGCTATTTTGCCGAAGCTGATTAAACAAAAAGATGCACCTCTGAATCGATTGGATCTTGCGCGGTGGCTCGTTTCGGCAGAGAACCCGCTCACTGCACGTGTTACGGTCAATCGATTTTGGCAGCAAGTCTTCGGAACTGGCTTAGTCAAAACCAGCGACGATTTTGGAACGCAAGGAACTCCCCCCACGCATCCGCGGTTGCTCGACGAACTCGCGGCGGACTTTCGCGATCAAGGTTGGAATGTCAAACGGTTGATGAAGCAATTGGTGATGACCGAAGCCTTTCAGCGATTCGGGTCCGTAACCCCTGAGCAGTTAGCGTTGGATCCTGAAAACCGATATGGCGCGCGAGGGCCCCGTATGAGGCTTGATGCCGAGCAGCTCCGAGACAATATCTTGGCCGTATCCGGTTTGTTAAATCCGGAGATGGGGGGGCCTGGATTCAAGACATATCAACCACCGAATATTTGGGAGCCCGTTGGCTACGGCGATTCCAACACCCGTTACTACGTTCAAGACCACGGACCGATACTCTACAAACGGAGCATCTACGCGTATTTGAAGAGAACGGCACCGCCTCCCTTCATGACCAATTTCGACGCACCCAATCGGGAGCAATTTTGTTCGCGGCGCGAGAGGTCGAACACCCCTTTGCAAGCGTTGCAGTTGATGAACGATGTGCAGTATTTGGAGGCGGCGAGATATCTTGCAGCGAAGACCATCGAGGCTGGGTACCTGCAGTCTGAAGAGCAGATTCAGTACGTTGTACAAAAGGCGTTGTTGCGTCCGGCAACTGTTTCTGAGTCAAAGACTTTGCACGATGCTTATCGTCAATTCCGGGAGAGGTTGGCAGCCGCACCGGAAGACGCAGCCCGCATTGCGCAGTTGGGTGAGAAGCCCAAAAGTGCGACGGCATCGGACCTCGACGTCGCCGCGTTGGCATTGGTCATCAATATCGTTTTCAATTTGGATGAGTTCCTGAATAGGAATTAACGCGGAAATGGAAGGCTCACGGAATGACTTCGGTTCATTTTCGTCTCATCGGCGACGTCCACGGTCGAATGCAGGAACGAACGCGCCGTGCCGACCGAGACAGAGACCGACGCACTATGCCCGCGATTTGGAGAGACCCTCGCGTTCGCGGTCGCTCGTATTTGAAGCTGGTGTCGGATGCAAACTACTCGATGCAAGTGGGGGATCTTTCGCTTGATTACACCGACCTGCAGCATGTCGATCCGAAGAAGCATCGCGCCATCGCAGGCAACCATGACCACCTCGGGAGGCTGACATCCCATTTTCTCGGGGACTACGGAATGCACTCCATTCCACTAACCGAAGGAGAGCTAAGCTTCTTTTTTGCACGCGGTGCGGAGAGCATCGACAAATCGTCGCGAGTGGAGGGGCTCAATTGGTGGCACGATGAAGAGCTGAATGCGGAGCAGGTTTCCCTGGCAATTCAACTTTACGAACAGCAGCGGCCCAACATGGTCGTCACACACGATTGCCCCGCGGAGTTGGTGCAGAGCATTGCGACGCTCCCCCATCAGTTACCTTGGAGTGCAACCAATCGGTTCTTACAAGACCTATTCGACGTACATGCACCGCAGTGGTGGTTCTTCGGACACCATCACAGGAACTGGGTATTTCAGCATCCCCGCGGAACAAGATTTATTTGCTTAGCATCCTTGGCTCACTTTGACTTTGACGAAGACGGACGATCGATTTCATGGAAACCCGAATAATGGAAGCTGCGAAGGCGTGGCTTATCGAACATCAGGACACCATGCGGGACGAGTTGATTGCTCTTTGCAATTTGAATTCTAGTTCCGACAATTTAACTGGACTGGCCACGGTCGAGTCGTACTTGGAAGAGTACTTCTCTCCACTGGGCCTACCGATTCAGAAGCTACCCTTGCCCGTGTTCGCCGTTCAGGATGACTACGGCAACGCGGCACTTCAGTCGACCACCCATGCGTTGCGTTGGGATTGGATTGGTGAGAAAGCGTGCGGAGATCGTCGGTTGCTTTTGACCATTCATTACGACACGGTCTATGGAAAGACCGACCCATTCCAACGTTGCGTATCGTACGAAGTCGATGGCGAGGCTCGGCTTCGAGGTCCCGGTGTGATCGATGCAAAAGGAGGTATCGTCGTGATGCGTTGGGCATTGATGGCGGCTATGCGGTTCCTTCAGCCTTCAAGCTTGAACTTTACCGTGATTCTGACACCGGATGAAGAGATAGGATCCCCAGCGTCGACGAGCCTGTGGAAAGAAATCGCTCCGGACTATCAATTTGCGATGCTCTACGAACCTACCCTGGCCGATGGTGCGTTCGTCCATACTCGCAAGGGAACGGGAACCTATACATTGATTGTCCGAGGCAGGGCTGCGCATTCCGGTCGCAATTTCCACCAGGGCAAAAATGCGATCGTTCATGCGAGTCGAGTTGCGATTCAGATCGACGCTCTGAACAATATCCGTCCGGGTGTTACTTTCAATGTAGGCAGAATTCGGGGTGGGGATGCCGTCAACGTCGTTCCAGACATGTGTGTGGTACGAGTCAATGTACGAGTCAACGACGACGAAGATCGCGTTTGGGCAGAGAGAAAAATCCAACAAGTAGTCGATCTCTTCCATCTCTCGGAGGTGGACCACAGCATCGCATTGCATGGCGGCATTCACTCGGCTCCGAAAACCGTGAATAAACCAACGGAGCATTGGATGCGAGAGTTGGAAACGGTCGCGGCCGTGCTCGGTCAGCCAATTGCTTGGCGAGCGTCGGGTGGGGCGAGCGATGGCAACAAATTAGCAGGGTTCGGGGTTCCGAATCTTGACACATTTGGCCCCGAGGGAGACGCCCTGCACAGCGATAAGGAATGGGTCCGCGTCGCCAGCCTGCCCGCTAAAGCGGCCTTGAGTTTGGCGATGATCGATCGCTTTCACACGGAGCGAGAATGTTTGGCTAGTATCTGATCGATCTGCCTTAGGATTTTCTCTTCCAATGCGTCATTTGATTTCGACGCTCCCGTATCCTGCCCCGTGTTGGCTTGGACAATCCCAGTAGGCGAAGGATCGCCAAAGACTTCGCAAATCTGTCCATGGTGGATGAAGACTCGATTGCGTCCAGCCATTTTCGCCGTGTAGAGAGCTTCATCACTTCGGCGCACCAGTTTGCCAATGCGATCTTCCGCGACAATCTGCGAGACTCCGCAGGACAGGGTGACCTGGATCTCATGCCCCTCTGCTGGCACAGAATGATCGCACATGGCAAGACGAATCTTCTCCATGACTTGTGCGGCACTCATTGCATCGCATTCGAGAAGGATCGCAAATTCCTCACCTCCGTAACGAGCGACTTGGATCGTATCGGCACTAAATTCCTTGAGTCGATTTGCGACCTCCCGAAGCACGGCATCTCCCGCTGGATGCCCGTAGGTGTCGTTGATCTTTTTAAAGTGATCGATATCGATGAGCGCGAGCGAAAACAATCGCTGAGACTTGATCCAGTTGCCGAAGCATTCTTCGATCTTTTGATCGAGCGCCCTGCGATTGGCTAAACCAGTCAGACCATCCGTGCGGGCTTCGGAGAGGTAACCCGCCAGCTGTTTCGTTTGGTCTTCAAGCTTTTGCTCAGCCGAGTCGAGTCGTTCTTGCAGTTGTCGGTTGGCCGCGACGATCTGTTCGAGAAGTACCTGAACATCTTCCTTGGTTTGGATACTCGAACCATCGGCAGCTCGGCGCGTGAGGGAGCTTAATGTGGATTGGTAGCGAGAAAAATCCCCTGCCAAATCGGTCGTCCAAGTGGCAAAGTTCCGAATCGCATTGACGATCTGCTGCGTTTCATCCAAGCTCGGGACGGCAGGGGCGAGGGCGTTGATTGGATGGGAACCGGATGGGAGGGGGTAATCCGGCTGTCCTCTTTTTGAAAACCAGTAACCAAGAGCGATACCGACCGACAAAAAAGTAGTCCCGAAGAGTAGTCCCATCATCAAGTATAGGACTGGAGTCGTGTTCATCTTTCTTCCTCGCGCGATGGCATGTCCGCTCCATGCCGAGCCAGCGTGAACTGTTGTTCTAGTTGATGGGGTGTTGGTGTCTTTGCAGGGTTGTCTGAACGCATGCGAGTAGAAAGGGCGCTGGTTGCGAACATCGAAAGATCTTCCGTCTTAGCAACGGTCACGATTCCTTTGGGAGAAACGGTGAATCCGCGCGAACGGTCTAATTCCGAGTCGAATCCGATTTCCATCCCGGGGGGGATGCAAACGTTTTTATCGATGACCGCGTTGCGGATCTTTGCATGTCTCCCGACCTCCACACCCTCGAAGAGTATGCTATCCGAGACTTGAGAGTACGAGTTGATGCGACTACGCGGGCCTACGACGCTCCGCACGACGCGACCGCCGCTGACGACGGTCCCCGGGCAAATGATGGAATCGATCGCTGTCCCGATACGGTCTCCCTCGCCACGCGAACCAAAAACGAACTTCGGAGGGGGGAGATTCGGTTGATGCGTGCGAATCGGCCATGAATCGTCATAGAGATTCAATTGCGGATCGATACTCACCAAATCCATGTTGGCTTCGTAAAACGCATCGAGCGTACCAACATCGCGCCAATAAGCTTCCTTTTTACGATTCTCATCGCGAAACGGAAATGCGAATACGCGTCGACTATCAATGATCGAAGGAATGATGTTTTTTCCGAAGTCGTGGGCGCTCTTCGGGTCATTGGCGTCTTGGCAAAGTTGCTCGAAAAGGAACCGGGTATTGAATACATAGATCCCCATGGATGCCAACGCATGATGAGGATCATTTGGCAAGGTTTGCGGGTTCTTTGGCTTCTCTTGAAAACCGATAATGCGCTGGTCGGAGTTGATTTGCATCACTCCGAACTCTTTCGCCGATTCGACGTCGACTTGAAGTGCCCCGATTGTCAAATCCGCTTGCGTTTCTTTATGAAATTGAAGCATGGCGTGGTAGTTCATCTTGTAGATATGATCGCCCGCCAGAATCAGCAAGTACTTGGGGTTCTCTTTTTCAATGGCATAGATGTTTTGATAGACAGCGTCCGCCGTTCCTTGATACCAATGTTCGTCGATTCGCTGCTGAGGGGGGACGATGTCGATAAACTCATCCAGCTCGCGGCTGAAGTAATCGCGCCATCCAAGCCCGATGTGCCGGTCCAAACTCATGGCTTTGTATTGCGTCAATACCAGCATTTTGCGGATGCCACTATTCAAGCAATTGGACAGAACGAAATCGATAATGCGATAGCTACCACCGAACGGAACGGCCGGCTTCGCTCGATCCCGTGTCAGGGGTTCAAGACGTGTTCCTTTTCCGCCCGCCAGGATAACTGCTAGTGCCTCGTTCATGTCGCCCGTGTTCCATGCGTGTCGAGAGGATTCTTACAAGCCAGCTTAGGTCAAGCGAAACACCGGCTCGGAGACTTTTATGGAGTATAACAATTTCTTGTTTCGGCGTCTTCGAAGGGATTAGTTGATGTCGGACAGCGATCTGTCGTAAAGTCGATAGGTTTTGGTTCGCTTCGTACCGGCGCGCTCCAATGAGCCGCGTGAAAGATCGTTGCTTTCGAGAACCCAAGAAAATTCGGCTTCTTCGATTCCATTCGCCAAACAATCGGGAAGCATCCTTTCGAGCGCGACCAATCCCAATCCCCAACGCTGGTACTCCGGCACCACGTTGGTGCTGATAACCCTTATCTTTTTGATCGTCTTCCTACCCCACAGAAGTCGCAAGAATCCGAATGGGAAGAGTTTTCCGTCGATCTTCTTGATGAGTGGATTGTAATCAGGCAGCCCGAGTCCAACTCCGACAGGCTGACCATCGACTTCGACGAATGACGTTACCGCCGGATCGATGAGGAACTTCAAACTGAAACCGATAGCTTTGCTCTCCGCCTCCGTCAGCGGCACGAACCCCCAAGTGCTTTGAAGGGCCCGGTTGTAGATGTTCAAAAAAAGTTGAATCTCTTTGTCGAAGTGCCTGCGGCTGGCGGGCCGAAGCGTGACGTTGAACCGTCGCTTCACTTCATCGATAACGAATTTGAGCTTCGGATCAATGTTATCGAGCATGTCGATATGCCCCTCGAAGGCATACAGGTCTTGTGTCTTCTCGAAACCGAAACCGCGAATGAGTTTGTCGTAATAGGGCCAGTTGTACGTCATCATGAAAGTGGGCGGAGTATCGAACCCTTCCACCAGCGTTCCGAGCTCGTAGTTGAGCGACGGATTGCAGGGCCCTCGGACATCGGTCATCCCTTCGCTCTTCAAGTATTCTGCGGCGGCTCGAAACAATTGGTTCGCTGCTTCTTGATCATCGATGCAATCAAAGAAGCCAAAGAACCCGCGCTTCTCTTTGTAGCGCTGATTGTGCCCATGGTTGATGATTCCAACGATGCGTCCGACTACTTTTCCATCCTTCTCCACGATGAAGGGGCGGCACTTCGCGTTTTCGTAGAAGGGATGGCGGCGGAATCCAACCAGTTCCTCTTGGTTCATCCGCAACGGAGGAATCCAATTCGGATCCCCCTTATAGAGCTGCCACAGCAGTTCCATGAACTGCTTTTGTTGTTTTCGGGTCTCAACTCGGGAAACTTGGTAGTGGCTCATGGCGATCGTTGGAATCGAGATGGGTTGGCAAGCCAGGAGTGTACTCCAATCTCCTGCGACTGAATACGGATTCTACTGTTGGATCGTAAAGGGGATGACGCGATAAATACCATCGGTGAAGATCAACTGAGCTGCTTGTCCAAATCGTGTGATCGGCCGTTCCGGAACAATGATCAAGTCGGAATCACGAAGCCATATTTCGTCGGACGGATTGGGGACTTTACCCAAGTGGGCTCCACGAAGATCGAGCACAGTGGAAACCAGACGCCAATCTTGCTCCCGCCGGAATATGACAACCTGCCTGCCATTTCCCCCGATGGAGATGCCCCCCGCTTGCGCCAGCCCCGCCGTCACGGTTGTGGGACCATTCATTTCAAAGCGACCGGGTTGAGCGACTTGTCCATAGACATGGAAGAAGTGCGGTGCTTCCCGTGTGAGCCTCGGCTCCACATCGATCCCTGCGACCCTGTCGCGGTAGCGGAGGTTGATCTCTCGCTTGATTTCATCCAGGGTAAGGCCGAGCACATAAACACCGCCTACCATCGGAAGCTGGATTCGCCCATCCGGGTTTACCACGGTGGGAAACGCTCGACCGCCAGCTGCGAACGGACCATTGACCGAGTCGAGCAAGTCGGCGAGAGCGGTATTCACGCTGACCGACTCCACGTTGATCGCGGGACTGACAATGTACTTTTTGTAGGCCGTTTCGAGATCTCTTCGCAGTTGTGAAATGGTTTTCCCGGAGGCTTCCACCGGCGTGTCCAAGACGGGTACATAAATCTTGCCATCGGGCTGAACGGTAATCTTCTCACGTCGAAGCGATTCGTCGGAGACGGAGCTCATCTGAATCGAATCCCCAACCATCAGTCGATACTCCCCCTGCGAACGCTCGCGATTGGGGATATAGGTAAACGTCACTTCGTCGTTGACCCGCACGCGGTACTCGAGCAACGCGGGCAGACGGATCGGACCGATATACTCGCCGTGTATCAACGGTTGAAAGTTCGCTGGTGCGGCATCGCACCATCTTTTCAATCCCGAGCCCCCTACCGAACAGTCAGCCGCGCAGTCAACCGCCGAAATACAAGGTAGGCATGCGCCGCTCGTGACCCCGATTGGCTGAGACGGGGGCGGGATCTGGACGGCTGAAGAATAGCTGGGAGCCATGACTTCCGTTCGCAATGGCACCTCTTGCACTTGTGCGTCAAGACTCGAAGCCATTCCGCCGACAGCCAAGAAACCAAACAATGAAACGCATCGAGCGGCTCGACACGATTTCACTAGAATTCCAGTCAACATATTCGTAGACATAGTGGGGCATTACCGGAAAAGATTGGAGAATCGACCGGCCGATTGCGCTGGAGGTGACGAGCGATTCGACTGCGTCGCAACCGGCTGCGTCGCAACCGGATTCGACGGCGAGGAGTAGGAGTTTTGAGCCGGGCTAAAGCGAGCGAACTCCTCAGGGCTGATCTCGATCACTTCAGGATTGCTTCGGCTGTATCCCGGCCTCTCGGCTCGTTGCCACTCACTGGCTTTGGCTACTGCCAGCGACGATTGCTCAAGTGCTCCCGATATCCTGTATGCTTCCGCGAGATTCGCCCAAGAGCTGGAATTTGGGTTGAGCTGCACAGCCCGATTGAGCGCGACCAACGCTTCATCGACTCGATCCAATAACAACAGGCTGTACCCGAGCTGATTGCTCGCTTCGGGATGATTCGAGTGAAGTTGAATGGCCGCTTGATAACAGACGACCGCTTGGCTTCGGAGGGAAAGAGTCGCGACCGTGTTCGTCTCGGCCTCTTTCTCCAACGTCTTTCCAAGTGCATAAAGGAGGTCTGCCGCCCATGGATGTTCATCAGCACCGATCAGGAATTGATGGCGTGAAAAGCTTCGGTAATGCTGCGATGCGACAGCTGGTGAGACTCCATGTAGCGGTCGATTCTTCAGTACTTCGGTGGAATGTGTCGCAACGATTGATTCGACCGTCACCCCATGACTAACACTTAAGAAGTCCAACTCCTCTTTCAATGCTTGGAGCGCTCTGTCCAAAGCGGGCTCGCTGACGTAGGCACCTCGAATCGCATCCATGGTGCGCATCAATTTGCGCAGCCCCAGCACGATTTCGTCTCGAGCGCTGTGAACCGCCCCGCGACGGAGTAGCTGGTCGCATTGCTCCAACGCAGCCCGAAGCTCTCCCTCTAGGGCACTCCACCCAGCGGGTCGCTCTAAGGCCTGAGGCGGCGGTACGGAGTAACCTTGTGCAGATCGAGCATTGGGCTGCAATAGATTCTCGCTAACTCGCTGGGCCAGTTGCTCGCGCTGACTTGGAAGTTTCTTCTCCTGCCCAGACGGTTCAGCGGTGGTAAAGGGGAACAATGCTGACGGGCCAGCATCGGTGTGGGGCTCCGCGACCACCCATGGATTGGCGATGGTAACGCTCGGTGGCTTGCCCGAAGAAAAGTCGACTCCCGAAAAGTCGACCGCAGTCACTTCAGGATTGGAGACCGGGCGGGTGGGAATGACTCGGCGAGGTTCGTTCGCCTGCGCATTCGCGTTCGGTGTTTCCGAGGGCACAGGGTCGATGGCCTGGATTGAACCCCATCGCACGGCGGCTACAGGCGGGGTGGACAAACGGCTCGACCATGGCGACGCGGAAAGATCACCAGCGACCGGAGCGCCCAACGGCTTTACACTTTGCGGGGAAAACGGTTCCCCTTTGAATGCCGCCCCGGCCTCCTGACCATGGGAATAAACTCCCTGACCTTGGGAATGACGCGCGTCGCAGAGAAAAGCCGTCCCAACTAGTCCGTGAAGACAGCCGACGAGCAGTTTCGCGAGGCGATTTTTTTGTGCAATTGACTGATGCTTGGACATCCCAAGGGCTCCGAGGGCAGATGGGGATACGTCGAATGCCGACGCACCCGGAGTATCCGTAACCATCGGTCCAACGGTTTCCATGCGTTCAATCATCATATCCATCCCGACGCGTCTTGGTGAGTTACCGTCGTCACAGCGGGAATATCGGGCAAAAACCCCCTAAACTACCGAGCCTTCCACGGCGCTGGAGGCGTTGGACAAGTCCCCCAGCGCGAGTACAATCTCGCGCGACTAAAACGACTGATTTTCGCGCAACTTATTACGAGATCTAATGGTTATGACCGCAATTCGACGAGTAGCAATTTTGTTCGCCGGTGGTCCCGCTCCCGCAGCCAACGCCGTGATCACCTCTGCAGCCTTCACCTTCTTGAATGCCGGCATCGAGGTCATCGGCGTCAAACACGGCTACTCGAACTTGATCGATTTCGATCCAAGTCAGCCGCTGGTTGAGGGGAAACATTACTTCAAGATCACTCAAGAACGCTTGGAGTTCTCCCGTACCGAACCCGGCATCATGATCGGAACCGCGCGATCGAATCCCGGTAAATCGGTTTCGAGTCCGGATCATCTTCGGGATCCAGAACGCTCCGCCCCCCTCGGTCGGGTTTACAAGGCGTTGCGATCGCTCGGAGTCGATGCATTGATCAGCATCGGTGGGGACGACACCTTGAAAACAGCGAACAAGATGAAGCTCTACCAAGACACGTTGCCCGCTTCCGAGGTGAGGATGCCCGTCATTCACCTTCCGAAAACCATCGACAACGACTACTCCGGAATCGATTTCACCTTCGGATACTTCAGCGCCGCAGAAGTGCTCGCCGAGGAAATCCGCAATCTCAATCGCGACGCCGCAGCAGGTCAGGCGTACTTCCTCTGCGAAGCGATGGGACGCTCTGCCGGTTGGCTCGCTTATGGGGCAGCAATTGCCGGTGACGCTTGCATGGTTTTAAGCGTGGAAGATATCACTGGACCTTTGAAAAAGACCGAAACCGTCAAGCAAGAAGACGGTTCCGAGAAAGTCCGAACGGTGATGGATCTCGATGCGGTGGTGAACAAGATGGTGGCGATGATGATCGCGCGTGAAAAGGCCGGCCGCAATTACGGATGTATCGTGATTGCCGAAGGACTTGCAGAGTATCTTCCGATGTCCTACCTCGACGGGGTCGCTCGCGACGACCATGGTCACATCGCGATCTCTAACATCGCGATCGGAAAGGCATTCGCTTCGATGCTGTCGGACGCCTACAAGAAGGCGACAGGGAAATCGCGCAAAGTCAATGGCATCCAACTGGGCTATGAATCCCGCTGCTGCATCCCAACCGCATTCGACGTGATGCTCGGCTCCCAAATCGGTGTCGGAGCCTATCGTGCACTCATCGAAGAGAAAAAGAATGGAGTGATGGTCTCAGTGGGAGGGCAGTTCAACATCTCGTTTGTTCCATTCGAACAACTGGTTGACCCTAAGACATTGGTAACCAAAGTTCGGTTCATCGAGACCGGCTGTGATTTCCACCGCATGGCTCGACTGCTCGAACTCCCAACCGATGCCTAATCGGTTGAGCCGCTAGCTTTTCGCCCCTAGCTAAGCTTTTCCACCTACGAACGAGGCCGAGTGCCTCGTTTTTTATTGGGGCTCTCCGATCTCCTTCTTCCGATCGATTCACTTCTCGCCCCCTTGGCCCGAACTCTCGAATTACAATAGGACTGCGTTCCAGCACGAGCCGACTCGGCAGTCCAACGTCCCTCTTCCAACCTCCGCCCTCCACCCACCCGAACATCACGATGAGTATTGAGTTCCAATGCAGATACTGTAGCAAAACGCTTCGAGTTGCCGATCAATCTGCCGGCAAGAAGTGCAAGTGCCCCTCCTGCAACGCAACGCTCGATATTCCCACCCCCGAAGCAGCTCACTTCCCCACTGGCGTCCCAACCACTGGCGCCGCAACCACTGGCGCCGCAATCAGTGGCGCCCCGCCCACGCCAACAAGTACCGCCGACTCGGATGTGCTGCAAATCGGTTGCCCGAAATGCCGCGTTGTCTTGCACTACGTCAGCGCCCTCGAAGGGACACGAGGAATGTGCAAGGGATGTGGACATATCTTTACGCTTAGCCAAAAAGCGATCGATACACCTACCACCGATAGCTTTCCGTTCGAGTGCCCTGCTTGCCATTTCATGTTCGAGGGCAAACCGGGTATGGAGGGAAAGAAAGGAAAGTGCACCGAGTGCAATGAAGTGTTCTTCATTGCTCCATTAAAGCTCCCTGAACCAAAGCCTGCTGTTGCACCGATCCAACTTTCCAAACCCAAGCCAAAACCGACCCCTGCTCCTACAACTCCGAAATCAAAACCAACCGTTGCACCCAAGCCGCCTGCGCGCCCCACTTCAACTTCAACACCTGTCACTCCGCCAACTCCATCGCCTTCGATTTGGGATGAATTGGCAATCCCCGATGCAAACTGGAACGCCCCGGCCCACGCGACGGAGAATCCGTATACCGCAAGCTATCCATCGAGCGGAAGCTCTCGGGCTCGACCAAGACGGAAGCGGTCGCTTGATCAGGACACCCTCTACTCCATCGCCTATTGGCATCGCGCTCTAGTCACTTCCTTCTTGTGGAGTTTGGTGGTGGGGGTGCTTTACGGGATCCTCGTAGTGGTTGCTCAACTTGTCTTGGTACCTGGACAAGTCGATATCACGCTGCTGGTCGTGATCGGAGTTCCTATCGCCATCCTCGCTCTTTCCCTCTTATTTCTCGCAATCCGATTCCTGATCGCATATATCTTCCTGTGTATTCGGCTCTACGATGGTCCGGTGGCAGCCCTCTTGATCCTCGGTTATTTTCTCGGCTGTATCCCTTTTCTACCGCTCATTCTCGTGATCGTCGTATTGATGAAAGCGCACTCGGTTCTCAGAGGTGCGGGCTACGAGGTTGGGCTAACCGGCGTCGATCCGAATTCCCTTTAGTCGATATTTCCTTCGATATAGACGTCGACTTGCTGCCCAATCGAGGCCTTGAGCTCGTCAGGCTTGGCCGAGTAGATGACTTGTAGCACGCGAGTATCGACGCGCTCGCTTACGGTCCCAGTCAAAGTCCTCTTTGGGACGACCAACGGTTCGGTGCGGACATACAAAAGAGGAACCTTGGTCCCCGGTTTCCCACGCAACGAAGCGTATGCCTTCGCACCGGCAGAAAAACGTGGGATTTCTGCTTCATCAATATCGACTCGAACATGCAAAGGATCGATGACTCCTAACGAGATGAAAGGAGTCGAGAGGATGGAAGCGGGAACGAACTCGCCCACTCTCAAGCGAACGCTAAGGACCGTTCCATCCTTGGGTGCCACAATAGTCCTCAATTCCAGATTGGTTTGGGCTCGTTGCAAATTCGCCTCCGCCTGCATAACCGCTATTTTCTGGACTTCCATCGAAGGAGCTATCGGTCCCGCAAGTAGGTCCAAATTGGCTTTGGCCTCAAGTCGCCTTGCTTCGGTCTCGGCGAATTTACCTTTGGCGGTCTCCAAATTGAGCCGCCGTGTATCGATCTCCTCTTCGGACAATGCAAAGGTACCCTGGACCGATCGCACCCGTTCAAGTTCTTTCTCCGCGTTTCGGAGTGCTGCCTCGGCTTGCTCATGAATCGCGATTGCAGCTCGATAACGGGCTTCCAAGGTTGGAATGTTCCCTTGCAGTTCTGCCAACCTGGCTTGCTGCGATACCAATTCAGCCTTGGCGACTGCGACATCCGCGATCGCAGAACGACGGTCCAAACGGATCAGTGCATCCCCTTGTTTCACCAAGTCTCCGGGTTGAACACACACGTCTTCCACGACACCCGGGAGCTGAGAACCGATCGTCGTTGCCTCTCCAACGGGTTCGACGATTCCAACACCGCCAATGAAGTTCGCGCTCGAGGGATAGTCGGATGGCCGCGAGGTAACCGATTGAACATTTGGAGCAGTGGGAGGAGTTCGCTTGACCTCCACGTTTTGCTCTTTAGGTGTATTCTTTCGAATGAACGAAATCGCGAAGACCAGCAAAACACCCGCGACCGCGACGGAAGAGATTGCAAAAAGGGAAGATAAAAAACGATTCATGGTTTTCTCTCAGTGAGAGGACTTCTCGCGATCGGCGCGGCGAGACTCGTGTTTGGGCTGCGTCGCAACATCCAGAATGCGACCATCCGACATGCTTGCGATCAGATCAGCGAATCCATAGATTCGATTGTCGTGGGTCACGACGATCACCGCGCGCTGCGGTGATTTCGCTACCTCTTGGAGAAGCTGCATGACTGCGTAACCCGATTCGGCGTCGAGCGAGGCTGTTGGCTCGTCGCAAATGACGATCCGAGGATCATGGACGAGCGCCCTCGCGATCGCGACACGCTGTTGCTGCCCACCTGAAAGTTGATTCGGAAACTTGTTCGCATTGCTGCTCATTCCAAGCTTGTCCAGCAGCAAGGAGCTCTTTCTCTTGGCCGCAGCAAGCGTATACCCTTGCACAACGAGCGACACCGCGGCATTCTCCGCGGCGGTCAATGCCGGTATCAAGTTAAACTGCTGAAAAATAAACCCCAATACCTGCGCTCGAAACGAAACCAATCGCCCCCCTCGCAGTTTGGTAATCTCGCGATCTAAGATTTGAACACGACCCGACGTCGGCGTCAGTAGACCCGCGATAATAGAAATCAAAGTGGTTTTACCACAACCGCTAGGACCGACCAAAAACGTCGTCTTTCCGAGCGGGATATCTAGGTCCACCCCGTGCAATACGCGCACTTTCGCTTGCCCCTCGCCGAAATCTCGCGTGATCGTTCGACACGCAACAGCGATGCATTCGTCGGTCTCCGATGAGATGGCATCTCGGTCAGCAGGGTAGCTCAAAACGATTCTCCACTTCGGTGCATCGGTTAGCCTCGAAAAACGACCGCGGGATCGACAAATAAAAGACGGCGAAGCGCGACGAGCGAAGCAAGAAAGATAATTCCCGCTGCAACCCCTCCCGAGAGGAGACCGATCTGCCAAGGCAAATAGAAACCGGCGAAGTTTGAATTCCTGCCAGCGAACTCAAAGAAGGAAGCTGCGCCGAAGAGCCCTAAACTAAAACCCACGAAACCGACGACCAGAGCTTGGAGAAAAACCATCCCAACCAACTTCGCATTGCGGGCACCGATCGCTTTGAGAACAGCGAAATATCGGAGATTCTCCAGTACGAACAAATTGAACATCAACCCAACCACACAGACACCTACCAAAATCCCCAATCCAACCACCGTTCCAAAGCTGACAGGAATGCCGGTGTTGTCGATCACGTACTGAATCGCCTTGTCCCGAAACTCGTTCGACGTCATGGCTTGAAGGCCTGTCCTCTCGGAAATGGTCGCAGCCACTTGTTCTGCCGACTGCGGACCTTGAGCCCGAGCGAGAATAAACGACATTTGATTACGGCCGTTGTTCGTGTACTGCAACGCTTGGGAGTAACGGGTAAAAAACGTGATGGACGATGTGAATTTGGGGGAATCCTTGACCACGGCCACGACGACCGCTCTGCGATCGTTCAACTCGACGGTGCGGCCCAATGTGATCGGTTCATTGCGCCATACTTTTCCATACCCATCGAGGCCTACCGCCACCGCATCAGGGCGCCTGAGCTCATCGATCTCGCCGAGAATGACTTCCGAGGGAACTCCTACTAATGAGGCATCGTCGACACCCAGCAGTAGGGCCGATTCAAGCTCCCCGGTGGCGGTCCTGATCGTGGCCATCGACTTGAAAAACGGGACGGCCCATTCGACACCCGGAACTCCTCGAACTCGTCCCAGTTCGGTATCTCGAAGCGGAAAGACGGTATCCAGATTCTTGACCCCCGGATCCATCACCCAGATGTTGGCTTCTGGGACATCCACAATCACAGCGGCCGCGCGCGCGAGGAGTCCCAGGAAAATTCCCAGCTGTTGATTGATGAGAAGAGTGGAAAACGCGACGCCGATGACCAAGCCCAAATATTTGGCCCGGTCATGAAAAAGCATCTTGAGCGCGATCCAAAACATAGTGGAGTTCCATCAACCGCGAAGAGAAGGCCGGCGGATGAAACCATCGGCCTGGGCGTTATACGGTTGTACCCACGACCTCGGATGCATGAAAGGTAGTCATGGAAGATAAAGGGTTGGTCGGTCGGTGCCTTCGAGACGCTTCTCGTGCGGCGTCGCCTGGGCTTCGCCCATGCCTCACCAGAGCCTCCTGGCCTTTGCGTTACTACTGAAAATGCTCTGCTTCGAGGACGTAGTAGACGCCGGTCAGACCGTCGATTTCTTTGATCTGTGGCATGACCTCGAATGTCCCTGCGAGAGAATGCTGGCGGTAAGATCGCGACGCGAACTTATCGTTCACCAATCGGACCTCGATCATATGGGTCAGCGGGGGTTGTGTGCCGAAGCAGCAGGTCGCCCAGTCCGGCACCAGTACGAACGTCTTCGAGCTCATACTTGCTAACGAAGTGGGATGGATATATCCCTTTAAGAAGATCTTCTTCCCGCTGAGTTTCAATGCTTCGAGCGTTGGCACATCCGGCGCACCCATCGGACTCTTCAAAGCCGCGAAAGAAATTCGTTCGTATCCATCGGGAACTTCGGTCAAGTAGATATAAGAGTGTTTCGCAGGCGCCCCGATCAACAAGACGATTCCAAGAATACCGCCGATGGTAGCCCAAATCTTTCCAGTCAGCTCAGCCGGAAATTTCTTGAGGTTGTAAAAGGCGAGGCACGCGAAGAGCGTCGCCAAGAACGGAAGGACAGTCAGAAGAGGTGAGAACCAGGCGAGGATGCCAAAGAGGCCAAAGAAGACGGACAAGATTGCCGCTCGACTCAACGCCTTGTAGGAGAACTCTTCAGGTAGGTCTTCTGCTACCCCTTGAAAGAAGGCCTCGTTTTGCGATTCAGGTTTCAACATACGGGATGAGACTCTCGGAAAAGCAAGAGAACCTAATGGATCGATGAACTGTGGGATGGCCAGCGGGCGATACAAATACAGCTGGCGATGTCTAGCCGTTGCGGGTCGCGACCAGCCACATAAACGTACCGGTTGTTAATGTCGCGAGCGATACTACGCCGAGCGCTCGCCAGTGGTTCAAGCGAATGGCATGCGGATCGGACAGGGACAAGTCGGAATCGTCAAAATCGATCGTTTCCCCCGCGACGGTTGCGACGCGCGATTGCATGCGCGCGGCGAAGCCGGCGCGAAATGCCCCTTCCTCGGCAGACCTTCCGGCCGCATCCGCCAGAATGCTCCTCGGTGCCCATCGGATCTGGCTCGACTCATCCTTTTTGGGAACGTTCGATCCTGGTATAGGAATAGGGAAGAACGTCTTCGATCTCTTCACTGCTGCCGGATCGATCTGCTCCATCTCTTTGAGGCGATCTTTGGCTTCCGGAAGCGGGCAAGCTCTCGTGTAGTTGACAATCGGCATTCGAATCCAAGCGTTGTCTTCCTTGGCGTCTTTAAAGAGTTGGGTCAATCGATCCAACTGGGACCAATCCTCCATCCTCGCCAAATCCGGAATAACGAGATCCGCTAAATCGGGTCGTTCTAGCAAATGGCACATCGCTTTGGCGACAGCGGGCTTCGTCAAAACCTTCCCCTCGGTGGAATGGAATCGCAATGCCATCACCGCAGCAAAAATATCAACGTACTGAGACTCAGGATTTTTCAAAAAGGAATCGACGATCAAGGGAAGGCCGGCCTCTCCTTTGAGTGTCAAATATGCGGCGATCAACGAATCCAAACCGGCGCGATCTTCGGGTTTGGTGCTGGTGATCATCTTCTCCATCCAAACGGTGTCTTCCTTCGTTCCACACACGCCGAGCATCGTGAAGTAGAGCCGTTTGCGGTCGGGAGCCATCGCGGGATCCTGCACCCATCGGATCAGCTTCGGGCGATCCATCTTGCTTTTGAGTTTGATGACTTCTTCGTAGGGAGTTAGTGCGAATTCGTCATAGCAATCGCGAGATAGCAAAGCATCGGGGTGCTCAAAATACTCTTGAAAGAATGCAAGACGCTCGACGGGATCCTGGGGGAGTTTCAACAGCTTCGATACGTATTTTTCCCCTTCGTCGGTCAACGGGACGGGGGAGGACCAAACGAGTTCGCGAGGATCGACCCCCTGCATGAGAAAACGCTTTGTCGATTTGCCGGGACCAAAATAGGTGGCTTGGAATTCCTGCCCAACCTTGACCAACGCGTCCCCTTTGAGGATCCCCTCCAATTTGAACTTCGCAAGCCCGTCGATGTCATCCCGTCCATCGGGAACGAGAGTCGCAATCGCTACGACATCCATCGATTCCATTTCTTGGCGAAGCGTCTGACCTGCAGCGGTGCAGAATGGACATACGGACGCCAAGGCATTGGCGGTCCCAAGGGAATTCCAAGGATCCGTCCAAGCGACCAAAGCGCACGCGAGAACGGCAAAAATCCTTACCATCGGTACAATCCTCATTCCACGAACCACAACGAATCGACTCAAGTCCCCGGGCTGCTCCGATTGTATGGCGGAGCGGACCGTTTAATTTAAGTCATTTGTAGGGGTCAGGACCAGGAGTGAATGGAATAAATTACCAAAAGGGGGTGGGACTTTAACGGTCGCGCTGGAGTTTAGCGGCTCCAAAAAAGTCCGAGAAGAGCTCCGGTCGCCAACCCACCTAGGTGGGCCATGTTGGCCATCCCCAACCCACCTTGGCTTAGGAAGCCCGCCAGCAAAAGCATGCCTGTGAGCACATAGGCATCGGGTGGGAAGAAAAAGCCGCAATCGGGTCGGAGCTGAGACTTCACCGCCAAATAACCGAATAGCCCGAGAACGACTCCTGAGATTCCAACGAAATTGGGAGTCCCCCAGAACTGGGGGGGCATCAATCCTTGCAGCAAATGCGCGCCGATCGCGGACAGGAGAAGAATGATCGAGTACTTTCCGATCCCTTCGACCCGTTCGGTCAAACGGCCTAGAGAAGCGAGCGAAATCATGTTGAGCAACAAGTGCAATGTTCCACCGTGCAAGAAGGCGGGAGTGATGACACGCCAGATTTCTCCTTGCTTCAGAGAGTATGCGGGATCGCGCGTTTCGACGAACTTCGCGTAGTCGACGAACTTCAGTTCCTTCATCGCGATTGCACCGAGCCTGTTCCCATCGCTCACATACCCGAACTCCGTGATCAACCCCAAGACGACGCAGAGGATGATCAATGCCAATGTCAGAGGTGGCATCTTCCCTCCAACACCCGCTGGTCGGGTGTATTTCACCTTTTGAATGTTCTTCTCGCGTTGCTTTTGTTGGTCGCGCTCCTTCTGAACGATCGCTCTCGCTTCGACAACCGCGGTTCGGTAGCGATCATGATTGGGCTCCGCGAGAAAGGACTGCAGCTCTCGATTCGCCTCAGGAATCCGGTCTTCCTCGCGGATCCAAATGGACCAACTGGGATCGGTCGTTCCCGGTCGCGGGGATTCGTTCTCGACGTGCGTGGAAATTCCTTTGGTGAGCAGATAAGCGACAAAAGCCTCCGCTTGGGGTTTCGAATCGATGTCCGTTAAATGTCTCATGCGTTGATCAAGCGATTGGGCGGAGTTGTTGAATGGGAACGTAGTATTTCACGTAGTGGCGACCGTCGCTAAAGCGCTTCCCGCGGCTATCTTCTACCAGAATAGTGGCTCGACGAGTAATCCTATTGACCATGCCGACCAATGTTTTTCCTTCATGTCGAAATGCAACGCGCTGGCCGGTGCGGATATTGAATTCCTTGGCCGCTCGCTCCTGCTGCGTGATCAACTCATGGCGATGCTCGGTGTGGGCGAATAAGTTCTTTGCGATCGACTGAAACCGTCCTGCGGCGCAATCGCTTTGAATCCAAACCAACATCTCGCAAAGATGGATCAACTCGTGCTCGACAACCCGTTGCATGGCAGTCAGACGATCCTGGCATTCGAACCCACAAACCCGAATCGTATCTCCGGGGACACGAAACGATTGGAACAAGAGGGAAGTCGACAAGGCGATTTCGTAATGGGTTCGGCCCGGAGTGCCTGCAACCGGCGGAAACGTTGTCCGTGTCGTCTTTCCACCCGCTCGGGTCATTCGGGAACTCAATCGAAAGGAAAGACCATACGATTCCGCCAATGGCAACGCGATCCCTCCCAAGAACGATTCATCGTACAACCAGGCCATCGCTTCGAGATCGGTGCGTGAGACGGCCTGAAAATTACGGGTCTTCATCACCTTGGATCGGGATAAGATTCGGTCTGCGATCCACTTCTGACGCTCCGAACGATCCCGCCACATGTGAGGGGCTCGGTACAACATCTCCCCCAACTGCTTCTGCATCGCGATCCGCTGCGATGTCGACAAAGACATGGCTGCAGGAGCCGACTGCCGCGCTGCGTTCGAAAGCCTTTGCTCATCGCCCATCTTCGATGACCCGTTCGGTTTGGCCGGTTTCCTCATGTCCTTTGAATCTTCCTCGCTGCGCCCCGTCGCACGGGAAGTATACCGCAGGAGATGCTGTCGGTGCAGCATCGAAACGCCTGCCCGACAGAAAAGGCTTGCGGTATACTCTCTCGCTCGATTTCGCGTTCGTACCCCCTTTTTCCTCCTGAGCGAGTCTCATGCGAATCCTACTCGCGTTCCGTGCTTTCTTTGCCGTCCTCCTGAACAAGGAGCGAGCGGCTGCGGTCCAAAGACTTCTTTTGCCTGCCCCTGCCCAGCCCGATCAGGGGCAAACACCCTCTGCGGCGAAACGAACGGTGGAGTCGGAATCACCGAAAACGACTCCACAGAAGCCTGCTCCAATCGCGATGAAATCGTCACGAAGCGAAGCGCTCACGCTGCTAAGCACGCTCCAACGGGAGGCGAGACTGATCGATTTAATCCAGGAATCCCTCGACCAATACAGCGACGCTCAAATCGGCGCCGCGGCGCGCGATGTTTTACGAGACTCGAAAAAGTGCTTGCAGCATTCCTTCGGAATCAAACCTCTCCTCGAACAATCAGAAGGGGAAGTGGTCTCCGTCCCCGATACCCCATCTCCGATTCGCTGGCGACTGCTCGGATCGCCCAAGACGAGTGGCCGAGTGGTTCACCCAGGTTGGATCGCCACCCGATGCGACCTTCCGACTTGGTCAGGCACCCCTGACGATTCCTTGGTCCTCGCGGCGGCCGAAGTAGAAACTTGACGAGCGGATCTTCCATCAACCACTGCATGACTAGTCTGCTCCCCGCTACAAACTCGGCCGATTCCCCCTCGAACCGATATGAGATCCGAGCCGGATCCAGACTGCACTTGGGACTCGTCGAGATTCACCCGGGTGCACCAAGTTGTTATGGAGGTATTGGCTGGATGGTGTCCAATCCATCCTCCGTGCTGCGATTCGAAGTGACAGAATGCCTTATCGATGAATTACAAATCGTTGCACCTAACGACTGGCACGGTCGAGTATTGGATCTCTGCAACCGATGGTTGGCATTCCACCCCGGCAGAGCCCACCTTCCTGTCCGCCGACTCTTGTTCGACACGACGCAACGACCTCATCAAGGTCTGGGGTCTGGGACGCAATGGAGCTCCATGGTGATCCATGCCCTAACAGCCGCCGCATCGGGCGATCCGTTGCGTTGCGAGTTATCCCTCGACGACTTGGCACGACTAAGCGGACGGGGCCTTCGTTCGTATATCGGTCTGGCGGGTTACCTTTCCGGTGGAGCTATTCTGGACTCTGGCCAACCTTCTAGACGGGTCCGTTTCCTTCCTTTTCCTAGTTGGCCCGTCCTTTTGTTGCGAGATGGAAGGACCGAAGGGGAGTCCGGCGATGCCGAGAGGGAAATGTTTCAAGCCTGCTCGCAACACCCGAATCCAAATCGCGAAGCCATGCTCTCTCTGATCGAAGAGCATCTCGCGCCCGCGTTAGAGTCGAAGGACTGGGCAAGGTGGGATCGCCACATCGGCCAATATGGACAGCTGGCTGGTAAAGTTTTTGAAAAGGTGCAAGGAGGTGTTTATCGATCCCAATCGATCCAACGCATTATCGAAACAGCGAAGGGATTGGGATACCGAGGTGCCGCGCAAAGCAGTTGGGGACCCACCGTCGCGTTGGCATTGCCGGAAGGGGCGGAGGTGGAACGAATCTCCGATGAATTCCAGCGACGACTGCCCGGCGTCTCTATCACCGTGACCGAGGCTCGAAATAGCGGTTCGCACGTTTCACTATGGAACGAGACATGTTCTTAAAAGGCGGCCGATAATTCCTATGGATCCGAATCCCCAAACCATCGGTCGACTCGCACCATCTCCGACGGGTGCCCAGCATTTGGGAAATGCCCGAACCTATTTATTGGCGTGGATGCTGGCTCGATGGAACCGGGGCATGCTCTACCTGCGAATCGAAGATCTGGATACACCTCGCACCAAGACTGGTGCCGAATCTCTGTTGATCGAAGACCTGCGGTGGCTCGGGCTTACGTGGGATCGTGTGGAGCAGTCCCATTCGCTCGGAGAGATTCCGCAGACAGACTTGGCTCGGGAATCGTTTTGGGGAAAGTCCCTTCGAGAGCGGGGATACGTCCTGCAATCCGAGCGACTTGCTCGCTACCAAGCAGTTCTTGAAACGCTGCGAGAAAAAGATTGGATCTATCCATGCACCTGCACCCGCAGTGAAATCGAACAATCGGCGAGCGCGCCGCACGAACCAACGCCAGCCGACCAAGACTTGGTGTCGACACCCCTTCCCGTCGATGGGCCGGTCTACCCAGGAACCTGTTCGTATCGCAAAGCATGCGATGCGGAAAGACTCGATGCACAAGGTCTCAAGTACGCTTGGAGATTTCGATTCTCCTCCATCGAGTCGCTCCATGGTGAACATATCGAAATCGATCGTGGAACGCTTCGAATGACTTGGTCGGACGACTTCCTTGGAAAACAAAGTCTTGCACCGATCCAGGCACTGGGCGACTTTGTCGTCGCTCGCAATTACGGCCCACCTGCCTATCAGCTCGCGGTGGTGGTTGACGATCATGACATGGGGATCAACCAAGTGGTACGAGGGGCCGATTTGGTCAGCAGCACCTATCGACAGCTTGCCCTCTACCACTCGATGGGATGGAAACCGCCTCGCTGGTTTCACGCGCCACTCGTGGTTGGTCCCGACGGTAGGCGGCTCGCGAAACGGCATGGCGACACGCGGCTTTGTACCCTTCGAGACGAGGGTTATTCGAACCGCTTTATTCTGGGGCTGTTGGCAAATAGCTTGGGATGGATCGATCGCCCTGTGGAGATCGATCTCGGGGATTTGGAGTCGATGGTCAAGCAGGATCGTACATTGCTCGATAGAATCCCAAGAGAGCCCGTCCAAATCCCGCTCCCACCCCTCGCTTGAAGTTTCCACAGAACAAGGCTCCCTCGTATGTCCTCGGATGATCCGTATAAATCGATTGCGAAACGGCAAATCGCCAGGCTAATCGGTAGCTCGGACAATCCGATGTACGTTCTCGACGAGCAAGACATTCTCGTTTACGCCAATGAAGCGATGCTCGCTTGGGTAGACTCTATTCGCGGCCCAGATTCTGCACCGATGGAGTTGATTGGTCTCAATTGCCGTCTTCCTTCTCAACCTATCGCGAGTCAGGCGGAGACCGATCCGGTTCGTAACGCAGACCGGCTCGCCGACTGGATCGCACAGCTCGCTCCCCCCACGCTGTGGGATAGGAACACGATCCACTTCTCGCAGTGGGACAATGCGACGACGAAGGTGATCGTTCCTTTGGAACCAAAGCTCGACGGATTGGAGATCGCCGCGCCACCAGGAACGTTGCTAGTGCTCCTTTTTCGAGAACGGTTGTTGGATATTTACCAGCGTTTGCAAGCGGGCAGTCAGGAATGCCCATTGCCCCAGTCGACTGCAGAAGATTCGGCGCCACCCTGGCCATGGTTATCGGCCGGTCCGTCCCTGCGATCCATGCTCTTGCGACAACAATGGGAATTAGCTTGTGAGTCGGAGTCCTCAGTCATCTTGATCGGTGACGATTGTGAAGAACGGGAAGCCCTCGTATCGATGTTGGCTCGCTCACGAGCGTTGCGAAAGAGTCTGCCCTACCAGCCTGGTTCGACCATCCGTGTGGACTGCCATCTGATGGATGGTTCGCTTTTGGAAAGTGTTCTCGAAGCAGTCGATGAAGTGATTCGCTCCTTTGGCCCCAGAGCAAGTCTCTTTTTATCGAGGCTCGATGAACTTCCCGAGGAGCTCCTGCTCGCCTTGGATCGCTACCTTGCTTCGAGACCGCAGCTCGTTACCTTTGCGAGCTGCCGCAAACCTCTTCCCGAATGCCGAGGCACAACGTCGCTGTGGCTCCGACTTTGGCTACGTCTTTCCCCGCTACGCATCGAACTCCCATCGCTGCGCGAGAGGCTGGAAGACTTGGATTCCATCGTAGCAAGCTGGTTTCTAGCCAGGCAGCAATTGGCGGAGCAAGGCCTTCGGATCCGGTCCGAGAAAATCGCTCGACATCTCACGATCGCCTCTCAAGCGAAAGACGCGTTGCTCGCCTATCCATGGCCAGGAAGCTACGAGGAGTTGGCCAACGTCCTCGAATCGTCGCTCCAAAATTCAGACGGGGGAGAGATTGGCGTTCCGCACCTTCCGATTGCAATCCGGACAAGCCCCAGTCACTTTGAACGGCCCCCTGCTGTCGAACCCATCGCATTAGATGAAGTCCTCGAACAGGTTGAAAAGCAACTCATCATGCAAGCATTGGAGTATAGCAAAGGAAATCGCACCGCTGCGTCCAAACTCCTCTCCATTTCCCGCGCTCGCATGATTCGCCGATTGCAACAATGGGGGCTGATCCAAGACTCAACCTCGTCGGATGACGAGGTCGATGGCGACCTGCCCCAATTCGAAGAGATTCGCGATGATTGATGCACTGGGTTACTGGGTTACTGGGTTACTGGGTTACTGGGTTACTGGGTTACTGGGTTTCCGCGAAATCACTTGCCGATACAAAAGCGACTGAAAAGTGCGTCCAGCACATCTTCGGTGTAAACCGTCCCGGCTACCAATCCGATTTCGTCTAATGCAATGCGGATTTCGGCTGCGATGATTTCGTCGCCACATCGACTGCGGACTGCGTCGAGGGCTGCCGAGATCGCCCCCCGAGCGTTGAGCAAAGCACCTTGGCATCGCTCCACGGTCATGGGTACCGCGTCGGCTTGCTCTGTTTTTTGATCCCGTACCCATTGCAGAATCGCTTGGCATAGCACCGCAATCCCATGCCCGGTCTTCGAACTGACTTCGTATCGCGCATCAATAGGCTCCTTGCAGGGATCGCGAACCTGATCGCAGCTCCGAGCAACATCGCATTTGGTTTCGATCAGCCAGATCGGTTTGGATGCCTTCAGCACCGGTGCAGCGATCGGTTCTGGAGACGCGTCGTGTGGAGAGCAGTAAAGCAACAAGTCCGCATGCTCGATTTGCGATTGGGTGAAGGATTGTGCGATGCCGCGCGGTGAGTCATCCCTCCACTCCTCCATGCCAGCGGTATCGAGCAGATCGAATGCCACATCGGACTGTTGGATTCGGTAACGAAGGTAATCGCGGGTGGTGCCGGGGGTCGGGCTGACCATCGCTACCTCGGTACCAGCCATGGCATTGAGAAGCGAACTCTTGCCCGCGTTGGGAGGACCGATGAGGGCGATTTGCCATTCATGTTTTTGTCCCGATCGGGAGTCCATTTGAGAGAGAATTCCCTCGACACTCGCTTTGGCGTCGAGCAACCTCGATTCGATTTGCTCGGGTGAAATGAACTGGATGTCTTCGTCAACAAAGTCCAACCCGGCTTCAATGTCCGCCAGCAGATGGATCAAATTGCGGCGCGTGTCGGCCAAGGGTGCGGCCAACCCTCCCGCCAGCTGATTCAGCGCCACCTCAAGACTTCGTTGGTCGTGCGCGTGAATGACTCCGAGTACCGCTTCGCATTGCGTCAGGTCCAATCTCCCAGCAAGAAAAGCTCGGAGGGTGAACTCACCGGGTTGCGCGAGTTTGACGCCGGATAGAATCAGTTTTCGTTGTAGTTCGCTCAGCAGGACTGGTGCACCGAGCGTGTGCAATTCGGCGGAAGGTTGGCCAGTGTAACTTCTGGAGTCCGGCCAACAAAAAACCGAGACGGGGAGTCCCCCAAGCTCTCCGAGATCGATGTCCATTTCGAAGCGCTGGGCAAATGGGATATTCTCGGGCAGGGAGCCCAGAGACTTGAGCATCGCGAGCGTATCAGGACCGGTAATACGAATCGCACCTCGGAGGGCGGGGGCTTCACCGGTGGCAATAGCGCAGATGGTCGTTTCGGTATCGAATTGCATGCCCTGGGCATCCCGGTTTGCGGAACGGTAACTTTGCGAGATCGTGATCTTGGTTTACTATTGTGCCTTTTCGGATGATCACCAACAGAGGATGACGCTCTTTCATGGAGAAAACAAGGGTTGCCATAGTCGGCATGGGAACTGTCGGCACCGGGGTGGCGAAACTCCTGCTCGATCATGGGGACCGTTTGGCTCGCCACGCGGGACGCGTTCTTTGGCTGGAGAAGGCAACCGTTCGGGACCTAAAAAAGCATCGCTCCATCAACTTGCCCAAAGGGGTCCTCACCGATGACTTGAACTCGGTGCTCAACGATCCGAATATCGAGGTGGTCGCCCATTTGGTCGGAGGCATCGAACCGGCTCGCACGATCATGCTGCAGTTGCTTGACGCAGGAAAAGACGTGGTCACTGCGAATAAAGCGCTCCTGGCCGAACACGGAGAAGAACTTTTCGATCGCGCACGAGCCCTGGGTCGCACTATCGCCTTTGAGGCGAGCGTAGGGGGAGGCATCCCGATCATTGCAAACATTTCGCAGTGCTTTTCCGCCAATCAAATCCGCTCGCTCCGAGGAATCCTCAACGGTACGAGCAACTACATCATCACCCAGATGGAGGAGCAGGGGGAAGACTATGCCGACGCCGTTCGCCACGCCCAGGAACTCGGGTATGCGGAAGCAGACCCGACCATGGACGTCGACGGAAGCGATGCCGCGCAGAAGCTTGCTATTCTCGCCCACTTAGCGTTCGGTGTTCGAGTGAAGTGGAGAGAGATCCATCGTCGCGGCTTGGAAGCATTCCAGCTAGCGGACTTGCGATACGCATCCGAACTCGGGTATCGCATCAAACTGATTGCCACGGCCCACTTGCACGAGGAAACCGGCCAACTCGAACTTCATGTCTCACCCACGTTGATCCGCAAAGGGCGTCCGTTGGCGGAAGTTCGCGGGGCCTACAATGCGATCTTGGTCGTCGGCGACGCTGTAGGAGATATGTTCTTCCACGGCAAGGGGGCGGGACAAATGCCGACCGCCAGCGCGGTGGTTGCCGATATGATCGACACTGCAGCGGGCCGCACCGATATTACGTTCCGGCGATTGGAACTTTGGTCGGACCGCGAATCGAAAATCGAGCTCCTCCCTTACGAGCATTCCAAGGGCCGCTACTACATGCGGTTTCACGTCGCCGACGAGCCCGGCGTTCTTTCGCAAATCACAGGGATCTTGGGTAAACACCAAGTCTCGATCGCATCGATTATCCAGCACGAGCCGGAGGGAACAGCCGGTTCTTCGTCCGACGAATCGCGGGATACCCAAGAAGGCTCGGTCTTGACGGTCCCTCTGGTGATCATGACCCACCAAGCGACCGAATCGGCGGCCATGGCGGCCAACACCGAAATCCGTAAATTAGCTTCCGTGCGCGACGAAGCCGTTTATCTTCGTGTTTCCGAAGGGGACAAAGCATGACGCGAACAGGACCTTTTCACCTCCAATCAGAAACGACACGACTATGAAGTGGGTTATCATCATTCCGGACGGCTGCGCGGATTTCCCTGTCGAGTCGATCGGCGGAAAGACACCGTTGCAAGCGGCGAAGACCCCGAACATGGACCGCATCGCACAGCAAGGCATCGTGGGCCGTTCGGATAACGTCCCGCGCGTCTTCACGCCTGGCAGCGAAGTCGCGAACATGACTCTCTTCGGCTACAACCCCCACGAGTTCTTCACCGGCCGCGCTCCCATTGAGGCCGCCGCGCAAGGCATCCAGTTGGGGCCCTATGACTGGGCGATCCGATGCAATCTGGTCACCGTTGAAAACCAGATCATGGTTGACTTCACCGCAGATCACATTTCCAGCGAAGAAGCAGCCGAAATGCTCCGGACAGCCCAAGAGAAACTGGGTAGCCCACATTTGGAATTCGTCCCCGGCGTGAGCTACAGAAACCTCTTGATCTACCGTGGTCAGTCTCCCTCCGACGTTCCATTTTCCTCGGACACCCGAACGACCGCTCCCCATGATCTGACCGACGAGTCGATCGAAAACGACTTCCCCAAAGGACCTGGATGCGAACTCCTTTGCCGCCTCATGGAAGAAAGCCAAGCGATTTTCCAAGACCATCCAGTCAATCAAAAACGAGTCGCAGCCGGCAAACATCCCGCCACCAACCTTTGGCTCTGGGGCCTGGGAAAGACTCCGCAGCTTCCCTCCTTTGAATCCCTTCACGGCTGCTGCGGTGCCATGATCACCGCAGTCGACCTTCTTCGAGGACTAGCGGCCTTGATCGGATGGGATCGAATCGAAGTCGTCGGGGCAACCGGCTATCTCGATACCAACTATTCCGGCAAAGGACAGGCTGCGATCGAAGCGTTGAAGACGCATGATATTGTCTGCGTCCACGTCGAAGCGACCGATGAAGCCAGCCACGAAGGACGCGTGGACGAAAAGATCAAGGCGCTCGAAGCGATCGATCATCACGTTGTCGGACCTGTTTTCGATGCTTTGGAAAAGATGGGCGATTACCGCATTCTCGTCATGCCCGATCACCCGACTCCCGTCAGCACGAAAAAGCATTCGCACGGCTGGGTCCCCTTCGCCACGTGTGGTAAAGGTATCCAAGCGGATGGATCGAAGAGCTACGATGAAGTCGCTGCGGGAGAATCGAACGTCGAATATCCAGAAGGCTGGAAGCTGATTCCAAACTGGATGCAAGCCAAATTTCCAGGCTAATCCATACGATTCCCACCGGCGGAAAATGACGATTGCCCGTTAGCCCCGAATGATCTTTGCTCGCTTCGCTTCCAACTCAGCGAGGCGAGCATTCAGGCTGCCAATTTCTTCGTCGATCTGTTGCAGGCTTGCCTCGGTGGATTGGCCCTCCATCACCCCAGCTCGAACGCAATCGATGCGTTCAGCTGGATGCAATCGATGCATCACAGGAATCGCCGTTGTCATCGCGGCAACGAAAATCGACAGCACCGCGATCGCTTGCACCTCCAAAAAAAACGATTCAGGGGCGAAGATCATCATCGCGATGAGAGATGCCAGCGCGATAATGCCTCCTCTGGCGACGAATTGCAACCACTGAAATCGACCCGCCAGTCTCGCGAGCGACAGGAGAACGATATGGCCGCAAGCGATCGCAAAAACCACCACCGCCGTGTTCGTTTTCCACAAGCCGAGGACGAACTGATCCGACCATATGAGTACCAGACTGAGGAAGGTAGCGAAAATCGATAATCCTACCCCGAGGATTGCTACCCATTTGACGAATAAATCTTGAGCAAATTGCGACTCTCTACTCAGTGCGGGGCTGCATGCAAGCCCTCCCAAACTCCCGCCGGCAATGACCAACGTCGAAAATAGAATCCGGGTCTCGAGAAGGCTAAATCGGCCGATCAAAACGATGACAATCCCGAAGCACGCTGCCAAAAAGATGGAAACGATAAGCGAGACGAGAAACGGTTTTTTCAACGACGCAAGAAACATGCACGAAGTCCTTACGTTGCAGATCGACGGAATTGGTTTTGGCCTCCACCGCTCTTCATCTTGGGTTTGGTCGCTAGCAGCTTATGGCTCGGTGTTCCTAAGAGATCGTCCAGACGTGCTCGCAGTTCGGAGTCGATCGCAACTCGATGTTTGGCCGCCTTGATGTGCACGGTTTCACCGGATAGCAATCGCAATGCGAACATGACATCCCGCTGACCAGGATAGCCTCGTAGGATCTCGCGAATCTTCGTCATCAATTCAAGGTCGTGCCGCGATTGATCGAAGAGAATATGGATCCCTGTCGTGAACTTTGTGTCCGCTTCGGCGATGGGAATGAGTTCATTGACGATGAAGTTGACTTCGTCGCCTTCCCCTCGCTTGTCTACCGTTCCGCGCGCCAATACAACCGCATCGTGTTGGATCAATTCGCCGTATTGCTCAAAGTCGCTTGGCCAACAGATTCCTCGCACGTAGCCATCCATGTCCTCTAAATCGAAATTGGCGTACTTCGAGGACTGCCCTGGCTTTGGATTCTTGATGAATGCCATCTTGATCGAAGAAATCATCCCTCCCATCAACACCTCGTCGCGATGCTTCGTATTCTTGATCGTGGATGACGTGTGTGAACAAAAGGCTTGGAGGGTTGTCGCATATTCCGAAAGAGGATGGGCCGTCAGGTAATACCCGAGGACCTCTTTCTCCATCGCCAGTTTCTCACGCTCCGGGAACTCAGGAACATCCGGCAAAACCACTTTGACCTCTTCGGTGACCGCTGCGACATCGTCGAAGAGGCTCATTTGACCGCTCTTCTTGTCCTTCAGCTTCGATGCGCCACCCTGGAGCGCTTTCTCGATCACGGCCATTAACTGCGCCCGCCTTGCTCCGAAACAATCCATGGCACCGGCTTTGATCAACGACTCAATCGTGGACTTGCCACAAGCGGCTGCATCGACCCGTTCGCAGAACTCGAAGATGTTTTTAAAGGGGCCGTTCTTCTTTCGTTCGGTGGCAATCGCATCGGCAGCAGAACTGCCACATCCTTTGATCGCCGAAAGACCGAAGTGAATCTTGTTATCGGCGACGCTAAAATCTGCTAAGCAAGTATTGACGCTGGGGGCCTCCACAGGGATCCCCATGCGTTGACAATCTTCGATGTGCTCAACCAAGCCATCTTTTCGTTTGAAGTTCCGGTTAGGAATGTCACCCGTCAACAACGCAGCCATGAACTCCACTTTGTAGTGGGTCTTCAAGTAGGCTGTTTGGTAGGCGACGAGCGCGTACGCGGTCGAGTGGCTCTTATTGAAGCCGTATCCCGCGAACTTGAGAATCATGTTCCAGAAGTCTTCTGCTTCCTTGCGCGTAAGACCTTTCTCAAGACATCCCGCCAAAAACTTTTCTGCATTCGCAGCGATCAATTCTTCCTTTTTCTTGCTGATCGCTTTAATACATGTGTAGGCTTTAGCGAGCTCGATTCCTCCCAATCGGTTCAGAATCCGCATGACCTGCTCTTGGTAAACCATCACACCGTTGGTCTCTTCCAAGATCTCTTGGAGAACGGGATGGATGTAGGTCGCCAGCTTCTTTTTTAGCTTCACAGCGACATATTCATCGACCATCCCCCCTTCGAGAGGGCCAGGGCGATAGAGCGCATTGGTCGCGATGATATCGTGGAAACGGTCAGGCTTCATTCGCTGCAGCAAATCGCGAATCCCTCCTGACTCCAACTGAAAGACTCCTTTCGTTTCTCCTCGCTTGAGCAACTCGAAGGTCTCTTTGTCGTCGAGCGGGAAATCGAGCGGATCGATTCGAAACCCGCGAGTCTGCTCAATGATGTCGACCGACTTGGAAAGGATGGTCAAGTTGCGGAGGCCCAGAAAGTCCATCTTGAGCAATCCGGCCGCCTCCACATCCCCCATCGACCACTGGGTGATAATGTCCTCTTTGCCCGACACTCGCATGAGGGGAACGTACTCGGTAAGCGGTTTGTCCGCAATCACCACCGCCGCGGCGTGCGTGCCGATATTCCGAGCCATCCCTTCGATCTTCATCGCATAATCGAGCAACTCGCGGACGTCGGAATCGCTTTCGTAGAGCTTCTTGAGATCTTCGCTCTCATCGATGGCGCTCTGAATCGAGATCTTGGGGTCGTCCGGTACCAACTCGCTGACTTGAGCGACGCGATTCAACGGCAATCCGAGCGTTCGCCCAACGTCTTTGATTGCCCCTCGCGCCTTCAAAGTTCCGAACGTTCCGATCTGAGCTACGTTCGATTCGCCGTACTTTTCTTTCACATATCGAATGATTTCGCCCCGTCGTTCTTGGCAGAAATCAATGTCGATATCAGGTGCCTCCAGTCGGCTCTCGTCCAAGAACCGTTCGAACAGCAAGTCATACCGGACGGGACAAACGTGGGACAAGTAAAGCGCATAACACACCAATGCACCGACCCCAGATCCCCGAGCTGTTGCGGGTACGTCGATTTCACGTGCGTAACGGACAAAGTCCCAAACGATCAAAAAGTAATTCGAGAAACCAAGCTTTCGAATCACTCCCAGCTCGCGATCCAATCTCTCTTGGACTACCGTGGCCAATTCGCTATCGACGAGCATATCCGGACTCTTCGCATACCGCGCCTTGAGTCCGTTGATACACAACTCCCGCAAATAGTCGTCGGCGGTAATTTCCGGGTTGGGCAATCGGTAGGTCGGAAAGTTTCGTTTGCCCAATTCCAAATCAATGTCGACCGAATTGGCGATCTCTTGCGATCGAGCGACCGCGTCGGCGTGACCGGGAAAGTGTTGATACATTTCCTCCGGGGAACGGAGATAGAACTGATCTCCCTCCATCTGCATGCGATTGGTATCGGTGCGGAATTTGCCCGTCGCAATGCAAAGCAATACGTCTTGCACTTCGGCGTCTTCCTTGTCGACATAGTGGGCGTCGCTGGTGGCGACCAACGGAATACCGACTCGATTCGCCACATCGATCGCCCCCGCCATCTGCTGCCGCTGGATCTCGAGATTGTTGTTCATAATCTCGATGAAGAAGCGATCTTGAAAGACCTTTGAAAACCATTCGGTCACATGGGTCGCGTCGCGAATTGCCGCGTCGGTGTCTTGCCCTCGAAGAATCGCGCGCGAGAATTCGCTGGAAACGCAACCGCTGAGGCAGATGATCCCTTCGCTGTACTTCGCCAGGATCTCCTTGTCGATTCGGGGTTTGAAATAGAATCCTTCCAAACTGGCTGCTGAGGCGAGTCGGATCAAATTCTTAAAGCCGGTTCGGTTCTGCGCCAACAGCGTCAAATGGTAGGCGGCTTCTTTCGACGAGGAAGCGTCCCGCTCGAATCGACTGCCCGGCGCCACATACGCCTCATACCCCAGAATGGGATTGATGCCCAAATCGCGCGCTTTCTTGTAGAACTCAAGAGATCCGTGCAAGTTTCCGTGATCGGTGAGGGCCAACGCAGTCATTCCATGCGATTTGGCCCTCTTGAGTAGCTTCCCAATCGGGCTTGCACCATCGAGCAGACTGTAATGGCTGTGGCAATGCAAGTGAACAAAAGGACGCTGGGCAGGGGTGCTGGATTCCATTCGGTCGCCACGGTTACGTCAAGAAGGTCTGGAACTCGGAACTCAATCCATCACGGGCCGACTACTGGATCGGCTCACTCGCTGAACCGGTATCGGTCGCTGCGGAATTGTCGACAAATTCGACCCCATCAAATCCCGCTCCCAGAATTGTCTTTTCAATATTGGCTCGATCCAATTCCCCGCGATACGAAATGGTGATCACCGAATTGTCGATCAGCCCCTCGGTATTCTTTTGCGGTGCCAGCGTAACATCGACCACGCCCTCTCGCTTTTTGAGAACGCCCTGGATTCCGTTGAAGCAACCTTCGACGCAACTCATCGTGTCGATTTTAACCGAAACAGTTTTTACCGCTGCAATGGGCGCCGATGGGGTCGGCATTTCGACGTCGGGCGCGACGATCTCGCTTAAATCGGGCGCTCCCTCGATTGTCCTATCCCCTTTGGAATCGCAACCGACCATGGCAGCGGCGAGGCACATCCACGATAGCAACGAAAGCTTGGTCACCATTTGCATTTTCACTGATTCGATCCTTGAAGAAAGGGATTCAACAATACTTCACTCAGTTATATCTCGTGGGGGAGCGAAGACCAAACGGAATTGGCTAGCATGTCATCGCGGTTTACTCGGCGAACGGGAAGACTTTTTCGCTTCCTCCCAAAACGCTCGCAACGCTTCCGCCGTATAACTGCGGTGCCCCGTCGGTTTGGCGGTGGATGGAGCCTCGGACTCCGACATCCCTTTGCGTCCCCTTGTCTTCTTTTCGGAAACTTGCAAAGCGATCTCCTTCCCTTTGCCGAAGTTTCGACCCGATGCGTATTCGATCATTTTTTCCGGGGTACCCGCGAAGACGAGCTCGCCTCCTTGCTCGCCTGCTTCAGGGCCGAGGTCGATGATCCAGTCGGCGCATTGGATGATATCGAGGTTGTGCTCGATCACCACGACTGTGTTCCCGCTATCTACCAATGCTTGCAAGACATGAAGTAGTTTCTGGATGTCATTGAAGTGCAATCCGGTCGTAGGTTCATCGAGAAGATAAATGGTCCTCCCATTGTTGGGGCGGCAAAGCTCGGCCGCCAACTTGACGCGCTGGGCCTCGCCACCGCTCAAGGTCGGGGCGCTTTGCCCCAATGCGAGATAATCAAGTCCGACATCGCAAAGAGTTGAAAGCATTTCATGGATCTTTGGTATCTCGCTCATCAAGTCTCGCGCCTCTCCGATCGACATGTTGAGCACATCGTCGATCGAATGCCCCTTGAATTTGACCTCAAGGACTTCGGAGGTATACCTCCTACCATTGCAAGCGTCACATGAAATCCAAACATCAGGCAAGAAGTGCATCTGAATACAAACTTGCCCCATTCCCTCGCACTTCTCGCATCGTCCGCCCGAAACATTGAAGCTGAAATGCCCGGCAGTCAGCCCCCTCGTTTTCGCCTCCGGCAAGCGCTGAAATAGCTGCCGAATATGATCAAAAACTCCCGTATATGTGGCTGGATTGCTCGAAGGAGATGCCCCCAGTGGCGACTGATCCACCTTGAGCACCTTCTTAAAATGAAGGTGCCCCCGGATTTCACGAAAGGGGCCGGGCACACCATCTGTAGCATATAAAAATCGGGCCAAGGCGGGATACAGAATCCCATTGATGAGACTGCTCTTGCCACTTCCGCTCGGACCGGTCACCGCTGTGAAGCAACCGACTGGCATCGAGACATCGATCCCCTTGAGGGAGTTCGCTTCCGCTCCTTTCACCGTGAGCCAGCCGTGCGGTGTCCTGGCAATATCCGTCCAATCGTGGTTGGATACCGGGATCGTATCGTCAAGGGAAACACGACGGGTTGCAGGGGGCTCGATCCTCATTTTGCCACTGAGGAACGGTCCGGTAACCGAGTTCTTCGACCGCGCGATCTGTCCGGGAGTGCCTTGCGCCACGACCTGACCTCCGAGCGGCCCCGAAGCCGGCCCAAAGTCTCGCAACTGATCGCTCTGGGCAATCACTTCGCGGTCATGTTCGACAACCACCAATGTATTCCCCAAGTCTCGCAACGACTTCATCGCCCGAATCAATCGATCGTTATCACGGGGGTGCAACCCGATGGTCGGTTCATCCAACACATAGAGAACACCGCTCAATCCTGCTCCAAGTTGACTGGCCAAACGTATGCGTTGCGCCTCGCCTCCGCTCAAGGTATTGGCCGACCGATCTAACGTCAGATACTCCAACCCCACATCGCACAAAAACTGCAATCGATGTTGAATTTCGCGCAGCAGTTCACCGGCGATCTTTTGCTCGCGTTTCGAAAGCTTCCAACTTCGCACCAGCTCATTCAACGATCCAATCGGCAGCTTCACAATATCTGCGATCGTACAATCACGATACCGAGCGTGGGCCGCCTCGGCACAAACCCTTGCACCGCCACAATCGACGCATGGACCGTCGGTAAGGAACGGTGCCAATGCGTATCGCTCGCGTGTATTCGAATTAGCGGCTGATTCGACGGCCGCGTAGACTCCTCGATACGCAAACGTCAGGTAGACCTTCGAATCCGGTGCCGCATGCGGATCAACCGCGGCTGCTAAATCCCCTTTCGTGACAACAATTTGACGATTCGAAAGGCCCTTGAGGAGCATCGCGCGTTGTCCAGTTGTCAACTGCTGGATCGGTCGATCCAAAGGCAATCCGGTCTCTCGCCCCAATGCGTACAACATGGCTCGGGAGAGGGGGGATTGCAGATCCGGCCAGACGGGCAAGCCGCCTTCCAACAAACTTTTTTCGGATTCGAATGCGGCATTGGGATCGATCCCTCGCATCGTTCCGATTCCATTGCAGGCCTCGCACCACCCGACTTGAGAATTGAAAGAGAATCGATGGGGTGTCAGGGGCTGAAACGAGATTCCGCAGGCGTGGCAAGCCAGTTGCAACGAAAACGTTTTGATTTCCCAATGAATTTCAGACCTGGCGTCATCGACCATGGCGATCTGTAAAATCCCATTGCCCATCGTAAGGGCCGTATCGACACTGTCTCGCAGACTCTTTGGATCGAGCCGATCCCACTGCAAACGATCGACGACCAGCTGGAATTCATTTCGCGACTGATACTGCAGCGCGGGTATATCATCGAGCGGATAGACTCGACCGTTGATCCGCATCCTCACGAAGCCTTGCTGACGCAGTGAAGTGAGAAAGCTGGCGATGTCGGTGTTCGCATGCGGAGCAACCGGAGCGAGCAGTAGAGCACGCCCGCTCCCTCGTGCGGCTGCTAAGTCTCGGATGCGATCAAGGATTTGATCGCTGGTCTGGCTGCTTACCGGTGCATCGCATTGCGTGCAATGCATCTGAGCGAGTCGGGCGAATAACACCCGAACGTAGTCGTAAATCTCCGTAACAGTCCCGACCGTGCTGCGCGGTGTATGCGATAGATTCCTCTGCTCAATAGCTACAGAGGGACTCAAACCATCGACCCGAGCTACCTTCGCTTTGGGCATTTGACCGACGAACTGCCGCACATAAGGGCTCAAACTCTCCACAAACCGACGCTGCCCTTCCGCATACAACGTATCCATCGCCATCGACGTCTTACCGCTGCCGCTCTGTCCACAGAAGACAGTCATCTTGTTGCGAGGGATGGTCAAGTCGACGCACTTTAAATTGTGATGCTCCGCACCCACAACATGAATGTCTTGCATCGCAGGTGCAGCGGTTTGTTCCTTTTTGATTTTGGTTTTCGCTGTCGCTTTCTTTTTCTTCGAGGTTTTTCGGTGCGACTCGAAGTACCGTGCGAGGGCCTTGCCGGTGTGGGATTCCTTGCACTGCGCCACTTCCTCGGGTGTCCCGGCACAGACGACCAAACCACCAGCCTCACCCCCCTCGGGTCCCAGATCAATCACCCAGTCGGCGGCCTGAATCAAATCGAGATTGTGTTCGACGACGATCACCGTATTTCCCAATTCCACCAGGGATTGCAGTACGCCGAGGAGCAAATCGATGTCATAGAAGTGCAGGCCCGTCGTCGGTTCATCGAGCACGTACACCGTTTTACCTGTCGATCGACGACTCAGCTCCCTCGAGAGTTTGATGCGTTGCGCTTCGCCCCCAGATAGGGTTGGTGACGGTTGCCCCAGTTTGAGGTAATCCAATCCGACTCCGTGCAACGTCTCCAGTTTGCTCGCGATCTTTGGAAACTCGCTGAAGTGCTCCAAGGCTTGTTGGACATCGAGCTCCAAACAATCGGCGATCGATTTTCCCTTGTACTCTACCTGGAGCGTTGCTCGGTCATATCGCTTGCCTTCGCACACGGCGCATGGAACCCACAGGTCGGCCAGGAACTCCATATCCAGCCGTACCGCACCGTGCCCTTCACAGGCCGAACAGCGGCCTTGCTCGGTATTGAAACTAAACGTACCGGAATCGAATCCTCGCCGTTTGGCTTCCGGCAATTCGGCAAATAGCGAACGAATCTCGTCAAAGACTTTGACATAGGTGGCTGGATTGCTGCGAGGAGTCCGACCGATGGGACTTTGATCGATATCGATGACTTTGTCGATATGCTCGATCCCTTTGATCTCGCGATGTTTTCCTGCCTCCTCCACACCTCGTTGAAAAACACCTCGAATGGCGGGCGACAAGATCTCGGTAATCAAGGAACTCTTGCCGCTTCCGCTTACGCCGGTGACGGCGATGAAGCAACCGAGAGGAATATCGACATCGATTTTCTTCAGATTGTGATGTTCCGCCCCGAGGATCTTGAGTTTCTTCCCATTCCCTCGCCGTCGCGACTCGGGAGTGCGAATGCGTCGAGTTCGACTCAGAAAACCACCGGTAAGGCTCTCTTCGTTTGAAATAATATCGTCGAGCGTCCCCGACGCGATCAACTTCCCACCACGAACACCAGGGCCTGGTCCAAAATCGACGATGGTATCCGCGATACGCATGGTGTCTTCATCGTGCTCGACCACGATCAGCGTGTTCCCAAGATCTCTCAATCGTTGGAGCGAGGCGAGCAATCGATCGTTGTCTCTGGGATGGAGCCCGATGCTCGGTTCATCCAACACGTACAAAACCCCTACCAGCCCCGACCCGATCTGGCTAGCTAGACGGATGCGCTGCGATTCCCCCCCAGAAAGCGTGGGAGCCGTTCGATCGAGCGAAAGATACCCGAGCCCTACGTCGATCAAAAATCGAAGCCGAGCGCGAATCTCCTTCACTGCCTCCTCTCCAATTTGCCATTGAAGAGGGCTTAATTCCAATCCATCAAAAAACGCACTGCAACGGTCGATCGAGAGACGAGAAACGCCTCCGATCGAAAACCAAGGGACGTTTTGGAAGCCTTTCGCATTGGTCTTCAGTCGAATCGATCTCGCTTGGGCATTCAAACGCGAACCGTCGCATGCCGCGCACCTGCCAATCCGCATACAGCGTTCGTGATTCGCGCGAACAAATGGATTCGAAGTCGCGCGATACGTATCGCGCAATTCAGGCACGATTCCACGGAAGTCCTGTCCGTGCAGCGCTTTCCCTTTCACGCGTACCGACAAGCCTTCATAGCCGTAGAGCAACGCATGTTGTTCCACCTCGGAAAGTTTCGACCAAGGAGTGGTGAGGAGACTTCCCACCTCTAGACCTATCCCTCCTTCGATCGAGGCGCAGTACATGGAAAGGGATCGCCGATACCATCGCGTCATCTCGCTCTGCTTGCCGATCAACGGAATCGCACCGTTCTTTATCGACTTGTCCGGCAACTGGACCAATAGCTCGGGATCATAACGAAAAGATTCCCCTAAGCCCTCGCATTCTTGGCAAGCCCCCTGCGGAGAATTGAAACTCAATAGCTGCGGGGAGGGGGGAGGATAGGATTTGCCACATGAAGCGCAGGCGTAGCTCGTCGAAAAGACAACATCCTCTTCGGGGTTGTATGCGGCCGTATCGTCCTCGCCGGGAACCATCGGAGCGAGCAACAGCGTCCCTTCGCCGAAGCGGAGGGCGGTATCCACCGCTTCGGCAATCCGTTGCCGACTGCTGGACTCGATCGCAATTCGGTCTACCACCAATTCGATATGGTGTTTGATCTGCCTTTCGAGAGCAGGGGGATCGGACAGCAGATAAACGCGATGGTCGATTCGGGCTCGATTGAAGCCTTGTTTTCGCAAGTCTTCGAAGAGGTCCCGATGCTCTCCTTTTTGCCCTCGAACGATCGGGGCTAGAAACAGATAGGGAGTCGAACGATCGAGCCCCATGATCTTCTCGACCATTTGATCGCGTGTCTGCGATGAAATCTGGATTTGGCAGTCGGGGCAAAAACCCGTACCAACTCGAGCAAAGAGAACGCGAAGAAAGTCGTGAATCTCAGTGATCGTGCCGACCGTCGAACGAGGATTGTTCCCGGTCGACTTTTGGCTGATCGAAATGGATGGGCTTAAACCAGATAGATAGTCAACATCCGGCTTCGGGATCTGGCCTACGAACTGCCGAGCGTAGGTCGATAGACTTTCCAAATAACGTCGCTGCCCCTCCGCATAAAGCGTGTCGAATGCGAGCGAACTCTTTCCGCTTCCCGACACGCCGGTAAAGCATATAAGCTGGTTCCTAGCAAGCGTCAGATCTACGTTTTTAAGGTTGTGTTCGCGAGCACCACGAACGACGATCGGCAGATCACGTGTCGTTGCCAAGTTCCTTATGCCTCATGAAAAGCGTTTTGGTCATCCAACACACACCGGGGCGTTGTCTCCTAGTGGATTCCCGCCGCCCCCAAATATCGTTCCGCGTCCAACGCTGCCATACAACCCGTTCCCGCAGATGTAATCGCTTGACGGTAATAGTCGTCGGCCACGTCTCCGGCTGCAAAAACACCTGGAACGCTCGTCACGGTTCGATAAGCTTCCGTCCAACGGATATAACCGCTGGCATGGGTCTCCACCTGCCCACCCAAGAACTTCGTGTTCGGCGTATGACCGATCGCCAAAAAAAGACCGGCCGCTTCGATGTCGCGAGTCGATCCATCTTCGACATTCTTCAATCGCACGCCGGTGACACCCACACGATCATCCGACTCGTTACCGAGTACTTCCTCGACGACCGAGAACTTCACAAGATCGATCTTCGGATTGGACAACGCTCGGTCCTGCATAATCTTGGAAGCCCGCATCTCGCCTCGGCGGAGAATCATGTAAACCTTCGACGCATACTTGGTCAAATAGCTGGCCTCTTCCACGGCGGAGTCACCACCGCCGACGACAACCAGTGGCTTGTTGCGAAAACGAGGAAGTGCTCCATCGCAGACCGCGCAAGCGCTCACACCCCGGTTCTTGTATTTGCTTTCGCTCGGCAGGCCCAAGTAGTTGGCACTGGCCCCCGTCGCAATGATCACGGTGTGCGTTTCAAAACTTCCATTCTCCGACGTCTGTAGCTTGAGCGGCTTTCCACTGAAGTCGACCGATGTAACGTCATCGGTGATAACTCTTGTTCCGAAGTTCGTTGCCTGCTGGCGCATGAGCTCCATTAACTCCGGTCCGGTGACCGCGTGAGGATGTTCTTCGACCGGAGGGAGCATGTATTTTCGGTCATCCGAAATGGCCGATTCCAGAAACTCCTTGAGCTTGCCCGACGGGAAACCTGCGTAGTTTTCCACTTCGGTCGTTTGGGCTAATTGCCCCATCGGGTAACGGCCGTTGATCCGATTGTCTTCAGTCATCGCCCCTTCGAAAAGAAGAGGCTTCAGATTGGCACGGGCGGCGTAAATCGCAGCAGACCATCCCGCGGGGCCGCTTCCGATGATAATGCAATTTTCAACGTTGCTCATACTAGCTATCCAATGTCCGGAAGAATCGAATCAAGAATTAATCGTCGTGGATTTGTATACGAATTGTACGGGGCCGACCAGTTGCCAACGCTACATGGCGAAAGCGTCCGCGTCCTCTTTCGGGGCGACCTGGTAGCCTTGGGGCTCCATAGAACAACCCGCTCTTCCCTGGCTTAGCGAACGGATCGCACTCGAGTATCCGAACAGTTCTTTGAGTGGTGCCAAGGCGATCACGCTGGTTACAGCCCCGCGCGCTTCGGTTCGTTCGATCAACCCGCGTCGCTGTTGCAAGTCGCCTACGATCTCCCCCAAGTAATCTGGTGGCGTGGTGATGTCCATCTTCATCACAGGTTCGAGCAGAGTGGGCTCCCCCTTCTTGAGACCTTCGTCAAATGCGTCGTTGGCCGCAATACGAAACGCGACTTCGTCCGACCCGACTTCAGCCGTCTCTGCCCCCAGAATACTGATGCGAATTCCCGTGATGGGGAACGATCCGATCAACCCACCACCCTCCGCGCGATTGCGAAGCTCCTCCAACGCCGCTTGCCGAAGGTTGTCGGGCAACATCTGGTCGACCGGCGTTCGATCTAGCACGATAACTTTTCCTGAACGATCCTCCAATGGTTCGAATCGAACACGAAGTCGTGCGAACAACTGCTGCGCGACGACCTGGCGATGGCATTCGCCCATGACCTCGGCTGTGTCAGCGATGGTTTCCCGATAACTGACTCGCGGTTTGTAGAACTTCACCGCTAACTTGTAATCGCGAACCAGTCGATTCTTGATCACTTCCAAGTGCAATTCCCCCATGCCGCTGATGAGGGTCTGCCCCGATTCGGCGTTCTCGACCGCGTGGAAGGTAGGATCCTGCCGTTTCAGCATTTCCAATACTTCCGCAAGCTTTTTCCGCTCGGTGGTATTCTCCGGTTCGATCGCCATCGAAATAACCGACTGCGCGAATTGAATGGATGGGAGTTCGATCATCTCCCGGGTATCGCACAAAGTATCCCCCGTGATCGAATCGCGCGGCCCAATGGCACAGGCAATATCACCGCACTCCAGTGCATCGATTTGTCCCTGTCGCTCCTTCTTTGTGGCATGGATCTGCCACAGCTGTGCGACGTTTTCTTTCTTATCGCGATTTGGGTTGTAAACGCGGGAATTGGATTCCAAACGACCCGAGTAAACACGAATCCAGAACATGTCGCCAGTTTTGGCAGGCAGAATCTTGAATACCAAACCGCAGAAAGGCTCTTGGGCATCCGGGTTTCGCAGCAAGACTTTATCTCGCTTCTTGGGATCCACACCTTCCACCGGCGGTCGGTCCAAAGGACAAGGCAAATATGTGGCGACACTATCCAAAAGAGGCTGAACTCCTGCGCCATGCAAAGCCGAGCCACACACCACCGGCTGCAATTTCATTTGGATACACGCGTTGCGAAGCGTCGCACGAATCAAATCGCTGGGGATCGGCTTTTCTTCCATCGCCAATTCCATCATTTCACCGCTGTGGGCATAAAGCTTTTCGAGCATCTCATTTCGCCAATCCATCGCGTCCGATAGAAGCTCTTCCGGAATCTCATGGACCTCGACCGTCTTCCCATTGTCGTCATGGCTAAAGGTCAAGAATTTGAGATCGATCAAGTCGATGATGCCGCGAAACGGATCGCTCGTGTGCGCTGGACCCTGCCCCACCGGGATCTGAATGGCAACCGGATCCGCATGCAGTCGTGGACCGACCTCTTCAAGCACACGATAGAAGTCCGCCCCCTCCCGATCCAGTTTGTTGATAAAGACAACGCGAGGAACACCGTACTTGTTCGCTTGCCTCCAAACCGTCTCGCTTTGGGCTTCCACACCCTCGCGGGCCGAGAATACGACCACGGCGCCGTCGAGAACACGAAGGCAACGCTCGACTTCTGCAGTGAAGTCGACGTGACCGGGAGTATCGAGCAAGTTGACCGTGCAATCCTTCCAACGGAATGTCACGCACGCGGCAAAAATCGTAATGCCCCGTTGTTGTTCTTCCGGATCGTCGTCGGTCTCTGTGGTTCCTGAATCAACCGCTCCAGCGCGGTGCTTGGCCCCGCTCATGTAGAGCATCTGCTCGGTGACCGTAGTCTTTCCGGCGTCGATGTGGGCGATGATACCGATGTTGCGTAAGGTCTTAAGTTCTCGTGCCATAGTGGGAGGCAATGTACCCCCTTCGAACGCGAAATCCTAGCCCTGTAGGGATTCTCGCTCCCGCGCCTTCCGGGCTGCAATAAAGGATTGCACGCAAGTCCCCACGAAGGTCAGACAAATGATCGCCATCGACCAAACCATTCCGAATGCAAGCATGTTGACCTCTTCGTCATTCATCAGCTTGATCAAACTCCTGGAGCCCTGGAACAAACACAACAATGCTCCGATGGTTCCGATCAACGCGGCGGTGTGCATCGAGTGCTTGCGAACCTTCCCACCTCGCATCGCAATCAACCCTAAAAGGAGGAGAACGACCCCAAATCCGGCAGGAATCAACCAAGTCCCCAGCTTGAACCCATCCCCTTTGATCACGGCGGTAAACGCCGACAGTCCACAGAGTAAAAATCCGAAAAAGACGGTAATCCAAGGCATATTGGGGACTCGCTTTGATTGGGGTAGGGAAGGAAATGGGGAGAAGCGACGGTCGGGAGCCTGCCATGAATGGGCGAGGAAGGACGGTTTGGCAACCAAAAAGTTGACCGCGCGATTTCTGCGTCGTAAAGTGGATGGATCCGATGGCGGGTGAAAAGGACGCTCGCTTCAAGCGAAAGCCCGACTCTATTCCTCCTTCGAGTGCATCTTTCCTCTTTCGAGTGCATCATGGCGAACTTCGGTTTTCTTGTCCCAACCGGCGGCGGCGAAGACATTCCGCTCAAGAAAGAACGGATCTTGATCGGTCGACGGGACAACTGCGATATCGTCCTCCGATTTCCCAATGTCTCGGGTCAACACTGCCGCCTATCGCTCGAACAAGGATATTGGTTCGTCAAGGATCTGGATAGCCGAAACGGGACCAAGGTGAATGGCTACCGCATCAGCCGAAAGCGACTGGATCCCGGCGTCATCCTGACCATTGCCAAACACCAATACGAAATCCGATACAACCCCGAAGATCTCGGCGCAATGGGACCGCCTCCTGGAGACGACGACGTGATCGATTTCTCCCATCGTTCCTCTCTCCTGGAGCAAGCCGGATTGGAACGTCGCAAAACGCCCGACTCCGACCACCCAGACGAGTAAGACCACCCGGACGAGTAACGAGCAAATCGGTTGCGAACAGGTCGGGTCCAACCCATCAGGGCCGAATCGTCCCTGCCACCTTCGCAAGCTGCTACACTATCCCTGTCCTCCCAAACTTTGCTGCGCGACGGGTGGTAGCCGATTGTGGGGTGTGCCACGACGAGATCGGCCGGATCGGTCGCGCGATCATTTTTACATAACCGCGAATGAGGGGTCTCATGCTTCGCCGTCAATCGTTCGACTCTGTTTCCAATCTGTCGACTCCGCTGCGAAACTTCGCGATCGCAAGCTTCTTCGCGTTGACGCATACACCTTTCTCGCAAGCAGAGAACTGGGGGCATTGGCGAGGTCCCAATGGCAACGGTGTTGCACTGACCGGAAAGCCACCCATCGAATTCAGCGATACCAAAAATGTGAAGTGGAAGGCTGCGATTCCCGGCAAGAGCTCTGGTTCACCTGTTGTTTGGAATCAAAAAGTATTCGCCGTCACGGCCGCTCCTACTTCCTCCGGCAACCGACTCGCGTTTCAAGTCTATTGCTTCGATCGCCAATCCGGTAAGACGCTCTGGCAACAGACGGCTGTGGAGGCCGCCCCCCATGAAAGCACACACGAGACCAACACCTACGCTTCCGCTTCCCCCTGTACCGACGGCGAACACGTTTACGCACACTTCGGTTCCCAAGGCCTCTATTGCTATTCGATGGATGGCAAGCTGATTTGGAAACGGGACTTTGGCGACATGACCATCCGCAACGGTTTCGGCGAAGGGAGCTCTCCCACCATCGTGGACGACAAGATCATCGTCCCATGGGATCACGAACGAGACTCCAAACTCTTTGCCCTCGATAAGAAAACCGGGGAGGTGATTTGGACCGCCGATAGATCCGAACCGACCTGCTGGGCCACTCCTCACATCGCAACCTTGCCCGATGGATCGAAGCAAGTTGTGATGAACGGCCAAATGGCAGCCCGCGGATACGATTTGAACACCGGAAAAGAACTATGGTACTGCGGCGGTCAAACCGAACGACCTTGCGCGTCCGCCGTCTCTGCCAATGGCACGGCTATCGTCGCCAGTGGATACCGCGGGGCATTCATCGGGGCCTTTGACTTGCAAGGGCGAGGCAATTTGGCGGCAACCGACAAACTGCGTTGGTCGCATAAAGAAAACACGCCTGATGTCGCTTCTCCTGTTCTTAGTGGCAACCGAGTCTATTACTACAAAGCGAGAACCGGTTTGCTCACTTGCCTTGATGTCCAGACGGGCAAGGAACTGTTTAGCGCCGCACGCGTTCCCGGAATCAAAGCGACCTACGCATCTCCTATCGCCGCTGGTGGTCATCTCTACCTCACCGATCGGGAGGGGACCATCGTGGTCGTGCAAGATACCGACTCCCTGTCGGTCGTCGCAACCAACTCACTCGGGGAAGGGGTCGATGCGACTCCTGCGGTAGCCGACAACGAACTCTTCGTTCGCGGTGAGAAACACCTCTTCTGCATCGCAGCGCCATGATCGCCATCGCACGCAGACGCCACGATCTACTTTGGTGCGATCGTGGGCGATTCCAATGTAGCCTCAGATTCCGAAAGGATTCCCGCGGTGTTTCGCTTGTAGAGTTCATGGTCGTGCTCGCGATCCTCGCAACACTCCTAGGATTGCTGCTTCCAGCGGTTCAATCCGCCCGCGAACGGGCGCGGGAACTGATGTGCAAGAACAACATCGACCAGCTCAACAAAGGGCTGGTGCATTACATCGAAGTCCACAAACAGCTCCCTAAGCCACCACAACCCAATGCGATCAGCGGATGGATGGTCGAGGTGTTGCCGTTCGTCGAACAAAAGAACCTTTACGAGAGACTCCCTTTAGACGGACCGATCGCGCAGCTTCCCGATCTCGCCTATCGGCCACCGATGATCTTTCGATGCCCTCGTCGCGAGTCGCTCGATAGACAACAAGATGGAGAAATCTTTTTTGGGCATTACGTCCTAGCAACCACGAATCGTCGCAATCATTTTTCCTTGTTCGATGCACCGATCGATCTCCAAACGCGATGGGCGTTGAGTCCTGAGTTGTCCACACAACAAATCCGAAGCCGGACAGGCCCCCACTCCGGCGGCTACTTCTCCTCGCAAGGCTTTCAGCAAGGCGTCAACCGCGCCGACTAATTCCCTCCGTAAACAGCTGGTCTGAGACGATTGCCTCAGAACGAATGTTTCGTGGGGCTCGGACTGCTCCCCTCAACGGATTTTCTAGCTACCACCTCCGATCCCAGGTATATTGTCCTGGGTCGCCGCAGGCGAGTTCTCTCCTTCCATCCCCTACCCCCTCCCATCAACATGCGTCTTTCCCTGTTTTGCCTTGTGACCTGGGCGGCACTCGTTCTCTTTGGAACAAGCTCGCAACCCGTTTCGGCCCAATCAAATGAATCGTCGCGGAAGCTAGTGCTTATCGCTGGCAAGCCCTCGCACCCACCCCGCATGCATGAGTTCAATGCGGGCGTGCAGCTGCTGAAAAAATGCCTCTCGGAAGTACCTGGTCTTAAGACCGAGTTCACGCTCAATGGCTGGCCCCAAGACGAGTCGATGCTGGATGACGCCGATGCCATTGTCTTTTACATGGATGGAGGAGGTGGCCATGAGATTGTGAAGGAAAATGGCCGCCGATTGAAGAAGATCGAAGCTATGGCCGACAAGGGGCTTGGACTGGGCTTCATGCACTACGGCGTCGAGATTGTCCCCGATCAAGCTGGCCGCGAGTTCAAGAAGTTTATGGGTGGCCATTACGAACATATGTTCTCGTGCAACCCGATGTGGGAACCTCAGTTCGCCAAGTTTCCCGAGCATCCCATCACACGCGGCGTAAAGCCCTTTACGATCCGCGACGAATGGTACATGAACATGCGATTCCTTTCCGATATCGCCGGCAATGAACCCGCAGTGATCGAAGGAACCAAGTTCACTCCCATCTTGGTGGCCTCTCCATCGGATGATGTCCGCGATGGCCCTTACGTTTATCCCAAAGGCCCCTACGATCACATCGTTGCCAACTCCGGTCGATCGGAGGCCATGATGTGGGCCGTCGAGCGACCAGATGGGGGAAGAGGCTTCGGTTTCACCGGCGGCCACAACCACGACAATTGGGGCGATGAGAACTTTCGCAAAGTAGTGTTGAACGCATTGCTATGGATCGCCAAGGTGGATGTGCCGGCCGATGGAATCAAGTCGTCTGTCACCCCAGCCGATCTAGACGCCAACCTCGATCCCAAAAATCGTAAGTAGTTTTTCGAGAGCCCTCCCCTCCCTTCCATTCCCCCCTTCAAGAGGACCAAGCCAAAATGGCCAATCAGCATCTATCTCGATCGAATCGCCGTCGCTTCCTAACTCGTTCCGCTCAAGCTGGCGCGATCACAGCAGCTTGGATGCAGGGTGTCCACTCGGCGGTCGGTAGCGCTGGTATCGATGGTGAAAAAGTTAGATTGGCCAGTATCGGAGTCGGAGGAATGGGGGCGGCGGACTTGGGTTCGCTGAGCTCACATGCGAAAGTGGAAGTCGTCGCGCTATGCGATATCGACGCACAGCGACTGGCAGCTGCGAAGGAAAAGCATCCGGCGGCGAAGGTCTTCAGCGACTACCGCAAAATGCTCGACGCCATGCACGATCAAATCGATGCCGTCAGTGTCTCTACCCCCGATCACACCCATGCTCCGGCCGCGATGACTGCGATGAATCATGGGAAGCATGTGTACTGCCAGAAACCACTCACACATGACGTCTACGAAGCGAGACAACTCAGGCTCGCTGCGGCGAAGGCCAATGTCGTCACCCAAATGGGAACCCAGATCCATTCTCACACCGCTTATCGAACCGCCGTAAACCTCATTCAAAGCGGCGCGATCGGCAAAGTAAAGGAAGTCCACTCCTGGAGCAGCAAGACCTGGGGATACGAAGGCCCTGCTCCCATGGAAACCCCTGTTCCCGCTCATGTCGATTGGGATTTGTGGCTCGGCACCGCGCCCGTTCGCCCCTTCGCCGATGGTCACTACCATCCCGCAAACTGGCGGCGTTGGTATGACTTCGGTTGCGGAACCATGGGAGATATGGCGATTCATATTCTCGATCCCGTGTTCACGGCTCTGAAACTTGGAACTCCTCACCTAGTCGAATCCTCTAGCCCCGTTCCACCTAAAAATTCCTACGGGCTCAAGAATCAAACAATATTCCGCTTCAACGCGTCCCCATTCACGACCGACGCCTTTGTTCTCACCTGGAGCGATGGTGGCTTGATGCCAAACACAGCCGGTTGGCCGAAGCAGACAGACAAAGAAGGCAAACCCATCGGATTGCCCGATCAAGGTTCCATGTTCGTCGGGGAGAAAGGCTACGTACTCCTTCCTCACGTAGCTCAGCCAATTCTGCTGCCGGAAGCGGATTTCAAATCGACCAAGATCGAGATTGCCCCCAACGGCAATCACTATCATCTCTTCATCGATGCCTGCCTCGGAGGTACACCTACCACTGCCAACTTCGGTTACGCAGGGCCTCTCACGGAAGCGGTGCTGCTGGGGGTCTTGGCGAACCGATTCCCCGGCTCGCCTCTTCGCTGGAATCCAGAGCCAATGCAGATCGAGAATCATTCCGACGCCCAAGCTCTGATCAAACGGAGCTACCGGGAAGGTTTCACCGTCAAAGGACTCGCGTGATCGCACGCAACGCGAGCCTATTGCAAGTCGCGATCTCGTTTCCGCTTCTTAGGCGCTTTCGTTGGCTTGGACTCTCCCGGGTTGGAATCTGCTTGATTGGGTGTTGGCATCGGTGCCTTCACCTCGTTGCGCCAACGGATCAGTTTCTCGTGAAGCTCCTTGGCCTTCATCGGTTCCTGCTCGACTAGATTTTTCGATTCGCCGATGTCTTCGCGCAGGTTATAAAGTTCCAACCTGCCGTCCTCGAGAAACTCCATAAGCTTCCAATCCCCCTGGTGAATCAAACTGACAGGTGTTGTTCGCCATGTGTTTTCGCCCGCCCCCAAATACCCGGGGAAGTGCTGGTAAATCGCGTCCCGCTTCCATTCGCTCACGGGATCCTTCCAAAGCGAAGCCATGCTGGCGCCGTCGAGAACATGGTCTGGCTTGGGAGCCGCTGCGATCTCTAGAAGAGTCGGATAGACGTCGACATGAATGGTTGGCTGGTCGCATGCTGAACCCGCCGGAACGACGCCCGGCCAACGAACGATGAATGGGTCGCGCGTCCCCCCTTCGTAAAGACTTCCTTTTCCGCTGCGAAGAGGAGTGTTGTCGGTTATATCTCCTCCCTTTTTGAGCCCCTCTCGGACATACCCGCCTACACCACCATTGTCACTCGTGAAAACCACCAACGTGTTTTCGGACAGCTTGAGTTCATCGAGCAACCTTGTGATGCGGCCCACGCTTTCATCGACCGAGGCAATCATCGCGGCATAAACCGGATCTCGATGCCCTCCGACTGCTGGCTTCGATCGAAACTTTGCAATCCACTCCTCTTTGGCTTGATAGGGTGAGTGAACCCCGAAATGGGGCAAGTACAAAAAGAAGGGCTGATCGCGATGGCGACGAATGAAGTCCTCGGCGCGATCCGTTAAAAAGTCTGCCAAATACGTGCCGGGTGGATAATCTGTTTTCGGATTGGTGTTGAAATCGAAGTGCTTTCCCGCACTGGTGATCGCTTCGTCAAAGCCCCGTTTAGCAGGATGATGCTCCCCTGATTCGCCAATATGCCATTTGCCAAATAGGGCGGTCTTGTACCCCGCTTTCCCAATCTGCTTCGCGATGATATCTCGATCGAGAGGTAGTTGCGTCACATTATCGACTGGCCGGAGAGGACGCTGCTGCCATGAAAAACGGTCGATCCCACCCACCGTATACACCCCCGTCCGCGCACCATACTGACCGCTCATCAAAGCAGCGCGGGTAGGGGTGCAATTCTGGCACTGGTGGTAATTGGTCATTCGCATCCCTTGCGAAGCCAACCTATCTATATGAGGTGTCTCGTAGTACTTGCTTCCAAAGCATCCCAGGTCCGTGTACCCGAGATCGTCAGCCATGATGAAAACAATATTCGGTCGACGTGGCGATTGCTCTACCTTGGATGCACCGTTTGGTTGCTCCTCACCATGAAGGCTCCTGAATGGAGTCTGAACAGCAACCAGTGTGAGTAGAAAAACGAAGGGTTGCACCCAACCCATTCGAAACCATCGCGTCATTCGGCTCATTTTTAGTACCTTGGGAGGAAATCGTGTCGAGCCTCCCAATGTACATGGATCCGCCAGTCTCTTGGAGGACAACCTACTTTTTCTTCTTGGATGTCCCTGTCATAAAGGTGACCCACATGCCATCGCCTCCCAATATTTTGGAGGTAACGATTATCTCATCGTCCGAGCGAAACTCGTAGATATCATGGAACTTGGTCATGGTCTTTGGATCGCCAATGAAATTGGGGCCTTCCGCCTCCAACGTCAGTATCTTTCCGCTAGCATCGACAGTCCCTTCGTATTTCCACATGAAACTGTTCTCGGAATCAACCCAAGTTCCCACATACTTTTTTAGGTTCGGATCGTAACCGATGGTTTGAATTGCGTTCATGGGGGAGCCGAATGACTCCCCCTTCATCTCATTGACGATCCAGAATTCCCCAAGCGATTTGGAAACGATTGCTGCTGTGCATTTCATCTCCTGCTGCTCCGGTCCCATCTTCGCTGTCGCTTGAGAATCCCACGTCCCAAGGAACTTGTGGAGCCACTTGTGCTCAGCTGTTGGCTTAGGCATCTCAGATGGTTCTTGGGCAATGATTTGACCGGCCAGACCAAGGGAAACCAACAAAAGCAGGGATGCGATCAACGACTTCATGAGAACTCTCCTTCGCAGGGAACGTGAAACGGGAACAAGCTCAATTCTACTGGCAGTCGAACGCCGATCTGCAAAATCGACACCATCGCGCCGATGATGATCTTTTTTTGCCGCTCGCTGGAACCATGGAAAACCGTTTCACGACGATGTCGGGAATCGCGACGTTGCCGGGAAGAGGTTATCGCTCCGACCGCAAATACTTGTCGAAGAATCCCAAGACCAAGGGTCGAAGATCCTTTTGCTTTGGCTGCAGATGGAACGTATGGGGAGCCCCTTCGATGATCTCGAGTTGATGTTCGATGCCCGCCTTGGCAAGCGCTTCGGCGAACCGCGTCGATTGCTCGACCGGCACGGTCTTGTCCGCCGTGCCATGCAAAATGAGAACGGGGGGATCCTTCGGATCGAGATAAGTGTGAACCGAAAACGCCTTGTACAACTCCGGTGCATCGGATCGTTTCGCTCTCAAGGCACTGACGTCTTCTCGATCGGTGACATCGACAGGACCATACAGATCGACGACACATTTCACGCTGCATGGAAATTCACCATACGGCCCCGCTGGGTCCAGCCCGCACTCAGGACCGGTCGCTCCCAGCATCGCGGCCAAATGCCCACCCGCCGAACCGCCGATCACTCCGATGCGTTCCGGATCGATCCGATACTTGTCGGCATTGACTCGCAACCACCGAACAGCGGTCTTGCAATCGTGCAGGTTTTGAGGCCAGCAGGGTTTCTCGCTTTTCGGATCGTGTAGCATGTAATCGATGCTTAGACAGACATAGCCTTCCAATGCGCACGTCGTCCCGATATTGATTTCTCTGGCTGCATCCCGCTTGCCGCCGACCCAGCCACCGCCGTGAATGATCAAGATCGCAGGCCGACGAGCCGCCGCCCCACCTTTCTTTGAATCGCCAGTCTTCGGCTCCGGAGGAAGATAAAGATCCCCCTTTTCGATTCGATCGGGAGGCAGATAAGCGATCCCTTTCACGATTTGAACGTCGCTCGGAGAGGACGGTGTCGCACTGGCCTGCTGGGGCTCGAGCCCAAAGGTCGGATCGAGATCGATCAGGCAGGAAATCGCTGAGAGGGCGATCCCGGAGAGGATCCGCAGGAAGGTGAGATGTTTTTTCCCAGAACCTGTCATGGTGCACCTACTAGTTCGGCGACCTTCGCGTCCAAGGCTCGGCCGCGGGTATGAATCGCCGCTACCTTGCCATCCTTGCCGAGGATCGCGATGAAGGGGATGGCGTTGATTCCAAGCCGCGCAACGGCTTCAGTCTCAAAGGCCTTCTTCTCGGGACTGCCGGAGACGTAGGTTTTCCAGGGGAGCTTTTCCGTGCTTAGAAAGGCATCGAGACGAGTGCGATCTTCATCCACATTGATTCCCACTACCTCAACTCCTTGCTCTTTGCGTGTCTCGAGCATCTTCCTCATGTTTGGAATTTCCTCGAGACATGGCCCGCACCAAGTCGCCCAAAAGTCAATCACAACAACCTTCCCTTTGTAATCCTCCATTTGAAACGGTTTCCCCTCCGTGTCGACCAACCCGGATAGATCCAGTTCCGTCCCCAGTGCATTGACTCGTTTCCAGAAATTCTCACAAGTCGCTTTGAGCTCCTTGATGTTCTCCGACGGGGGGAGGGAATCCAATTGCGACTCGACCGTCTTGATCAGCACCTTGGCCGCATCGATCCTTCCCGAGTATTCCACGTTGGTGGACTGGGAGGCGATGAAGAACGATGTCCATTGGGAAGGAAGATCCTTCAGAACTTGCTGCACCTTCGCTTCGATTTCCTCCGGCTTCATGGCCGTTTCGGATCCAGGCTCGAGCGATTGCATCAACGCCTCCAAGCTGGGGGTGCGCTGGGCAAGGAGTTTCCAGGACGTCATCGAAAGGCTTGTATCCTTACTGTCGCGGAACTTGGCTTCCACTTTTTGAGCCAGCTCCAACTGAGGCTTTTCCGTTTTCGCCTCGAGGGCCTCGATTGCACCGGTGATGCTCGACAAAGTTGGCGCCCCCAACGTTTTGGCCTCAAGCGACTTTTCGATCGTCGCGATCACCGCCTCGGGAGTCGTGGTTCCCTTTTCAAGATCGCCGATGGACAAAGCCAACAGCAGTGCAGCCGCTTGTTCGGCGATTTGAGGCAGCTCGCTCGACGTCAGCGTGCCGGCGAAGTCTCGAAGATCATCGGAGGATAGAATGTCTCCCATACTGGTCATCTGCGCGAGAGCTTCGAGCTTCGACAGAGCCGCAAGAGACTTTTGTTCGTCGTCGGCAGCGATCTTCGCCAAAGCATCGGCCGCCTTGACTTTGTCCCGCCCCAGTTCCATTCCTCGCTTGAGCGCTTCATCGCTCGGCAGAGTCTGGCGATTGGCTTCTGCTAACAATTCCCGCATGGAGCGGGAATTTTTCGCAATGTAGGATTTCAGCGTCTCGGCATCGGTGAGGCTTTCCGGCAGCTTGAGAGTCATAAACTCGCGAGCCGCGATCTTGGGATCCATCTTGCCCAGTTCGAATTCCGGTGGGGTTGGCGCTGCAGGAATGGCCGGGTCTTTCGATCCCGTGGCGGGATCCGACGATGCCACTGCGGGAGGCGCTGGTGCAGCTGTGTTGGTCGCGCTCGCGCCAGCCGCCACTTGGGTATCCTTTGCCGGTGCTCCATCTGCCGCCTTGGCAGATGCGACTCCACCTTTTTTGTCGGCGGGAATGTAACCGCTGGTTTCTGCGGATATCTCTTCCTTCTTCTCCGGACCGCAACCGAACGAAGTCAACGAGGCTAGCGTGATCGCAATCCAAACACGGGCGGTTTTTCGGGAGATTCGGGAACTTGGCACAGTATTCCTACCTTCTACAAAATTTCTCATAACGATGCGCCCAGCAATGTCCCTTCGAGGGCCTATTGCGCACGCCTTGAGCTTGACCGATATCCAACCAGATGGCAAGGCCGCCCATGAACCAAACTGAGACGACTCGCGATCCCACTTCCCTCGGCAGAAGTGGGATTTTCCACTAAAACCTCCAATGGATAAGCCAATTCTGACCCCATCCAACGGGTTGGGTTGGATTCCTGCTAGGATGCGATGTAGATTCCGATCGGATGGCACAGCAAGTGCTCGATGGGGATCGGCGAACACAATCTGCCATAACGATTTCGAAATCTCTCCACGTTCAGGGAACTGATAGATGCTGACTTACTTCCTGTTTCTTGTTCCTCCCATGCTGTTGGCGCTGCTGGCACAGTGGATGGTTCAATCCCGCTATCGCGCGATGAGTCAAGTTCCGGCTCGGCTTTCAGGTGCAGAGGCGGCTCGACGGATCCTCGATGCCAATGGTCTTTACGATGTTCCCATTGAGCAAAGCCATGGTCACCTATCGGATCACTATGACCCGAGCGCCAAAGTGGTTCGGCTGAGTCCTGAGGTTTACCAGGGACACTCCATGGCATCTGTAGGGATCGCGGCCCACGAAGTTGGTCATGCCATTCAAGACGCTAAGAGCTACGCGCCACTCGTTATCCGGAACTTGGCTGTCCCTATCGCAGGATTCGGCAGCTCGATTGCTAGCATTTTGATGATGGCTGCATTCGGATTGCTGATGGCAGGGCTGTCGAAACTGGCCCTTCCTTTCATGCTTATTGCTATCGTCGGGTTTTCGGCGGTCGTGGTTTTCCAAGTCGTTAACTTGCCGGTGGAATTCAATGCCAGCACGCGTGCGAAAAACGAGCTTGTCGGATTGGGCCTGATCGGCCCTAGCGAGCTCCCTTACGTGAGCAAGGTGTTGAATGCAGCAGCTCTGACCTACGTGGCGGCGACGCTTCAATCGGTCGCGCAAGTCGCTTACTATGTCCTGCAATTCCTGCTGATCAGCGGTGCTGGCCAATCGAACCGGGATTCCTAAGCGTTCGATATTGCCTCCAATAGGGAGGTCTTTGTTAGAATCCGTGCTCTGCACTTGAACCTAGAAACAACTAGAGCACGGATATGACTTCATCGATTCGCATCTACAACACCCTCACCAAGACCAAAGAACCCCTGCAGACCGTGGAACCCGGCAAAGTGGGGATGTATCTGTGCGGCCCCACGGTTTACGCGGAGGCGCACATCGGACATATGGTGGGGCCGGTCATCTTCGACACGATCAAACGCTATTTGGTCTACTCTGGATTCGACGTGACCTGGGTGGTGAACATCACCGATGTAGACGACAAGCTGATCAACAAGTCGCGTGAGAAGGGGATTTCCATGTTCCAGCTCGCGACGCAAATGACGGCCGATTATTTATCGAATTTGCAATCTCTCGGCGTCGATCAGATCGACCATATGCCGCGCGCGACCGAGAACATCGACGAGATCATCCGCTTTATCGAGGAGCTGATTGAAAAAGGTTTCGCTTATGAAAGCCAAGGGGACGTCTACTTTGACGTTCTCAAGGACCACGAATATGGCCGGCTGAGCAATCGCACAGCCGATGCCCAACAAGGTGAAGGGGGCGAAACGGCTTCGCGGAAACGATCGCCAGGTGACTTTGCCCTTTGGAAATCCTCCAAGCCAGGAGAGCCGAGTTGGTCTAGTCCTTGGGGGGACGGTCGCCCCGGATGGCACATCGAATGCTCCGCGATGAGCCGGCGAATCCTCGGAAAAACATTCGATATCCACGGTGGCGGCCTCGATCTTGTTTTTCCGCATCATGAAAACGAACTGGCCCAGAGCCGTTGCTGCCATGGCCAGCCGATGGTTCGCTATTGGCTCCATAACGGTTTGATGCGAGCCGACGCAGAAAAAGGCAAGGTGGGAGGGAAAAGCGATCGCGAATCGGAGGTCCCTTCCGCAGAAGAAGCAACCGCCGGAAAAATCTCCCGTTCCAAAGGGGCTGGTGGGCTCGCGACTTTGATCGAACGACACACCGGAGAACGCATTCGATTCTTCCTCCTCCGATCCCACTACCGATCCACCACCGTATTCGGCGACACGCCGCTGGAGGAGGCCGGTGCATCGCTGGAAACATTCTATCGTCTAATTCAGCGATACCAGAAAATCACGGGCTCCGACTTCTACGACACGTCCTCGATGCCAATTCGAAAGCGTCGATCGGATTTTGTTCCACCACAACAGGCTCATTCCCTGGTGCAGGAGTTGGTTCAGCTGCGCGAGTCGTTCTTGACGAAGATGGACGACGACTTCAACACCGGCGGCGCAATGGGCGATCTGTTTGAGATCGTTCGCGTGCTCAATCGATTGATCGATAGCGAGCAGTTGGAGGATCCCGCCAAGCGAACGGAGAGTCTCGTCGCATCCCTGCAGACAGGGTTGAGCATCCTCAAGGAACTGGGATGGATCCTTGGGATCTTCCTCAAGCCGCCGAAGCAAACGAGCGGGAGCGACAACACCGCGAAATTGTTAGAGGGCGTCATGCAGCTTGTCATCCAACTCCGGGCCGACGCGCGGGCTAAGAGGGACTTCGCCACCTCCGATGCCGTTCGTGATGGTCTAAACAAACTCGGAATCAGTATGCAGGACGGCAAAAACGGCACAACATGGGAAGCTGCATCCTAAGCGACGACAATCGCGCGCTCGGCTGACTTGTCGACACTTTGTTTAGCAGTCAGCCGCAGGCGTACTCCGCCCGTCTGCCGCCGCAGACGCGATGCCCATAAGAAACCAATCGAAAGTACCCACCTCGCGACGATTCACTCTTCCTCAGCATCGCGGACCTCGATCGCAAGTCGGTAGAGGTCGAGTCTTGCGTGGTTGACGACCGACTCGTGACTCAAGTTCCTTTCGAGTACGAGCAGGAGTTCGCGCTCGAGTGGCGTTTCAGCGTGCGGGATGGAGAGTCAAAATCCAAGGCGACATTCTCAAGCAGGCTCGGCCACTGCCTCTATTTCCACCGCTTCACCTTCCACGATCTCAATTCCTTCAACTGGCAACGCATCCCAATTCGCTCCACAGTGTTCACACATTGCGACTTCAACTCGACGTCGTCGATGGCAGGCGCTGCAATTCTCATAGATGGCCATAGGATAGATTGCGATTATGGCCAGCGGCACGCCCAGTCCAAACGGAACAGCTAGCAAGCTCCAAAGTACCGTTTGTCTCGGGTTCAATCCACGATACCTAGATGCGAACAATGCCAATGCGAAGCTCGCGATCAGCTGAACGAACAAAGGTAAATAGTCCTTTGCGTTGAAATCGGACAGTGATTGCGTAACGACCAAACTCCCTATCGTTAACACAGGGGGCAAGGCCCCAAATACAAACAACGATTCGCTCCGCACCTTCCCCAAGGTTGCCTGGGTTTCACGAGGTAGGACGAATGTATAGTCTCGCGTCTTTCCTGCTGTACTTCGAGTCACATGGAAATAGCGCTGCATCGCATAGCCATCCAAGTAACTCCAGTTCTCGCTGTCGAGATAGCAGAGAAACCCACCGGATTTCCTACCCGTCTTGAGCGTCGACTCCAGCGCGAACTGCTTGGGCTCGATACCAGCCTCAGCCATTTCGCTCTTGTAGATTCGTACGGAATCTCCAGACTGCACGGCAAATCGCTCCATCCCCCCTTTCACGGGAAAACCAATGGAATCGATCGATTCTTCGATCAACGTCTCGATAGTTCGCTTCTGCACGTCGACGCGCTGGATTCCGTCACTGGTCACAAATGCCCATTCTGCCAATCGATCGAACTGAGCTGACGTAGGATGCGGACGTTCCGAACTGAAAGGAACGGAGGGATAGAAAGAGGCTAACGTCAAAAAACGGGGGATCGTTCGGAAGGGAGTCCCGCGAGACTCGTTGGGGAGCGACACCGCATCGGACGCAATGACATAATCCAGAACCATCCCCAGAACTGGATTCACCTGGTAAACCAACAAGTATCCCGATGGATCGAAGTACATTTGTCGTTGCCCATCACGACTCGCTTGCACAATTGTCGGATCGAAATGGTTCGACGGAACTCGCAAGGTGTTCATGGAGAAATGGGTCCCGATGTCAGAAATCGCGATACTTTTCGGTTTTGAATCGGATGAGTCAGTCATCGGAATCGATTCCAGCACTTCGTTTATACCGCCTCGGTTCCGTGCAGAACTGCGAATCGCATAGATGGGCATTCCATCTTGATCGAATTCGATCGTTGGATATTTGTAGGCGACCTGATCAAGGAAATGGAGGGGCAAAAGCCCTACCGCTCCAACGGTCAAAACGCTCGATGCGAGCAGGACAAAATTCATGGCCATCGACTTGGATCGAAATCGAGTCGGATCCAATTGGATCGGAGTCCTAACAAAAGAATGACGCGCGGCGAAAGCCATCAAAAGAGCGGATGCGCAAGAAAAAGTGTACACAGGCAGCGTCACGATCAGTGGTGTTTGCATCAGCATGACGAAGGACAAAGAGCTGCCAGCGACAGCTGTTGCCAACGGCAACAAACGAGTTCCAAACCAGTTGGATGGCCGGCAAGCGATGGCGATTCCTGTGAAATAGAAGCTCGAGCCAGTAACGATCACCAAGAAAGCAGGAACCGCTTGCCAGGGGCTGACTGGCAATCGGACTGGACCGATCGATGCAAGATAGATCGCGAGTGCACCGAAAGGAATCAACATCCCTAACCCGTAGACTATCAGCCCAACCAGAATACGTATTCGAAAAATCTGATCTGGAGAGATCGCACGATGAATCAAGAAGGCTCGAGCAGCCTCACGCTCATCGGGTAAAAACGTTACCAGACTCAAGAACAATCCGTAGAGCAGGGAAGAAAACCACGCGATCATGGTTAACTGGCTGGATAGACTCGGAGCGTGAATCGTTCGACAAACATAAATCAAAATTGTGCCGAGTAACACTATTCCCAACGGAAGCCATCGGACTGCGTCCCGGATTTCTTTTCGAAGCAAAGCGTTCATTGCGTTCTTCCTTTTCTTATTCTGTCTCAACAGGTTGGGTTGGCTGTCGCGTTGTTCTTCAGGAACGATTGCGAGCTTCGCGAACGGGATAGATATGCGACGACATTCTCATCAAAAGAGGAACCGCTTCGAGTCAACGTCGGACCACCGATTCGCACCATTGCGGCCTCCGATTCTTGGTCCACATCGACAACCGCCATCGTCAACCTTCTCCCAGTTTGATAAGAGTGAACCAGACCGGGGACGCACGGTAGCTGACGACGCTCCTCGCTGGTGTCGCACGTCCAAAGGGACACGCGTTCCAAAAATGCAGATACGGAACTGTTTACCAGAATGCGACCATCCACCATGACTAGCACGCGATCTGTCACGCGTTCGATGTCATCCAGCAGATGGCTACTCAATAGGACTGTACGCGAACCATCTTCCATGAACTCGAGAATTGTTTCATTGAGAGCTCGCCGCGATACAGGATCCAGCCCCAATGCGGGATCATCCAAAATCAAAAGCTCCGGATCACTGCTCATAGTCAATGCAATCGATACTCCTGCTCGCTGTCCACGACTCAGTGTTCGAACCCGAGCGGAGGGACGAATCCCGAATCGATCAATCGTATTTTGAAATAGAGTCGGATTCCAATTCGGAAAGGAATCCGATTGCAGTTGCTCCGACTCGCGCACACTCATGCTGCCGTATGCGAAGTGCCCTTCAATGGTGTAGCCTATCCGAGCTCGGATGCTGGGAGTCAACATGGTGCTGTCCACACCGAGAACCGAGCAAGTGCCGCGCGTGGGGGCTAACAGTCCCATCAACATCTTGATCAACGTAGATTTGCCCGCTCCATTGAGCCCTAACAAACCTGTTGCGGTTCCAACCGGAAGATCAAAGGATACCTGTCGAACGGTAGGTGTTTTACCGAAATATCGAGTCAGATTGTTAGCAGAAATTGCGATCGACATTCTCGACTCGCTCCTACCTTGTGAATGGAAATGGTAAGAAAAATACCAATGGGTGCCATCGCGTCGATCTAGTCGCTCGCTGGCTTCAAATTGTTTGTAAAGCGATCCTGTAAACGCTGAACAATCACGTCGGGCTCAATATCCAGCGTTACCGCTTGATTCACCAACTGGTCGATGCTCTCATCAATCCGCCGCAAACGCTCCGCCTTCGTGTACACCTGCCGTCGCTTGGCAACAAAGAACCCTTTGCCTGCCTGCGTTTCGAGGAATCCACGTTCCACTAACTCAGCGTACGCTTTCGCGACCGTGTTAGGGTTGATCACCAACTCTCGAGCCAATTGCCGAACGCTAGGCACTGAAACGCCAACCGACAACTCCCCCGAAGCAACGCCTCGCGTTACCTGGTCGACAATCTGGCGATAAATGGGCGCTGTACTTCCCACGACGATTCGAATTGTGAAAGCCATACGCTTCCTCCGTGTCTACTGTGCTACATGTAGTAGTACAGTAAATGCTGGGTGCTGTCAAGCGTCTCTCACGTTTTGTTCTGGATTCTCTCGGTTCCCAATTCAGGCGAACGGTACGAGACTCCGGAATTCAAACAGAGTCTAGCGATGCCCCATGAACAGTCGGATCGATTCGATCTTTCCTTGGTATCCACCTATCTTTTGATCCAGCACTTGGCTGCCGGTGTCCGCACCGATCTGCATTCCATCGTTGGGGTTCTTCAATATCAATTCCTCGATCGCTACCTCCGCCTCCAACTTACCGTTGACGAAGAGTTGCAATTTCTTTTCGACGGTCAACTTTGCGGTTATCTTCGCCCAATTCCCGATTAACGAATCAGGTCCGCGAATCGCTTTCAGCCCCGCAGCGCTTCTATAGCCAAACAGCGGCTTCCCATCGGCAATCACTAACGTATACCCTAAGGATTGCCCGCCGTGAGCGATGACCGTTCCGTCGTTCTCTGCCAACACAACCGCTTCAATCTCAAAAGGACTCAGGGTTGGATCAAGAGGGCTCGATTTGGGTACTTCGATGAACGCTTCACCATCAAGAATAGCGGCCTCCTTTCCATCCCTTCCAGTCCCAAATGCTATGTTGGATTTCTTGACCATGGCCTCGTTCCTTGATTTGGCATTACTAAAGTCCAAATCGAGGACCCAACGATTCACTTTGGAACGGGCAGGAGAATCACGGCCGGGGGCCGGTGGTATGTTTTCGTCCGCATAGCTTGGTACATGAAACTGGACCGCATCGATTTGTTTTCGATATTCCTCTTCTAAGTCCTCGCGCAATGCGTTCGCGTTAGGGGCATCCACCAAATTCTTGGTTTCATAAGGATCGTTGCTTAGATCGAATAACTCGGTCCATTCTTCATGCCCCGGATACTTGATTAATTTTGCATACTCGGTTCGAACAGCCGTAACACTTGGCGTACCAAACGGTCGTTCGAAAAAGTAATTATAGAAGAAGGACTTTCTCCAGTTGGTTGCTCCTCCCGTGCCGGAGAAAAGTGGCTTCCAACTCTTGCCTTGCATGTCGTCTGGCACCTTTAGGCCTGCCAATTCCAGAAAAGTGGGGGCCAGGTCAATATTGAGAACCATTTCATCCCGGACCGACCCTCGCGATACCATCTTGGGATAGCGGACAATCATGGGAACCCGCATCGCTTCTTCATAAGCCGAGCGTTTGTCCCCTAGACCGTGTTCCCCCAGATAATATCCGTTATCGCTGCTATAAACCACGACGGTGTTGTCTCGGAGCCCTAAGCGATCAAGTTGCTCCAGTATTCTCCCAACGTTTTCGTCAATCGCGCGCAGGCCTCGAAACATCCCGAGATTCGTCTTCACTACTTTTTGATCCGACGGAACCTTCGCTTGGTTCGTACCCCCGCCTTTGCCCCCAACAGGACGATAAATAGCGGGCGTAGCAAGATTGGGTACTACCTTTGCATTGGCCTCGCCGTACGTTTTCTGATGACGTTCCGGCGGAGTGAAGGGTCCATGGCAAGTCTTGTAGCCAATCACCAATGAGAATGGCCGTGACTTGTTGTTCTCGATAAACCCCAAGGCATACTCTGTCGATACGTCATCGACCCACCCATCAGTCGCATGCTTCTCGCCATCGATCTCAAACGGGCAGTTGAAGTAAACACCTTGGCCCACAAAGCTTGCAGAAAAATCAAATCCTGGTCGCTGTCCACTCTGAGAACCCATGTGCCACTTGCCAACGTAACCGGTTTTGTATCCAGCGGATCTCATGAGCGTTGCATGCGTGACGCTGTTTACTGGAAACGGAGTGTGGTTATCGATAACCCCGTTCAAATGACCGTAACGGCCCGTCAAAAAAGCAGCGCGACTCGGAGCGCACAATCCAGTTACAACAAACGCATTTCTAAACCGGACTCCATCAGCGGCGAGTCTGTCAAGATTGGGGGATTCCAACCATGGGAATCGCCCCTTTTCACCTTGCTCGCGTTGAACAACCCCCAAAGCATCCCATCGTTGATCGTCGGTGTAGATGAAAACAAAGTTTGGACGTTCCTCACCGCAGAGGAAGGTTGGACTAATCGCTTGCATGACTCCGAAGAGCCAAACCGACACACGCAGGAATCGAGCCATCACTGGTTGATACTCCATAGAATAGTTTGCTGGATTGGCATCTAGCTTCACAAAGCTTGACGGCGTGATTCGGAAAACCAGTATCACCGATGGTTGGCTAGCCGGCAACTAGTCGCAGACAGACTCGTGAATCAAGTTCCTTTCATCGCCATCGCCATCGCCATCGCCATCGCCATCGAGATCGAGAACGAGAACGAGAACGAGAACGATGAAGAGCCCCACTTTGCAGGCGCCCATCTTTTCGTTTCACACTTTTTTGGGCGACGGCCGACATGTCGGAGCTTCGTTTAACAGTCTCCGCAAGCGTACACGTATGAATGCGAAAGCCATTTATGAAGCAGATCTTTCGATCGGATCAACGAATCGACCGACGCAAGTGCCTTTGCCTCGATCGCATTGCCCTCTTAGTCCCGGTAGGGACGAAAGACAACGCGGCGAAATAGATGTGATCTCTGTGGTGATGCACCGAAGCTTGAAGCACGAGACAGAATTGGGTTAGTACCTGTTTCAGTGTATCGAACCAGACATACGACATTGCACATTCTCCCCCTCAACCCCAGCCCTTCTCCCCCGCAAAGCCGGGGGCGAAGGGGGCCAGAATTTTGGCATGCTCAAAGACCTTGAAACAGAAGTTAAACCAAGTAAAGGTTGCGTCGGACGTTCGTTCCGATGGCAACCTTTATCGGCAGCATCTTTTTAGGAGACATGCTTGGGCAGGTAGTTCCCCAACTTTATGGCTCTGTTTTTGGGTTAGTATTTGGATTTGGTTTTTGGTTGTCAATGAAGCTATCCAATTCGCTTTCTGACACCCTCCCAATCTCTGTACTGGTTTTAGTAAACGTGTTTGTTTTAGGGGTTTTGCAATGCAGTAATGAGTTTGCAGCTTCGGAGTGAGAATCAACGCCTCGCCCTGTGCAAGAATTAGATTGCATTGACGAAAATGATTTTCCGAACGAAGGACCTGAAGGATCGAAGGCGGTTGAAATCAGATTTGAGATCGCAAGTTGAACATTTCTTGCTGGAGCCGCGATGCGGCTTGAGAGTAGTAGCAACGGTATTTAGTGTAGGTTTAGATTTGGTTCAAAAAAGATTTTGAACCTCCTTGGATAACCGAGCACGGGACGGTCCATTGTGTTTTGATGCTCGCTTGGTGATCCTCGTTTCATAGTACAAGTCACCGGTGCACATAGCTAAGTTCGTGTTGTTTTGGAGCGCGACAAGGGGTGGTTACTCCGTTCTTCCGGATTGGAAGACCAATTCCGCGCAGAATTTAGACGTCATGCATGAAACGGATCTAGAATGGGCGAACCTTGGCGAAAAGTCGAGTGAGCCAGCCACGGGCGTAGCCGTCCCGGACGTGACCGTCCTCTCGCTTCTTAATGTGTTTGTTGACTAGATTTCGGCTCAAGACCGTGTTGTCGGCTTGGATGTCTTCGCTGCGGCAAGTGCCGATGAGCGAAACTTCCATGCTGTTGTCGTTGAGGGAAATAGTCGTATTCCCCTCCAGTACAATCAAACCATTCGGAAGAATATCGACAACTTGGGCGGCGATGTTGAAGGTGATGTTTTCACTCGTCCGCAACGTGGAATCTCCTCGGTAGACCTCGTTTTCATTGATCTGAACTCGCGGGTCGCCATCCGACTGCGGCGCAGGTTTGATCGTGTCCAGTCCGACCATGCGTATCCAATCGCGGACAACCGCATCGTAGGATGTCGTCTTGCGCGAGGTCGCATTCCCCAGGAGCAAAGAGGTTGCCGATTCGTCGACTCGGATCGAGACAATGTCATGCATGCGCACTGTCCGCGCTTGAGCAGGTGGAATGTAGGTCCATGATGTCGCTAATCCCGATGCTGCTTGCTGCGGACCGGAGTGCATGTAGGGAGAAACACCCGGCGGTAGGATCGCGCCGGCAGGCATCGAACCGGCTTGCATCGCATTGGGCGGAACAGAGCTGGGAGGAGTGGATCCGGAGGGCACGGAGCCCGGAGCCGATGGAGTTGCCGGCCGCGGTGCAGCAGGTTGTTGATAGCTTGCCTGACGTACGGGCGAATGGTAGAGACTGCCCGACTGTGCCAAGCATGCCGTTGGGTGGGAGAATGCCGCGACGATCAGACCCAGGTAGATAGTAAACGATTTCATTATTTTCACCTAGCGCGTCGTGCGCGGTTTGGATTTCGACGAGAGAGATGGCGAGGGGGAGGCTGGAGAATTACCGCTCGAGTAAACTTCCACAACCCGCTCGGATCGGACGCGTGCAAGCAGTCGTTTTTTGTGTTCCGCCGTTTCGACTTGAATGAGGTCGTCTTGCCCACCACTCTCCACGGCTCTTCCATTGGTTTCGATGACGACACCGCCGAGGACCAGTTCGATTTTGATGGCATCCCCTGATTCGACCAAAGTGGGAGCTCCTGCATCGCCCCGTTTGAGCACTTGATTGGCACTGACACCCCGCTTCAGTTCCTTGCCTACCAATTCGTCTTGGTCGGTATAGCAGTTCTGGACTCCCTCTTTCCAGCCTTTTGGAAGCGTCTGATAGGTCAAGTCCTCAGGTCGAATCCAATGGCCTTTGGGTAGTGGTTTGGTGGAGACCAGGACCAATTCCGGGAGCTTGATTTCCGCTTGGACGGTGACCTTCTCTTGGCCCGTTGGAGATCGCACTAGGAATTCGAACGATTGGAGTCCTTCGTAGGGAGGTTGTCCCCCTGCGATCCCAATAATCTGTCGCCGTTGAAGAATGGTTTGCGCGAGGTTGGGGGCAAGGATCGGTTTGACCAGGAACTCGGCTGACGACTGCGTCTGAGTTTGAAGATAGTTCTCGATCGCTGTCTGCGCGATGCGTTCGGCCTGCGCGACGACACCCGGAGTCGTGAAGGCTGTCACGAACCCCTTTTCGTCGACCGCATTCGCCTCGGTTGTAGGGTTTGGTGCATTGATATGTTCCGATGCCATCGGGCTAGACGAGCGAACGGCACTTGCTGGTAGGATGTTGGGGGCGAGGGATGGGCGATCTACGATCTGCGTCGCAGCGACTCGCTCCACTCGGCAAAGTGGTGCTCCATCCCATTGCAGGGTCGACACGTCGACTCCTCGCAATTGGAGTGCTTTCTCCAAATCGGACCGAGTCCAATCTTGGAGACGTCCTGTTGGAGGAGTCGGGGCGATGGGGAGATCGGCTAACCGTTTCGACGAAGCGGACGGGCCCTGTAAGTCCGCCATGTCCTTCAATCGCAGAATGTTATTCGCGCATTTTGCGGACGCGCTCAAGCGAATCGTGGTCTTGGATTCAAAGAGAGCACGCGGTCGCGAGGAGGGGGCAGGCTGCCCCAACACCCGACCGATCTGAGCTGCGAAGCAACTGACGGCGAATAAGAGACAAAGGATGCGTGAAATGGTTGCGGAGGTGGACATCGTTTTATCTGCGTAGATTCGCAATCTGTTGAAGGATTTGATCCCCCGCCTGGATCGCTTGCGAGTTCAGTTCAAAGCCGCGTTGTGTCGTGATCAGATCGATGAGTTCGCGAACCGGCTCCACGTTTGACTTTTCGAGCGAATTTTGGCGGATGATGCCCAGCCCGTTGAGCCCGGGCTGGCCGGGGAGAGGGGCACCGCTGGCATCGGTGACTTGGTAGAGATTCTCCCCCACTTTGAGCAAGCCGTCGGGGTTGATGAAGGCGCTCATCTGGATTTCACCTGCTTGGGTCAGCTGTGTTTGCCCGACTTGCCGCACCATGACTTGGCCGTTCGCGTTGATAACGACCGCCGTAGCGTCTTGCGGGATCGCGATGGGAGGATCCAGCAATCGGCCCGTTTGCGCGGATCCGATTACCAATTGGCCGTTTGCGTTGATATCAAGATTCCCACTTCGCGTGTATTGCTGCGTTTGGGTGACGGGATCAAAGACTTGCAGGAATCCCCGTCCTTCGATTGCAACATCGAGTTCTCGGCCCGTTTGTTCGATGGTCCCCTGTGTGAAATCCTTCTGGGTGCTCTGAACGCGAGTACCGAGTCCGATTTCGACACCGACAGGAGTTGGGTTCTGCTGTGAGTCTTGAATTCCGGGATAGACTTCTTGCCGATAAAGCAAATCTTCAAAGTTGGCTCGATCCCGTTTGAAGGCAGTTGTATTCATGTTCGCAAGATTGTTTGCGATCACATCCAGCTTGGTTTGCATTGCATCCATGCCGGTGGCTGCGGTGTAGAGTGATTGCACGCTCATGAATACGGACTCCGTGGTAAGTAAGGAAAGCTCTGAATCGTTCGCATCAGCCTGGAGGGCTATTCTTTGAGGATGCGGCCGATCAAGTTCCCGTAGGCTTGGTCTTGATGTTGAATAAGGCGAAGGTTCGATTCATACGCTCTGGAGGCTTCGATGAGTTCCATCATGGCCATGGTCGGGTTGACCGCCGAGCGTTCCAGGAAACCGTTGGCGACCGCGCGTTCGTTGGGAGGAACGGGTTGCGTCTCCGCGAGTGGTTTGAAAAGATTGTCCCCTGCTCGAGAGAGGTCTCCCAAATTCTGAGGACGAACGACCATCAGAGCGGTAGCGGCCCCATTTTGTCGGATCGTGCCATCGTCATGGACATCGTATCGACTGCTGGGATCGATCTGGATTGCGTTCCCGTCGGTGCTGAGAACCAAGTCGCCGTTGGTGGTGGTGAGCTGGCCTGTCGAGTTGAAAACGAATCCGCCGGCACGGGTCAGTAGCTGCTCATCGCCCCGTTGGACGACGAAAAAGCTATTCGTGTCGTTGAGGGCAAAGTCGGTTCGATTCCCGGTTCGCTCCATGGGGCCTTGCTCGAACGAAGTCTCGGTCGGTTGGATGCGAACTCCGCCACCTACGTCGGCCAAGGTTCCGGAGTTAGGCGAGACCATTCCTTCTTCGATCGCTTTGTTGTGCCTACTTTGCAGCACCGCAAACGTCTGTTTAAAACCTGGGGTGTTGATGTTTGCAAGATTATTGCTGAGGACTTCTAAACGGTGGTTCTGGACATGCGCTCCGGCAGCTGACAAGTAGATTCCGTATGGCATAATGACCTCCTCGGCGACAGATGCGGTCCGGCGACTTTAGCGATTCTCCCGAATCGCCGAAACATCAGTCTCCATGCGGTTCCGCCACAAAGACGATACTTCGAATTCGAGGAGTGCTTCCCATCCTACCTGGTCCCCCAAGCTTGCCTGCCAAACAGGTGTGCGATGACTGCGATTCCCCCCAGCGACAGCTGGACAGTTCCCGGGGTGGAAGGCATTTATCACGCACGTCGCGGTGTGCATATGGTGTGATGAGCTGTGGTTTATTTGCGATCCTGGCGATCGCGGCTCAGCTCACGCCTGCGACGGAGGGATTTGGGACTCATAGGCAATTGGGACTGCCTGCATGCACATGGATGGAGCTTTGGGGAGTGCGATGTCCGTCGTGTGGAATGACGACCTCTTGGTCCCTCGCGATGCGAGGAGAGTGGGGTGCTGCTGCCAACGCGAATCCTGCTGGCCTACTTTTATTTCTCCAAGCCTGGGTTACTGCTACGTACTGGATGTGGGGGAGCGTTAGCGGGACATTCCATCGGAGGGGATGGTTTGCATGGGGGGCGATCGGGCTGATGGTGGTTGCGTTGGTGGTGGCGATCGGCGATTGGTTGTGGAAACTAGGCGGTTAAAGAACGCGGAAGTTGGGATAGCGACCGCACAAGACATTTTCTATAAGCCCATTACGTGTTGGATCTATATCCCGGTCAGTCATTGCGACGGGCTCATTGCATGCTTCCTACTATACGAGTCAAAGCGAGTCGCTCGCTCCCATCCGCTTGGGCGATCGCTTGTCTGGTTTCCGTCTTGTGTATCACCACCTCCGGCTGCGTACGGTTGGCTTCGAATCTTTTGTATGCGATCAAGGGGCGGGACAATCCCGCCGAGTTTGCGGGCTTGGAAGAAAAGAAAGTTGCAGTTCTGGTTAGCAGCAATGGCGTGCATACGTCCGACGCTTCGAGTTTGGTGTTGGCTCGAAACGTCAATCTGCTTCTGCAGAACAAGGTGAAGAAGGTTCGGATGATCAGCCAAGACGAAGTGGATCGAATGATCCAAGATCAGCAACTTGGCAAAGTTGATCCGATTCAAGTCGGAGAGAGGCTCGGAGCGGACTTTATAATCGATATCGATGTCTCGGATTTGAAGCTCTACGATGGGAAGACCCTTTATAAAGGGCAGTGCTCCGCATCGGTTACGACTTACAAATGCAAAGATGCCAGAGAGATTGTGTTTCGCAAACTGCATCCGGAGTTCATTTATCCGAAGACGGGTGCCCCTGTTACCGACATGGATGAAGCGACGTTTCGTCGAGTTTACTTGATGACGTTGGCCGAGAGAGTCTCGCGAAGCTTCTATCCGTACGACCCCGCCACGGATGTCGCGCGCGATGCAGCGATTTCCTCGGCAGGTTTCTAGAATCGCACTTCCTGTTTGTCGTGCTTGTTCGAGTGAGGAACGAATGTCAATTGCAATGTCTATCCCTGCTGCATTCCGATTCATCCTTTTGGTGATCCTGTTCCTAGGTGGAGGTTTGGGAATGCTGCGTGCACAAGACGTTCGACCTGCTTCATCAAAGAGTGCGATACCAACTGCCAATGTTGTTCAAGCAATCCCAATGGGCTTTCGTTTGGATGTCGACATTTACAGTGACGATTCGAAGCCACCTGTCGCCCAATTCCAGACCTTGTTCACCGAACATTTGTCGATCGAGCTCAATGATCAGCAGGGCAAGGTGACGATTTTGGATTCTCAGAGTCAGATGCTGACCCTTTTGAACACCAACGAACGGAAGATGACCGAGATCGAGCTCGCATCGCTCGATTCCATGCTTACCGAGTTATTGGCTCGTACCAAGCCGGTCGACATTCAAGAAAGTCGGCCTGACGCGAATAGTCTGACGATCCGTGATGCGACGGTGGAGTATCGCGTCAAAACGAGCAAGCCGGCGATGGAGATCATGGCGGTAAGGTATTCAGATTTTGCGGATGCTGCGACGAAACTGGCTGCCGTGTTTCCTCCGTACAAGCCACCTCAATTGCGATTGAAGCTCAATCAGTTGCTGCTCGATGCGCGACTGCTTCCTATGGAATTGAAGTTGGAGACACGCACAAGTTCCGGGACGCAAGAACTCACAGCGAGAATGCTGACGAAGGATTCTCTGAGCGAAGAAGATCGTAAAGAGCTGCAATTGATTCAAGGGTGGAAGAATCAGTTCGCATTTGTGCGCGCTACCGATTTCTTTGGCGTGAAGTAGCCGACCCTCTCGATTCTAGCAGGAGGTTTCGGTGATGACCCCAAGTCGTTGGCCTTGGCCCATGGTGGTGATGCTCGCCGTATGTCTCGCCCCTAGACTGCTGTGGGGCCAGCACGAGATGCCAGAACCGTCGAAGTGGTCCAACTGCTGTCAATACGGTTCGTTCGCGATATATAGCACGGTCGCTGCGGCCAAACTTCATCCGGTGGCTCTGAAACTGGAGCAGCTACCAAAGCAAATCGCGACGGAACTGGGAGTTGGGTTGAGTTCCGAAGTCGTACGAGTCGTCGTCCTTCAAAACGTCGAGGAGTACGAGTGGTATTTGTCGAGGCACTTTCCTAGCGTTCCTAAGCGGCGCGCGCTGTTCATACAGAATCGCGGGCAAAGTCTTGTCATTACCTACTTTCACTCCGATTGGATCGAGGATGCTAGGCATGAATGTACTCATGCCCTCCTTCACCAGTCAGGGATCCAGCTTCCACTGTGGTTGGATGAAGGGCTCGCCGAATACTTTGAAACCGATCATTCTGTTTCATGGCAACATCCGATCCATGGACCCGCCGTGCGGGCTCAGCTTCGATTTGGGCAGATTGTACAGCTCGAAGAACTCGAAGAACTACGACTGGAAACGCTGGATGCAAAAGGGTATCGGGACGCGTGGAGCGTCGTAGCGTTCCTGCTGAATCAAGGTGCAGACGGTCGTTCTGCGCTGCAGATTTATATTGGCGATTTGCAAAAGGGGACTGCTGCTGGGTTTCTAAGCCGGCGATTGAGCGAGGGAACTCGCCGTACTTGGAGAGAGCAGTTCATCCAGTTCTACCAATCGCCTCGTGCCCATTTACGCGAGAACGGTGTGATGGAAACGCGTGCGATGAACGAGTCCGCACGAGTTAGTCGGTAAGAATCACGGCAAGGGATCTCCGTATCGACAGGACGGTTAGCCGTGTGAAGCAGGTTGCGTCGTGCTCGTGCTCAGCATCGCGGTGCTCGTTTTCGTAATCGACTGTGCTGAACGCAACCATTGATCACAAGCATGGCGATGAAATCCCTCCAATGATCGTGAGAAATCAAATGCTTTGGCAACATACTCAATCGAAAGCCGATAAACGTCCAGTCGATCGTGGTCGAAGAAGTGTTCTGTCATGATTGCCTCGATTCGATAGCGAGCACGAGTACGAGCACCGTTTCACTGAGCACGATCACGATTCCAAACGATCCGAGTGGAAAGCTGTTGGGAATGGAATCAATCGATGGATTGCATCGAGTCCCAGACATCTCGGATGATGTCGTCAATGGTGAGTTGAGGAGCGTAGCCAATCGCTTCGCGAATGCGAGTCAGATCGGGAACGCGCCGGCGGATGTCTTCAAAGTCCTCGTCATAGGCTTTGGCATAGGATTGGAACTCGATCGGTGCCTGGGGGTTTACAATCTTTTGGACGCGTTGGGCCAGTTCCAAAATGGAGATAGGGGAGTCCGCGCCGATGTTGTAGATACGGCCGAACGCGGACTCGGTATTCATGAGTGTGGTAAAGCCCGCGACGACATCCTGCACGTGTGCAAAGCAACGCTCCTGAAGACCATCGTCATGGACAAGAATCGGTTGGTTCTGCATCGCGGCGGCGACAAATCGAGGAAGGACCATACCGTATGCGCCAGTCTGACGCGGCCCGACGACGTTGAAAAACCGGCCGACAATAATCTTCATCCCGCATTCGCGGACGCATGCCAGAGCGAGAAACTCGTCGATCGCCTTGCTGGCCCCATAGCTCCACCTGGGTTTGGTAGTCGACCCGAAGACAAGATCGTCGTTTTCGTTCCAGATCGATTTTGGGTTCTTGCCATACACTTCGCTCGTGCTCGCCAAATAAAGGGGAACGGCTTTTCCTGCTAGGTGAATACGACGCAGTTCATCGAGCAGGAGTTGGGTCGGGTAGATGTTGCGATGGATTGTTTGGATGGGCTGCTTCGCGATCAACGCGACCCCGACGGCTGCTGCCAAGTGATAGACTTGATCCACCCCTTCGCAAACCTCGCGGATCAATGTCGCGTTCCCTAGATCCGCATCGATGACCTCCAGTTGGGCGTGCCCCTGCAAGTGTTTCAGGTTATCGCGGCTCCCTGTACTGAAATCGTCAACGACGAGGACCGAGTGATTTTGTGCCAGTAAGAAGTCCGTGAGATGGGATCCGATAAAGCCGCTGCCGCCGGTGATAAGAATGCGCATGGAGAATAGATAGCAAAAACGGGAGGCCGAAAGTACGAAGGTGTGGGAGGGAGCGAAATGGCGAAGAGTCTAAGGTGGTGTCAAGGTGTAGGGGTAAGGGAAAAGATTCGCGTCGGACGGTTTAAGACGAACAGAGGCGAGTCTGTCGTTTGCGGGAGTGTTGCTGCACCCTCACAAACTTTCCGGCCGCATCCTACTACGGTAAACTACGGGATGGGTTTGGCCAACGCCGATTTCCCTAGTTGTAACCCTAGTCTCGATCCATAAGACCGTCGGAACCGTTATGGCCCAGAAGTCTTCCTTATTGCGAACCCTCCGTCAACTTCCCTGCTTTCAAGCTCGCGTCGCTGACCTTTCGCGCAGGACGTGGCGAAGGCGGCTCCGTCTCGCTTTGCTTTCCTCCCTCGCATTCCAGTGGACAGCGATGGCAAGCGTGGCGCAACAAAAGCCCCCTGCTTCGCAGCCTCCTGCATCCAGTTTGAAGAAGCTTTCGGACAAGGAAAAGAACGCCGAGCGGGCGCGAGAGTTGTTCGCGGATGCAGCGAATGCCCAGAATAACGGGGCGTATCCTCTCGCGATCGAGAACTGGAAGAAGCTTCTCCAGGAGTACCCCAGCGACCCCTCCGCGTCGAGCGCCCACCATTTTTTGGGGGTATGTTACCTTCAGCAGGATATGCCGGATTTCAACAGCGCGGTTCGGGAGTTCAAACTTGCGTTGCAGAATCCGAGTCTCAAGCAGCGGGAAGAGGCGTTAGTCAATTTGGGGTGGAGTCTTTATCAGAGCCATTTCCTCTCGAGCGCGCCGATCGGCAAAGAAGCTTCGGCTGATTCACCTCTACGCGAGGCGGCCAAGGTACTGGCACTGGTGGTTTCCAAGTTTCCGGATGGGAGTTTCCTCGACAAAGCCCTTTACTACGCGGCGGAAGCGGAAGCGAGATTGGGACGCTCCGACGAGGCTGTGAGCCTCTATCGCCAGCTCATTCAAAACAAAAAACTCGAGAACTCAACCGTTCGTCCGGATGCCATTTTTGGGCTTGGTCTAACCTACGAGGAATTGAAGCAGCCGCAGCTAGCGATTGAAACATACGAGTCCTTTTTGCAGAAGTACTCAGATCACTCGTTGAAGAACGAAGTCCTTTTGCGGACAGCCGACTTAGCGTTGATCCAAGGTGACGCGAAAAAGTCCCTTCAACTTTTCGATGCACTGATGCAGTCCGATTCGTTTGCGACTTTAAAGAATGCGGACTACGTTCTGTATCGCTTTGGGTTCGCGATGGCGAAGGATGGCCGATATCGCGAATCCGCGAAGGCGTATCAACGACTGGCAGAAGAGTATCCCAATTCGCAGTACGCTAAGAATTCGTCCCTTGCGGCGGGACAGTCGTTGATGCGAGAGAAGAAATACGATGAGGCAGTTCTCGCGTTTGAGCAGTTGCTCCCACTGCGAGATGAGCGGGCAGCGGAAGCGGCTCACTGGATCTGCCAGATCAAGATGCTGCAGGGAAAAGAAGACGCCATCGCTGCGATTGCCAAGGATGCGTTGACATGGGGTGCGAAGACGCCATCGGCACCGCTTTTGTATATGGACTTGGCCGATAGTTTGAACACGCAGCCTGCAACGCGTGGTGAGGCGAAGAAGATCTATGAACGGATTGCCAACGAGTTTCCCGATGACGCCTTGGCACCTCGCGCCGTTTACAACGCCGCGTTTTGCGGATTGCAACTCGGCGAACTTGCCGACGCGCAGCGTTGGAGTGAAGCCTTTGCAAAGCGATATGCGGGCGATCCATTGGCTCCCGACGTGGCTTACATCCGTGCTGAATCCACTTTGCAATTGGGGCAACATGAATCGGCGATCAATGCGTTTGAGCAATTGATCGCTGCCCAGCCTAGCGATCCGCTTCGACCGACATGGGAAGGACGGCTTGCCGTGGCGCATTATTTGGCAGGGCAATGGGAAAAAACCATCGCCACCACCGAGCGGCTTCTGAAGCAGTCCTTAGGACCGGCAGCGAAGGCAGAAGCTCTTTTTCTGCAGGGTGCCAGCCAATTGAAGACCGGCAAGCTAGGCGACTCGATTCGTGCGTTGGAGCAGTCGCTCGCCGAATCGTCAGATTGGCCTCAAGCGGATGAAGCGTCCATGACACTGGCCGAAGCCATGGTTCAGAAAAAGGATGACGCGAAAGCGATCGCAGCACTCGAAGGGCTCGTAAAACGCACTCCCCAATCGCGACTTCGCGGCCAAGCAGAGTTTCGCATCGGACAGATTGCTGCGGGCATGGGGGATCTCCCACGAGCCCTGCGCGCGTATGACAGCGTCATCGATTCCTCGAAGGAGTCCGGGCTCCGCGACTTCGCGACCTATGGCAAAGCATTCGTATTGATTCAGCAGGAGGCTTACCAACCTGCGCTCGAGCTCGTCACGCCAGTAGCTCAGTCGGATCGAACGGATAGCTTGGGAGTGGAATCGAAGATCGCTAGAGCCATTTGCCTTCGACAGCTAGGTCATGCGGACGAAGCTCTAGCGACGCTGGCGAAGCTCTCAACCGCGTCGCTTTCCGACGATATCGCGGTGAAGGTCCTTTACGAGCAATCGCTGAGTTTGGTAGCCAATGAGAAGCATGACGAAGCGATAGCGGCTATTTCGAAGCTTCAAAGGCTGCTCCAAGAGAAGAAAGTCGACTTCCCATTGGCCGACAAAGCCCAATACGAGCTTGCATGGACCTACAAGACCAAGGGGGATACGGCGAGCGCGATTCAGCAGTTCGAGAAGTTGGTCGAGCAGTATCCCGATAGCCCCCTCGCAGCAGAAGCCTACTTTCATGTAGGGCAAGCAGAATACGACAGTTCTAAATACGATCGAGCGATCCAGGCCTATCAAGTCGCTGCGAGCAAGACATTGGATTCCGAGCTGCAGGAAAAGTCCCTTTATAAAATGGGTTGGGCCTTCTTCCAGCAAGGGGATTTCCCGACTGCGACGACCAAGTTTCGGCAGCAACTCAAAGAGTTTCCAAAAGGGGAGCTCTCCACGGATGCTCGTTTCATGATCGCCGAAAGCTTATTAAAGCAAAGCAATTTCGCAGACGCTTGGAAAGAATACGAAGGCCTTCGGTCGGCGATTCAAAAAGCCTCTTCGAACGGAATCCCTGTGGGGGATCAAGTCGAAGCCTTGACATTGCTTCACGGCGGCCAATCGGCTCGTGAACTCAAGCGTTGGAAAGAAGCGGAGGCTTGGACCAATGAGTTGGTTGTGAAGTTTCCGGAGTCTCCCTACCGCCCCATCGCCCTTTATGAACTCGCTTACGCGAGGCAGAATCTCAAGCGGCCAGCAGAAGCCATCAACGCTTACAACGAGGTCGCAGAGAACAATCGCAATGAGCTCGGTGCGAGATCCCGCTTCATGATCGGCGAAGTCTTGTTCGCAGAAAGAGACTTCGCGAAGGCGATCGCGGAGTTCCAGAAAGTCATGTACGGCTACGGGGCCACGCAGGCGCCCGAAGAGATCAAAAATTGGCAGGCTCGTTCCGCATTTGAAGCGGGTCGGTGCAGCGAAGTGTTAATCGCGGATTTGAGCGGCGAGCGAAAGCAAAAGGCGATCGACAACGCGATGAAGTTCTACGAGTTTGTCGTTCAGAATCATGCTTCCCACGAATTGGCCAGCAAAGCGGCAGAACGCGTTGCGGAGTTGCGACGTTAGGCTCCGAGCTGCTCTGCGCGTTACGCGAGGACGGATCGGCCCGTGCATGCAAGTTAGTTCGATGCGCGTTGGGGGCAGATTAGCTGTGCATTCGAGGGAGCGGATTGCCGACCGCGATAATCTTTGTCTCTTCGGCCGAGAGATAGGCAAGGCGTGTGCGAACGTCGGCTTCGGTATCGAAGAGTTTGGCCATTCGAACGTAGGTCGTGTGGTGCCTGGCTTCGGATTCGAATAATGAACCGTAGAACGAAGCTAGCTCAGGGTCGGAAACATGTTGCCGAAGCAGATCGAATCGTTCGCACGATCGAGCTTCGATCAATCCGGCGATCAAGAGCCGATCTACAGCGCGGTGCGGTTCGGTGGGACGGACTAATTCGTTCAGCGATTTGCCGTAGTTTCCAGGACGTTGCCTTCGAAACGGAATCCCTCGCTTTTGGAGCAATGCGAGAACCATGTGGAAATGTTCGAGTTCTTCCTCCACGATGCGAGTCATCTCGCGGGTCAACTCGGTTTTTTCGATGTAAGCGCCGAGCAAGTTCATGGCGGTGGCTGCCGCCTTGTATTCGCAGTGCGCGTGGTCGACCAGGATTTCTTCTAAGTGAGCATCGACCTGTCGAAGCCAACGCTCTTGGGACTCGCTTTGTAGATGGAGCATAAAGATAAACGTGCAGCGAATGACAAAGGACGGGATAGGGCATGCGATCACAACGACACGATACCAACTGGATCGCGTATGTCGAGGGTCTACCTTTCCCAACCTCAAGCGATTGGGAAATCGGTCCATCGGCTGTCATTTGGAGGGGCGATGCACACCGTCTGAACGCGAATGTTGTTTGAAGAATTGGACGATTCTTGCATTTGCCTCTTGGGGATAAGTGTGTCCCCCACTGTGTTCCATCACCACGACAGGTGCATGGACCTTGGATTCGTAGATGACACAGCCTGTCTCCCAACGTTTTGCATCGGGTGAGCATTCATTCTTTTTCTTGAATGCCTCAATCGTTGGAATCTGCCACGATCTGGGAACCACTTTGTCGTCTGTTCCCACTATGTGCATGACCGGTAGCGGCGAAATCTTGGCGAGAGGGTCACCTGCGAAGAGACCCGCTCTGACGCCACGCGCGGGGGCTGCGGAGGGGGCGATGGCGGCAAACATCTCAGGTCTTTCCATGGCCAGAAGGTACGTGAACGCAGCTCCATTGGAGTGTCCCATCGAGTAGAGACGACTGCGGTCCACGGCACAGGATTTGGTTAAATCATCCAGGAGCTTGTCGAAAAACAGCAAGTCTCGATTGTTCTGGTCACCATCAAACTTCTGCCATCCGCTTTTGGTCCCTTTCGGGTCGGTCATTCCAGGAGTCGGCAATCCCTGAGGGTATACCACGATGGCCTCCGGCCAGAGCTCATGGATCCGAAAGGTTCGGGCCGAGTGCTTCATGGCCCCTCCATGTCCATGCCAAACAAAAACAACTGGATGCACCAAAGTCTCCCGTTTCTTATCGGAAGAGGGGAGCGAGTCCGCCTGGGCCGCTGGATTTGCCGATTGAAGGTTATTTGGCAAGGCGAGCAAGTATTGCCTCTCGACGTCTTGGACTCGGAGTGTCTGGGGAGATAGTCCAGCGAGAGGAGCTTGATTCGGTTGTGCCTCCGCGTTGGCGATCGTGATGAGGGCCATTGACATCGCGATAAGCCATGGGATCAGCGTGTTTGGAGCATGAAATTTCATAAGCTTGGACGTCTCTCAAAAGTATAGACGTAAAAAAAGCGGGAGTTTGACTCCCGCTTTCGGTTGGATGGGACGTTATTTCAATTGAACAAGTTCGTTTTCACCCGACTCGGCTGCCATTTTGCGAATGTCTTCCGTGATGCGCATCGAGCAATACTTCGGGCCGCACATGCTGCAGAAGTGAGCGCTCTTGAACGTATCTTGGGGGAGCGTTTCGTCATGGTAGGAACGAGCGGTTTCGGGATCGAGTGACAACCGGAATTGTTCGTTCCAATCGAATCCGAATCGAGCACGGGAAAGGGCATCGTCTCGTTCCTGCGCGCCGGGGCGTCGACGAGCGACATCGGCAGCGTGAGCCGCGATTTTGTATGCGATTACCCCTTGCTTGACGTCTTCTCGGTTAGGGAGCCCCAAATGTTCTTTGGGGGTGACGTAGCAAAGCATGGCAGCACCGCTCCAGCCTGCCATTGCAGCACCGATAGCGCTGGTGATATGGTCATAGCCTGGGGCGATATCGGTGACCAACGGTCCGAGAACATAGAACGGAGCGCCGTGGCAAACTTCGATCTGCTTCTTGATGTTCATGTCGATTTGGTCCATGGGGATGTGACCAGGCCCTTCCACCATGACTTGCGTGCCCCGTTCCCATCCACGTTTGCAGAGTTTGCCGAGAACATCCAATTCCGCAAACTGCGCCGCGTCGCTCGCGTCGGCGATCGAACCGGGGCGAAGGCCGTCCCCCAAGCTCCAGGTCACGTCGTATTGACGCATGATGTCGCAAAGATCATCGAACGCTTCGTAGAGCGGGTTTTGTTTCCGATGCGCCATCATCCATTTGGCGATGAGCGAACCACCCCGGCTGACGATACCGGTGACGCGCTCGACCGTAAGGTGCAGGTGTTCGAGTAGCACGCCGCAATGGATGGTCATGTAGTCGACCCCTTGTTTGGCCTGGTGCTCGACCATGTCGAGGAAATGCTGAGCCCGCATGTCTTCGATATTGCCTCCCAGTTCCTCCAGCATTTGGTAGATGGGGACGGTGCCGATCGGAACCGGCGAGGCTTCGATGATCGCTTTGCGAATGTTGTCGATGTCTTTTCCGGTGGAGAGATCCATGACCGTGTCAGCGCCGTAGTGGACTGATACGTGAAGTTTCTCCAGTTCTTCGTCGACATTGCTAGTGACGGCGGAGTTTCCGATGTTCGCATTAATCTTGCACTTGGCCGCGATTCCGATGCACATGGGCTCCAGACGACCTGCCAAGTGGACTTTATTTGCCGGGATCACCATGCGTCCCGCTGCAACCTCGGAGCGAATGGTCTCGGCGGGAAGTTTCTCACGCTTGGCGACAAACTCCATTTCAGGGGTGATTTCGCCTGCGACCGCTGCCGTATATTGAGTCGAACCTAAATTCGTAGTCACTCGTTGGGATACTCCAAATAGAGTTTTGGGAAAGAGATTGTCCGCCGGTGGACCATTTCGTGGGAGAAGAAATGGCTCTCCCCCTTTGCGACAGGCCTCCGCGGTGCACCAGGATTTTACCGAAGAGCGGAATTCCACAAAACCAGCAATTGGTTCGCTTTCGCGCAATTTTGAACCGGATGTTTCGGCTGGCAAGCTTTGCGTTAGCCCTTCCTGGCCGGCAGGACTACAATAGCAGGACGCTCTCGAAGCGGTTTCTCTTTCTTCTTCTGGCCTGACGGCATGACACTCGAACTTCCTCCGCCACCCATCCATACCATTCGCAATCGCATTGAAAAACCCTCCATTCTGGAGCAATCCCTGGACTCGCTTTCCATTTGGCTCAGCGGCCGAGGGCATCCCAGGTACCGCGCTAAGCAAGTTTTGGCTTGGGTGTATCATCGCCGCGCCGCTTCGTTCGCAGACATGTCCGATTTACCGAAGGCATTGCGATCGGAATTGGAGGAAGCCTTTGATTTCTTTCGATCAACCACGGTGGAGACGCAGGACTCGGAAGATGGGACGCAAAAGCTTCTGCTTCAATTGCACGATGGGGGACGCATTGAATGCGTTTTACTTCGGGATGGCCCGCGTCGTTCCATTTGCGTGAGCAGCCAGGTAGGCTGTGCGATGGGATGCGTGTTTTGCGCTAGCGGGCTCGATGGGGTGGATCGAAATCTGACGAGGGCCGAGATCCTGGAGCAGATGTTGAAGCTGCAGCGGCTGCTACCAGCGGACGAAAGACTGAGCCACATTGTCATGATGGGGATGGGAGAGCCTTTGGCGAACCTGCCTCGCGTTCTCGATGCGCTGTCTGTGGCAAAAGATACTGAAATCGGATTGGGAATCAGTCCCCGACGGATCACCATCAGCACGGTGGGAATACCCGCTTCGATCGACAAGCTCGCGGAGGATCGATCCCCCTACCAACTCGCCATTAGCCTGCATGCTCCGAACGATGCTTTACGAAGCCAGCTGGTTCCGGTCAACAAAAAGATCGGAATTGACCCCATTCTGGAAGCCGCCGATCGTTACTTTCAAGCGACCGGGCGCCGGTTGACTTTTGAATACGTTCTCCTGAAGGACGTGAACGATTCCGCCGAGTGCGCACGTGAGTTGGTGAAATTGCTACGCGGACGCACCGCGATGCTCAACGTCATTCCCTATAACCCGGTTCCGGGCTTGCCCTACGCAACTCCGTCACCGGACGCGATCTTTGAATTTCGCCGTACGTTGGTGGATGGTGGGATCAATGTCATGTTCCGTCAACGCAAGGGAAATGACATTCAAGCGGCTTGTGGGCAGCTCCGGAGATTGCGGCAGAACGAACCGTTTGCAGGCCCGCCATTGGTCACGCTACAGACCTAGCTAACCCCGC